>NZ_BAAHBH010000002.1:0-883890 GCF_054776815.1 Spirosoma gilvum | reverse complement strand
GCAATCAGAAGCAGGTCAAGATTCACTGGCAGTTCACGGTGGACAAAGCCAGAGATACCATGAACAGCCAGTATGTGAAGGTCAATCCTGAAAACCTAAAATACAAGAAAACTTAGTTTACAGTGTAATTAATCTAACTTCTACCACTTTATTACGTACAAATGTCACTTAAACATCTAAACCTGGCTGTACCCGATGTCGTACAGACCAAAGCGTTTTTTGAAACGTATTTTGGTTTTCAATGTCAAGAGCTAAAAGGCGACAACGTCATCGCCATTCTGGAAGATCCGAACGGATTTATATTGTCGATCAGTAACTTTTCAAAAACCGAAACGCCCCACTACCCTACTGATTTTCACGTTGGTTTTGTACAGGATACACCTGAGCAAGTTATGGCGCTCTACCAGCAAATGAAGGTCGATGGTATTGAGGTAGGTAAAGAGCCTCGCAATTACAATGGTCGCGGCACCATGTCCTTTTACGTCGAAGCCCCCGGCAAGGTACTGGTCGAAGTGTTGTGTATTGTCAATAACTAAATCGTGCCAAGGTATGGAACCGTGGCACGGCGGGGAAGCACTACCTTTTGCTAAATCGATACGCACCAGCTTAGGGAGTTTTTTTATGATTGAGTACCTTGGGGCATAAACATAATTCCCCCTACCAATGCCTCAACTTGACCAGCTTTTAGACGAAGTGGCAGCAGCTCGAAACCGATACATAGCCGAAGTGGGTAAACTGACTGAAGAACAGGCTCAGTGGAAACCATCAACCGATGTATGGAATGCTGTGGATAATACCGAACATTTATATTGGGCCGAACACGGGGGTATCTGGGGCATGTGGCGGGCCTATCACGCCAAAAAAGCAGGCAAACCCATTTGGGAAGGCGAACTGACTAACAAAGGCTTAACGGCCGACGAAATTGTAGCGCGAACCTGGCGCGAAAAAGAGCAGGTACCGGCTATTGCCGCTCCCCGTATGGGCGGTTCGCTGGCGTTCTGGCTATCGGCGCTGGCCAGCCTGCAACAACCTCTGACCGATCTGGCCAACGCTTTAGATAATGCGGATGTAGAAACCATTATCCATCCGCACGTTCTCTCAGGCCCCTTAGACATCCCACAGCGCTTCCAGTTCCTCCGCTTCCACATCGACCGCCACCGGCATCAGGTTATGGCGCTGGGATTGGTTTAAACAGCTACTAAAACGAATCAGGCGAAGATACTAAACTATCTCCGCCTGACTGTAAACTGGAAACCAAAAACTGTCTTATTAAACCTCTTCTGTCTGTAACTGTTTTTCGTAGAGTTCACGATACGCACCGTTCAGCGCTAAAAGGTCCTCATGCGTGCCCTGCTCAATGATTTCGCCATCGTCGAACATGATAATGTGGTCGGCAAGTTTGGCGGATGAAACCCGGTGTGAGATGACTACCGATGTACGGTCAGCCATGATCCGCTGGAGGTTGTTCAGGATGATATTTTCTGTGTTGGTATCTACCGCCGACAGGCAATCGTCCAAAATCAGGATTTTAGGGTCGCGGGCAATAGCTCGGGCAATACTTAGTCGTTGCTTTTGTCCACCCGAGAGCGTAACACCCCGTTCGCCCACGCGGGTATCGAACTGCTCGGGGAAATCAATTACATTCTGGTATAGATCGGCATCGCGTAGCGCCTGTTCTACCCGATCTTGTGGCAAATCGGGTTTACCGAAGCGAACGTTGTTGCTGATGGTTTCCGAAAACAGGAATACGTCCTGCGGCACATAGCCCATCTGCCCGCGTAACGACGTCAGGTTATAGTCTTTAATTGGAATGCCATCAATCTTGATTTCGCCAAACGTCACGTCGTACATACGCGTAAGCAGGTTGGCCAGCGTACTCTTACCCGACCCGGTTGTACCTAGAATAGCCACCGTTTCGCCCGCCCGGACGTGCATGGAGAAATCTTTGATGGCCGTAATACCCGAATCAGGATAGACAAACCGGACATTTTTGAACTCAATCTCGCCCTGAATCGTATGCTCAATATTTTTCTGCGACACAATGTCAGTTTTGATGTTCAGGAACTCATTAATGCGTTGTTGTGAAGCCGCTGCCCGTTGGGTTTGACTGGTTGTCCAGCCGAGCGCCATCACCGGCCAGGTCAGCATATTCACGTAGAGGATAAATTCGGTGATATTGCCGGGCGTCAGTTGTCCTGCTATTATCTCCTGGCCACCCACATAAATGACCAGTACGTTACTTAGCCCGACCAGTATGGCGACCATCGGAAAAAACAAAGAATCGACGCGCGTCAGGCCCAATGATTTAGCTCGGTATTCGTCGCTTTCTATCTCAAATTTAGCAGCCGAATTGTCTTCCTGCACAAACGATTTCAAGACCCGGATACCTGAAAACGCTTCCTGCACATAGGTAGACAACCGCGACAGACTTCGCTGAATCTCCTCAGACCGCTGGATAATTATGTTGTTAACCAGATAGATAGCCACCGACAAAACGGGCAAGGGCAAAAGCACATACAAAGACAGGCGGGCGTTGATGCTGACCATATAACTGATAACCAGTATAAACAGCACGATCAGATTCAGACCATACATAATACTGGGTCCGATGTACATCCGCACTTTACTCACATCTTCCGAAATACGGGCCATCAAATCGCCCGTGTTGTGCTGGCGGTAAAAACTAAGCGGTAACGTCTGGTAGTGGTCATAAATTTCATTTTTCAAATCGTACTCCACATGCCGCGACATTACAATAAGCGTTTGTCGAACCAGAAATAGGAAGAAACCTTTCAGTAGCGCCATTACCAGCGTCAGTACGCCAAACAGCAAAATACTGACGCCAAAAATCTGGTACAGTCCCGACTGTAAAGGTGAACCATCATAGAGGTAATATACATCTAAGGTTTCACGGACCAGATCGAGGGCATACCGAACCAATTGCGCCGGAAAAATGCCAAACAGATTCGAGACGGCCGTAAAAATCGTCCCCAGAATCAGGTACCATTTATATTTAAGGAGGTATTTATTAAGGTAGGAAAGTGCTTTCACAGGTCACCAAACAGCTTTTTTTTCTAACGGCTCAGCCTTCGGAAAAGTTGCAAAAGAGGCAGGGAGCAAGGAGCGGGGCACAGGGAGCTATTCCCGTAAAGATGAGATTTCGCCCAACATACAACGAGCCGCAACCTGGACTTGTTCGGCCCGTGATTGGTTAACAGTATCGTCATGCGTATGCCGATTATATGTATTCAGTCGGTAGTTCTTAATTAATTTTTTAGTTAAGACCTGTAATTGTTCCTGGGTCAGGTTATAGTAAACACATAGCTTGGAATCCAGATTATAACCTGTATAGTCGAAATCAACTCCATACTCTGAATCCATAATTGGTTTAAATTCCAGGACAGAATCATCAGCCATCAGAAACATTAGCGTTTTATTTCGTTCCACCAGCAAGTTATTAATACCTGGTTTTGTCGCATAAAGCACTAGAACTGTATTCTGGTTATCGCGACGGAAAAGAAGCGTCACTTCCATATCTTCAATACCTGCAAGTGTCGATGCACTCCGACCAAGTAGTATGTTACCTGCTTTTCTTCCCCTTAAGATCACTCTTGAAACGGTAACATCCTTCTTTGTAAATTTATCGACCCAACTTCGGCACCGAACCCCTTTCATATCATTTTCAGCTTTCTGAGGAGATACCTTTTGGGCCGATTTAGAGCTTGTTGCTGGAATCAATTCTGAATTGTTTACAGTGGGAGCAGCCATCATTATTTTCTGAATAGCGTCGGGTACCTTACCCGCTTTCAATTGAATTAATCCAGATGTTGACGTATCAAACTGTGTGCGGGATCCATTGATCTTTTGGAACATTAGCTTACGAGGCATATTAGCATCCGTAAGTTTAATGACATCAACATTGGTCAAAATGTCAGTCATTTTTGTTCCCTGCATCATAGCTTCGATAACAGAACTACTCACCTTCGCATTCAATAACTGTAATAAGCCATCCGTCGAAACATCAAAATTTGTACGGGAAGCCCTTATCTTGTCTACTATGATACTACTTGATACTTTATTCTGATACATACTCAGAATTGATGTATTTGTGAGTATTTCCTGTGCCTGGGCACAATAGCTCACAACAAAAGATAAGCAAATGAAAAAGAGTACCCGAAATCGATGCATCATTATAAAGAGAACTTAACAGTACCAGATAGGGCAACGCCCATTTTTAAACTATATTAACTATAAAGGTACAAATAAATACATAATATCTATAAATAAGCGATTATAACTCCGTACTCCTCGCTCCATGCCCCCCTTCCCCTTGCTCCCTGCTTAAAAAATTCGTACTTTTGCACCCATATTCAGTTCTTTATCATATCGGTAGAATTTAAGATTTAGGCGGATGCTCAACAGGCGACTACTCCGAATAAAGGTCATGCAGGCATTATATGCTCTTCGGCAGGCCCAATTTTCTAATCATCAACTAGCCCTCGACGGCATAAACGATCTCTTCCAACCCGACCTAAACTCGATGGAGCCACAGAATAAGCGGCAACTCGAAGGCTACCGAAAACTGGCCGGCGCCCTCTTTGAAGAAGCTATCAAAGCGGCCCAGCCTGCTCAGGACGATGATGCCCCCCGACAAGTATTAAAAGCGGCCAACGACGGTTTTGTCTTTTACCAAAGTCGTACGAAGAAAGATCGGCAGCATATGGCCCAATTGATGATTACGCAGGTCAATGGCATCTACGACGATTACCTGCGGGTCATGCTGCTCCTACCCGAACTGGGCCGGGCCGCCCGCATTGATCGCGAACGTCCATACCGTGATCCCGACGAAGTGCCATTCCCGTTCGAGTCAGATTTGGCCGACAATACGGTTATACAAGCCTTAGCCAGCCATCAACCCCTGAAAAATGAGGTTCTTCGGCACAACATTTCCTGGGCCGACGATCAGCCGTTTGTTCGGAAAGCCCTGCGCGAAGCACTGAAAACCGACGAAACGTACCGGGCCTATTGCAGTCAGCAAACACATACAGCCGATGAAGATCAGGCATTGGCACAATACGTGTTACGGACTCTTATATTCAAACATGACGTGATCCGCGATCACCTGGCCGAAATCGACCTGAGCTGGACGGAAAACAGCGAAGTAGTCCGGGGGTTGGCGATCCGTACGTTGAAGTCGGTGCAAAGTGCGACGGGTTTACAGCTTGAGCCATTGACCGACGACTGGGAAGAGGATGAGTTTTTTCTGAATACGCTGTTTCAGAAATCGCTGGAGAACGATGCTGAGTATGAGCAACTCCTTGCCGAACAACTCCAGAACTGGGACATGGAACGGGTAGCCATGATCGATAAAATCATCCTGAAACTGGCGGTTTGCGAGTTACTCAGTTTTCCAAACATTCCGGTTAAAGTAACGATTAATGAATATATTGAACTGGCAAAGGCCTATAGTACGCCTAAAAGCGGTAAGTTTGTCAATGGAATCCTGGACAATCTTTCCGAGAAATTGCAGGCGTCCGGGCATTTGCGGAAAAGCGGACGAGGCTTATTAGACAATAAATAGAGTTATATAGTCGTAAAACGGTCCGCCGTTGCGGTTGTAAGGTTGTAAAACGGTCTGCCGTTGCGGTTGGTTAATCCATCCTTAGAACCCTAAAACTCTATAACTCTACAACTTTATAACTTTAGTAAAATGAACAGAATTGGTCGTGACTTAACGTTTTTACTGACAGGCATTGCCGTCGGGTCGCTGTTTGGCTTACTGTATGCACCTGATAAAGGAAAAATTACCCGCGACCGGCTATCGTTCCGGTTGTCGAAATACAGAGAGCAGATTAATGCCTTACTCCAGGATTTAGGAAGCTCAACAAACGAACTGGAAAATTCATCGAAAAATGAAGGTCAGCGGGTTGTGAACGACGCCCGCGAAAAAGCCGAACGTTTGCTCGAAGACGTGGATCGGCTGATGGCTCAAATTAAGCAACAGAACGCGTAATAGCTAAGTCGTAAAGTTATAATAGAGTTGTAAAGTTGCCCAGCTACCGATATTGAACTCTATAACTGTATAACTTTACGACTTGGATAACTTTTTAATTATGCACCTCAGAAATTGGCTGTTTGTAGCCATTACCGTTGGCGTTGGGTTTGGGCAGATAAGCTGCGACAATCGAAAGCAAGGGGAAGCCTCCAAAGAAATCGCTTCCGAAAAAATGCCTAAGATTTCATTTGAGGAAAAAGGTATTTATGATTTCGGCACGCTAACCGAAGGGGATACAGTTGATCACGTTTTCACCTTCACCAATACCGGCGAATTCCCACTGATTATCAACAATATTACTGCTTCCTGTGGCTGTACTACACCCGAATGGCCCCGTCAACCCGTTGCGCCGGGCGAAAAGTCGTCGGTGCGGGTACACTTCAACAGTCGGGGCAAAATGGGTCAGCAAAACAAAACCGTTACCATCTTTGCCAACACAGAGCCTGCCATGACGGATCTTCAATTTAAAGCGATGGTCAATCCCAAACCTGACTCTGCTAAAAAATCGTAACTAACCTACCAATAAACTATGCATTCAGTACTATTACAGGCTGCCGCCGGTTCCAACACATCCATGATTTACAATGTGTTGCTCTGGGTGGGTATTATCGGCATTTTCTACTTCTTTATGATCCGTCCGCAACAGAAAAAGCAGAAGGATCAGAAGTCATTTATCGATAATCTAAAGAAGGGGGATACCGTGGTTACCATCGGCGGATTGCATGGTAAAGTTGTGTCGGTAGAAGCAGCCATCGTTACACTCGAAGTTGATAAAGGCACGAAACTGGTCTTCGAACGGACTTCCATTTCCCGCGAAGCCAGTGTAAAACCTGCCGAGGAGAAAAAGTAATTTTCCTGTGAATACACACGCACCCAATGCCAACTCATTTCAGCCGACAAAGGCGCTGCTCTGTCTGTTAGCAGCGACTTTGTTTTGGTTTTTGAGTGCGCTCAACAAGCCGGGTTATACCCTCAATGTGGACTATCCGGTACACTTCAGTTATAACGATTCGCTGTATATACCCACAACGCCCCTGCCGAAGACGGTGCGGGTCAACGTATCAAGCGATGGATGGGGATTATTACGCCATGCCTGGTTGCCATTTCGGGTTGAACCGGTAACCTATACGATAAAATCCCCGCTTCAGGCAACGGCTATCAATACGTCGTTGCTGACAGCGGCTTTGGCTGAGCATATAAAAAAGCTCCACGTCAATTACGTTGTATCGGATAAGCTCGACGTTCACTTCGATCGGCGAATGACCAAAACGGTCCAGTTGGTGGCCGATAGTCTGCACATTCATATGGTTCCGCCCTTTGTGGTGACTAGTGTCATCAACCTGACTCCCCGAAGTATAGAGATTGATGGCCCAGCCAAATTGGTCAGGGGATTGCCCGACACGTTGTGGGTGAAGATTCCCCGGAAACGTATTTCCGATAACTACGACGACGAAATTCCGTTGAATCAGCTTCGCCATCCACTCCTGCACACCAGCGCCGACCGCGTGGCGGTTAGTTTTGAAGTTGGCGAACTCCTGTCTCCACAATTAAAGAGTGAAAGAGCGAAGGAGTGAAAGAGCGGCTCGTCAGTAAGTTAGTCACTCTATTATTCTTTCACTCTTTATGAAATCTCCTCTTCAGATTGGTGTTACGGGTGGTATAGGCTCCGGCAAAAGCATTGTTTGTGATGTCTTTCGGGCGTTAGGTATTCCGGTATATGAAGCCGACGAACGTGCCAAATGGCTTACCGAACACGACCCAATTCTGAAAGCAGATATTAAACGGGTTCTGGGGCCAGAAGCCTATGATGTATCGGGGCATTACAACCGGGCCTGGGTCGCGTCGCAGGTATTTGGGAGTCCTGAACGGCTGGCTGCACTTAATGCCGTGATTCACCCTCGTGTTTTTGCGGATACAGCCTCCTGGATAACCCAGCAGATGGGCAAACCCTATGTGATTAAAGAGGCTGCCCTGATGAAAGCCGCTGGCGACAACAACACGCTCGACAAAGTCGTAGTGGTTCAGGCACCTGTTTCCTTACGTATCGAACGGATTCGCAAACGCGATCCGCATCGACCCGAAAGCGAAATCCTGAATATCATTGCCCGTCAGATTAGCGATCAAGAGCGAATGAAGATTGCCGACTACATTCTCGAAAACGACGAAAGCCAGCTACTGCTTCCACAGATTGTCCGTCTCCACGAGGAATTTTTGCGCCTTGCCGCGAATTAATGCCCTTTCGGCCGTAATTTGGGCTATCACTCATCAATAGCCCAATCGAATGAAACAACGTTTCCTCCTTTTTATTGCCTGTACCGGTAGCTTTCTGCTGGGAGCTTTCATTACCAACGACGACCCAAAAAAACCAATCACCTCCGATGTAGTCGAAGTAGCTTCCCGAATTTTTGGTCTGGAATTTACGCCCTCCGAACGCGATTCGATGCTCGACAACCTGAACAATGCCCGATTGAATTACGAGGCCCTGCGAAAGATCGATTTACCGAACGATATAGCTCCGGCACTGTATTTCAACCCGTTACCAGCAGGGTTTACGATGCCAACCGGACCATCGTCGTTTAAAGCATCGGTACTGACTACCGTTACTCTGCCAAAAAACCGCTATGAGCTGGCGTATTACACCGTTGGGCAACTGAGTCAATTGATTCGCGCCAAACAGATTACGTCGGTTGAGCTTACGCAGTTTTTTTTGAATCGGCTAAAAACCTACGACCCTAAGCTGCACTGCGTGATTACAACCACCGACGAACTGGCGATGGCTCAGGCAAAGCGGGCAGATGCGGAGATAAAGGCCGGAAAATATCGGGGACCATTGCATGGCATTCCTTATGGTGCCAAAGACCTGTTAGCTACCAAAGGCTATAAAACTACCTGGGGAGCCAATCCGTACAAAGACCAGACAATCGATATGGATGCCACGGTGATCCGAAAACTCGAAGAGGCTGGCGCCGTACTGTGCGCTAAAATGACATTGGGTGCCTTAGCTATGGGTGATGTATGGTATGGGGGCATGACGCGCAATCCATGGAATTCGGCAACCGGCTCCAGTGGTTCGTCGGCAGGGTCGGCATCCAGCGTGTCGGCGGGTTTATTACCATTTGCTATTGGTACCGAAACCCTGGGCTCTATTGTTTCGCCTTCAACGATTTGTGGGACAACGGGTCTTCGGCCAACATTCGGTCGGGTTAGTCGACATGGCGCTATGGCGTTAAGCTGGAGCATGGACAAAATTGGGCCAATCACCCGCTCAGTGGAAGATTGCGCGCTGGTTTTCAACGCCATTTATGGCCCCGACCGAGCCGACCCAACGGTTATGGCGGCTCCATTTCGGTATGCTCCACTAGCTACGTTAAAAGGCATGCGTATTGGCTACGTCAAAAAAGCGTTTGAAAGCAATTACCCCAATCGGGCCAACGATTCGCTTACCCTGCAAACCCTGCGTGACCTGGGGGCTGAACTGGTTCCCTTCGATCTGCCAACAAGCGTGCCAGCCAACCGAATTTCGTTTTTATTGGGTGTAGAAGCCGCAGCCGCATTCGATGAGCTAACCCGCTCAGGACGAGACGACTTATTGACACGCCAGAACAAAAATGCCTGGCCGAATTCATTTCGATCATCACGCTTTGTACCGGCAGTCGAATTCATCCAGGCCAACCGTGCCCGCACAAAGCTTATTAATGAAATGGCCGCTCAGTTGAAAGAAGCTAAACTGGATGTGTATGTGTCGCCCGCCTATGCCGGTGGTAATCTGACGCTAACCAACCTGACGGGACATCCGTGTGTAGTACTCCCCAATGGATTTAACGAGCAAAATATGCCTACCAGTATCACGTTTATGGGTCAACTCTTCGAGGAAGGTAAAGTGCTGGCTGTAGCCAAGGCGTATCAGGACGCCACACAGTGGCATAAAAAGCACCCCGTTCTCTAACAGTATGACTGGCTAAAAAAGCAAACCCTTCAAAAACCGTTCATTTATATTGTTGTTCATACTAAATGAACAGCGTTATGAAACGGTTATTGATTGTCATTAGCTTACTAGCCAGTTCCTTCGCCTGCTCTCCCCGCGTGGCGGTGGATAGCAGCAGTCGGGCGGATTTCAATAAATACAAAACATTTGCCTGGATGGACTCAGAGTAAAAGCTGGACAAAATCCACTCTACTACAACCAGTTGGCAACCGAACGTGTAGAAAATACAATGAGTGATGTGCTGCGTCAGAAAGGCTTGACCGAGAATACCTCGCAACCCGATTTAATTATTGGCTACCATTTCTTTGTGGAAAATAAAACCCGTACTGTGGCCAATCCGACGACACCATTTTATGGCCCTTACATGGGCTGGGGCCGATGGGGCTATCGCGGATGGGGTCCTGGCTGGTGGGGTTGGGGAGGTACTCAATACACACAGGAAAAATACCAAGCGGGTACGCTGGTCGTCGATATGGTTGATGCCCGTACGCACCAGTTAGTCTGGCGTGGATCGGTTCAAAACGCCGTGGGTGATCCGTCCCGCATTACGTCTCAACTTACCAAAGAAGCCGAACGTATTGTTGAAAAATTCCCCGAGCGGACTAGTTAACCAATTACCTACTCCTCCTCAGACCTGCTGCATTATGGATTTGTCCAGAAACAGCAGGTTTTTTTGCGCCTGAAAATTACAATTTCAGTCAGTATTAGCTTCATGTTAGTCAACATCTGCCCTAAAGCTTAGCCATTCTTGTGACGAAAAAAACTTAGTGCGTCTAACTGCGTATCGTAGCGATCAGACGGAAGCTAAATATGTATAGCCAACTACGTAGGTATTTGAATATCAACAATTAACCTATTTTTCTTATGGTCATAAATTTAATAGAATTAGCCAAGAGCTATCTTACTGATGGAATGATCAGCCAGGTAGGCAGTATGCTGGGCGAAAGCCAGTCAAATACAAAAAAAGCTTTTGACGGTATCCTATCTGCTATTATGGGTGGTATAGTCCAAAAATCATCTGAGCCAGGTGGCACAAGTGCCATTATGGATTTGATTGGCGAAGTAATGACACCGAATCGGGCAGCGGGTGAAGTCATTACACCTGCTGCGGGCATCTTGGGCCAACTGAGCCATTTGCTGGCTAATAGCGATCAATCGGGCAATTTCTTGTTGATGGGAGCCAGCTTTATCCAACGCATTTTTGGCGAAAAAGCGACTGCCCTTACGAACGGTGTAGCAGCTTATAGCGCTGTAAAACAGGCCTCTGCATCCACGATGATGAATATAGCCGCACCTGTTTTATTCAGCCTATTGGGGCAAAAGATAGCTGACGACGATACGGGCATTCCTGGGTTAGCCACTTTGCTAAAGAGCCAAACCAACTATGTTGAGTCAGAATTTCCATCAGGGCTAGGTTCAATCCTGGCGAGTATTCCAGGTTTAGGCTTTCTCAATAATTTAACCAGCAAAGCTGATAATTTATCGTCGACAATTCGGGAGTCGGTTACGCGCCCGATTGCTCCTGATCCAATTTATACGGATGATGAGCCTTCGTCTGGTGGCAATCGCTGGCTTCCCTGGCTGTTGCTCGCACTGGGAGCCCTGGCCTTGTTTTTCATTCTCCGCTCATGTAATACGGACCAGAAACCCGTTGAAAGTACTACGGAAGCGGTTATCGATAGTACATCCTCTACGATGAGTGCAGCAGCCGATTCAGCGGAGGTGACGTTGGATTCGGCCGCGCAGGCATTCAAAGACGCCACTGCCAAACTTGGCGCCTTCTTCAAACGCAAACTACCGTCGGGTATTGAGCTCAATATTCCTGAACTGGGGGTTGAGAATAAACTCGTTCAGTTTATTGAAGACAAGAGTAAGCCTGTCGACAAAACAACCTGGTTCAACTTCGACCGGCTCCTGTTCGATACCGGAAAATCTACGCTTCGCCCTGAATCGCAGGAGCAACTTACCAACATTGCCACCATCCTGAAAGAATATCCGAACGTGCATATCAAGCTGGGCGGCTATACGGATAATACAGGCAGTGCCGCTATTAACAAAAAGCTGTCGCAGGAACGGGCCGATTCAGTTATGAGTGAGCTAGTTAAACTGGGTATTGACAAATCACGGCTGGAAGCCGAAGGCTACGGTCCCGAACACCCTGTGGCCTCGAACGATACGCCGGAAGGCCGTGCCGAGAACCGCCGGATTGCGATCCGTGTGACACAGAAATAAACCCGTATACTATAATGAAGACTAACTTCCCGAAAGTTCTGAACTTTCGGGAAGTTTTTTTACCCGTTCTACCAAAGGCTGGCCGGATAAGCGCCATCGTCATGCAGTTTTTTCAGGGCGGCCTGTACCGTTGACTTATCTTCTGGGTAGGTTACCCCAAACCAGGCCGACCGACTGCGAAATACTTTGCAATGTCCCGTATCAGATTCAATCAGGTTGGTCATTACTGTCGGAATATAAAACTCCGCCTTGGGCGAATTGATGTTAGCAATGGCATAGCTTTCAAATTGGTGCTGTACCAACGGAAACACACTCGGCTTGAATCCCCAGAAATTCATCGACACCGGTGTTTCAGGCGACAGTGGCGTTAGGCCATCCGCTTCTTCAAAGACAATCTTTGCCTCTCCCCCAGTTTCGGTCTCGTAAATTTTCGTGCGTTCAATTACGGAGATCAGGTTGCCGTTTTCAGCCACTTCGCAAACCCCACGCGATACCGAACCATTTTCGGAAAGTGTATTCTTCACTTCGTAGCCCACCATCGCATGAAGTTGATCATCCGTATCCGTTTTCAGAAAATCACTGATGAGCTGGAACGCTTCAAGCCCGTAAAAATCATCGGCATTAATGACAGCAAACGGAGTCTGGGTGTGGTTTTTCGCACAGAGCATCGCATGACCCGTACCCCAGGGTTTAGTTCGTTTCACAGGACCTACCTCAGCAGGTACATAGGAGTCCAGCGCCTGAATAGCATAATCGACCTCGATCTTACCAGCCAGCTTCGAGCCAAAAATCTCTTCAAAATCCTGACGAAGTTCCTCCCGGATGATAAATACAACCTTGCCGAAACCAGCACGAATTGCATCGAACAATGAGTAATCTATGATGGTTTCGCCGTTTGGCCCAAACTGATCAAGTTGTTTGATACCTCCGTAGCGGCTACCCATTCCAGCCGCCAGAATCAAAAGCGTAGGTTGCATTTTTAGTCGTTAGTTGTCTTGTAAAAATAAGGTCATTACACAGCCCAGACTGCCATAGCGGATGCCCAGATTTGCAGAAGTCTCTGTTTATCTCCTTTAACTCCGTGCCTCGCTGTGCCATAACTCAGTAAATGAGTTCGCCCCAAAGTTAGAAAAAAGGGCTATCGGCTACAGCTTAAACTTAAGTCATATACATTTTGTCTCTCCTAACACCGTTTAATAGAAATTTTTCTAAACAATATACTATTTATTTTAGTTGTCGTTATAATTGTACGCTAAACAATAGTTGTCTTAGCAATTAATTACACGTCATCAACCCTATGCCTTTCTACCATACACTCGGCCAGATACCTCCTAAACGGCATACGCAGTTTGCCAAGCCAAATGGGCAAGGCTTGTATTATGAGCAGCTCTTCGGGACAATTGGTTTTGAAGGTATGTCATCATTGCTCTATCATGTTCATCGGCCAACGATGGTGCGCGACGTACTGGATAGCGTCGACGTAACACCAAAATTGGCTGTCCCGAAAAACATGCTGTCCCGAAAACTAATAGGCTTCAACATTGAACCAGCCGACGATTTTCTGGAAAGCCGGGTTGCTTTACTGGCTAACAACGATTTGATTTTTGGATTAGCGGCTCCCCGACAATCACTTACCAGCTATTTCTACAAAAACGCTGATTCGGACGAGATGCTTTTCGTGCATCGGGGCTCGGGCCGATTACGAACCCTGCTCGGCACAATACCTTTTCAGTACGGCGATTATCTGGTTATTCCGCGGGGTATGATCTATCAAATTGAGTTCGACACTAACGACAACCGCCTTCTGTTCGTCGAATCTCATTCGCCGGTCTATACGCCCAAACGGTATCGTAATCATTTTGGTCAACTGCTCGAACATTCGCCTTTCTGCGAACGGGACATCGTGCGCCCGCACGACCTGGAAACGCATGATGAAACGGGCGACTTTCTGATCAAGATTAAAAAGCAGGGCGCGATCCATTCGCTGGTATACGCTTCGCACCCCTTCGATGTAGTGGGTTGGGATGGGTACAATTATCCATACGGGTTTTCCATTTTCAACTTCGAACCGATTACAGGCCGTGTTCACCAGCCCCCTCCAGTTCATCAGACGTTCCAAACTGATTCGTTTGTTGTCTGTTCGTTTGTACCCCGGCTCTTCGACTATCACCCATTAGCGATACCAGCCCCCTACAATCACTCGAACATCGATTCCGACGAAGTCATTTATTACGTCGATGGTGATTTTATGAGCCGAAACGACATCGCCCAGGGACATATTACGCTGCACCCCGGTGGTATTCCTCACGGACCAGCGCCGGGTGCTATGGAACGGAGTATTGGCAAGAAAGAAACGCAGGAATATGCCGTCATGGTCGATACATTTCGCCCTCTGATGCTGACGGAACAGGCTCTCAAAATTGATGATGGGAAATATTATAAATCGTGGCTGGAGTAACGCGGGTGGAAACCCGCGAATTAGATATAAGATCGCGGGTTTCCACCCGCGTTACAAACATCAACAAACAACTATGGAAACGCTTGAACTCGTAGAACCTCAAACTACGTCACTTACCACTCAGGAGGATTTCTTGCCGCTAAACGGTACCGACTATCTTGAGCTGTACGTGGGCAACGCCCGTCAATCGGCGCATTATTTTCAGACGGCCTTTGGCTTTCAGCCTGTTGCGCATGCAGGGCTGGCTACCGGTCTCCGCGACCGCGAATCGTATGTGGTACAGCAGGGCAAAATTCGGCTGGTATTAACCTCTCCCCTACATGCCGACAGCGAAATAGGACAGCATATCGATCAGCACGGCGATGGCGTTCGAGTGGTGGCCCTGTGGGTCGATGATGCTACCCGCGCCTTTAACGAAACCATCCGTCGGGGAGCCAAACCGTATATGAAGCCTACTCGCGAAGAGGACAATAACGGTTATGTGGTTCGGTCGGGTATCCATACCTATGGTGATACGCTGCATGTATTTGTGGAGCGAAATGACTACAAAGGACTGTTTCTGCCAGGCTATGAACCCTGGCAACCCGACTATCATCCTGACGACGTTGGTCTAAAGTACGTTGACCATATGGTTGGCAATGTAGGCTGGCACGAGATGAACGTGTGGATGAATTTTTACCACGATGTGATGGGTTTCCAGCAACTGGTTTCGTTTGACGATAAGGATATTTCGACGGAGTACACGGCCCTGATGAGCAAGGTTATGAGCAATGGCAACGGTCGTGTCAAATTTCCGATCAATGAGCCCGCCGAAGGGAAGAAAAAGTCGCAGATTGAAGAGTATCTGGATTTCTATGGTGGCCCAGGTGTGCAGCACATTGCCGTAGCGACCGACAACATCGTAGAAACCATACTGGCTCTTCGCGATCGGGGTGTTGAGTTTCTGAGCGTACCGAGTACCTACTACGACGAGCTGGCGCAACGCATCGGTAAAATCGACGAAGAAATTGATACGCTACGCCCGCTGGGCATCCTGGCCGACCGCGACGACGAAGGTTATCTGTTGCAGATTTTCACCAAACCAATTTGCCCTCGACCAACGCTTTTCTTCGAGATCATCCAGCGCAAGGGTGCCCGTTCATTCGGGAAAGGCAACTTCAAAGCCCTCTTCGAAGCCATCGAACGCGAACAAGCCCTGCGAGGAACGTTATAACCAATTTTGAATGAGTGAATGATAGAATGAACGGTCCGCCGTCGCGGTGAATAAATTCTTGCACTATCTATTCTATCATTCACTCATTCACTCATTCTATCATTGACCATGAACCAGACCTATTCCCACTATACGCCCGACGACCAGGCCGTTTGGCGACTATTGTTCGAGCGGCAGATGGCCCAGTTGCCCGGTAAGGCGAGCCAGGCTTATCTGGACGGCATTGTGGCGACAGGCTTTCGGGCCGACTGCATCCCTGATTTTGAACGGGATTTGAATCCGCGACTGAAGCCATTGACGGGTTGGCGGGTTTGTGCTGTAGAAGGGCTGATTCCGAACCGGGAGTTTTTTGAGTTGATGGCGAACCGAAATTTCCCGGCAACGACCTGGCTTCGCCGTCGCGACCAGTTGGAGTACTTACCCGAGCCCGATATGTTTCACGACACCTTCGGTCACGTACCGATGCTGTCGAATCAGGCTTTCTGCGATTTTCTGGAGGCTCTGAGCCGTATTGCGCTTCATCATATTGACAGCGAAGAGGCTATTGCCATGATTTCACGGTTATATTGGTACACGGTCGAATTTGGCCTGATTCAGGAAGGAAATGAGCTACGAATCTACGGCGGTGGAATTTTGTCGTCGGTGGGCGAAACAACGTACAGCTTGTATAGCCCAGTCCCCAAACGAGTGCCTTATGATGTCGAAACGCTACTCAAAACGCCTTATATCATCGACCATTTTCAGGAGCAGTATTTCGTCATTGACTCTTATGAACAGCTTTATCATTCTGTGGCAGAAATAGAATCTGTCCTGGAAGAACTCCTGCAAATGAATAATGTATGATGGATAATGAATAATTTTGGACTGTCGACTCAGCTATTATTCAAATAGAGACTCATAACCAGGCCATTGTACATCCTACATTATTCATTACTCATTAAATCGTGACGCATCCATCTGATACGCGTGCTTATTTTTTTAAGATTGACACCACAATCAAAAAGATTCGGAATGCCCTCCAAAAGCAGTTCAACGATGCCGGATTTGATCTGACCGTCGATCAGTGGGTTGTGATTGACCACCTCTATCGAAATCCGGGTATCAGCCAGAATACGATTTCGGACATGACGACCAAAGATGCGCCAACCGTCACCCGAATTATCGACCTGCTTTCGCAAAAAGGACTGACCGAACGACGCATGACTGACACTGATCGGCGAAAGTTTCTGGTCTATCTGACCGAAGCCGGAGAAGCGAAATACCATGAAGTGCTACCCGTTGTATCGGCCATGCGACGCAAAGGCTGGGGCGACCTGAGCGACGAAGACTATCAGCATTTCGTCCGAATTATGGATTCGATCTATAGTAATATTAGTGATTAACGTAATGCGGGTGGAAACCCGCAATGGTAGTTTTTTAGCGCGGGTTTCCACCCGCATTACGTTATGTACGGCATTTTCAGTTACGGCATTGCTTCTCCCCGCGTCGGATTCAAACACGGCGATTACGTGCTTGATCTGGAAGTAGTGGGGCTATTGGGCTATTTCGATGAATTGGGTATTGACCCGGTCGTGTTTGCTCAACCGGTATTGAATGAGTTCATTGCTTCAGGAAAGCCGACTCATTTAGCCGTTCGTCAGCGTCTTACTGAGCTTTTAGCCGACGATACCCGCGCTTTTGCTGAAGTGCACGATCAGGTGTTTATTCACCAGTCGCGGGTACAGATGCACCTACCCGTCCGTATTGGCGACTACACCGATTTCTACGCGGGTATTCACCATGCCGAACATGTAGGGCGCATGTTTCGTCCTTCGGGTGATCCGTTACTACCCAACTACAGACATATGCCGGTTGCGTATCATGGCCGGGCATCGTCTATTGTGGTATCCGGTACACCTATCCGCCGACCCAATGGCCAGTTTTTAGGCGATGATAAGCAACCCGTTTTCGGCCCTTCGCAGAAGCTGGATTTTGAACTGGAGCTCGGATTGATCATTGGCAAGTCAAACCCGCTGGGCGAACCCGTTCCAATAGCCGAAGCAGAAGACTACATTTTTGGGGTTACACTATTCAACGACTGGTCTGCCCGCGATATTCAGCGATGGGAATACCAACCGCTTGGGCCATTTCTGGGCAAAAACTTTGCGTCGAGTCTGTCAGCCTGGGTGGTTCCGTTTGACGATTTAGAGCCGTTCCGTATAACAGGGCCAGCTCAGAAACCAACGCCCCTCCCCTATCTACAAGGCAATGAGCCGGGCCATTTCGACCTCGATCTGGAGATTTGGCTACGACCTGTCGATGGCGACGAAATCTGTATAAGTCGCACCAATACCCAGTATCTGTACTGGAGCTTTGCACAGATGATCGCTCACCATACTGTTGGCGGATGCAACCTGAACATCGGCGATGTACTGGCGACAGGAACAATCTCGGGCGACACACCAGGCAGCTACGGTTCACTACTTGAATTAAGTTGGAATGGTGAACGGCCCCTGCATCTATCCGAAACGTTAATCCGAACGTTCCTCGCCGATGGGGATCAGGTCACGTTCCGCGCTACGGGTCGAAACAAGCGTAGTACTATTGAGTTTGGCGAAGTCGCAGGAAGTATTTTGCCATCTTTCCAACGGTTTTAGTATACTTGGAGTCCTGTTCTAAACCGTTGCCTGTATGCCCGTACGATGGCTTTTTTATGTTTTTACTATAGCTGCCTGCACAGCTTTCTGGTCGTGTGAAGATTGCGGACCAAGCGATGAGCCAATACTTACGCTGCAACTTAGTGCACAGACGGCCTTTCAAATTGATACGTTGTATGGAATAGGGGCAACTGGTAAACCAGTTCAACCATTTTCGTCCAAAGCAAGTGGACCATATGTCATTTTTCAGCTCCCAATAAATTTAAATGCCGATAGCACCCGCTATGCGTTCGTTATCGACAAGCATCTGGAAACCATTACGGTGTATTACAAACGTAATTTTTATTACAAAAACGGCACCTGTGGCTATGTTTTCGATTTGTACCCTTCTGCTACTGACCCCTTGAGGAATGTGCAGCTAACCCGTGGGAAAGTTGACAATATATACTACACACAAAATTCGTTTAACGGAGGCTTCCTTAGACCCGCTACCTCAGAAACAGGCATTCAACTAAGCATTAGCCTATGAAACGACTATACCTGCTTATTTTCCTGGTGCTTATCTCGTCTGGTAACGGTAAAGCGCAGGATACGGCCAGCCGCCAAATCGACATAGGCATTGACCTCTTAAAAAATGTATGGCCGCTGATTGGGTCCTCAACAGGTATTGGTAGTGCCATCATAGTAGAACCTAGTATTATTCTTCCGCTGAACAAACCCAATAGATACCTCCATATCACCCCAGGCTTTAGCAGTTTTCATTCGAAATCCGATATATCGCTTCAGTCAAATGGCAATACTCAGGTGCGCAATAATCGGATTACTCAATCCGGATACGGGTATTACCTGAAGCTGGGCCACGAACGACGAATGCATAGAATAGGCATCGGAGCTGCCGCCTTGCTGAGCGTTTGGAACGAAGAAGGAGTGTATCGCTTCGCAGGTTCTTATTTCGGCGATTATGTCGGACCCATTCCCCAACAAACTCGTATTGCTATTGGTAGTGAAGTTTTTATGGGTAGTTTTCTGCCATTAACCAATCAGTTAGCCTTACGAATCCAATTCCGGATAAACCTACTGGCTCCTTATACCAGCCATGATGAACGACCTGCTCCTATTTATTTACCCGGAGTTGGCCCGGTAGCAGGAACCAGTTGGGCATTTGGAGAGGGTATCTCCTTACAACTTTTTTACCGAGCCAGCTCAACAAAACACTCACTATGAAAACCGTCAACCTCGCCGATTTAGCGCCTAATGAGTTTTACCGGTACATGATCGGCACTGTGGGTCCACGCCCCATTGCGTTTGCCAGTACAATTGATGCAATGGGCAACGTCAACCTGAGTCCGTTCAGTTTTTTCAATATTGCCGGATACAACCCGCCGACGCTGATTTTTACGCCAACTATTAATCGACACGGGCATAAAAAACACACCTTGCTCAATCTCGAGGAAGTAGGCGAAGTGGTGATCAACATTGTTAATTATGCCATGGTTGAACAGATGTCGCTCACGAGTGCTGAGTTTGAAAGGGGTATCAATGAATTTGAAAAAGGCGGATTTACAGCTATCCCTTCGGATCGAGTTCGTCCACCACGGGTAGCAGAAGCGCCTGCGTCCTACGAATGCCTGGTCCGGCAGATTATTCCGATGAACCAGCAGGCCGACTTACCTGGCGCGGGCTATCTGGTGATCTGTGAGATTGTGATGGCTCATTTTCAGGAATCTATTTTCGACGAAACCGGTCTGGTCGATCCTCATCGTATTGATCTGATTGGTCGTATGGGCGCCGACTGGTACGCACGAGCGCAGGGCGATGCGCTTTTTGAAGTGACCCGTCCCAAAGTAGGTATTGGCATCGATCAACTACCGGCACCCATTCGCAACAGTGCGATTTTATCGGGCAATGATCTGGGGAAATTGGGCAGTTTTTCGTCCCTACCCACTCCAGATGAAATTAGTACCTATCGGGAATCGGGAATTCTAAACGACTTATTTGAGGAAGCGCGTTACGGTTGCCAGTACTTACCTGATTTGCTTCACCTTCGAGCGAAAAAATTATTGGCTGATAATAAGGTACAAGAAGCCTGGCTGACGCTGCTACAAGGATAGAACACAGATTATTATGATGCCGGGCCGACGTCTCGGTTAAGATCTGTGTAAATCATAACCGAGACGTCGGCCCGGCATCATAATAATCTGTGTTCTATCTTTTTGCCAGGAAGTGCGTCAAATCCTCAATCGTCTTAATACCCAACTCATCAACCTGTTCACGGCGCATCATCAGGCAATAGCTATTGTTAAACCCCAGTGGTTTCAACCAGTTTAGTTGATACTGTTGCTGAAACTGTTGCCGGTCGAACTGATAAATTGAATCAGACTGCATGGGTAGATGCGCTAGTGTATTGGCCGAAGGTTGTAGAATCACCAATAGCCCCGTACCTGTATATTCTGGATAAAAATCGATGGCACCTGTCCGTAGCGCATCAAAACAGATTTGGGTGCCTCCCAGTCCCGTTTTGGTAACGACCCGTAATCGCGTATGCCCTTCGATCAACTGTCGGTAAATCTCGGCCAGAATGTATTGCTCCGTAAATACTTTCGACCCCATCACAATGGTTTCATTGCGTTCAACTGACCCTGGCAGTTTGTACAAGCCAGCCTGTTTCAGAAAATTACGGGCCACTACTTCCAGTGACTGTTTCTGATAATCGACCTGATAATTCAGCGCCGTCATAACCGAATCTGGCAATTTCCCAGCCAGCAGATTCAATGTTTGACCTAGGTTGGGGAAACGCTCCAGCGCAGCCTGTCGAACAACTGGAGCAGCATCGTACGGCGGAAACGCGTGTCGATTATCAGTCAAAACCACCAAGTCGAATGCTTTAATTCGCCCATCGGTCGAGTAGCCACTAATAATGTCGACCTGCCCTCGGTGAATAGCTTCGTACATCAGGTTCTGATCGATCAGTCGTGGACGCAGGTTCAATCCATACGTTTTCTGCAAACCGGGGTAGCCATCGGCCCGTCCGTAAAATTCATGGGCAAATCCAGCTACGAGTTTGTCCCGCTGAATCGGTAGCCAGTAAGAAGCAGATAAGAATGGTACCAGTATGACAAAAGCCATGGCGCCAACGTGAAGTTTCCGCGTGGACAATTGCTGCAAATGGGCTAATGCAAAATCAAAACCTATGGCTAACAATGCAGCCGGTATTGCTCCCGCCAACATCATATTCACATTACTGAGCGCAATACCACTAAAAATAAATTCGCCCAGTCCACCAGCGGCTACATAGGCTGCCAGCGTCGCTACACCGACATTAATGACTGTGGCCGTCCGAACACCCGCGAAAATCATGGGCAACGCTAGCGGCAACACAACGTTCGTTAACACCTGACGATCGGTCATACCGATTCCACGGGCAGCTTCTTTCAACGAAGAATCTACCTCCACTATACCCACATATGTGTTTCGGATAATTGGCAGAAGCGCATAGAGGAACAGTGCCATCAATGCTGGCCCAACGCCAATGCCTAGTACTGGAATCAGGAAGCCAAGAAGTGCTACACTAGGTACAGTTTGCAAGACACCAGCAACGCCCAACACACTACTGGCCAGTCGGCGTCGACGCGAAATCAGAATTCCCAATGGCACGCCTAGTAGCAGAGCCAGGAGCAACGAAACGGCCGTAAGCCCAATATGCGTCAGGGTTTGCTCCAGCAATTTATCGATATGCTCCCGAACGAACGAAAAGAATTCAGCCATGCAATCGGTGAGGTTTATCGTCCAGAAAATCCCGAACGAAATCTGAAGCCGGTGATTTCAGCAACTCATCGGGTGTACCCACCTGCACAATCTGACCGGCATCCATGAGCGCAATACGATCGGCCAGTTCAAGGGCTTCACTCACATCATGGGTAACAAGCACCACCGTTGTTTGGCGTAGTTCATTCAGCCCAAACAACTCCCGACGTACCTGCCGACGTGTAAATGGATCAAGTGCGCCAAAAGGCTCATCCATCAAGACAACAGGTGGCCGAACCGCCAGCGCTCTCGCCAGCCCAACCCGTTGGCGCTGCCCGCCACTCAACTCGGCCGGATACCGCGACAAGGTAGTTGTGGAAAGCTGGAGTTTGTCCATAAGCTCTTTGATACGTTCCTGAATGGCTCCAGTTTCCCAACTCAATAACTTAGGTACAGTAGCAATCGCTTCCGCAACGGTATAATGCGGAAACAATCCTCCATCCTGAATAACATACCCAATCCGTCGTCGGAGTTCAAAAGCGGGCTGTTTCATTACATCAACTCCGCCCACGCTGATCGAACCGCTGGTAGGCTCAATCAGTCGATTGATCATTTTAAGCGTAGTTGTTTTGCCGCATCCGCTTGTTCCTAACAAAACCAGTGTTTCGCCCTGCGCAACGGTGAGCGAGAGATCAAGAACGGCCGTGTGTGAAGCAAATTGTTTAGTGAGATTCCGAATGTCGATCATTTAATTAAACCAGTCATTATGCCGGTTCATAATGTCCTCCATTTAGGAGGCTGCTAACTGCTGAAGTTCAAGTTCCGACAAACCGGTCAGTTTAGCAATATCGGCCACCGACATTCCGGCCGCCAACGCATTCCGGGCAATATTTATGGTCTGTTCATACATTCCCTCCTCCCTGCCTTTTTGGAGCCCTTCCTTAATACCTTCCTTGATACCCTCCTGTAAACCTACTTGTCGACCTGCTTCTATACCTTGTTCATATCCAGTCTGTCGACCTTCCTGTTCGGCATAATCTAATACGTTGTTCAGGTCTCGATAATGTTTTAAACTTTGCTCATAGCGAGCCCGTTCGGTTTTGCCGAATTTGGCTACTTCAGCGGCATCGAATAACTGCTGAAATATTTGCTCCTTAATTTCAGGAGGCCGTTTTCGCAGTCGCTCCAGGTTTTTGAAGATATATTGCCATTTGTCGGCTTGCGTCTCCAGTTGACTAATAGATTTAGTGAATTTTGGCATTTCCAGATAAATAAAGGTTAGCTTGTCATAAAACACACGCCCATGCTGGTCTTTCAACTGAACCACCGATACAACGTCAGACATATCCCGATTTTCAGCCAGTGTAAAATTTAGGATAGCCACCGTATAAACAGCCGCCAGTTGGAAATTCCAATCGTTTGTTTGTCCTTGCTCCTGAATAGGAAACGATGCATAAAAAACACTTCGATCTTTAAAATAGGCTTGCCGCGCTCGCTGCAATTCGGCAATAAACCGATCGCCGTTTCTACTGATACAATATACGTCAAAAACAGCTTTACGATCTTTTTCGTTTAAGCCAAAATGTTCGTTTTGAGCGTAGTGTAGATCGGCAATCTGGTGCTTTTCGGGTAATAATTGATTCAGAAAATCGATTAGCAACGCTTTATTCGCTTCTGTGCCAAATAATCGCTTGAATCCATAATCTGTAAAAGGATTAATAAATCTTGATTCACTTTCCATAAGCCGGTGGTTACATAGCGTAAAACTACACCTTCCCATGAACAAATAAAATCCTGATTGAGCTAAGCTGCCGATTGCTTACTTCAACACCTGTACCTCAATCACCGAGTCGTCATACACGTGATGGGTCGCTTTCTGAAAGTCGGACGCATCGGCTTTGTAGATATTATCCACATATTTCTGTGGGTTTCGGTCAATGAGTGGGAACCATGTACTCTGCACCTGAATCATGACGCGATGTCCTTTTTTGAACGTATGCAACACGTCCTGCAACCGAAAATTAACATCGGTTTTTTCACCTGCCTTAAACGGTTCGGGTTTTTCAAAGGAATTACGGAATCGGCCACGCATGGCTTCCGAACGGACCATCTGCTGGTAATTACCCAGCGTAATATTCTTATTCGGCATATAGTCATGATTCGGTTCGTCGGGCGGATACACGTCGATGAGTTTGACAACCCAATCGGCATCGGTCCCTGTTGTGCTCACCTTGAGTTTGGCCATAATCTCCCCTCCTAATGTCAGGTCTTCCGTCAGCACATCGGTCTGGAACGTCAGTACATCGGGCCGACGGCTAGCAAACCGCTGATCTTCGGACATATAGTTGAAGGGTGTAAATCCCTGCAATGTAGTAAGGTCTTCGGTATATGGAACGGGCTTCATCGGATCACTGACAAATTCAGAATAACCAGTACCAGCCTGTTGCGCCAACTGTCCATTGCTCGACAAATACAAGGGCGTTGTCTGCGCATTGACCGCTGGCCACTTATCGAACGTTTTCCATTCTTTCTTTCCTGTGTCGAACAGATACGCTTCGGGCAAGCCGGTTTTGCCATCGCCCGCGCCTTTCAGAAAATGCGTAAAGAATTTCGCTTCGATATTGCGCTGATAAAATGTAGCAATGCTATCACCAAAATAGATATTGCTGTGCAGGGTATGCCCCGTTTCGGCCGACCAGCGCCCATGCCCGAATGGCCCCATTACCAGCGTGTTATACGTACCGGCATTATTCTTTTCAACCGTTTTATAGATATTCAGCGGCCCGTACAAATCCTCCGCGTCGAACCAACCGCCGACGGTCATCAAGGCGTGATTGATATTTTTGAGGTGCGGAATAATGCTCCGCTTTTGCCAGAATTCATCGTAATTTGGGTGATTGACGGTTTCCTGCCAGAAGAAATTGTCTTTGTAGTACTTGTCAGCATTTTTCAGCGGACCCAAATCATACTGCCACTGAAACCCGTCTTTAGTGCCCGTGTTAATCATCTGGCTAGCAAACCAGGGTTGCGTCGTAGGCGCAGGATGCTGGATACCAAACACGGGGTAGGTAAAGATATAGGCTTGAATGAAAGCGCCATTATGGTGAAAATCATCAAAAAAGAAATCCGAAACGGGTGCTTGTGGTGACGACGCTTTTAATGCCGGATGAGCCCCAACAGCACCCGCAACTGTATAAAAACCTGGATAACTGATTCCCCACTGCCCTACCCGACCGTTGTTGTTCGGTACGTTTTTGAGCAGCCACTCAATGGTATCGTAGGTGTCCGAGCTTTCATCAACCAATGTGCTACTAATGGGTTTTGCCGTTTTCCTATTGCCCTTATTTTTTGCAGTAGGAACCGGTTGCTGGTCAGTTACAGTCGGTGTCATGTTCGTCCAAACACCCTCCGACTCCCAGCGACCCCGAACGTCCTGATACACAAAAATATACTTCTCCCGCATGAGCGTTTTAGAGGGTCCGACCTGTACCGGATAGGCATCGGTTCCGTAAGGAGCTACGCTGTAGCAGGTCCGCTGCATCAGAAACGGGTACCTGACTGTCGGTGATGCATCTTTGGGTACGTACACGGCCGTATGCAGTTTCGTACCGTCGCGCATGGGAATTTTGTATTCGAACTTCTGATAGGTTTCCTTAACGAAATTACCCGATGCAGTCGATTGTGCCTGGACCGAAACGGGGCCTATCAGCAGGAGCAGTAGGTAAAGCCAGTATTTCATGTTGTTGATAAGTTAAGAGGACTTGACTATCGTAAAGATAATGCGCTATCGGTTCGCAGACTGCACAAAAAACGCCCACTTTACAGCAGGCGACTTTTGTATAGTATTGGAAGTTAGGATCGACTACAAATCACGGGCTTTAACCCGAACGGGTTTTCCGTCGCGCTCAATCACCAGCGTATCATCGTCCCGTTTTGCCTTTTCTATTAGGCGTTTATGAGCCAATAGAACGCCCTGCATGATCTTCTCAGCAAAATCCTCCTTTTTAATTCCTGTTTCCATACTTGTTCTTCAAAGAATTCCACAAAGTCAAATCTGTAATTGTCTCATCGACTAATAAGCCACCTTTTGCCAATTCTATAGGGTATTCGCCACTATTATTAACAATCAGAAAAAGATCACAAATAGGGAGATATAGTGAAAATAAGTTTGCTAATGCCCGTTCGTATCTACGATAAACAACATCAGTTGGAATATTGTGCCCGCCCATTGATACACGTTTGGCGACTCGGCTGACAGCCATTTCCGGCGACGATAAATATATAAAAATAAGCGTAACCTGATACCCAGCCTTCCTTGCACGTTGAATCGTTTGCACATACGAACGAGTTGAAAGAGTCGTTTCAAAGGCAAAATCAACACCCTTTTCAAGCAGAGAATCGATTCGTTGCAGCATAATTCGTCCAGCTTCGAACGCTACTGAGTCGGGGCGAAAGGGCGACAATCCTCTTGCTATTTCATCAGCATTGACAAATTCCCAGACATTTAAGATTTCTGGTAACAGCGAATAGGCAGTTGTCGTTTTTCCGGCTCCGTTAGGCCCGGCCAGAATATACAAATTCGGCATGGTGCTAATCAGTTTCTTCGAGCGTAAAGATATGCTCAACCGGCTTGCCGAAAACCTGCGCCAGTTTTAGCGCTAATATGGTCGATGGTACGTAACGCCCTGCTTCAATCGAGTTGATCGTTTGTCGACTTACCCCAATGCGGTCGGCCAGGTCAGCCTGCGACAGGTTTTGTTCGGCTCGTTCAACTTTCAGTCGGTTTTTCATAACGTAAGGAGGTAGTGCCGAACATGAGCCAGCGAAAACGAATAATGAATACCAGCAACACAGTGAACATGTTGTAAATCATGACATTGAAGAAAGCGTTGTCATAAACCGTCAGAATAGCAATTGCCAGAATCAGGTAGTTTACGTATACGCTCCACTGCAACGCTTCGAGCCGAAGCTGACTAATCATTTCATCTTCTGTTTTTTCACGCGAGAACGCAATGAACATGAGTCCTACAATTACGCCTACACCGGCCAGTTCATCCGTCAAGTTTTGAATATCGACAAAATGCCCGGTCGAATTTTCTAAATTAATCATCACCGGCTTGTTTAAAGCTGTAGCCACTAACCAGCTAATGTTGAAGTCAGCATACATAGTAGCTAGCCCAAGAACTGCCGATGGAACAAAAATGAACCAGCCTATCAGGCGGTACGAATGCGGGAAAAGCCATTTGGTTTTCATTTGTATGTAAAGTTTGTTTTACACTACAAACGTAAAATATATTTGCCATATTGTAAAATAAACTTTACACACCAGTAAAAAAATCATGAAATACGCAGGATTTCTACATCAAGATGAAAATGGAAGATTTTGTCAATCCGACTGGGACGCACAGTCCGGAGGGAGGAATCTCAAGCTTGACCAATCAATAACATTGAGATTCCTCCCTTCGGTCGGAATGACAAACAAGTCAAGCAAACTGAACTAACAGAACATAACGAATAAATCACATCTTGAAAATCTGGTCCATCAGCATCCATTTTTCGCCGGGTTTAGCCATAGGCAGCGCTTGCTGGTAGGTCCACATGAGCGCTTCCCACTCCTGTACTTTCGGATTAGCTGCATCGGCAGCGGCTTTAGCCTCGAAGGAGAAGGTTTCGTCGGTCTCCATAATCATGAACAACCGATTACTAATCCGGTAAATCTCCATCTCGGTAATACCCGACTCGCGAATACTGGCTTCGATTTCGGGCCGGAGACGTTCATGGTAGCGTTCGTATTCAGCAATCAGGGTAGGGTCGTCTAGTAGATCAAGGGCAAGGCAGTAGCGCATCTGAACCGGGATTTTTATGATTTTTGTGACTGACTTTGATTATGCTTTCGTAGAAAGCTTGGATCTTAGAATCAAAGTCAGTCACAAAAATCATAAAAATCCCGGTTCTACGGCACATAGGTTTCTAGAACGGTCATGTCGCCGTCGGGTACGAGGGTTACGTTGTTGATGGATGCTGGAATCAAGGCGCACTGACCCATTTTAAGCGATACACTGTAACCACCCGTTGTTTCGATGGTTAAGCCACCGGCCACGCAAATAAGAATCACGAACGAGTCGATGTGGGTGTAATCATGGGCTACTTCCTGATTGAAATTCAAGACGTTTGTTACGAAATAATCGCTCTTTACCGCATTAACACTTTCGTTTAGCTTCTTATCATACTGGGTTTTGTATTGGCCGTAATAGTGATAATCAATGGCATCGACGGCCTGATCGGTATGCAGTTCGCGTTTCTTTCCGGTCGTTGCATCCACCCGGTCGAAGTCGTAAATGCGGTAGGTGGTGTCGGAGGTTTGCTGAATTTCGGCCAGCAGTAAGCCTTTACCGATGTAGTGCACCCGGCCCGCAGGCAGGAAGAATACATCACCGGGTTGGGCCGTTTCGATATTAAGCAGATCCTGAATCGTATTATCCGCAACGGCTTTTACGTATTCGTCTTTCGTGACCTCCCGATTGAAGCCCGAGTTGAGCTTTGCCCCTTCGTCGGCCTGCATGATATACCACATCTCAGTTTTTCCGAAGCCCGTTCCACGTTCTTTCGCCAACGCATCGTTCGGGTGCACCTGTATGGATAGATCATCATTAGCATCGATGAACTTGATCAACAGCGGAAAGCGGTTGCCGTATTGGGCATAGACATGCTCGCCAACGAGTTTTTCTTTGAATTCTTCGACCAGTTCGTGCAGCGATTTCCCTTGTAAACTGCCTTCTTTGACAATCGATTCGTTACCCTCTACATCCGATACCTCCCAGGTTTCACCACAATTTGGCAGTGGCGAAAAGTCTTTTTCAAGGATGGTTTTGATTTTTTGGCCACCCCATATTTTGTCTTTAAAAATCGTTTCGAAGGTCAGCGGATACAACATGAGTAGCGATTAATGAATAAAAATGATAAACCGACTTTTTAACCGGCAAGGTACAGCATTTGTTGTTCGAGGGCAATTGGGCTATCGGCGAGGCAAAAATTTATCTATTAACAGGTAGATAAACCCCGCCAATTCGTTTAAGAGGAACGGACACTAAGTATCTGAATCATCGGATTTTAACCCATTAACTGTCATTCGCTTCGGAATATGTCCCGAAGCATGCATTACAAAACGCCATGAAACGCTATTGGCTGGTTGGTATTCTGGGGGCTCTTGCAGTAACGGCCTTTACATTGCGCGGGCTTTTTACGTCCGAAACGATCAGCTATAACCAGCATATCCGCCCAATTTTCAATGCTAAATGCATAACGTGTCATGGAGGGATCAAGCAAAGTGGTGGCTTCAGTCTGTTGTTTCGGGAAGATGCGTTAGGAAAGGCCAAATCAGGCAAATACGCTATTGTGCCCGGTCATGCTGATGAATCGGAGCTGATTAGGCGATTGGTGATCAACGACCCGGAGCTGAGAATGCCGCTTGAGCATGAGCCTCTGACCAAGCAGGAAATCGACCTGATTCGAACCTGGATTGATCAGGGAGCCGAGTGGGAAGATCACTGGGCCTACATTCCACCCAGCCGCGCCATTACCCCGCCGAATGTTGGTGATTCCTTTGCGAAAAACGGGATTGACCGCTTCGTCTACGACCGATTGCAACAGGAAGGACTTAGCCCCTCGCCCGAAGCCGACAAAGCGACACTCCTCCGCCGGGTGAGCCTGGATTTGACCGGACTGCCGCCCACGGCACAGGAAGTGGCTGAATTTCTGGCGGATAAATCGCCGAATGCTTACGAAAAACTGGTCGATAAGCTAATTCAATCACCCCATTTTGGCGAGCGCTGGGCGTCGATGTGGCTCGACCTGGCCCGCTATGCCGACTCGAAAGGGTATGAAAAAGACCTTGAACGCAGCATCTGGCTCTACCGCGATTGGGTTATCAAAGCCTTCAACCAGGATATGCCGTTCGACCGGTTTACTGTTGAGCAACTGGCGGGTGATCTGTTGCCTGCCCCAGACGCCTTAACCGCCGATAACCACCTGATTGCTACAGCCTTTCACCGGAATACGATGTCGAACGACGAGGGCGGCACCAACGATGAAGAATTTCGAAATATGGCGCTGATCGACCGGGTAAGCACAACTTGGGAGGTTTGGCAGGGCACGACGATGGCCTGTGTTCAATGCCATAGCCATCCCTACGACCCCATCCGACATGAGGAATTTTACAAGTTTTTTGCTTATTTCAACAACAGTCAGGATGCCGATCTGTATAACGAGAAACCCAAGCTGTACACCTTTACGCCCGAAAACGAACAAAAGGTAAAACAGCTTATGGCCTGGATTAGTACGCGATCCAATACACAGACGGCAAACCCGCCACTCAACCGTCAGTCACAGAACCTGAACCTCCAGCGCCAGGAGCTACTAAGCCAACTTGGTTACCGCAAAATTGAGGCTGAGGACTTCGATAGTACCAGCCGCCACATCGAACTGTATGACAATCAGAAGACCATTATGCAGACAACCGAAGGGGCGTTCTGCATGTACAACGATGTGGATTTAACGAATGTGTCGAATGTAACTTACCACTATACGACCTCATTTCCGTCATTCATCGAGCTACATCTGGATCGTCCCGATGGCCCACTCATCAGTCGCGCGCATGTGCCAGCAACGCAGGAAGGCGATCCGGGAGCCTGGTATAAATGGAAAACCTTTGGCAGCTTTAGTGCACCGGTTCAAAAAACGACTGGTCGGCACGCCCTGTTTGTGGTGTTTCACAAGGATAAAGAGTTCCGAAGCGATTTACTCCACGTCGACTGGCTACAACTGGGCGTTGCCAATGCGCCAATCGACCACAACCCGGAACTAAATCATTTGGTAGATTCATTAGCGGCTATTCCAGCTATCTCGACGCCAGTCATTCTCGAAAGGCCTGTCAGCCGAAGTCGTAAAACAAATGTATTTATCCGTGGAAATTGGCTGACCAAGGGTAAGCGGGTCAACCCTGATGTTCCCCACTCGATTCGCAGGGAAGCTCGCCAATCCATGGCGAATCGGCTGGAAATGGCTCGCTGGCTGGTCAGCCGAGACAATCCATTGACCGCACGGGTAATGGTCAATCGGTTTTGGGAACAGCTTTTCGGGTATGGATTGGTGGAAACGCTGGAAGATTTCGGTACAATGGGCGCAAAACCGACGCACCCGGAATTGCTGAACTGGCTGGCCGTTCGGTTTCAGGACGATTACAAATGGAGTGTCAAAAAACTGCTCCGCGACATGGTGCTTTCGGCTACTTATCGGCAGTCAGCCGTGGTTTCGCCCGAACTTCAGAAAAAAGATCCCCGCAACCTGCTGCTGGCCCGTGGCCCTCGCGTTCGCCTGACGGCCGAGCAAATTCGTGATCAGTCATTGGCCGTAAGTGGTCTGCTTAATGGTACATTGTACGGCCCCAGCGTCCGACCCTTTAACCCCACGAACGGGTCCTGGAAAGACGAACAACCCGATAATCGCCATCGCCGGGCTTTGTACACCTTCTGGCAGCGCACCAATCCGTATCCATCTATGGTTACGTTCGATACACCCCAGCGAAACCTGTGCGTATCCCGACGGGTTCGGACGAACACCCCTTTGCAGGCACTAATTACCCTGAACGACACGGTATATACAGAAGCGGCTCATGGCCTGGCGACGTTTATGAGTAGACAAAAGGGCGATTTAACCCAGAAACTTGCGGCTGGTTATCAGCAGGTCATGTTTCGAAAACCCTCCGAAGAAAAGCTGGCGGTATTAGAGAAATTTTATTCGGATGCAGTCCATCTGAATACGCAAAAAAAGCAGCCCAAAACGGCCCCATCAACACAACAACCCGAGTTCGGCGCGCTATCGATGGTGGCCAATGTATTGTTGAACCTAGACGAAACGCTAACCAAATGAAGCGACTCACCCACTTCGATGAGGCCATGTTGAATCAGGCTACGTTCAACACCAGGCGGCATTTCCTGAAACAGTGTACGTCGGGTCTAGGCTCACTGGCGATGCTGTCGTTACTGGATAGCTGTGGTTTAGGAAGTTCACAAACAACTAATGAAAATCCGCTGAAGCCGCTTAGTCCACTCCAGTCTCCCAAAGCGAAACGGGTGCTGTTTATGCATATGGAAGGCGCTCCCTCGCAACTGGAACTGTTTGACTACAAACCCGAACTAGCTAAACTCGACGGACAGCTCTGCCCTCCATCACTACTGGAAGGAAAGCGGTTTGCGTTCATCAAAGGCGTTCCGAAAATGCTGGGGCCACAGTCCTGTTTTGAACAACATGGCCAGTCGGGTGCCTGGCTCTCCGATTACTTTCAGCACTGGCCGAAAATCGTTGATGAGCTTACGTTTCTGAAAGCCATGCATACCGACGAGTTCAATCATGCCCCCGCTCAGTTGTTTATGCACACGGGTAGTCCACGGCTGGGCCGGCCTAGTATGGGTGCCTGGGTTACGTATGGATTAGGCTCTGACAATCAGAACTTGCCGGGTTATGTAGTGCTGGTATCGGGGCAGGAACCCAGCGCGGGCAAGTCGGTTTGGGGTAGCGGCTTTCTGCCAACGGTGTATCAGGGCGTTCAGTGTCGATCCATGGGCGAACCGGTGCTGTACATCAAAAATCCGGCGGAGGTTAGTGATAGTCTTCGAAAAAAATCCATTGATGTAATCAACCAGATCAACGAACTGGAGCATCAGGAAATCGGTGACCCTGAAATCCTGAGCCGAATTTCGCAGTACGAACTGGCCTATCGGATGCAATCGGAAGTACCCGAAACGATGGACATTACTGATGAACCTCAGTGGGTACGGGATTGGTATGGTGCTAAGCCGGGCGAAGCTTCTTTTGCCAACAATTGTCTGCTGGCCCGGAAACTGCTGGAAAAGGGTGTTCGGTTTGTTCAGCTCTTCGACCGGCGCTGGGACTCGCACGGCACCGATGCAGGAAGTGGCGTTGGTGATGGGCTGCGCCGAAACATTCAGGTTATCGACAAACCCATAACCGCCTTGATTCAGGACCTGAAACAACGCGGTTTACTCGACGATACGCTGGTAGTCTGGGGTGGTGAATTTGGCCGGACGCCCATGATGGAAAATCGGGCCGGGGATAACGATTCACCCTTTAAAGGACGCGACCACCATATCGACGCCTTCACGATGTGGATGGCGGGTGGCGGTATCAAAGCCGGATATTCACACGGCGAAACTGATGAGATTGGCTATTACGGTGTCCGTAACAAAACACACATCCACGATCTACAGGCCACAATCCTGCACGTACTGGGCTTCGACCACGAAAAATTCACCTTCCCATTTCAGGGCCGCAACTTCCGGCTGACCGACGTACATGGTAAAATCATCCGGGATATTCTTGCCTAAACTGACCCAAAACATGTACTGATAATTATCAGGCTTCTACCTGTATCCGCTCATAATACCAGCCTGGGCAATGGCCTTCCTTTGCATTGTCAACGGATTTTAAGGTATTCATGGAAGGAGCATTACTCCTTCCCCCAACAAACAAGGTTATGGATCAGGACTTAGCAGGAAAAACAGCTTTAGTAACCGGAGCCGCTTCGGGTATTGGTAAAGCCACCGCCATCTTATACGCTCAACATGGTGCGAATTTGATGCTATCGGATGTCGATGAGGTACAGGGCCAACAGGTTGCCGAAGAAATACTGGCCAGCGGTGCCAAAGCCCGCTTTTTAAAAGCCGATGTAGGCGACCCAGCGCAGTGCCAGCAATTGGTACAGGAAACGGTCAAGACCTTCGGTGGGCTCGATATTGCTTTCAATAATGCAGGCATTGGCGGTGAAATGAATATGACCGGCGATTACTCAATTGAAGGCTGGCACCACATCATCAACGTTAACCTCAACAGTGTTTTCTATTGCCTGAAATACGAACTGGAAGCCATGCTCAGCCAGAATACAGGTGGTTCGATCATCAATATGGCGTCGATTTTGGGGCAGGTCGGTACGGCTTCGGCTCCCGGCTATGTGGCGGCTAAACATGGTATTCTGGGCCTTACCCAAACGGCCGCTATCGAGTACGCTCAGAAAGGCATTCGGATCAATTCGGTTGGCCCCGGCTACATTGATACCCCTTTGCTACGTATCCTACCCGACGAAGCCCGTCAGGCGGTTGCTGCCCTTCACCCCATTGGCCGATTGGGGCGGTCAGAAGAAGTGGCCGAACTGGTTGTCTGGCTTTCGTCCGATAAGGCTTCATTTGTCACGGGTTCTTACTACCCGGTTGATGGCGGCTATCTGGCACAGTAATCCTGTAATGTGGGGGTAACTCGAGATTTAGTTAAAAATTGCGGGTTACCACCCGCGTTACTAGCCTGTCCTATGCATCCCTAATAATTCGGTGGGTGCATAACCGAACTGTTTTTTGAACGCGAATGAGAAGTGTGAAAGGTTTTCGAACCCAACCTCATAACACACATCGAGCGGTTTCATCTTCTTTTCTACAAACTGGTAATGTGCCAGTTCCAGCCGTTTTTGGGTTAGCCATTTCTGGGGCGTCGCATTGAATGCTTTTTTAAAATCACGTTTGAAGGTCGTCAGGCTTCTACCCGTCAGATACCCAAATTTCTCGATTGGCATATTGAACATGAAGTTGCGCTGCATATACTCTGCCAGATCAATCTTACCCGGTTCTTCAAAATTGGCGAGCATCGTATCGATATCCTTATCAATCGACCGCAGAATCGTAACGGCTTCTGTAATTTTCAGGTCGCCGATGTTCGCTGGCAGTTCCTTCATGCCGAAATAAGGAATTAGGGAACTCATGCAGCTCTCCAGCAGTGGGTGGTTGTTGTAATGCCTTATTTTCGGGGCTTTTACCGTTTGGGGCCTGACGTCAAGTTTCCCATAATAGTTCTGCAACCAGTCTTTCGTCAGGTGCATGACCACGGTTTTGTGCGGAAGGCCATCCTTAGGATAGTTGATGATTGTAGCCAGTTGGTGCCTTGGTATCAGGAAAATATCGCCCTTGCTGAACAGATAAGTTCCCTCGGCCTGCACGATCTTCGTTTCGCCAGAGATAAACCAGATGAGCATGTGGTGATCGAAGGTGATGTCGGACTTAAAGAACTTGTCCTCGTAGCACGACAGTTTAATGTCCGGTGTCAAATAGGTCGACTGATGTTCCATGTTCGTTCAGTAGCTTGTCCGTTATTCCTCCCCTCCCGATAGCCATCCTGCTTTTAGCTTACACTAAATGTAATCCCTGTCATCGCTTCAGTCAATTCCCACAGGCGTTTGGCACTGACCTCGTCAAGAGAATACTGTTGTACGCCACACTGGTGCAGCTTGGCCTTGGTGGGTATGGAAGGGTCGGCAGGTAGCAGTTCAGCAATATCACCATCTTCACAATATACTCCACCCAGATTGTTAAGCAGCGGGTTGGTTGCGGCCCATACCGATGTGGCGGCACCCTGCGGAATAGTCTTCAAACCCGCTAGTATTTCGGGACGCATGTTCCCGTCTTCATCCAGAAACCCCATTTGTTTCCACAGTTCCATTGATGCGCTGCGTCCCAGCTCCGTACCGGCTATTGATCCGGGGTGTACCGAATAGGCCCGTACGTTGAATTCTTTGGCACGGTTGTCCAGTTCCAGTGCAAACAGGTTGCTGGCTGTTTTCGACTGACCGTATGCCTGTAGCGTTTCATAATCACGGTGCTCGAAGTTGGGATCCGCAAAGTCGAACGATGCCATATGGTGTCCCAGCGACGAAACGTTTACGACACGTGCCCCATTGGCCTGTTTCAGGGCGGGCCACAAGTTGGCGGTAAGGTGAAACTGTCCGATGTAGTTGGTAGCCAGTTGGGATTCAATACCGCGTTGGTCACGTTGTAAAGGCACCCACATAATACCAGCATTGTTGATGAGGATGTGCAGCGGCCTGCCTGACGCCAGAATTTTCTCAGCAAATGCATCTATGGAAGCAGGCTCCATCATATCCATAGCTTCGATCTCTACACGCTCGATCCCTGCCAGGTTTTTAGCCGCCTTTTCCACATCCCTTGCCGGAACGATCACTGTTGCGCCAGCCGCTACAAGCGTACGGGTTGTTTCGACCCCGATACCAGCATTGCCACCGGTTACAATAGCGACCTTGCCCGTAAGGTTGATTCCACGGATTACATCATTGGTTGTTGACTGAGCGTTGAAGCCTGTGCCGAGCGGGCGTTGCAGAGCGCCCTGATTGTTGTTCTGTATCATGTTCTTTCATTGATTTTGTTGATACAAAACTAGGGTGCGCTTTTCCCGGCGACTTTGTTCAGAAGGCCGAATTTGCTTTGTTTATAGGACCATAGCTCAGGGCTTGATTTCCCACACAACTCTTATTACTTAGTGGTCATCTCACGCTGGAGCGCTTCAATAGCGGCCGTTAGGTACACCATTGGAGCGTTCCAGTTGATGGCAATTTCGTTCGACGCATACGAGCAGGAATGATCCAGATAGACCTCGTCGGCGATAGTTGTCGTGTAGCCCGAGCACTTGTCCTGCCGGGCCGCATTGGCGTTCGTCCCACCCGACAGCAGGCCCGGAACCGGCGCTTCAATACCATCGGCTACCGAAGGGCGATGGTGCGGATTCAGCGTCGACTTATGCCCGAAGCCTGTTAAAAACGAATATCCCACGGCGTTCCGGCCTAATAGATAGTCGAGGTTGGTCAGGGCATAGGCCAGGTATTTTTTATCCAACGTGAGCCGATACGCCTGAATGAGTGCAATACCCTGATTAGCCGCCACCGAACTACTCCCCCAGATAAAATCCTTAGCCGATTTACCCATAACGGTTCCAAATGCCTGCTCGTCGGCTCCTGTAATTAATTCGTCTGCCAGTTTCAGGATATGTTTTCGGGCCGAAACGAGTTCGGTTCGGTTCTGAAATGATTTGTCTTTGGCAAAGCGAGCCAGGGTATAATACGCCAGTGTCCGCACCTGGGGCCAGGAAGGTAGTGGCGTGTTTTCGTCGGGAAACAGGTTTACGGCTGTGGCATAGGTGTCTTTTTTTGTCGTGACATACAGTTCGGTAGCGGCCCAAATCCATTCGTCACTGGCGCTTCGGTCTTCATAGCTTCCGGTGGTGACGTCAGGGTCGAACTGCTTGTTCATGTCATTCTGTCGATAATAAAGCTCCGGGTTCTTTTGCGCCCACTGCCAGGCTGTTTCGGCGGCTGTCAGGCAGGAGTCAGCTAGTCCGGGGAGTTCACGGCTAAAGGGTCTGTATGCACGGGCCGCCTGAGCCATTACAGCGGCAAAGTCGAGGGTGGCGGTTATACTCTTCTGTACAACATAGCGATCTTTAGTTGCTTTGTCGGGCATGACCATACCATCAAATCCGGCATTGGTTAGTTTATGATACACTCCGCCATCGGCCGGGTCCTGCATAGTCAGCATCCAGCGCAAATTCCACAGAGCTTCATCCAGCAAATCGGGGATCGCATTTGAGCTTTCGGGAATATTCGTTTTCAGGGATTTACAATAGGCCGGAAAATCTTCGTACAACGACAGAAGCGTGCCCATCGTAATGCCGGAATTGACGATGTACTTATTGTAGTCACCCGCATCGTACCAGCCACGGGGCGATGAAATAACTGTACCAACCGGCCGACTAGCCGAAGCCGCCGACGGATGAATCAACACCCGCGTATCGGGATGTCCCGCCGGTCGGCTCCATTTTCCGGCATACGTGGCGGGTAAATCTGTCGATACGCGCTGGTAATAAAACCCTTTTAACGACCCAATGGCCGCAGCTCGGTGTACATCCGATTCAATTCGAAAGGGTGTCGAATGGCCTAGTCCCGGAATATTGACCACAAACGTACCGGCTGTTTTCAAGGCGGAGAAATTAGCCGTATGCGTTTTTTTACCAGAGATAGCGTTCGTCCGGGGTAGGCTAAGCACACCTTTAAAGACGACCTTTTTGCCATCGGGGGTTGTTATCTCAAACGACCCTGACGCTTGTCCGACGACAACAGCTACTTTTGGTGCGTTTGGATAAAAGCCAAGCTGGTTCAGACGAATTGAGTCGGATATAGACTGCGCAGATACGCTTAACAGATTCCCCACAAGAAGAATCGTCAGCACAACGATAAATTGAGCTTTCACCAGTACAAAGGAAGGGGTTTATAATTTCCCCGAAAGGTTTGCCTTTGGGGGAAATTGGCATAGTTATTCTCTTGACGATGCTTTATAAACACCCACCTCGGCTAACTCTACTGATCCATTCGCGTTATTAATGAACAGACGAAGTTTCGTTGATTTCACAGCTGGAAAGCGCATTAGCCGTTTGTAACCGACCGTCGTAAACGTTTGCAGGGGTTGCCAGCCAGAACCATTCCAGTATTCGACCCGTCCGCTCGCTATCCGTTGTCCATTGGCAATATTTTCCTGAATCGAGATTCGGTCAAACTCCGATTCTTTTCCCAACTCAATAACCAGTGGCTGATTGGCTGACAGGGTCGTAAACGTAGCTAGTTTTTTATCGGTTAGCTTAGGCTGTTTGGCCACCATGTTTGTCTTAAAAGTCTCATCCAGAATACTCCGAAATTCTTTCAAACTAGCTAGATCAGGCTCTGAAAAAAGACCCTCCCGATTGGGCGGCACATTGAGCAGTAACAAACTATTTCGGCCAACCGACTGGTAATATAAGTTCACCAAATTCTTACCTGATCGTACTTTGCTATCCTCAGTCGCATGATAAAACCAGCCGGGTCGGATGGATACGTCGGTTTCGGCGGGTACCCATTGTTTACCGGCAGCATCGCCCCGATTGAGGTATTTTGAATCGGCTTTACCAGGAGCCAGGCCGTCGGTATTTATGGTCGACCAGCAGGTTTCGCCCGCATTACCGGCTTCGTTACCTACCCAGCGAACATCGGGTCCCGCATCGGAAAACATTACGGCATTGGGTTGCAATTCACGAACCAAGGCCCAATACCCGGCAAAATCGTAGGTCATATCTTTGGCGTTTTCGCCCTTGGCTCCATCGAACCAAACCTCCGAAATGGGGCCGTAACTGGTCAATAACTCCCGAAGCTGGCTTTTGTAATAATCGTTATAAGAAGCAGTACCATAGCGAGGTTCGTGACGATCCCAAGGCGACAGGTAGACCCCAAATTTCAACCCAAATTCCCGACAGGCATCGGCTACCTCTTTCACTACGTCGCCTTTGCCGTTTTTCCAGGGGCTGTTTTTAACCGAATGATCAGTCATTTTGGAGGGCCACAAACAAAACCCATCATGATGTTTGGCCGTTATGATTGCCATTTTGAAACCCGCATCTTTTAGAGCCTTAATCCACTGCCGGGCATCGAGTTTGGTAGGATTAAAAATAGCCGGGCTCTCCGTGCCATCGCCCCACTCCTTATCAGTGTAGGTATTGACCGTAAAGTGCAAAAAAGCCGTCGTTTCAAGCGGTTGCCAGGCAAGTTGGCGGGGCGTAGGCTTAGGTTGGGCATATGTAAAATTTACGGTTAACCATAAGGCTACCCCATATACAGTCAATCGAGCGTTCATGAGCAACTAAAAGGAATGTAAATTGAGTTTCATTTGCCTTAAAAGTAGTCAAAATCACTCTTTCCGTAACTAATGCCACAGCAATTTATAGCTAGATCACAACCTAACGCCTTCACCTACAGGCCATTTACACCTGTACCTTTTGTATCTAAACCACACGAAAGATATATTTATCCATTAAGATATGAGCTAAAACAAAGTTATCTTAGTGACAAATTAGTAACTCAAAAAAGTTAGCTATATATTAGTGGCCTCACTTAATCGGATACATGTTACCGGTTTTGCTATATTACCACCGTACACTGAAACTCATAATCAACCATTTACCCCTACTGCTAGTACTAGTTAGTAGCGGTTGTATTGTAGCGCAGTCTGTAAGTATACCTCAGCCCGAGAACATCACGAGCAGGCAGGGGTTACCCCAGGCTTTTGTGCCTTCCATTGTCCAGGATAAGCAGGGGTTTATCTGGATGGCTACCCGCGATGGACTCTGCCGATACGATGGCAATCATTTTAAAGTCTTCCAGCCTTCAACAGATGGGCGTCCAGGCATTGCATCATCCAGTCTTTTTGGGCTGAAGGTCGATCAAAAAGGCCGTATCTGGGTATTCAGCGACCGCAATGACGTCGATATAGTTGACCCTGTGAAAGAAACCTTCCGCAGTGTTTCGCAACAGCCATTTTTCAAAAAAGCGTTTGCCAACGAGGTTATTGATGCCCACTTTATTGACAATAAAGGGCGCCTTTGGCTAAGTTTCCTTTCGGATAAGATCGTCTGCTTTGATTCGACAGCTCAGCATTTCCAACAATACAAACGGCCCCCTATCCCAGGCTATTTTCCAACCTTTAGCTTGTTTGCCCAGGATCAACAGGGTACTATTTGGATGGTGAATAAAACAGGGCTTTACCGATTTGATCAACAGGCTGGTGGATTTTCTGCATACTCGCTCCCCGATAATGAAACCCGAGGCATATATACACTGACAAATGGTGATTTATTTATTCCCACCCGAAAGTCGGTTTTGCTACTAAATCCAGCCACTGGCCAGATTCAAACCTTTCCTCTTCCTGCCCAAACAGACAATGAAACAGACTGGCATCATACCCGTATTACGGTCGATAGTCAAGGAAACATTTATTTTGGCCAATACAACATTCTCTTTCGGTTCTCTCCCGCGAAAACGATCGATGTCTTTGCAAGATTAGGTCACCAGACCTCTTTTCGGGGGCTATTTGTCGACCAGTCCGATGTACTTTGGGTCGGAACGGATCGAATAGGTGTTCTGAAATACAACCTCAAAGCCAATCTGTTCAGGGCGTTACCGTATCAGTATAACTTTTATTACGACTTGTTCATCCGGCACCTGGGTGTTGCTCCCCAACAGCTACCCGATATACCTAAAGGTGTTTCTGTCTATAACGTCCGGTACAACTTTGATCAGGCAGGTAAACTCTGGTTCAACTTTGGCACAAGCCTGCTATACCAGTTCGATCTGTCGACCAAGCAGATTACGTCAATTCCCTTTCCATTAAAACTGCCTGTTCACTACACTTGGGCAGACCCAGTTATGCCCATGTCGACCGATCCGGCCGGAAGAGTATGGGCCGTTACGGATTCGCTGGCCATGTCGTATCAAAACAATCAATGGAAGCAGTTCCCTTATCCGATACGAACGCGTAAAACATCCGGCGGTGTAGAAGGGCAGATTCTCCAGGTAGTAGCAGACGCACAGGCATTATGGATGATCACCAGCTCGCAGGGGCTTTACCGTGTCGACCTTGGGAATGGCCAGATCAGATCGTTTAAACATCAACCCGACAACCCAGCCTCTATTACTAGCAATCAATTGTTTTGTCTTTTCGCGGATCCGCAGGAATCCAATATCCTCTGGATTGGTACGTTCGGCAGTGGACTCTGCCGATTTGACAAACGAACGGGCTTATGCCGCCGGTTTTCTGTACGGGATGGCTTACCAAATAACGTTATCTATTTTGCCATTCCCGATCAGCATGGCTTCCTGTGGATTGGAACGAATCAGGGGCTTTGTCGAATGGACCTTCGCACCTACCAGACCCGTACCTATACGCACGAAGATGGTTTGCTGGAAGACGAGTTCAACCGCTTTCATTTTATACATTTGCCCGACGGCCGAATTGTACTGGGTGGCTTAAATGGAACTACCTCATTTTTCCCATCTCAACTTGGCGATGATACGTATCATCCAGCCATACAAATCACAGATATTCAAATCAACAATCACTCCCTCTCTCCAGGGCCGCTTACAGATTCCTTACCCGCTCAGGCAATCAATCGACTAACATTATCTTACGACCAGAATTTTATTACCGTTGCTTTTGCCGCTTTGCAATACAACCGTCAGGCAAAGATTCGCTATCGGTACCAGTTGGAGGGCCTGGACGAAGATTGGGTTGAAACAAACCAGCCCCTGGTTCACTATACCGATCTTGGTTGGGGGACTTATAGACTAAAACTAAATGCGTCGAATACAGCGGGGATATGGAGCGACAACATCCGACTGCTAACCCTGACGATTCGGCCACCCTGGTGGGCTACCTGGTGGGCCATCTTGCTGTATATTGCTGGACTGCTGGCTATAATTTATGTGTTAATCCGCTCTTATCTACATCAACAGGAAGCTAAGCAGCTTAAAGAAATCGATGTGATAAAAGCACGTTTTTTCACAAACATTACCCACGAATTCAAAACCCCATTAATGCTCATTCTCGCTCCAATTGAAACATTGAGGCAACGATTACAAACAAACGAAGACCAACAACAGCTTGATCTGATCAATCAAAACGCTACCCAGCTAATTAGTTTGGTCAACCAATTGATGGAACTATCGAAAGCGGAAGCCCATATATTAAAACTCAATGAAAGCCAGGGCGATCTGGTGGCATTTGTCAACCAGTTAGTTCAATCGTTTGAGCCGAAGGCGGCTACTCAGGGAATCGAGTTAGTCTTCGAAAATGAGAATATGGATTCCGATTATTGGTTCGATCATGATAAGTTAGAACGGATTCTATCTAACCTGGTCTCCAATGCGCTGAAATTTACACCCGTGGGTGGAAAAATAAGCGTCCATTTAGCTTCTTTCTATAAATCTTACACCACCAGCGAGCCAACAGTTATAGCGAATAGACCAGCCTGGGTTCGGCTAACAGTGCGGGATAATGGTCTGGGGATTACCCCCGACAAACTTCCATTCATTTTCAACCGATTTTATCAGATCGATGCTCCGGACACCCCTGTAGCCACTGACTCTGATAATCAATATCTTAGCCAGAAAGGTATGGGTATAGGCCTGGCTTTGGTGAAAGAACTGATTGAATTTCAATCCGGTACTATTCAGGTCGAAAGTACAACAAAGGCAGGCACAGTCTTCACTGTCGAATTGCCTTATCGCTCTTCGCCTTCATCAACGTCTCCTTTCTTACCGTTATCAGAGCAACCAGCGACTAACGAAAGTGAACCTGATTCAAAAATCGAGGTTCAAACCGAAGAAATCACATCTGACAAAGCTCCTGTCATTGTCGTCGTCGAAGATCATACGGTCTTACGGGAATTCATCATTAGTTGTTTACCTTCTTCTTACCAGATTCATCAGGCAGCCAATGGGCAGGAAGGTTTAGAACTAGCTCTTTCACTAATGCCGGATATGGTTATCAGCGATGTTCTGATGCCTGTAATGGATGGTTATACTCTTTGCGATCAACTCAAAAAAGACCCACAAACCAGCCATATCCCTGTTATCTTACTGACAGCGAAATCCTCCGTCGATAGTCGGCTGGAAGGGCTGGCTCTGGGCGCCGATGATTACATAGCAAAACCATTTCACGTTCAGGAATTTCGACTACGCGTCCGAAATCTACTGGAACAACGGCGACAGTTAAAACGCTGGTTTTTGGCGAGCCTTACCAGCCCGGAACCACTTTCTAACGCACCGGCTCCCACCGATCCGCTGATCGAACGATTGTGTCAGATCATTGAGCAGCATCTGGACGATACAGCTTTCGGAGCCGAGGAGCTTACGGTTGCCAGTAATATGAGCCGGATGAATTTACATCGTAAACTCAAGGCGCTGACCGATACCTCAACCGGCGAATTTCTACGCAACTACCGACTCAAGCGAGCCGCTCAATTTCTCCGCCAGGGCTATACTGTTTCTGAAACGGCCTACCTGGTCGGCTTTGAAGACCCCTCTTATTTCGCCCGCTCCTTCCGAAAAGTGTACAATATGACGCCATCTACCTTTTCTAAAAGAGATTAAATTTTTTCATTGAAAGAGACTATTTTTATTATACTGAAAAAGTATTTACATGTACTTATAGTGAAAAAAGTGTATTAATGATGTGGTAGCTGGGATATAAGTACCCGTTTTTGAGATAAAATCACCAGCTTTTGTAGGTAGCAGAAGAGAACTTTGGCTATTAGTTATTTTCAAGTTAATGGGAATAAATGAGCGATATAGTGACAACATCCTGAATGATCACTTTTCAATCATTTTCACCAAACAGCTTGCAGAATAATGAGAACGTTAATTACAAGTTAGCATTCAAAGTATCTCTTACCTCCATTCATTAACACTATGGAAAATTTAATGTTATCCGTATCCAAAGCAAGTACTGCCATCAAGACAAATGACCTGGGCAACTTTGAGTCAATCTATAACCGTTATGTAGGCAAAGTGTACCAGAAGTGTCTGGCAATGACTAAAGACCCCGAAGCTTCAAAAGATTTTACGCAGGATATTTTTATAAAAGTATTCTTTAAGCTAAGTACGTTTCAAAATCGCTCGACTCTCTCAACCTGGCTATATTCTGTCGCCCATAATTATTGCCTGGATCAACTGCGCCTAAATCGACGTACTCATACCGAACTGCTGTCGGACTCTACAGCCGACCGGGTAACCGAGTCAGATACATCTACTGCAAGTCAATGGCAAGCGCTCGAATCAATGATGAATGAACTTCCACCACAGGAGGTAATGCTTTTAAAACTTAAGTATGAACAGGGTCTCTCTGTCAAAGCGATCAGTGAGCGATACAAGCTGTCAGAAAGTGCGGTTAAAATGCGTCTGCTCAGAACCCGCGACAAACTACAAACTATGTACGCAACACTTTACAACCACTGAGCCACCTCGGTTCAGAGATCAACTAGAGTCCGCAGAAGTCAGGGGGTAATTTCCAACCCCGGTTTTTGCGGGCTTTTCGTTTAAACTACCTGCTCCAGCATCTGAATGTACCCCTGCACGCCTTCTTCGATTTCGCGCAGGTAAATAAACTCGTCGGCTGAGTGCGAACGGCTCGAATGCCCAGGACCACATTTGAGCGACGGGCAACTTAAAAGTGCCTGATCAGACGTAGTCGGGGAGCCATACGTATAACGCCCCAGTGCCAAACCTGCTTTGACGATCGGGTGATCAGCAGGAATACTGGACGGTTTCAGTCGTATTGAACGCGGTTTTATTTCTGCCTGGATGTTCGCCTGAATGGTTTCAATTACTTCTTCGAGTGTGTACTGTTCAGTTACCCGAACGTCGATGGTAAAGGTGCAGGTATCGGGAACAACGTTGTGCTGAGTTCCGGCATTAATGATGGTTACCGATAGCTTGATAGGCCCCAACGTAGGCGATACCTTCTGAAACTGATAGTTCATCAACCAGTTGATATCCTGGATTGCTTTATAAATAGCATTATCCCCTTCGTCGCGAGCAGCATGCCCGCTTACACCATGCGCTGTGCAATCGAGCACCAGCAATCCTTTTTCGGCAATGGCCAATTGCATTTCGGTGGGTTCACCAACTATAGCAAAATCAATTGGCGGTAACGTCGGCAATAGCAGTTCCAGTCCATCACGTCCTGAAACTTCCTCTTCAGCCGTGGCGGCCATCACAATATTATACGCCAGATCGGACCGATTGTAGAAATAGACGAAGGTAGCCAGCAACGATACCAGGCAACCCCCGGCATCATTACTTCCCAGACCAAACAATTTCCCATCCTGCTCCAGCGGCACAAACGGGTCAAGTGTCCAGGATTTATTCGGCTTGACCGTATCGTGGTGCGAATTCAGCAGCAACGTTGGTTTACCAGGCTCAGCATACTGATTTTGAGCCCATACATTATTTTTCAGTCGTTGATAGGGAATTTGCTTTTCCTGAAAAAACGCTTCGATAAGCGCGGCCGTCTGGGCTTCTTCCCGACTGAAGGAGGGAGTCGAAATCAGTCGTTTGAGCAAGGCGAGCGCTTCTGCCGAAAGAGTAGCCTGCGTTGAGTTGTTCGCGATTAGCTGAGACATAAAATAGAGCGTTGGCCGCTCAAAGATACGACCAACGGCGGATAAGATGTCAAGGACTGCCAGAAGTAGTCAGGTGATTCTGATCAGTAACAAGATTCACCCTATAGGCTTCTACCACCCCAGAGCAGTGCTATCTGACTAACCCTCATAATATTTAACGCCCTTCTCCCGCAAAAAAGCCTTAATTACATCGACATGGACACAGCGTCCTACATTCAGAAATGGATAATTGGACACGCGCCTTTTCCGACCATTGACCATCACTTCGTGGTCCTCAATATCGAAACCCAGATGCAGGTGAGTGGTGGCCGACTGCATACCATATATGAGCCCATTCGTATCGAAAAGGGGACCACCGCTTTGGCCACGCAGGCCGGGCGTACTCATTTCAATACCCAACACATTCCGATTATCGCCCGTCAACCGTGTAACAATCCCATCAATGGGAAACGATGGCGACGATGCTCGACCAACAATATCCCATTCGATATCGTCAATGGATGGATTATACCGAAAGTTGGTAAACTCAGGAAATGGATAACCCAACCGACACAGGCTGCGGCCAGGTTTTATGCGTGATGTATCACGTAAAAACGTAGCATAGGAGCTATACAACAGCCGTTTGTACCCTTCAAATCGGAGAATCGCCAAATCCTGAGTTGGGTGGTGGTCAATACTCAATCGCTGAAACTGGTCGACACAGCCGATAAAGTTGTTGCGTATGCGAATGATGGTATCCAGGCTGAGCTTGTATTTTGTTTCGAGCTGGCTGATCAGGTAGTTCGCATTTTTTTCACGAAGTACATCGCGTCGCGCGCCCTGGAATTCGCGATAATTCTGAAAAATAGCGTCCGCCTGCGCCACTAGATCGGCCACGTGCTTGCAGGTTACAGCACAGGCTTCTTCATTGACAAAAAATAATGTAGCCGTTCCGGGTATGATCCCATCATGGCCATAAAGTCGGACAATCGAATGCAGCGGACGAGTAAATAAATCAACGCGTTCTATGGCGTCAACAAACATAATTGGTCAGTAAGTGGGTCTAGCGCACAAAAGCGTACAATAAGGCTGCAAGTTAACCAATACCAACGCACTCAGACACCCGCTGACTGACCAATTCTATTACTTTTTAGACTTTACTTTAACCTCGGCTGGTTCAACGCTCCTCCGGCATCGGCACTATTGGGTGGTGCCTGCTGTGGTGCGTTCAACGTATTGGTAATTATATACTCCTAGCCTTAGCTGAGCCACTTATTGCCTTTTCATTAGCGCTTTACCTCCGACGAATCGCGGATACCCAGTGGACCCGGTGCAGTTGAGTCGGTCGTTTGCCCATGAGCATCCTGAATACTTTCTTTTGTTGCTGCGGATGTGTCTTCAACGGCATTCGGCTCTACAGTTCGGGTTGAGTCGGTACTTATCCCATCAATACCATTCTGATTTTCATGGCATTTTTGGATGAGCAATGCCAATACCAGCACTGCAATCGCAATCATCGCCCAGCGCAACCAGCGCACATTTTCGTTACGACGATCCCCTTCAGGGCTTTTCGGTATGTTTGGATTAATAACATTATTACTTAAGTTATCCGTCCCCTGAACGTCGGTCTGTGGGCCAGTGGGCGTTACGAGTTCGTCAAATCCCAGTAAACTACCAACGCCATCCAACCCTTTAGGCAGCATCTGACGAAACTCAGTAGCCTGACCCAGTAAGAGTGTCTTCAGGCTTTCTATTGTCAGGCCTTTCTCCTGCTCCTGGCGTCCCAGAACGCCCATCAGGATCGTACCTAACTGAGCCATTACTGCCAGAACGGATTGGGGCTTGGCATCACTATACAGGCTGATGAGTTCAGTAGTTTTGGCGAGCTTATCCCCAAAAATCTGTTCCAGAAAATCTCGCCCGATTGCCGTTACTTCAGCATTACCCGGATGATCACCTATCGATTGACTTACGTCTAGTGGCGTATCTCTGTAATCTTTATTGTCTAAAAAATTTATGATGGATGTAGCCCCGCCTGTAGCCTGGACTCGACGAGTCAGCCCTCCTAGTAGAGTTGGTAAAGCTCCATTAATAATTTTCAGGATGGTAGCCGACGATTCACCTAGATCACTACTAAGCTGATCAATTACAGCAGGTGTATACTGTTCTTTCAGGTACGAAATTAAATGAACGGCCATGAGTTTTCGTTGAGTTAAGACAAATACAACTGCTCATAGGCCGAAATGTTATTCTTTTCAAGGTGGTTATAAACTCGTAGGGTTGCATAATTATCAAGTTGACACGTTGCGCGCAACTTAATAACTATACAACCCTACGACTTTGTACCTACCTGACTATAGTTGTGGAATCCGTAGGACCTGATCAGGATAGATTTTATCAGGATCGCTTAGCATTGGCTTGTTTGCTTCGAAGATAACGCCGTATTTCATTGGGTCTCCATACACTTCCTTCGCAATTTTCGACAGTGAGTCGCCCGATTTCACGGTATAGTATTTTCCTTCAGGAGCCGGTGTGTCTACCGTCAGTTGGTTATCAACCGCCGATACACCTTCAACGTTACCTACCGCCAGCGCGATTTTCTCGGCATCCTCCTGCGTTTTAACCGATCCCGTTATAGTAACCGTATCCCCTTTGGTTTTCACGGTTAAACTATTATACGCAAGTCCCAGTTGCTTCACATGGTCGAGTAACGCCTGTGCCCGAACGGGTTCTACTTTTTCTGCCTGAGCTGGCTCGGGGACAACTTCATCTTTGTGAAAAATTTTTTCACCTACTCCTTTGAAAAATGATAAAAGACCCATTGGTTTAGTATGGTTTAAAATGAAACATGCAGTGATGGTTGGCAATTACGCTAACGCACCTATGATAAACAACAGATGTAGTTTAGGGTTTGTTTACTACTTTCTGGTTCGTCATGGGGATTTGACGCACAACTAATCGCTTGGTAACAGAAAGCCGTTACTTTTACGTTCTTTTTTTACAATTTCTTATTATTCAAATAAATCTATACATCCGAATGCATGCCGCTATCAGATTTCGGTGGGCGCTTATACTAACCGTTCTGGTTGGTGTAAATGCCTGTACGAACAACGACATTGATCCGAATGGGTCGAGCACAGGTGTTGCCCCGACTAAAGGTTCGGCTGATTTTACCAAGTACGTAGCTGTTGGAAACTCCCTGACGTCGGGCTATGCCGACAACGGTCTTTACCGCGACGGCCAACTTAACTCCTATCCGAATATTCTGGCAGGTCAGTTTAAAACAGTGGGTGGTGGCGATTTCATTCAGCCTCTATTCACCGAAGCACAGGCAGCGGGTTCGGGCTATTTAAAGCTCATTAAAGTACCTAATCCTTCCGACCCGACTTCGCTGGCCAGTTCACTAGGCCAGGTAGCTCCAGCGGCCGTTCGGGGAACAAGCTCTGGAAGTGGCGGACCGCTGTATACCAAATTCACCGGAGCGAATCAGAACCTTGGTGTGCCCGGAATCCGGACGGCCGATATTTTGTCGCCAGGTTATGGGTCTACTTTGGGGAATCCTTACTTTGAACGTTTATTGCCCGACGCATCCAGTGCTACCACCTATTTCCAATATGCCAGCGACAATCTAAACGGGGCCACGTTTTTTACCTGCTGGCTCGGCAACAACGATGCTTTGAGTTACGCATTATCGGGTGGCTTAAGCGCAGATAATCTAACATCGACGACGCTTTTCACGACTAATTTCACCGCCATCATGAACAAACTGACCGAAGGCGGGCGAAAAGGCGCAGTGATCGGCATCCCTAACATCACCATGACACCTTATTTCACTACAGCTACTGATCAGATCGGGGCTCTATTGAAAGCGCAGGGGTTGTCAGGCCTGGCGATTAGCTCCAAATCGGCACCGGGTGGTGTACGGATGTCAGGTACGGGCGATTATTTTCTGCTTTCAATCGCTTCTGTTCTCAATAGTTTCATTGCCAAAGGTGTTGGCCTTAGCGCATCCAATCCCGTACCCGATCAGTATGTACTGGATGCCAGTGAGGTAACTCTTCTGAATACGCGCATCAACGAATTCAATACCATTATGAAAACGCAGGCGGATGCCAAAGGGGCTGTTTATGTCGATGTAAATCCTGTATTTCAGCAGTTAACACAAACTGGAGGCTATACACTGAATGGCATTACGTACTCAGCAACCTTTATTCAGGGGGGCGTTTTTAGTCTTGATGGTATTCACCTCACTCCTGCCGGATACGCCATGGTAGCGAACGAAATCATCAAAGGTATAAACACCAAATACAGTTCAACTATTCCCCAGGTTAATCCAGCTAACTACCGTCGGGTATTGCTGCAACAATAAATTTATGAGATTTCATCAGCTTTCTTTCGCGCTGTTACTCAGCCTGTCTACGTCGGCAGTAATGGCGCAAACTCCCAGCCGCAGCATCGAACTCGGCATTAAAGGTGGCGGAACGTTCACACATGGTTTTACTACTATTCCGGGGCAAACCGTAGGTAGCGTGAAAGTGCCTGACCTGGAAAATAAAAACAATGGAATTGGTTACGGGTATTCGGGTGGCTTATGGGCCCGGAAGAATTTCGAGAAGTTTTTTATTCAGGCCGAAGTCACTTATAATCGATTCGTTCTGAAACAGAAAGCAGCCATCACGGTCGATGTCAATGCCAATGCGGCTCTGGCCAATGCTTTACCGGTTAGCGTGCAACCCGGTTTACTGAATGCGTCACTGAACGTAGTGTCGGAATCAGTATTGGAAGCGGTCGACGTGCCTATTTTGATTGGGAAACGATGGATGGACGGAAAGCTTCGGGGCTATGCTGGCCCTACTTTCATTTTTGTGCAAAAAGCCGAAGCTACCCGAACCACGAGCGGAATTCTTAACGCCAATTCGAGTATTAATTTCCCACAAACGGATATTCCGGCCACCACCGGCACCACAAACCTGTTGAATAAATACGAAGCGCAGAACCTTGAAGTTAAAGATTTTACATATGCGCTGGAACTGGGCGTAGGGTATACCCCGCTACCTTTTCTGGATGTCGATGTCCGTTATGCGGCACCAGTGGGTGGTGTTTATAAAGACAGCAACATTAAGGGTTTTCTGGGCATTGCCACCGTTTCACTTGGCTTTAAGGTATTCTGATTGCTGAGTAGTCGATAGTCAGTAGCAGTCGCCAGAAGCTGACACCCCTGACTATCGACTACTCAGCAATCAGCGAGTAATTTAAACCGGCGGCCTGTAGGTAATAACGCATCATGCGAAACCCACCAGAAGGTTCGGCATTGGCATCACCATCCTGATAAATTGGGTATTTGCGGCAAAGAATCGTTCGGTCGGTCCATAGGCTATCGTGTCCCATATAGCCAGACCCTGTTGACAGTTGCCAGTTCGGCATTGCAATATCGGCTTTCCGTTCGGGCAGAAATTGCCAGGCATACACCCGACCAAATGAACCGCTTCCATCGCTGGTACTGTAAATGTAGAGTTCGGGGAATCGGTTACTATCCAGATCGGCCACTTCAACGCCTACTACAGATCCGTCTACACGGACCCGGAAGTTTGTAAGGAGCAATTCGCCCCGATAGGCTTTGATAATTGCCTCCCGGACACGCCCGGTATCAGCCGAAACAACAGAAAAGCTATATATATTGAAGCGTACCGTTTTGCTGAATTGCGGGGCTAATGCCGATTTGGCAACAGAAGTGCTTTCTTTCCCGATCAAAAACGGTTCGATTCCAGCATGATGTAGCCTGCCTTGGCCCAATTGGATAAGTCCCAATAGACTCAGAAATAGACAACCTACCTGTATACTCATTGAATCCGCTTACGTTGTATGTCAACAAATAACGACGCGAATTCAAAAATAGTTGATGTAGCGAACTAGGGATTCAGGAACATTTCGCCGATTGAGGACAGTTCGAACAGCTGTGGAAGTATTCTTTTCGCTGTATCAGTCAAACTGTATTCAACACGGGGAGGCACTTCATTGTAGGATTGTTTTTCAATTACGCCCAGCTCAACCAGTGCCTTTAATTCCTGTATCAACACTTTTTCACTCACTTCGGGGATCATGCGTCTAAGTTCGCCATATCGTCGGACTTCAGTACCAATTTGATAAATAATATATAATCGCCACTTTCCACAAATAATATCTAATGTTTTCTTCAGGGCTATAGGACTAAAATGATTGGGCTTTGGATCGTTAATTGGTTCGTTCATGAGGAATATTAGTACTAACCTTTTGGTAAGTTAACTTACTGATTAAAAGGCACTTGCAATGTTATGAGCAAATATAGATATTTTAATTTAATCTACGCTACAAACAATTTTTTGCCGAAATAATTGATTTGAGTAGTGAATAATAACTGATTGCTAATCAGTATCGATATAGGCGGCTTTAATGATATTCCACATTATCCCATCTAATCTATATATAATGTTATATACTTAAAGAAGTAACAAATTGGCTTTTTCTTTCGTTCTAACGCTTCTAAAATTTTGGTGAAGCCCCAACATCTTCATTGGTATTTATGACCGGGCAAAGCCAAAACGACTCCGCCTGCAGGTAAGCGCACGACTTTTGCACTATCTTTAGCGTTCTGGATCTCGTCAGAAAGGACTATCAATACCCGGAATTGCGTTGTGAAAACATTGCTTGTTATAGCAGGACCAACGGCTGTAGGAAAAACAGCTCTATGTGTTCGATTAGCTAAAATCTTAGGAACGGATGTTGTTTCAGCCGATTCGCGTCAGTTATACCGCGAACTAACTATTGGCACAGCAAAACCTACACCCGACGAAATGGAAGGTGTGCAACACTACTTTATCAACTCTCATTCCATCACCGATGCCGTAAATGCTGGGCGATATGAGCGGGAATGCTTGACTGTATTAGCCGACTTATTTCAAAAAAGAGATGTGGTAATTTTATCGGGTGGCACGGGCTTATATATCAACGCTGTTTGTTTCGGTCTTGACGATATGCCTGCTGTAGAGCCCTCTTTACGTGCGCATTTATTGAATCGCCTGCAACAGGAAGGGTTAGCCGCACTTCAGCAGGAATTACGACAGCTAGACCCGGTATATGCCCAAACAGCCGATTTGCAGAACCCAATCCGAGTAACCAGAGCCCTTGAAGTGTGTCTGTCGACGGGCCAGCGTTACTCTTCGTTTCGCCGTCAGCAGCCAGTCGAACGGCCTTTTCGATCCGTGATGATTGCACTTGAGCGCCCACGGGAAGAGCTTTATGCGCGCATCGACGCCCGTATGGACGCTATGCTCGCTGCCGGGCTGGTTGACGAAGCCCGGTCGCTAGTTACCTATCGGGACCTTCCAGCCTTACAAACCGTAGGCTATCAGGAAGTTTTTCCGTACCTCGATGGCACCTACGATTACGAGGAAATGGTGCGCCTGCTCAAACGCAACTCCCGACGCTACGCCAAACGACAATTGACCTGGTTTCGTAATCAGGGAAACTACTCCTGGATAAAGCCCGATGAGGAGGAAAAAGTGATTCGATGTATGATGCATGATGTATGATGTATGCAAATCGACATACATCATACATTTTTTATTTACTGTGCCCGATAGGCCAGCATTCCTCCGATTACGTTACGGACATTGTTGAATCCGTTTTGCTCCAGAATTTGCTGAGCCATACCGCTACGTTTACCCGACCGGCAAAGAACAATTACTTCTTCGTCCTGTAAATCTTCCAGCTCGTCAAGATTATAAGAAAGATCACCCAGCGGAATGAGTCGGGCACCAATATTATCGGCTTCATACTCATGCGGTTCGCGCACGTCGATCACATTCAATGTTTCGCCTTTGTCAAGCCGTTCCTTCAATTCTTGCACGGTAATATCCATAGTAGTCGATAGTCATTAGTCGCCAGTTACTATCAGTTGTCAGTGATCCATAACTGATAGTAGCGACTGACGCTTTTGAGTTAATGTTGAATGATTAATTTTTGTACCACGGCCCGTTGGTCAATAAAAAGTCGGAGTAGGTAAAGACCATCGGGCAGGTGACTCAGGTCTAACGTTTGTTGGCCCCGACTTGGTTCGAGCGTTACTAAGGTTTGACCACTGATAGTCAATACGTCGAGCCGGGTCAATTTTGTGTTATCCCAGCGAATCAGGCCGGTAGTCGGATTGGGGTACGTTTGAATCAGGGCTAACGGCTCAGGCTCAGTAGTCGGTGTTAGTATGCCCTTTTTGTCCATTACAGGCCGGAGCATAAAAGCTCCATTTATTTGAAACGCACCAATCGGTTTGCCTGTATTATCTTTCCGCAGATTTTGCTCCCAGTTGGCTCCGCCATTATAGAACAGGTTTTCGCCAAACGGGCTGTTTTTGTCGAACCCGATCCGTAACAAGCTGGTGTCGGCACTGGCAATCTGCTGATAACCTACATAAAATGTATCCTGTACGATAACATTTCTCGTAAACTTATAATCGACAAACCCATTCCGGGTCGACGGATACTGCATTGTGAATGATTGCTGATACAACGCGATGCCAGGCTTACCCTTATTATTTCCGTAAATGGTAATAACAAACGATTGCCCCGTCTGATCTGTCGTAAAAGGCACCAGACAAGCTCTTACGGCCCCAACTGTATCCGGTTTATTGAGAGGAAAACGAACGGCTATCTGCTCGCGCTGCCGAATTTGATAGGCATACTCCCACGAACCATCATCGTACGCATAATAATTATCGAGCACTGCTACCGAAGAAATGGTATCATTACTAAGTAAAGTCTTTGGGTTAGCACTGAAAATTGGGTTTTGTGCATCGGCCGTTTCCAAGTCAATTTCGTAGCGTAACGACGCTTTGGCCTGCGTCTGATCGACGTTGATCGCTGGTTTTACGGTTCGGCGCTGAAATCCATTGACAAACGTTGGGGATGATATACTGTTTTGCAATTGGTTGCCCGTTACTTCATCCCGCACAATAAAACGGTGTGGTGTTGGTGTCGGGTTGTTGATCAGGTTATTGATTACCGTACTCACTGTATCTGCAATTTCGGCGATGCCTTTCACCTTAAACTGTGCCATCGGCATGGCCGTAAACCGTTTCAACAGCGGAGTTAGTGATTGCTGCGTCGCAATGTCGATCATTTCTTTGTCATTGGCGTTGCGGCCCTTGTTCAAATAGACGTAATCGATATTCCAGGTATCGAACGGACCTGATCGTCGGCCATACGTCCGAAAACGAAACGCAAAAGCTCCATGAAGGTAGGTAGCCGGAACTTGTACAAATGCCTGACTAAATACGGTGTCGGCCTGACCACCGGCTTTGGCCCAGATCGTTTTCCAGACTCCGGATGTGTTCTTAAACTGGAGCGTCAGGGAATCGGCAGTCTGAATAACCAGCGAGTCGATATGAATCCACAACGACTTGCCACTCGCATTGACAAACGGTTTATCGTAAGGAGATTTCTTGGTTTCCGATGTATCTGGCCGTTGGATTTGGTATGCCCCCGGATCAGGCAATTCACCTAAACCCTTCGCTTGCCAGTAAAAGCTAAGAAAAACACCGCTACTTGTGGCAAGACCCGCCAGATTTATAGGTTTCGATTCCAGCGTATCGGTATACCCTTGCTCAAGTGCTGCGTTTCGAACATAGGGGCGGCCATTGGCCTGCAAGCCATCAAACGTAGCCACATTGATCGTCGGATGACCAATGGCCATGGTATTGTTTATGTATACCCCACTACCCGACACCCACCGGCTTGGGTCGGGCTGGGTTGATCCTGAGCGGGCTGCCGCAGAAGCAAAGTCATCGAAAAAAGGGAGTTGTAAGGAAGTCTGAGCCTGCGCGTTCAGCCCCCAAACGGTACAGACAACCCACAACAGGCTGCATAAAAATGGTCGGATCGACGATTTATTCGGCTGAGTAAGTAACGAAATTCTCATGTAGCATGCATGCCGGAAAACGTTTATTGATCCGGCTCAATTGGCCCAACGACCCACAAATCCATAGCTTCACCAACACGAATGCGCTCACCAGAACGCGCTTCGGGTCGCTGTCGGACCACGGTTCCGACTTCCTTCTCGGGGTCTTCAACAGAAATAATCGTGCCGACTTTCAGATTCGACCCCTGAATTGTCAATTTGGCTTCGTCGAGTGGTAACCCTACAACGTTTGGCACCTCAAACATCGTACTTCCCAACCCATCGCCAACTTCAAGATCTATTCGGGCACCTTTTGGTACAGGTGTGCCGGGAGCAATTTCTTTGCCGTTATAGAGTTGCCGAAGTACCGAATTCTTGGCCACATCAGGGACGTAGATGATCTCCCCTTTTTCAAGCCCAAGCGATTTCAGATTTAACTCCGCACTCTTAAGCGTCAAATCGTCTAATTTGGGCATAGAGACCATCGGGGCCATCCGCTTCACCAGCGTTATGTATATTTTTCGACCCTCTTTCACTTTTGCATTGGCCCGAGGATATTGCTGAAAAACCGTTAAAGGCTGCCATCCAGCCACAAAGGTGCAATCACTGACTTCGTAACGAAGATCTCGATCATCGAGCAGATTCTGCATCTCATCGAAACTGAGTTTAGTTACGTCAGGTACGGTGATTGTTTGGCCGTGATTCGTGGTAAAGGGTAGATAGAGGAAGAAAAATCCCAGGAATAGAACAACCAGAAGGGATGCGATAATGCCAATTTGAATCAGCAAGTCTGAAGCAGTTCGGGTGCTGATCTTAATCATTCAGGAGTAGTGGGGCGATTTAGTGACGTACGAGTACTGGTAAACATAGTGAAGTAATTGATGCGGGTGAAATCGGGGAGTAGTCGATTGGCTGATTTTACTACCAATAGTACCTTAGTCCTCTACCTCGAATCACTTTACTAATTCACCAGGTACAAAATAAGTATTTCCCAACATTTTTTTAATATACTTTCCTACAATATCGAATTCCAGATTGACGATATCCCCGGCTTTAAGGTCACGGAAGGTTGTATGTTCGTACGTGTATGGAATGATGGTCACCCGAAAACCATCGGGCTGCGAATTAAAAACGGTTAAACTGACCCCATTGATACAAATGGACCCTTTTTCGACGGTAATATTACCGGATTCATCGGGCTGGTACTGAAAATCGAATAACCAACTCCCATTCATATCCTGCACATGGGTACATACGCCCGTTTGGTCTACGTGCCCCTGCACAATGTGCCCATCGAAGCGACCGTTGGCAGGCATACAGCGTTCCAGATTTACCCGATCGCCTGTTTTTAGTTGGCCAAGGTTCGTTTTTTTCAGCGTCTCATCGACAGCCGTAACGGTATAACTCCCATCGCTCACACTGGTGACGGTCAGGCAAACGCCGTTATGACTGACACTCTGATCAATTTTTAATTCAGAAGCCAGACTTGATTCGATCCGAAAAACCAAGTTTGTTCCTTCTGATTCAATGGCCGAAACGAGGCCGGCTGTTTCAACAATACCTGTAAACATAAAAATCAATAGTCGATAATTGGCGGTCTCCAGCAACTAGTCATCGATATAAACAACGATTATTGACTATCGACTCACAACCAATATGAACAGCGAACTACCAAAGGGGGTTCGGCGAAATAGCTTTTGTTCAACTTTAGCAACTCGGTAAAGTGTCTCATTTATCCAGGGTGTAGGTAAATACACGTCCGATTGTGCTTCGTCGGCCGTCCGCCAGCCTAGCGTTAGTTGCAACCGCTGCCATTGTCGTATCAGCAAAATTGGGATAGAAAGGACTAAACTCCAATATGTCGACTGGATAATCCGAAGGTCTGCGCTGGGCATCCGTCCCTCAAAATCACGTAGCACAAACCGTCGAATTACACCTACAGCAATATCATGCTGCCCTTCGAAGGCCGTAAAAGCATTGTTGTTGCTTAGTAATATACCTCCAGGTTTCAGCCGTTGCTGCAAGGCTTTTAATAAAGGCATCAGGTCGGCATCGGTAAAATAACAGAACACATCATTACAGATAATAGCATCGTACTGTATGCCCGGCTCAAAATGGGCCAGCTCGTTCAGGTTAATTAACGTAACCGGAAGACCGCGTTGCTGACAAAAAGTGATAGCATCGGTCGACCCGTCAACCCCTTTCAAAGCCGTATAGCCCTTCCTGCGCAGAAAGTCCAGCATACCACCCGTACCGCAGCCCGCATCCAGAATCGTAATATCCCGACGATCCCCAAAGCGCTGTTGCAAGGCAGCGTCTACCCGTTCGTGCAAACTACGGTACCACCATAACTGGCCTTCCAACCGGGCCATTTTTTCATATTCTTCCGAATGACCGATCATACACGAAAGAGTGAAAGAGTGAAAGAGCGAAAGAGTGAATGAGTGAATGAGTGGTGTCAAAGGCCTCGCTCATTCACTCTTTCACTCTTTTTCTACGTAAGGAGGTAGTCCACTATACGCCATGAATAACTTACCAAGGTACTCGCCCAACACACCCAAAAAGAGCATTTGCAAACCCAATCCTGCTCCGATGGCCCATACAACGATGGCCCATCCGGGAACGGTAATTGATTTACTGATCCACCCAACAAGCATCAAGAAACCCGTTAGAAGGCTGACCAGCAACAGAGCAGCCCCCAATACGGTGAAAACTCGAATGGGCCAGAGCGAATATCCAATGAATACATTCAGAAAGAGTGCAACAAGTTTGCGAACTGTGTAACTGGAACGTCCTTCGGAACGAGCGTGGTGCGGGACTTCGACACTGGTTATGTTACGGGTTACCCGAAAAATAAGTCCATCGATGTAAGGATAAGGCCCCCGGTACCGAATAATCTCATCAATTACCTCCCGTCGAATCAATTTAAAGCTCGACAGATAAAGATCGCGGGGTTTTCCAATTGAGTAGGTCGTTAGGGTGTTGACCAGCCAGCTACCGAGGTTTCGAAACCAGTGGTGCTGTTTTTGTGCATATCGACTGTAGACTACATCATAATTTTCCTGTTCAGCAGCAGTGACAAGCGTCAAAATTGCTTCGGGTGGGTTCTGAAAATCATCATCAATGATCACTGCGTACTTCCCGCCAACATGGTTAAGCCCACACAGGACAGCATTAAACTCTCCAAAGTTTTTACGCAACGACACAAATGTCACATTAGGAAATCTCGTTTCGAGCTGCTGACATACTGCTTCTGACCCATCCTTACTACCGTCGTTCACCAGCACAACCTCAAACGCCCACCCGGCCAGGCAATTCTGCAGCCGTTCAACCAGCGGGCCAATGGTTCGTTCGCTGTTGTAGACCGGAATTATGACAGACAGATTCATACGGGCGAAAGAGCGAAAGAGTGAGAGAGCGAGAAAGCGATTTGTCGGCACAGCCAGTATTTCGCTCTTTCATTCTTTCGCTCTTTCGCCAAATTGGTTAATGGTATCAATAATATAGGCAACCTCCTCATCGGTTAAGGATGGGTTGAGGGGTAAACTGAGCACTTCCTGATGTAATTGCTCTGAAATCGGAAACGACAGATTTCCGTATGATTCATACGCCCGCTGCTTATGCGGTGGAATTGGATAGTGTACATCTGTACTGATACCCCGTTCACGTAAATAGGTTTGCAATTCGCCACGATGCGGATGCCGAATAACGAACAGATGCCAGACATCCTGCCCAATCTGGTCGGCTGGTGGCAGCAGTATATCGGGGTTTCGAATCCCCGTCAGATATTGACGAGCCAATGCCCGTCTGCGGTCATTATCTCCATCGAGCTGGGGAAGCTTTGCGGATAATATAGCCGCCTGCAACTCATCTAAGCGACTATTATGCCCTTGATAGTCATTGACATATTTTTGGGCGGAGCCATAATTGCGGAGTGCTCGCAGCCGCTCGGCCAATACCTGGTCGTTGGTGGTAATAGCCCCGGCATCACCAAGTGCACCCAAATTTTTGCTAGGGTAAAAACTCCATCCGGCTGCATCGCCCAGATTACCTGCCCGTTTCATTCCATAGGTGGCTCCATGTGCCTGAGCGGCATCTTCCAGAATTTTCAACCCATACCGTTCGGCTAGTTTTTGAATCGGCAGCATGTCGCAGCAACGACCATAGAGGTGTACGGGTAATATGGCTCGTGTCTTCGCGGTAATCGCTGCTTCTACACGATCGGGGTCCAGCAAATACGTATGTGGATTGGGTTCGACCAATACGGGTGTCAGGCCAGCCAGTGTAATGCTTAACACAGATGCGATATATGCATTGGAGGCCACAATCACTTCGCTCTCTTTGGGGAAATCCCAGGCTTTCAATACCAGCGTCAGCGCATCCAGACCATTTGCAACCCCAATACAATAGGTTGTTTGGCAATAAGCTGCAAACGTAGCTTCAAAAGCTGCAACTTCGCGGCCTAAAATATACCAGCCTGATTTCAGAACTCGGTCAGTAGCTGCCTGAATGGCTAACTCATAGGGTTTATTAACACGCTTGAGATCCAGAAAAGAAATCATTCGGAATCGGCCATCATCAGCCGACTATTTGGGTAAGGTTCGTAGATATAGTCGTCTTTGTCGTAAGGCTGATTCGACACAACCAATAAAATAGCGTCGCTCGAAAACTCATCCATGATGTGCCAATCTTCGGGCATTAACACTAGGCATTGGCGCGGAGAGCTCAGCTCAAACGTTGTTTCTTCGTGGCCATTATTGCAATACACCCGGCAGCTTCCATTCAGACAAATAAGCGCATTCCAGGCATTAATATGTCGATGCCCTGCCCTTGCTCCATGACCAGCTTCATAAATATAAAAAACACGCTGAATTACCCCCGGAATAATAGCTTCAAAAACGGTTAAATTTCCGTTCCCGGACGTAAATGTTTTTAGCTCGTAAAGTTTAGCCATATGCGAAGTAGAATTTGCACCTTACCGTAAGAATACCCTTTCGGTTTCTAAATATATTAAAAACCAATTAAAGCTAAGTAAATTTCTTAACACCTGCGAGCTAAAATACTCATAAAAATAGACATCTGGCTGATTTAATGGAATAGTGCAATCAGAAGTGCATTATCAACCCTATTTTTAGTTTAAAATTTTATCGATTGGTTACTAATTAATTTTCTCCACTATCAATCTAAAAATAAATTTTAGTGCGCTACTAACTACTATCGTTCAGGTCCTTCTCTAATTTTACAACCATATACAGGCTTTCACTCAAAAGCCATTATTTATACATATGATTAAAAATAAATTCTTCCTGACAGGACTTTTACTGGTTGCATTAGTAGTCATCTATTATACTTTTTTCGATAGCAGTAACACTACTTCTGCTGATGGTTTGAATGAGTCTATTAATCCGGAAACCTATCGTCAGCAAGTCGATAGTGACCGAAGAAAGAAAGACGAATTTTTCCGTACAGGCAGTGAGTCGCCTATAAAAGAGAAAACTACGTTCCGGGGACTTAGCTATTTCTCTCCCGACCCTTCTTACCGAGTCTCCGCGCGACTTGAGCTCTTTGCTGATAAGACACAAAAGTTGGTGGTTCGAATGAGTGATGGTTCTGAGGAAGTTTACGACAAGTTTGCCCACGCCGTTTTTAAGCTAAATGACGAAACTTGCCGATTGTTGGTTGTTAAACTTCAGGATACATACTCGATTCTATTCCGCGACGCTACATCAGGCAAGGAAACCTATGGCGGAGGGCGTTACCTGGAACTGGACCCTGCTAAATTAATCGACAACCGGGCTATATTGGACTTCAATACGGCTTATAACCCCTATTGTGCATATAATCCAACTTATTCCTGTCCTATCCCCCCCGCCGAAAATACCCTCACTGTGGCCGTAAAAGCTGGCGAAAAGTATCATTGAAAAGTAGAAAGGAAAAGGGAGAAGGCAGGAAGGAGGAAAGAAATTATCATTGCTCTTTCTCCCTTTCTCCCTTTTCCTTTCTCCCTTTTCCTTTCCTCCTTACCTTTGTAACAATTACCTGTTTTGCCTGTGTATGGAAATTTCCTATAAATGGTTACAAGATTTTATTGAATTACCCGAATTGCCTGAAGAAGTTGGTAAAATGCTGACTGCAACAGGACTCGAAGTAGAAGGAATTGAGAAAATTGAAGCGGTACCCGGCGGGTTGGAAGGCGTTGTCATTGGCGAAGTACTGACTTGCACCAAACATCCTGATGCTGATAAGCTAAGTTTGACCACTGTTGATGTAGGTACTGACCAGCCGCTTCCAATTGTTTGTGGAGCGCCTAATGTGGCAGCTGGTCAAAAAGTAGTGGTTGCCCTCGTCGGTGCTACCTTACATCCAGCCTCGGGCGATGTGTTTCAAATCAAAAAAGCCAAAATTCGCGGGGCAGCTTCCGAAGGTATGATTTGTGCCGAAGACGAGATAGGCCTGGGTACCTCGCACGCCGGAATTATGGTACTGGATACTGATCTGCCCAATGGTACACCTGCAGCCCGGTACTTCAACCTCGAAGCCGATTACCAGATCGCCATTGGCCTGACGCCAAACCGGATCGATGCCGCTTCACACTATGGTACAGCACGTGATTTAAAAGCCGCACTGAATCGTCCACTTCGCTTGCCTTCAGTAGACACGTTCACGGTCGACAACACAAACCTGACGCTGGATGTACGAGTTGAGGATACAGTCGCCTGCCCCCGCTATACAGGTCTGACCATCAGTGGACTGACTGTAACCGAATCTCCGGACTGGCTTAAGCAACGGTTAATTGCCATTGGCCAGAAACCGATCAACAACGTCGTTGACATTACAAACTTCGTATTGCACGACCTTGGACAGCCGCTTCACGCGTTCGACGCCGATAAGATTTCCGGGAAACAGGTCATTGTTAAAACGCTGCCTGAAGGGACTCCCTTCATCACGCTCGATGGGGTTGAGCGGAAGCTTAGCGCTACCGATCTGATGATCTGCGATGCTGAAAAACCCATGTGTATTGCCGGGGTATTTGGTGGGCAACATTCAGGCGTGTCGATGCAGACAACCAGCATCTTTCTGGAATCAGCGTACTTCTCGGCTACGTCTGTCCGAAAAACGGCGCAGTATCACGGGCTCAAAACCGATGCATCGTTCCGGTTTGAGCGGGGCACCGATCCCAACATGCCTGTTTTTGCCTTGAAGCGGGCGGCCCTGCTGATTCAGGAAATAGCTGGCGGAACGATCAGCTCAGAAATCACCGACATTTATCCAAATTCGGTAGAGCCATTCCGCGTATCTGTGCGCTATCGAAACATCGATCGGCTGATTGGGATTAAAATTGACCATACCGAAATTCACCGGATTCTGGAAGCACTGGACATTCAGGCTGAAGATCGAACGGAGGAAGGTTTTATCGCCATTGTACCACCTTACCGGGTCGATGTAACGCGGGAAGCTGATGTGATTGAGGAGATTCTACGGATCTATGGATTGGATAATATTCCGCTATCGGCAAATCTGGCGGCCGATTCACTCTCGGAATTTCCGAAAACAGACCCCGATGGCTGGCAGAATCGAGTTGGTCAACTGATGGCCGCTAATGGTTTCTTCGAAATCCTGACCTTATCGCTTACCCGTCCGGCTTATCACGACGCTATCCGGTCTTCATTACCTAATGAAGATGTAACATTGCTGAATCCGTTGAGCGATGAGCTGTCGGTTATGCGGCAAACGCTACTGTTTTCATCCCTCGAAACATTAGTCTATAATTTGAACCGACGGCAGAAGGATCTAAAGACCTTTGAATTTGGCAAGATCTATCATAAAGTAAAACTTGAAGATGGCGCCACTAAGTACGTAGAACGTATGCGATTAAGCCTGGCTATAACAGGCAATCAATCGTCGGAAAGTTGGCTTCAGAAGGGACAATCAGTGGCTTATCATGATTTGGCTACGGCTGTTCAGCGCGTTCTGAATCTATTCCGTATCAAATCGTTTGACACCCAGCCTGCCGACTCCGCCATTTTCCAGTATGGTCTGACGTACGTAGTCAATAAAAAACCGGTTGTGAGTTTAGGCTTGGTTCAACCCAAGCTCACAAAATTAGTGGACCTGAAACAGCCCGTATTTTACGCCGACTTCGACTGGGCCGCCCTGCTGAAACTGGCAACTGGCAAAGTTCGCTACGAAGAAGTGTCCCGTTTCCCAGAAGTCCGTCGTGATTTATCGCTGGTTATTGATCAGGGCGTTTCTTTTGAACAAATCAGTCGGCTGGCCCGTCAGACCGAGCGGAAGCTGTTACGGTCTATCAACGTTTTCGATGTGTATGAAGGTGATAACCTCGGTAGTGGGAAGAAAGCTTATTCTGTCAATTTTATGTTGCAGGATTCAACCCAAACCCTTACCGACGCGGCTATCGATAAAACCATGCAGCGACTCATGAATGCCTTCGAGCAGGAGCTGGGTGCTGTTATTCGTAAATAATGAATGATAGAATTTTGAATGATAGAATAGCCCTTAGGTTTCATTCTATCATTCAAAATTCTATCATTCAAAATTCTATCATTCAACACTGTGGTTAGCGAGCATCAAATTATTGCATTGGTGGAGCGATTTGAGCATAAACTCAAGTTGCTCACAAATTTGTATGCCGATGCGAAAAACCAGATTGAGCAGTTAGAACGGGAGAGAGATGCCTTGCAGGAAAGCCTCAAAGCTGAGCAGGACCAGGTAAAAGAATTACGAAAAAAATCAACTAAGGCAGAAAATAATACAGCTATTTCAAAAGATAGTGGTATAATTGTAAAAGACAACCTGTTACATACAGGTACGAATGCTGAATTAAAACAACAACTCGACGAGTATATCCAGGAATTGGAACGGTGTATAGCTCACTTGAGTAGTTTGTCATAAACCCAAATTGGCTCCGAGGGAAAGCCCAACTGAGCCGACTGCAGCGATGGAAGAACTATCAATTCGCGTTAAAATTGCGGATCGGACCTACAAATTGTACGTAGAGCCCGAAGCGGAAGCCGTAGTGCGCGAAGCCGCCAAGCTGATTCAGGACGAACTGAAACAATACCGGGAAAAGGGCTTTGCGGAAACCCAGGAAGCTCTGGCCATGATAGCCTTCGACTGCTTAGTAACTAAGCTCAGAGGAGAACGAAAAATGCAGCGATTACAACAAATGGTGTTTGACAAAATCACTCAATTAGACCAGGTCGTTACGCCGGTCGTTTCGACATAAACAACTGGGGCTTACCCGCCCAATATAATTTTTCGAGTTCGCGTTCAGAGCACTCGTATCGAAGCAGGTTGATGGTTTTTTGTTCAACCCTAACGATATAGTCCAATGGACACTTGGTTAACAATTCTGGCAGCCCTCCTGGTTGGGGGCGGCATTGGTATAGTAATTGGCCGTCAAATGATGGCGAGCGTTCGTGCAAAACACGAAAAAGAAGCGGAAGAGCAGGCAGCAACGATTTTAAAAAACGCAGAGTTACAGGCCGAAACGATTAAGAAAGATCGGATGCTGGAGGCTAAGGAGAAATACCTCAAACTGAAATCAGAGTTCGAAGAAAACACCAATCAAAAACGGAATATCCTTCTTCAAAACGAGAACAAACTCAAGCAGCGCGAACAGCAATTAGCACAACAGGCCGATCAGCAGCGTTCGCGCGAATCCGAATTAAATCAGCAGCGGAACGAGATCAATCAACAAAAGAATAGTCTCTCTCAGCAAATAGAAGCGCTCAACAAACGGCGGGAAGACGTGGATCGGCGCCAGCAGGAAGCCGACCGGATGCTGGCCGATCAGGTTGCGCAACTCGAAAAAATCGCAGGCCTTTCGGCCGATCAGGCTCGCGACCAACTGATCGAAACCCTGAAAGCTGAAGCTGAATCCCGAGCCTCGTCCTACATCAAAAGCATCATCGAAGAAGCCAAACTGACGGCTACCAAAGAGGCTAAAAAGGTAGTTATCGAAACTATTCAACGGACCGCTACCGAACACGCCATTGAAAACTGTGTATCCGTTTTCAACATCGAATCCGACGATGTGAAAGGCAAAGTGATTGGGCGTGAAGGGCGCAACATACGCGCCCTGGAAGCCGCTACCGGCGTTGAAATCATTGTCGACGACACTCCCGAAGCCATCATCATTTCCGGGTTTGATCCTGTCCGTCGCGAAATTGCCCGGCTGTCCCTGCACCGGCTCGTTCAGGATGGTCGAATTCACCCGGCACGTATTGAAGAAATCGTGGCTAAAACCCGCAAGAACATTGAAGACGAGATCGTCGAAATTGGCGAGCGAACGGTCATTGACCTTGGCATTCATGGGTTGCATCCCGAACTGATCAAAATGGTAGGTCGGATGCGTTTCCGGTCGAGTTATGGACAGAATCTGCTTCAACACTCGCGGGAAGTTGCCAAGCTTTGTGCGACTATGGCTGCCGAATTAGGGCTGAATGCCAAACTGGCTAAACGGGCTGGTCTGCTTCACGACATTGGCAAGGTGTGGCCCGAAGAAGCCGAACTCCCCCACGCGATTCTGGGCATGGAGCTGGCGAAAAAATACAAGGAAAACCCCGAAGTCATCAACGCTATTGGTGCGCACCACGATGAGATTGAGATGACCAGTATGATTTCACCGATCGTTCAGGTCTGCGATGCGGTATCAGGCTCACGGCCCGGTGCCCGACGTGAAATGATGGAGTCGTACATCAAACGGCTTAAAGAGCTGGAAGAATTGGCTGGAAACTTCCCCGGCGTTACGAAATGTTACGCGATCCAAGCCGGTCGTGAACTTCGAATCATGGTCGATGCTGATCATGTTTCCGACGAGCGAGCTGGCGTATTGTCGTACGAAATCTCACAGAAGATCGAGAAAGAAATGCAATACCCCGGTCAGATCAAGGTGACGGTCATCCGGGAAATGCGCGCAGTTGCTTACGCGAAGTAATTCTAAAGTCTTTTTTCAAACGAATGCCGGATAAGAGAAACAAACTCTAATCCGGCATTCGTTTTTTATACTTATTCCCTCTCCTCTCTTACGGAGACTGTTCGCCGAACTGTGGCACGGCTGATTCCATAGTTGATAAGCAGACGTTAGTATCAGCCGTGCCACAGTTTAAAACGCACTCTCCTCTCTTTCGTTATGCAATCGCGGATGAACACCTGAATGCTCCAAAATCTGGTGCAGCGCGTCAGCCATTCACTAAATTTTTGGGTAGTAACCGTTAGCAAAGAGAATTCGGCAAAAACGTGATTCTATAAAACGGTTCACTTTTCACTTGAACGATTTGCCATTTTTTAATAGGAATATCCGTAACCAAACAGCATAATCTATAACTTTTCTACATAGATATATTCAATTTTTTAACTTAATAATTCAATTATTTTCAAACTTAGCCCTCTTTTTCCGGTTAAATTCTGTCGTTAAATCCTTTTAACAGACAAGGCTTATCCGATGCATCCAGACCAGGGAAAAGGTCCATTCATCAGGCCAGAATTTTACTCAATAGATAAATTGCAATAATGAAAAAGGGGCTACTAGTCATGTTATTCATAGGTTTAATCAGCCATGCCTGGGCTGCGTATGCCATAAACTGGAATCCGGGTAAACTCACCTTACGTAGTGGTGTTGAGCTTCAGGGAGAGCTTAATTTCAACTGGAAAGCCGATATTGTCCAGTACCGCCAGGAGGATAAGGTTAAAGCGTTTTCTATCGACCAGGTCAGCAACTTCACTTACTTCGATAACCAGCTCAATAACCTCCGCAAGTTTGTGGCAATCAACGATTGTTATCTACTCCAGCACGGGCGACCTCAGTTTCTGGAAGAAATAGCATCGGGCACGCTTATGGTGTATCGAAGCTTACGGATTACCCATAGCCCCGGCAACGCGGCCAACTTTGACATGGATGGTAAGCTGATGAAAAGTACCAATGCCTTTGTGTATGTTATCCACACGGGTAACGAATGGCTTGGCCTAAACGAGTTCTACAACCAACGTTGGACACAACTGATGTCTCCTTACAAGGACGAATTGAAGAATTATATAAAAAGCCCCAGAAACGAAATAGCTAGGCTGATCAATCGAATGGTCTTAATCTGTAAGTACAATGCGCTGATCGCGAAAAAGATCACGCAGGAGCCTTCATCGTCAAGTTATTTCATTACCGATCAGACAGATGGTGGCAATCTGCGTTAAGACAACAAAAAGATAGCCAGCGCTGATCCCTAATCTCAACTGCCTTGTTCAGTAGACGTGTCTCTGAACAAGGCAGTTCTTTTTAGAAACGACGTCCAGCCGTTCAGGCGATGAGAAATCCGTTACTTTTGCCACTTTGTAGGTCTATACGTTAGGCTATCGAAAACTCGCAACTATAGTCAATGATCAATTCTTACAGATTGGCTGACATCTTATCATAAAGTCTGTACATTTAACCTACTATGGATTTCTTTACTGCCGTTTTATTTGTATTGCTGGGTGCGGGCGGAGGTGTGGCATTAGCGAACACCCTTCGAAAACGTACTGGCCTGACCAATGTTCAGCGCGATTCGGTTCTGCTGCTCGAACGCATTGAGAAAGTCTTCAAGGTTGTCATGGCTGAAGGGTACTTTTCGGAGATTTACAATTATCAGGATCAGAAAAAGATTCTATATCTGCTTAATGACCCCAAAAAGGCGATGGTCATCGCCAAATCGAAGGTATTGGTCGGGTTCGACTTTGCCAAAGTCCGGTTTCGGGCTCCGGCCGACGGCGAGAAAAAGCTGGTGATTGAATCGTTTCCGGAACCCGAAGTACTCTCGATCGATACTGATTATAAGTTTTATGACATACAGGCAGGCATACTGAACCACTTCAGCGGGGCCGATTACACCCAGATTCTGGAAGAAGCCAAAAAGGCCATGAACGAACGGGCCATGCAAAGCGACCTGCCTAAAATTGCCAACAACCAGATTCAGTACATGATGTATCAGTTGGCCAGTTCGATGGGCTGGCATCTACAACTGCCGGAGGCCGAACAACGGGAACTTGATGCCCTGAAAGCAAAGACTGAAATTAACACACAAGCCCCCAAACTCCTGAATGGCCATCAGTAAGGCAGAAAAAAACGGCCGGAACTAAGCAGATCTCAACATATTATCCGTTTTGATATTAATTCATGACGACCTTTGTTCTATGAAAAATCTGTACTTTCTGCTTCTCTTCCCACTCCTTACCTACGCCCAGATTGATGATGGTGGGCAGTTCTGCCGGATCAATAAAGTCCGTTACTTCGGGCAGTTAGCCAGTAATCCAAAAGCGCGAATGGCCTATCCGGGCGATGCCTCTATCGACATCACCTATTATGGCCTTGACCTTCGGTTTACTACCTCGCCTGCCAGCATGACGGCTGCTACGATAGTAACGCTTAAAAGTACGGTCCCTGGCCTACCCAGCTTTTTTCTGGATCTGAATTCAACCACTACGTCCACTACGGGACTAAAAGTCGATTCAGTTAAAGCTGGTTCGCAAAAGTTAACCTTTCTGCACGCTCAGAACAAGCTGACCATTACACCTACTCAACCATTAGCGAATGGCCAGGCTCTAACGCTAGCTATTTATTATCATGGCGTACCGGACAGCGGGGTCAACGGCAGCTTTGCCTTCGGTAAACATGAATCGACTAACGACCCGGTTATCTGGAGTCTGAGCGAACCTTATGGCGCATCGGACTGGTTTCCCTGCCGCGATACTCCGGCAGATAAGGCTGATTCATCGTCAGTACGGATTACCGCTCCTGCACAAATGGTATCGGTTTCGAATGGCAAGCTGATCAGTACAACGACGAATAATGACGGCACAAAAACCTATCTGTGGAAAAATAGCTATCCAATTGCTCAATATCTGATCTCGATTGCGGTATCGAATTATGCACAGTACGACACGCCGTATTCGAATCGTAATCAGACCATGACCGTTACGCATTATATCTACCCTGAGAATCTGGCTCAGGTTCAATCAAATCTCGCACTCACTCCCGGAATGATTCAACTCTTTACCAACCGTTTTGGTGAATATCCATTCCTTCGGGAAAAATACGGCCATGCTCAATTTGCCTACGGCAACGGCGGCATGGAACACCAGACGATTACATCGATGGAGCTACGGGCGCTTACCCCAACTACGATTGCGCATGAGCTGGCTCACCAATGGTTTGGCGATAAAATTACCTGTCGCGACTGGCAGAATATCTGGCTCAACGAAGGTTTTGCTTCGTATGGAGAAGCAGTTTATACAGAATCGGCGAGTGGGCAATCGGGCTATCAGTCTTATATAAACAATTTCATGACCAGCGCCCGTCTTGCGCAAGGCAGTATTTATGTGCAGGACATTAGCAATTTCAACAATATATTTAACAGCAACCGAACCTATGCGAAAGGGGCTACGGTGCTGCATATGCTTCGGGGTGTAGTTGGCGACAGCACTTTTTATCGCATTTTACGCACCTATGTAGCCAGTCCGCTGGTAGCTTATAAAAATGCAGTAACCGAGGATTTTCAGGCGATTGCGCAACAGGTTTCAGAGAAAAACCTAAACTATTTTTTCAGTCAGTGGATATACGGTGCAGGCTACCCGGCTTATAAAGCGACAATCACTACGGGTGGAACAACGGCAACTGTTCAGCTTACTCAAACGAATGCGTTAGCAACCAGTCCTGGTTCATTTACGATGCCCATTCAGATGAAAGTACAGTCGGCAGCAGGAGATACGACCGTAACCGTTTATAATGACCAGGCCGATCAGACCTTTACGCTTCCTGCGCGTGGGAAAGTCACTAATGTAGTGATCGACCCCAACAACTGGATTCTGAAAACGCTCACCTCTACCATAGTCACAGCGACGGTTGTCACGGGCATCACAGAACCCAACGGCATCGGTTTGCGAATTTACCCGAACCCAACTGCTGAAAACCTTACCGTCGATTTCACCCAGCCAGCTTCTGGCCCGGCTACCCTTTCCCTCACTAACCTGCTAGGGCAACGGGTACGAGCCATGCAGGAGGCAAACCTCTCTCCAGGTAATTACAGTCGAAACTTCAGCCTACGTGGTCTGGCCAGTGGACGTTATACCGTTACCGTTGAAACCCCAAGCGGGCTTCAGAGCCGGGTAGTGCTGGTGCGATAAAGTAACCTCACCCCCTGCCCCCTCTCCTACAACAGGAGAGGGGATGCAAAGACCACTTTCTTTCCCCTCTCCTGTTGTAGGAGAGGGGGCAGGGGGTGAGGTGAGGTTATTCACACCTCAATACGGAACAGATGCATTGGAAGGCTATAGGGGTCCAGTTCAACATAGTTATACTCGCCATGCCAGGTATAGTAAGCTCCTGTAAGTAAATCATGGACCTGATAATCCTGATCAGAATCGATTCCTAACTGCCAGATTGGGACCTGTACAATACCCGCCCGACGATTGTAAGCATCGGTATTGACCACGATCAACAGTCGGTTGTCTCCTTTGACTTTCAGGTAAGCCATAATTGCATCGTCGTTGACCGAACAGAACTGAATGTTATTGGTCATCTGCAAGGCTACATTCTCACGACGAATGCGGTTAACGATCGTAATCAGATACGTCAGCTTATTGGTCTTCTCCCAGTCCCACAGTCGGATTTCGTATTTTTCGGAGTTAAGGTATTCTTCCTTTTTGGGGAAGGGAATATGCTCCATCAGTTCGAACGATGGGCCGTAGACTCCGTAATTACTAACCAGTGTGGCCGCCAGAAAATACCGGATCAGGAATTGTGGCTCATGCCCTTCATGCAAGATAGCGGGATTAATATCGTGCGTCGTTGGCCAGAAATTCGGACGGTAGTAATATTTCATGTCGGTCTGGGTCAGTTCTGTCATATACTGCTCCAGTTCGTACTTCGTATTGCGCCAGGTATAGTAGGTGTATGACTGCGCAAAGCCCCGTTTGCCCAATTCCTGCATCACCTTTGGGCGCGTAAACGCTTCGGCCAGGAACAGCATATCCGGGAATTCCTTCTTGACCTCAGCAATGATCCACTCCCAGAAACCAAACGGTTTGGTATGTGGATTATCGACCCGAATGATACGCACTCCCCACGATGCCCATACCAGCAGGACTCGCTTCAGTTCTTCCCATAAATTCTGCCAGTCGTCGGTTTCGAAGTAGATCGGATAAATATCCTGATACTTTTTGGGTGGATTTTCGGCGTACTGTATGGTACCATCAGGCCGTTTTTTAAACCATTCGGGATGATCTTTGGCCCAGGGGTGATCGGGCGAACACTGAATGGCCAGGTCCATAGCCACCTCCATCCCATAATTGGCAGCAATACTGATCAGGTGTTTAAAATCCTCTACAGTACCAAGTTCGGAGTGAATGGCATCGTGCCCTCCCTCCAACGAGCCAATCCCATAGGGTACTCCTGGGTCGCCGGGTTGGCAGGTGACCGAATTGTTTTTCCCTTTCCGATGGGCAGTACCGATTGGGTGAATTGGTGGCAGATAGAGTACATCGAAGCCCATACCCGAAATACGTGGTAACAAGGCCTCTACATCTTTGAAAGTACCATGCTTACCCTCTTCCCGCGCAGCCGAACGAGGAAACAAACAGTACCAGGTACTGAACTCGGCACGAGGTCGATCTACTTCAATACTCAGTTCATGTATATATCGGGCCACATGCTGTCGTTCAGGGTAGCGGTTCGCATAGAACGTGAACTGGTCGCTTTCGGCAATGGATACAGCTTCATCGTAGCGGCTTTCATCCCGAAACAGGGCGGCCAGTTCACGAATTGCCTTCGCATCGACGCTTTCGTCTACCGATTCCGTTTTAGCTTTTGCTCCTTTACCCTTTCCGCCCTTTTTCCTTTCCTCCTTTCCGCCCGCTCGAACGAACATGCCATCCAAATACTGTGCTCCAGCCAACAATTCACTGGTGATAAGCTGCCCATCAGCCACCTTCAGATGTACTTCATGTTGCCATGACCCAGGATGGTCGACCCAGGCTTCAATCGTGTAAACATACCGTCCCTGCTTTTCGACTACGAACGATGCCCCCCAACGATCATTGACAATCAAGGTCATCGCCATTTCAGTCCAGTTAGTATCCTCAACGTGTTTGTAGAGAAGAACAGCCGTCAGGTAATCATGTCCGTCGGCGAAGATGTCGGCTTCAATGGCAATCACATCGCCGGTTACAGCTTTGGCTGGATACAGCCCGCCATCCAGTTCGGGAGATACATGCTCAATAACGACGCGCGACTGACCAGTGAGGTTTTCCGAAAAATTCATGCAATCATACGTTTGATGGGGAACTCGCAATTCATACGGCAATGGTACAAAGAAGCCGGATTATCAAACCCGGCTCTCCATTGCAAACGAAAGTTATCAATTTTTTCTAGTACTCAAGTACCGCAGCCTTCCATGAAGGGGGCTTTTTCAGGAATAAGCCTTATTTAGCCCCGTCAGCTTTAGCCGCAGCAACGGCCAACTGCCCAATAGTAGTCCCCAGTTTAGCTCCCTCGTCGGTATCGAATCGATAGTGTGTACCGGCATACAAACCCGACAGTGAAGCTTCGGTAGCCAGTGCCGTTAGTTTGGTGGCATCGCTCGGAAACAAAAAGCTTAACAGTGTAGCGGATGCACTAGCCACTGCTGCCCGATCCGATACATAGCTCGGCGTATTCGGAATGACCGTAGCGGTTTTAATGGTCGGGTCGATCTGCGAGGGCCGGGGTACAAAATAGGTGTATTGTGTCCGCCAACTGGCCGTTATAGCATCGTGCATGGCCCGATTCAGCAACGAATACGTCCGGGCTGCCCGCAGTTCGTTCTGGCCATTTTCCCGGATAAAATCTTCCGTCAATAGATTCCATAAGCCCGACAGTGAATAGGTGTTCGGCCCATTATCCCAGTAACTGGCAATGCGGGACTGCTCACGCGTGCGGGTTGATGCCATGTCTCGTACTTCACTCAACGCTTTCTGAAACTCGGTTGACGTAGTAGCGGGTGGGGTTGCTACTACCGCTTTGGCAATTGCGGTCGAATCATACCAGGTCTTCACTTTACCGGCCAGTGGCAAAATTGGCGACCGAGCCGGAATTTCAAGGCTCGTCCATTTCTGATCATACGGCGCTTTGGCTAAGGCAGTTTGCCAGGTATTACCCGGATCGGTGGCAGCCGTAAAACGATCTGCTTTGGCCCGATCGATGACTTTAGCCGCTAAAGCCGCAGCCAGATCTTCACCCGCTTTCACATCACTCGGTACGCTGGCTCCCGCCCAGATACGACTTTGCTTATGTTCTGTAGCTTTTGCCTTCAGCCACGCTATTTCGGAAGGAAATAGATAGGCCAATAGCTGACAGGACACCTCGGCCACGGCAGCATCTTCGGATGGATACGAAGGCACATCGAGCACCGGTGCCCGAGACACCACGCCCTGCTGCTCCAGCGATGGCCGATTATACTGAAACTTAGCCCGCCAGGCTACGACCAGGGCATCATATTGCGCCACACTCAGCAAGGCATACACGCGAGCGGCATACGGAAGCCCTGCATACGCATTAGCCGATTCAGCTGGTGTTGTCTGCCCGGTAGCGTAATCATAGCCGGGGGCAACGTTGTATTTAGCGACCAACTGCCGGGCAATCTGATTCCAGCGGAGAACGGCCCCATAGGCCCAATAATTAACGGCTGTATTCTGTTCAGGTGTTGCCGCGAGTACGCCATTTTTCACGTCGGTCAATTCCTGCTGATAAGCAGCCGATGTAGTTGCCAGCGGTTGTGGTACGCTAATATCCGTTACCGATTTCAGAACAACGGTTCGCCAGCTACCGCCGTCCGCATCCGTCGACGTTGGCACGATAAACGGCTGGACACCTTCGTCGATAACAGGCTCCGAACAACCCGCTACCCACACCAGCAATACGCTCAGAGTAATCGATACAAAAAATGGTTTCATAGTAGTTGTTGTAACGCGGACTTCTAGTCCGCATAGTTATAAATAAAACCATGAGGACTATATCTCAGCGTTACTAGTTATTGGCGGTCCAGTGACCGATTACGATTCCTCCGTTGACTTGGGTACTCTTGCCGACGTTGCGTCCATCAATGATAGTATTATAGCCAGCCGTCAGCCCAAACTGCTTCGCTAAACGCAAATAGACCGTAGTTCCTAAGCGTGTAAAGCCTACGGCATTGGTTGGAAATGGAATACCTGGTCCGATGTCTGTCCCCTTTGTGTAAGGTGTTTGCTGCTGCCCCCAGACATCCAGATTGATCCATTTATTCACATACCCGCCCCGCACAATAATTTCGGTAACGTCGGGCACATTCACTTTCGAGCCACTATTGGGATTGAGCTGGCTGGGGTCATAATAGTTTACGACATGATCGAGCGTAACCTGCCCGCGACGGATATAGCCGAACTGCCCCGTCAGGAAAAACGACTTCCCTTTCAGGTGCAGCATCGTACGGCCATCCCAGTTTTTAGAACCGCGCCCGATGGCGACCATCGCATCGTTCACGTAATTCTGAATAGGCATGGAATAGCCTACCGCAAACAGCCATGACAGCTTAAGCGCTTTACCCAGTTTGTAATCATAGGCTTCCCATCGAAGTGTGGCCGATACATCCTGAAACCCTTCCTGCTTTGGAAAATAACCCGCACTGGATTCTGTACGGATATACGGTGCCGCAACGATCAGATCGAGATCATACCCAAGCCCATAGGTACCGACGGCGGTCAATGCCTGCGTCGTAACCGTACCCAGATTCGGGTTTTTCGTTTCGGTTTTATTGATAAAATAGGTATCGTAACTCTCCTGAGAGCCGATAATCGCCAGGCTGGCTTTTCGCTGTCCCCGCATAAACCCGTCGATAATCCATTGGGCCTGCGCCTGAGAGGTAATGAAAAGTGTTGTTAGAATGGCAAGAGATAAAAATCGCATAGGCTACGTTGTACGGCAAAGGTAGTCTTTGACCTAACTCCTCAGTTATCTGTTGGCCAATTCTGTGCCAACGGTCTTTAAAACTACCTATTGCCTACACCCGGAAAACGTCGGCTTACGAAACCTATTGCCAGCAGGAGCTAGATTCTATTGAGCGAGTCTAAAGCTAAGGGCTACGGAAAGAGCACAAAAGACGTTCCTCTGCGATCCTTGCGTAGCCCTCAGCGACCTTTGCGATTAAAAATCTAGTTATACTGCTGTGTTTCGGGATGGAACGACCGCCAGCTATGCCAGAACTCCTGATAAGCTTTTGGCATGGCAGCCAACCGACGGCCTTTCAGGGGTCCAGCCGTACAGTGTCCTCGCCAGGTCCAGACCGATTTTGTTTCCTGATCTGTCAATTGGCGATTTGCGTAGTGAAAGGTAAGCGTCTGAACACCCATCCGACGGCTCCATGCGCCAAACGATGCACTGTCAGGCGACATCGCTAACAGTATGGGCTCTCCACCGACTACATCATTGACCATCCGGCTGTTCTGTAGCTGGTTCCAATCGTAGGCCTTCGAAAGACCAGCGTGTTCGACCCCAATCACCCATGATTTCGGATGCCAGGAAGCCGAATCCCGTCGGGTGAGTTTTCCTTTCGATAGCCCTTTATCGTAGGTGCGCATGCTTTTAAATTCATCGGCAAAAGCCGGGTCGGCTTGCAGAACGTGCGTATTGGGGTACTCATGCGCCCATTCACGCAGGGTCATCTGTCGGGAAGACAGCGGCATCAACGCTTTACCTCGCAAGGGGCCCACTACGGCTTCGCCCGTGGCCTGTCGCCACCACGTTCCCGTACGGCTATCCTCAAACATCGCGTTGAAATGATCCATGCCCACCAATCGAAACTCAGCGGCCTCTCCACGCACCAACGGACTAAACACACGCCCGGTCCGGCAGACGGTACAATAGGTCACCATGATGGGTTGTCCCCCGACCGTATCACGCACCTGATGATGATACCCAATCAGTTGGATCGGATAAGCGGTTGCCTGACCGAGTGCCGTATAGCCCAACACCAGTTTATCGAGCGGTATCTTGTTCTCGCTCATCGGCACAACTCGCTTCACGGTCGGCTGTAGAAACATGTGATCGGCCATCATCTGCTGATTAATCACATACAGCACACCACCATAGCCCAGTACTAAAACCAGCGCGATGTATCGTTGCCATACTTTACGGGGGCGAATAAGCAATTGATAAGCCGGATAAGCCAGTAGTAACAAGCCAAGCACTCGTAACCAGCCTATGTGCTGATGCAGCCAGTACCCCATCTCTACACGGCCCAGCGATGTTTCGCCCTCGGCCAAACCTAACTGACTACCCGGAAACGGCATGATGAAATAAACGCTGGCCGCTTCGAGTAGAATTAATAGTAGCAAGCTGGCTATGAACCAGATAAAATATTTCATGATTAAATTACGCTAGAGTCGAAAACCGATCGAAAGCATGGCATTCCGTCCATCCGACGACCATACGCCCGGCCCCGGATAAAACGTTGGTCGTTTGGTAAAATATTGTCGATTAGTCACGTTGTTTAAACTGCCCCGCAGGGTTAACTGATGACCAATACGCCAGGTAGCGTTCAGATCGAGTAACCCATACGCTGGCACGGGACCTTTGGCACCGTTGGCCGATGGTATTGGGGTATTGAGCGCATCCGAATAGGTCATGCCCACATAACTGTATTGAGCGGTAAAGCTGGCCGTACGATACCGAAGCGTCAGGCCATTGCGTGTCGTTATCCTCGGAGCTGATTCGACCCGGTTGCCATTGACACTCACATTGTCGGCACCCGTCGAAACACGGGCATTGATATAACGGGCATCCAGAAGCGCTGTTGACGTAAACCCACTGACAGTTAACCGATTAAATCGAGCCAATTGCCCTTCCAGCAATACTTCGGCTCCCTGGCTCCGGCTATCGCCAATAGTGGTTCGAAACGTATAAGCTGTTCCATTGTTGTCGGTCAATGCCAGCATACCGAGTCGATTCCGGTAGAGCAGATCGAAGAGCGTCAGATTCAAATGGGCGTTGCTCCAGCTAACTTCTATACCAATTTCAGCATTATAACCGGTAGCGTCTTTCAGATTTTTATCGACCCGTTCATACACCGAAGCCGGGATTATATCTTTGAAAACAACAGGGCGGTATGCCTGCGACCAACCGCCATAAAGCCTTGTATGATTATTCAGCCAATATTCACCACTGATTCCCAGCAAGGCAAACCGATGCGCAATGGTATTTGGCACATCGCCCGGATTGTAATAGCTAATGGTACCACTTATGTCGGTCTGTCCATCCTCTATCCGAATCCCCGGCGACAGAGTCAGACGTGAATTGAGCCGAAACTGACCTTCCACAAAATAGGCCATATTACGGGTCCGATGCCATAAATCACGACCAAAAGGAGCCGTCAGGGTCAGATCAAAATCCGATGCTGTTGTGCCTTTTCCCAGTTGACGCCGGTGCAAGTCGTTATGCATCAGTTGAACACCACCAACCGCCGTAGCCTGAATTCCTCCTACCTGAAACTGATGCAGTAACCGGGCTTCGCTGGTGTAGCTATTGAAGTTGTCAATATCAACCTGGCGTTGCCGGTACTGGCCAGTCGCCGGATCGGGCAGATCCGTAACGGTGGCAAATGCATCGATCTGTACACTATTTCGATCACCCAACACAGCCGACGTTACCCATTGCAGACGGGTCTGGCGGCTAATCTGCCAGTCGGCCCGAACCGAAGGCACCCAAATATCAGGATTGAAATAATTTCGGGTTCGCGTTGCCTGTCGGGGATCAGCCCGAAACATGGAATCGGTCAACGGGCCTGGAATATTGTAGAGATAGCGGGAGTGCCCCAGTTCAGCGGTTAATCGAAGGCGCGAACTGGCCTGAAACTGCAACCGGGCAAATTGTGCCTGTGCATTCGACTGGCTGCTTTGACGGTATCCATCCGAATGTCGCCAGTAGGCATAGGCATAATATGTTAGCCGCCCCACACGGCCACCAATGGCATTATACGTACTACGCGTACCGAACGAACCAGCCGAATTGATCGACTCAAAGCCAAATCGCCGGGTTGTATCCCCCTGCTTGGTCACGTAGTTGAGCATACCACCAAACTGTGCGCCATATTGAAGCGAAGCGGTTCCCCGCACTAGCTCAATCCGTTCGATGCTCTCCGTCGGGGGCGAATAATGGCTGGCCGGATACCCATACATATCGGAGTTCGTCATGATGCCATTCTGCCGCAGGTTCATCTCCCACGATCGGTGCGGATCAAGGCCACGCGTAGCCACATTGGTTTGATTGCCGGTACCATCCATATCATAGACGAATAATCCCGGTACTTTAGCCATTAACTGACGCGGGTTCTTCTGCGCAATGTCGGCATCAATTTCCAAGAGTCGAATCACTTCGCTACGCCGGCCCGCCATCAGGTACGTTCCATGCACATCGGGCAGTGGTTGTACCGTTCCCGACCGATGGCCGAGTACCCGAACGGTATCGAGTGTATGACTCCGAAGGGAATCCACTCCTGATTGTCCTAAGGCAACTGAAGCGGAAACATAATTAAATAGGCTAGCTGTACCAAGAATGATAACTAGCCATTTATGCATATTGTCAAGTTGTTTCACGAATGAGCAGTTAAGAGGGTTCAGACAGGCTATACTCAATGGCATGGATACAATCTGTTAACCCTTAAGACGTTTTAGACTTTACTTATACGTAGTCTATATCTACAATATATCTTTCACCAACAAGTCGTATTGCGATTTCGCATGCATCTGATAGATGATCAGATCGGTACGCGGATTCCGAACGTAACTAACTACTATCCAGCCACATTAACTCGTTTGCTCCACTGCTGTTACCGAAGCCGATTCGCCAGGTGGCATATAGGCATCTTGTGAAGCATACCCATCCGCAGCAATCCGGGAAGCCCGGTAGCGATACAGATCAGGCTTGTTGGGCGCTTCAGTTGCCAGTCCATCCACATAGCGATTGAACATGCAGAAAGCCGCAGCAATTAGCACCGTATCATGAATATCCAGATCGGTAGCTCCTTCAGCGCGGGCTGCCGCAATAAGTTCGGGCGTTACAGCCTTTCCACTCTGCTGCACAGCACCTGCTACGGCCAGTAAGGCTTTCAGCTTAGGACTGATAGCCGCCTGATCAGGATTGCATTTAACCGATTGAACCAAACTCCAGTCGTCGTCGCCGAGGTGATAACTCGCTACCGCGCCGTGGATGGTCTGACAAAAAAAGCAATCGTTCAGCGACGAGACATAAGTGGCAATCAGCTCGCGTTCGCCCTCGCTAAGGCCAGAATCCGGGCGACTGGCATTATCGCGCAACAGGACATTGACCAATGCATTGAGTGGATCGGCCGTTTGGGGGCTAAACGCCATTGGGCCTCGAATGCCGGGTAACCCTTCGGGCAATTGAATATGTGGCATAATTTTACGGGTTTGTGATGCTAGTTTGGGTTTTACTTTTGCCAGTTTAACTGGTTTACTTTCCGGCCGATGGCATAGCCCATGCGCAAGCCTTCTTCACAATCCATACGGTAATGAACGCCCAGCAAAACCCGTGAATAGGCATTTTCCTGAGCCATCTCGTAGAAGTTGTTAAAGCTTCGGGGCGCACCAAGGAATTCCGTTCGTCCTTCGTGGCAGTGATCGGTCATTGCGTAGGATGCCCCGTAAATATTCGTTAATACCTCAGCCGCTACCGCCCCAAAGCACGAATGGCCGGATGGATAAGCTGGAAAGGGGGGCGTAATCCCTTCCATAATCGTAATAGGATTGTTTAAACGAGGACGCCAGGTAGGGTCGATTGTACGCCGGATATAGGTGATTGGGCGCTCAATGTTATATATGTATTTTGAGTTCCAGCAGGCAATACCCACATCACTTAGTCCCATTCCTACTTTGGCGTATGTATAAACAGCCTTATCCAGCGGTGCTTTTTCCTGACGGACCACCTGCTGAGCAATCGCCAGCCAACGACCGGCGGGTTCAAATGTCAGCTTGTAGATATCATCACTCCAGAATTCACCGATCCATTGCTCATCTTTTGTTAGCGGAGTGGTTGCCGTATAAATTTCCAGCCCCTGCGCGAACAGCGTCGATTTGATATTGGTACTATAGTCGAGCGGTGGTTTAGCAATTTTATCGGTTTCGCTGGCCACAAAGGTTCGTACCTTGCCCCAGTAGGGCAACAGCGCCCGGCTGAAGTCAGGAGCGGTGGGCTGCCATTTACCGACGCCCGTTGGTGGTATATAATCGGTAGGCTGATTGCGCAGGTAAGCCTCATCGCCTGCAACATCCGTTTTTGCATAGGCTAGAACGGCAGCTGCTACATTCTGTCCAAAGCGTTTAGACCGCTCCAGTTCATCTGTTGCCCCAGCGGTTACAGCCAGCTTTTTATATAAACTTTCGATTCTGGCTTTATCGGTAGCGTCAATCTGCGGAAAGAAGCCTTTCATCATGAGATAGTAGGTTTCGTTTACGGCCGCATCCCAGCTATACGATTTTCCAGCTTCAATCTTTGGAACCGTTAAGCCTTTTAGCTGAGGAGCTATCGACTGATACGTTGCGGAGCCCGGCACAACCGTTTCATAGGCGGCTAACCCTATATAGCCTAATGTCCTGGCTGCAACAGGAGGTCGATAGCCCGGTGCATAGCGATCAATCTCTAAAAACAAATCCATCCATTGCAATGCGACTGATGCGTCGGTCGATGATGCTGTTCCGACCGGATCAACGCTGTCTTTCCCAACCTGGCAGGCTGCTACAAACCATAAAAAACCAATGACCAGTGCATAGTGAATACTGCGCTTTACTTTGAAGGTGATGGTACGCTCTTTCTTTAAATTTTTGGTGAACTCCATAGCTGTATTGTCGTGTAGTGAAATCACTTATCCTTTATTACACTATGGGTTAGTTAGTATATGTCAATCAACTAGTTGCACTCAGTGGATTACAGGATTTTCGCTTTTAAGAATTCGCTTACGTGCAAACTCAGGCAGGTACGAAAACATGTTGCAATGCATCGATATGGCCTATTCATCGGTAGTTCTCAGTGTAAATAGTGCCCCAGCCGCAAAACAACCGGGGACTACGACCAACCTAAAATGAATGTTTCTGAGGCTGACGATGTCGTCAGCCTTTATGTTGTCTTGGGTACCTGATAACCAAGTGTTCCCATGCGCTCGCCCATCGCTTCGTAGGCTACTGGATCAGTTGGGGTCAATGTTGCAAGCCCATCGACATAGCGATTATACATGCAGAAGGAAGCAGCGATCAGTACGGTATCGTGAATGTCGCCATCGGTGGCACCCTCTGCACGAGCGCCTTCTACCAGCTCTTTCGACACCGTGCGGGCATCAGACCGAACATGATCGGCAATGGCCAACAGGGCCTTCAGTTTCGCCGAAATGGATGCCTGGGCTGGATCAGATAGCACGTCATCAACCAGGTCACGCTGATCACCATAGAGATAGCGGGACGCAGCGGCATGGCTGTTCATACAAAAGGCCGTCTGGTTTTGCTTCGATACAAACGCAGCGATCAACTCGCGTTCGGCACTGGTCAGGTCACTATCTGGTGAGCCGGATCGCAACAGCGCCTGCGCCAGCTCATAAAGAGGTTGCCCCGTCTCGGGCCGGTAAACAGCCAGACTTCGAATACCAGGAAGTCCGTCAGGAAGTGTAATATGTGGCATAGGTATAAAGAGTAAAAGAGTGAAAGAGCGAATGAGTGAATGAGTGCTTGCATCAGCTTTTAGCCACTCATTCACTCATTCGCTCTTTCACTCTTTAGATAAACTGCAAGTAAGGCAATCAGGAAAGCAGCCGAAAAAATGACCAATGCATTACCGATTCCTCCTAAAACTGTCGTCAGTGCTCCGACAAACAACACCGATGTAGCCGTAAACAAACGACCGATATTAAAACAGAAACCGGTAGCCGTAGCCCGGATCGACGCATCAAACAGGGTTGGCACATAACTCGATAAGGAACCCTGGCTAATTCCCAGAAACAGCGACAGTAGGGCTACTTCACTATAGATAATTGGCGAAAACGATCTGTTGGTAAGAAACAGAATCCCACAGGCCAGAATACAGCCTACAAACGTGAAGATCAGGGTGTAGCGAGGGCCAATCTGACGGACAAGAAATCCTGACGCAATACCGCCTAAAATCCCCCCTACGCCTAGGAGCATCATCAGGATACCTCGTTCGGTTTGGCCGCTCTTCCCCGCAGGCAGTAGCGATTGTACCCAGGTAGGCAACCAGGAGAAGATACCCCAGAGACCAATCAACACAGCGCCGAAAATGAGCGCACCGCTGATCACATTCGGTTTATTATCGGGGCTAAACAAATTAGGTTTTTGGCTTTTAGAGTTGTTTTTCCCCTGCTGCCAACTAGCTGATTCAGATAATGACAAGCCGATCAGGATAGCGACCAGAAGCGGAATCAGACCCACATTGAACGCCATTCGCCAGTTATCGAAACCACTCGCCAAACCACCCGTTGCGACAATACCTACCGGAAACGCAGTAGCCAACACACCCAGTACAACAGGGCGCGATGGCCCTGACCATACTTCGGACAGATAGACTGTCGATACCAGTAAAATACCGCCAACGCCAGCACCCGTCAACACCCGTAGGCCGATCAGTACATACACATCCGGTACAACAGCCGTGGCCAGCATCGCTCCACCGCATAAGCCGGTCGCCAGGACCAGAGCCCGCACCCGACCGATCCGATCGGCCAAAGGTCCAAACAGAAACCCACCGATCATCCAGCCATACAGAAACGCAGCACTGACCCAGGCACCCATATTGGCGATTTCAGCCGCCGACGCTTTTTCACCCAGCAATTTCGGAATAGCAATGGGCAAATACGTGGCCATCAGCGTACTGGCCGTTCCCCCAAACAGGTAGGCAACCATACAGAGTCCAAAACTCCCCCAGGGCAATGCCAAACGCGGCTCCTTGTCGATTGAAAGTGTGTTAGTTTCCATGAGCGTTGATTGATTAGTTAGGGTTACCGATAATTCTGGTCGAACGTAAGCGACACGTAGTACAAGCCCCCTACTGCCGGTGAACCATACGCCTGCACGATGTACTGGTTGGTCAGATTCGACGCACCAATTTTCAGCATGGTTTTATAGGTCGGCAGTTTCAACGTCACCTGCGCATCGATCAGGTTATAGGCCTGAATTCGACCCGGACGCAGTTCATTGAACGAACCCACCCAGTCGAAGGCTTCCTGCCAATGCCAGGCTACGTTAAAGCCTAGATTTTTGGCGATGTTCCGGTGACCGATGGTCACGTTTGTTTTGAATCGGGGGGTGTTAAAAGCCGGTATATTGTTCGGATCGGCGTTTTGCAGGTTGAAAGCCGACCAGGTACCATTGCCTGTTAAGTTATAGCCGCTAACAGTAGCATAGTTTACGCCCAGTGTAGCACCTTGCGCCGTAACCCGGTCGGGAGCATTGGTGTATAGCTGGAAAGCCTGATACGTCGAGTTCAGAATATCCTGCGCAGCCGCCGGGTTGATAGTTCCATCGCTTCCCAGTACCGGGCTATTGGGCCGAATTACCACCGTGTTCAGAATAAAATTGCGATAGGCGCCAAAATAGTAGTTAGCGTCGAAGGAGAGTCGGCTCGTAAGCAGCGCCCGATAGCCAACCTCAAAGCTTTGCACCCGTTCAGGAGCGATGTAGGGCACATTGGATTTGACCAGCTTGTCTTTATTATTCATCACTGCCTGCTGAGGCCCTACCTTGTTTACATCGGCCAAAAAGCCATTGACAAATCCACCAATGCTAGTCGAGTTGAATGAGTTTTCGTACACGTTCATACCCGCGCTATTGCTCGGTGCTCCGCCTAAAATGGTAATGGGTCCTACATTAAGCTTGATGAACTGATCGCTGGGGGTTGGGTTGCGATAACCTGATTGAAACGATGCCCGGAAATGATGCCGGTCGTTGGGCGAAAACACGGCCGAGGCCCGAGGAGTAAAATAACCAGCGAAGTTCTGATTCTTATCGTACCGACCCGATACCGTCAGCTTCAGTTTATTGGCCAACAACGATTTGCTTAACTGGGCAAAGGTGCCAAATTCGTTGTATTTGATCCGTCCGCCTTTATCGTCAAATAGCGTCCCGTTCGTAAATAAGCTGTATTCCCGAAAGTTACCGCCAACCAGCAACTCAGTTCCTGTAAGCCCTGCCGACGCCAGCGCCGATGTGAAATTGTACTGCGCATCGGCATGGTACATATTTGTCTGGCTCAAAATACCAGCTCCAGCCAATCCCTGTACGCCAATCAATCGCGATTTCTGCTGTTCATATTCGGCGGTGCCGGGCAGCAAACGTCCCTGATCGGCAAATTGCCGGGCGGTCGTATTGTCGTTGGCTGTTACACCCTGTATTTTCCCCTGATAGGCTGCTGTATACCGGTCGAACCAGGTTTGATCAGCTACGTTGGGAGCCACCACATTCCCATTTAGGTCGCGTACCCAGGTCCGGTCAATTTGTTGTCCCAGCGAACGGGTGTTATACGAATCATGTGAGTCTTCCTGATTGGTATAGCCGCGTACGAAAAAGTTAGCACCACGCAGTTCGATCCGATGCTGAAGCAACGAAAAGCCGTCCACAGCGAACCGGTTGCTACCTGTATAATTGCTGGTGCCTTTGGCGTAATTGTAGGAATAAATAGCCTCTAGCTTGGGGGTAATCCGGTAGTGTACAGCCCCGTTCAGTTTCAGGCTATAGACATTATAATCGGTCAGGTCTTTTTCCAGATAACCCGTCCGCGACACTTTACCGATGCCCGTAATGGTTCGGTTAATTTCGTCGCCATATACATTCAGCCCGTTGTAAGCTGGGTTGCTGGGACCACGCTTTTCAGGCGAAGTCGTTGCATCGACATCGGTATAGTCGGTAGCAAACCAGTCCAACCCTTTCATGTACGAAGCCACTAGTTTGACAGCCAGTTTATTGCCAAAAACCTTGGCATACCGTACGCCATAATCCTGATACAGAGCCGCTCCCGTGTTGGCGTCACCCAGGTGATTAACGCCCATCTTAACCTCGGCGCTCAATCCCTGATACCGAAATGGATCTTTACTGGTCATCAGCAAAGCACCGTTGAAAGCCGCTGGACCGTACAAAGCCGAAGCCGCACCGGGTACCAACTCGGCACTTTCGGCATCCAGGTCGCTCAGACCGAATAAGTTACCCATCGAGAAGCCAAAACCGGCGGGCTGATTGTCGATACCATCGATCAGTTGCAGGAATCGACTGTTTCCGGTGCTGGCAAACCCACGCGTATTGATCTGTCGATACGTCAATCCACTGGTTACCATGTCGACCCCTTTGAGGTTGTTCAATCCTTCATAAAACGTAGCCGATGGCGTTTCACGAATGGCCCGAGCATCCATTTTCTCGACCGTTACGGGCGCCCGCAACAGGCTTTCTTCCACCCGCGAGGCAGCCACGACCACATCCTGCAAGGCATTTATGGCTTGCCGAAGCGTAACCGCTACCGGCTGAGCGTCGTTGGATACGACCACCGACTGGGCCTCGTGCCCAACCATCGAAATGAGTAAGGTCAACGGCCCTCGCTGGTTTGTCGTTAACGAGAAGTTACCTTCACTAGTGACCACAGCGCCCGTCAGTTGGCCTTTTATAACCACGCTGGCCCCTGCTAATGCTTGGCCTGATTCGGCGTCCCGCACCGTACCCCGCACCTGACGCGACTGCGCCAGTGCGGATACCGATATGGCTAAGGCCATCACCAGAATTGGTATAAGTTTCTTTATCGTCATTTGAATGGAATCGAATAGGTACATAAAGAGCCTGTCCGGCCAAAAACGCGTGGTTTTCAGTCGGCGAAACGCACTTCATGAAATGAGAAAATTGATTTTCCAGGCTGTCAGGCCAATACAGCCTGACGGTAATCAACTAGTGTGTTTGAATAGGGTAACCACCTGGCGGACGCACATACCCCCTACCCGTAATTCGCTCACCCAGCGTTTGATAAAAAGCCGGGTCGGAGGGAGCAATGGTCGCCAAACCATCAACATACTTATTATACAGGCAGAACAGAGCCGCAATCAGGACAGTATCATGAATTTCGCGGTCGGTGGCACCTGCTTCACGGGCGCGAGAAACAGCCTCGGTCGTTACGGCACTTCCACTTTGCTGGGTAAGGGCTGCAATCTGAAGTAAGGCTTTCATTTTCTCGCTTATTGGAGCTGTTTCAACGTTCTGCTTCACAGCGCGGGCCGTTTCATCGTCACCCAATAGAATATCAGCCGCTTTTGTATGAGCCGCTTCGCAGAAGGCCGTACAATTGCGCGACGATACCAGGGCCGCAATCAGCTCACGCTCACCGGTCGATAAGGTAGACTCTCCCCGCAGCAGAATCTGCGTGAGTTCCCGAATCGGCATAGCGGTATCCAGACGATATTCAAGCAGGCCGGTAATACCGGGTAACTGCTCAGGAAGTGGGATGTGTGGCATATATCAATGAGTGATTGAGTGAAAGAGCGGACCGCCGAAGTGGAGCGAAGTTCTTGCGCCAGCTATTCGCTCTTTCGCTCATTCACTCTTTAATTATAGTCCCGATCCGTCTGCTTTCCCACGATTCACCGCGTACGTGCCGATATTCTTACCGCATTCGAGTCCTACTGTGCAATCGAACCGGTAGTGAATCAGTCCATAAATCCGGGAGTTTGACGCTTCCTGTGCCTGAGCCCAGAACTCATCGGCCCGATCTGGAAAGATGCTACCCAATACCGTAGCCGCAGCCGCCGAGAACGTCGAGTGGCCTGAGGTATACGACGGGAAGTTTGGCAGACCAACGGATGTTTTTACTCCGAACTGCTGCGGACGGGGGTAGTAGTAATAGAACTTCGTATCCCAGCAGCAGATACCGGCATCCATCAGCGATGTACCGACCAAAGCCAATGTACGTGCCATACGCACCTCACTATACTTTGCTTCGCTGGCCGCATTGGCGGCAGTACGTAGCCAGTGGCCCGGAGGAGTGTAGGTCCCGGCTCCATCGGCCCAGTAGTTGGCAATACGGGCCTGTTCGCGCGTCTGACTTTTATTTATAGCTTTTAGTTCATCAAGTGCTTTGGTAAACTCCGCACTATTCAGCGCTGGCGGTGGTCCCGGACGAAGCTTCACTTTGGTAGCCGCATCGAAATTCCAGGTTGATACTGCACCATAGTTTGGCAGCATAGGCGGACGAATCGGGCTTTCCTGACTTAGCCACACTTCACTCAGTCCCTGCGCTTTAGCTACTTCGATCATACCAGCGGTGAGTGCCTGGTTGTTGGATGCACTCATCCCATCGGTTTTGGCACGAGCCATCACTTTGGCAGCCACCTGATTACCCAGATCAGCACCCGCCGTCAGATCGCTCTGCACGTTCATACCCGCCCACAATCGGCTGTTCTGATGTTCGGCCAGTTTAGCATCCAGAAAAGGAACTTCACCGGGGAACATTGCTTTCAGCACCACGTACGATGCTGCCGCAACAACCGCATCTTCCGACGGATAGGTAGGAATGGTCGATGTTGGCAACGCCACCCGAACGGTAGCATCCACTTTCGAAGGTGCCGACCGCTTAAACTGGTATTTGTAGTTCCAGGCAGCTACCAGCGCATCATACTGGGCCACACTCAGGTACGCCAGTGCCCGAGCGGCATAGGGTGGATTGGCAAACGGGAACTTCGGATCAGCCAGGGGGTTGGCAGCATCGGGTACAGGATATTTTCCATCCGCCGTTGACGCCGGTGGAACATTATACCGGGCGGCCAGTTCGCGGGCAATTTCGTTCCAGCGGTACACGGCTCCGGTTCCCCAATACACGACTGCTTCCTGCTGCTCCTGAGTCAGGCTGGCCGATTTCGATTTCAAATCGGTAAGCTCGGCTTGGTACTCCGCCGACGAGGTAGCTTTAGGAGCCGCTACCGTAACATCGGTAGGAGCCGTCAGCACATAGGTTTTCCAACTACCCGCTTTTTCATCAACGTTGGCTGGGGTATAGCCTACGCGTTGAGGTTCGGATATGCTTTTGTCGCAGGAAACAATCGAAACAGACAGTCCCGCAACCAGGCTACCGAAAAAGAGAAGTTTATATGCGTTTTTCATTATGTGTTACGGCTTGACTTATTTGTTGAAATTGATTTGGTACAACAGACCGACCATGTAGCTGGTGCTCTGACCTACATTCATTCCATCGACTACATAGCCGACGCGGGCATTCACACCGATGTTGCGCGGCTGCACTTTGCCGTACCAGCCCACCGTGGTAGCCTGCATGTTGTTGGTTGGGAACGGCATATCATTTCGGCGGATGTTGTCGCCACTCAGGCAGGAACTGCGTTCGGCCCACACTTCTGTTTGCCAACCTTTCCGCTGAACGCCCAACCGAACGGCCACATCGTAGGTGTTGGGCACCAGTACCTGATCGGTATTGTAGACCCGGTCGTCGGCCTGATAGGAGTTCTGGTCGATGGTGATGTTGCTCCGCCAGCCGTAGCTTCCATGCCCCGTCAGATAGATGCCTGTTCTGGGTTCTCTGTAACTAGCCAGCAACCGGCCGGTAAACGTACGGCACTGCAACCCAATTGACATCGGCAAGAAACTAGGCACGTAATTTCCAACAGGAATCGATCCACCGACAATCGCATTGAGCGAAAAACCTCCGGCTTTCACCACCTTCATTTTCAACCACGCCGACAAATCCTGAATACCATGCTGGCCCATCAGATTACCGGCGCTGGTGCTCGTCCAGACATACGGCAGGCTCAGGATCACATTGACCCGGTTGCTGATGCCGTAGGCTGGCATAACCATCACACTTTGCGTGGTATGTGTACCGATGTTAAAGTTTTCCCGTTTGAGGGTATTCTCCCAATATTGACTCCAGGAGCTATAGCCATACATGCCCGCTACGCAGAGTTGTTTTTTACCCATATAAATGGCATCGTTCGGCATCTGTGCTTTTGCCGCAGACGAGACCAGCAGCCCCGCCAAAGCAAGACTTTTTAGCATTGTATTCATGTTGTACAATTACGTTCTGTAATAAGTAGAAATAGTTAGTGAGGGACAGAAGCGGATCGCCGACCTCTTCAAAAGCGCTTAGCAGAAAGCTTAAAACCAGCGAGATACGTTTATCGATACCAGGTAATCGGCAAAAGCGGCATCACCCTGGCGTACACCCAGTGGATCTAACCGATCGGAGTAGCTCTTGATCCGGTTCCGATAAACAGCCCAGGGCATCGTAGCGGCTACAGTCGTTTTGTTCCGCATGTAGGAAAGACCGGGTTCAACTGATACGATATAACCCGGACGACGGAAACCTGAACTGCCGCCAAAAGCATCGATAGCCGGTACACCTTCGACACGGCCACCCAGCATAACTGCCAGACCCGGAATCGCCTTAATCGACTGACTTAACCCAATACGAGCCGCAAACTGGTCAGCTACGGAGAACTTGCCTGTTACTAAATCGATTGTGGTTGCGGTTGGGTTCCGAACTGTGCTGTTCGTTTCGCGGGGATTGAACAGATAGAATCCGTTAGCATAGGCCGTCAATGTGCTGTTCAGCGATGCATATCCCTGTAATTCAACGCTCACACCTACCCCACCATCACCCAGTTGGATCGACTGATCGACCGGCTGATTGATTGTGTAGTCAATTCCTTCCTTCGTAAGCTTGTGAAAATTATCGGTTACTCCATAGTCGCCCGTTGGTAGTTTCACGCCCAGCCCAGCAGCAATATTTGCCTTCGGTAGTTTTGCCGGATTGACGAGCCAGTAGCTACCCGAGATCCGCAGATCGCCAATGCCCTGCGAGCCGGTATGAAACCGTTTCTGCTCAGGGTTTTGAGCAATCGAATTGCCATAATGTTCGTACAGGGAGGAGCGGTCATTGTATTGAATTGGCAGATTAACCGAGAACGATAGTCGCTGATTGACCATATAGGTGATACCCAAGTCTATGGCGTGCGATACGTTGATGACGTTAGTACCCTGCTCAACGCGTTGCGTCTGTTCAGCGTCGCCTACAAAATGTTTGTATGAACGGAAATAGCGATAGCCTGCCGACACCTGCCAGTGGCCGTTGCGCTGTTTGAAATAATCGGCCGAACCCGCCGGAGCTGCGCAACTCATGTGCCGAACGGCTACACAGCCCTGCGCTTTTGTTGTACTGTTCGAAAATAGTATATAGGCTACCGCCAGAACGATAGTAGAAATAGGTTTCATGCCTGAAAAATTGTCTGAATGGAAATTGATTTAATCAATTAGGAATGCATACGATAGCGCGAAACGCTGGCACGGGCTGGCCTAAAAACCAACCTAAGCCACGAACGAGCCTACTGTATAGTCCGTAAAGAAGCCATCGTGTAGTGACAGAATCAGCTATAAACCAACCGGTCCGTTGCCAATGCGCAGCGCATCAAACAGCGTGTGTATCCTTTGTGAGGGCCACAAACGAGCCAGCAAGACCGAAATGCAGGAATAGAAGGACGTTACAAGCCCGACGATCTCAAGGACATCATACTGATTGTTCTACAACAGCAGAAACATGAAACCTTAGACTTGAAACAGCCTAACAACCCTGTGTACACGATTGGCAATTTCCCTCAGATTTCGGGCGGGGGCGAATGAACAGGTAGGGCGCGGGCAGCAAAAACGAACAGATGTTCGGGGATGCGAATCGATTCGCGCCATTGAGGAGCAAGAAAATTAAAAACAGCTCGCGGACTTGGCGAGTATTCTTTCAGCAGAAATTTCAGCAGTTGGTTGGCCTTCCGATTCGATTCGGTAGTGCCGGTTACGTGTTCATTCAGAAAGGAGAGTAAATCACTTTTCCAAAACGACCGACTTTCGGTTTCCAGGGCGGCAATATGTAGTTGATCACCCTGTATTTCGAGACTAACCACCGAATAGTAGTGGCCCCGGTAACTAAACCCGTCAGACGTGGTTCGCGTAAGAGCACTGGCATCAAGCTTGTCTTTCAGCGGAATTTCAAACTCAACGATGCTATCGACCGAACGATAGACCGACAGCCGCTCCGACAAATCATGCTCTGCCTGCCACCAGCTCCCCACGAACACGAGCACGTAGGCTAGTGTGTGGTACACCAGAAGGGCAAAGAGACCGATGGAGACAACTTTCTTCAATTACGTTCAGTAAATTTTTCCCAAAAATAATACTAAATCTCGAACAAAACTTATGCCATTACACAGTAAATATTTTTTAATCTACTTTTTTTAGGGGGTATATAGCCATACGCCCAGTTCTGACAGGTCGAAACTAGCTGCCCAGGTAGCCTGTATCAGGTGCAAATAACGATGATCCTGCTGCGGGTTTCGAATCAGATTCTGAAACATATAACCCAGTTCGATCTTACCAAATTTTCGGGTATTATAGCCTAATCCACCGTACATCCAGTTTTCGCCAAAGAACGCGTTTTTCGAGCTGATCGGACTATTTACCGCTCCAGTCAGGCAAAGGAAAGCCTCGTTTGACGCGGATGCATAAAACCCAGTCTTCTTAACCTTCGGGTCATACAGGGGTAAATTGGCGCCTATCTGATACCGAAATAAAGTTGCGTACGACCACTGGTTGTTCCTCATATTCAGCGGGTAACGCTCTTCATAGCGCAATCGGTGCGACAATTTTAGCCGCCCTAATGCCGGTACATCGTGCGTAGCCACTGCCTGCGCCCACAAGCGGTTTTCATTGACATGCAGGCCAAACAGGTTATGTTTCACATAGGCATAGCCTACGCCAAGCTGTACATTGGGCAGGAGTTTATAATTGATACTCGGCTGTATATAATACTGTAAAGCCGTGGCTGGATACTCTTTTTCGGCAATTGTCTGATGAAAGGCATCGATCGTTGCCGACACATACATGTTGTATTGAAATTTCTTACCAACATTGCCCGACTGTGAGATAGCCGGAAAGAAACCATAGAAGGTCCAATCCTGTGCCAAACAAAGGCAACTGTTTAGGAGTAAATAAAGAAGTACACCTATTCGCATCAAGTTACGGGGTTGAGCATCCGGTAACCTGCTGTACCAAAATGTATGCCAATTTGTTAATGGTATTCAGAACAAAGTTTATGGGGAGCAAATTTGGTGACCTGATATAGTCTTTTGTCACAATCAACCCTAACCTGTAAATCGCGAACAGAATACTGTATATCAATTACCGTTTTAACCTTAAAAACTATTACCGACCTTTATTGTCGGTACTACCAATTCGTCTGATTAAGCCATTATGAAATTTTTCAGTCTCGCGTTTTTAATCAGCCTGTTCGGCGCAGGTGTCTGGTATGTTCGTAATCGGATACCCGAACCAGTAGTGGGTGTTCAATTGGTTGGGAATCTACCTCAGCAAACAGCTTTGTCGCCTACCCCCCGTTCCCGATTCACCCCCAGCACGCGCAAGGGTTTTTATAGTCTGGATGTCGTCAGCGACTTTACGATCCCATCGACCAAGTCTATTACCTTTTGTGGAGCCGGGCGAAATCTGCATGTCAAACAAGACCCGACGAAAATCTTCCGACGAGGTTTTACGGCCGTTGAACGGAGCCGCATGATTCCCAATGTTGAAATATGGGGGGGCGATTCATACCCAACCGCCGGCTGGAAAAGTACGTTACAGATCAGTCAGCGTGCTAATATCCTCTATAGGGGCTATTTCAGGGACTCCTTCGGACTGGGCTGGTCAGACGACAATGGAAAAGCCGACCAGACCCTTTACCGAGTGGCTGCTCCGCGTGCGAATGGGCCCGTCAATCGCCAAACGATTTTTCAATCGGCCATGGAACTAAGCGGCAACTGCGTTGGCTTCGGCGACTGCCCACCAACGGGCTGGAAAAGTACGTATGGGCTGATTTTCCTGGATATTGAGAACAACTACGGGATCAAAAACTTACAGGAGCAGGTAAACTTATATACGTATCTGACAAAGACGATTAAAGAAAACGCTAGTTCGCAGACCCTGGTCGGTTCTATTGATCCGGTGGCCCACAATAGTTACGGGTACTCCCGTACGGCCGATTACCAGGCAGGTGTCGATGAGTTTCTGACGATGCCCGTACGCCATACGGCTTCCAGTCGTCAGCGTGGCCTACCCGACAATCTGATTGGCAAAACCTATTCGGACTATGCCGATTTTCTGATGCCCGGAACCTACTATTTGTATCCTGAGCTGGACTATTCGGCCCAACACAATAGCGATGGCGACCGACATTGGCTGGCAGCCTTGCTGGGTGAACAGGAGGTAAATATGAAGTTATCGCCCAAAAAACGGATTGCCTGGCACTGGCTGTTCAACACCCAGAACGCCGAATTTCCGGGTAGCGCCAAAGCCGAACACCCGACCCCTCCTGCCGTTTCTGAAGGTATGGGTATTTTTTATTGGTTTACAGGCGCTTATGGCGTTTTATTATGGGATGATCATACCGACCTGATTCCCGATCAGCCCTCCCCGACCGATCCGGCGCTCACGGGTCTGGGTAACGACCGCAACTACGCCTGCTACGAGCATTATGTACATGGTCTCTGGCGATTATTCAAACATCATGGCGACCTGTTCAACGGACGCGAAACCTATCTGAACGAAGCCACCGAATGCTCGTACGATGGTGGTCGAACCTGGTATAAATACAACGCCAATCAACTCAAAACCCGTAGTTTACCTTTTGTGCGGGCAATCACCAATGGAAACCAGATCCTCATAGCAGCCACAAAAGCTTACGCCCGACCCGATCAGACCAGTCAGGTGATGGTACGCTACGTTGATAACGGCTATCGATTCTACACTACACTTACGCTGAAAGGGGATGAAATTTATCTGGGCCGGGCCACCATGCCACGTGGATAATGAGCTTTCGGATATGCAATCAAAATCTGTAATTTTGTGTTAGTCCCGTACGCATGATCTACGACAATCACAATCGCCCCATTACGTACCTTCGACTGGCCGTAACCGACCGCTGTAACCTGCGGTGCTTTTACTGTATGCCCGAAGAAGGAATTAAGTATTTGCCCAAACATCAGGTACTTACCTATGAAGAAATGGAACGAGTGGTGCGTATACTGGCCCGGTTAGGCGTTCAGAAGGTACGGATTACGGGTGGCGAACCGTTTGTCCGGGCGGGTCTGATGCCGTTTCTGCATCAACTGGCCGCTATCGACGGATTAACCGATTTGTCACTTACGACCAATGGTGTGCTGACCGCTCCGCACGTTGCCGATCTGGCAGCGCTTGGCATCCGATCGGTAAATTTAAGCCTGGATACTCTTGACCGGGAGCGCTTCCGAAAAATTACCCGACGCGATGAACTCCCTGCTGTTCTGAAAACGCTTGACGCTCTCCTTGAAGCGGGCATCCAGACGAAGATCAATGCGGTAGTTATGGAAGGGCAGAATATAGAGGACCTGGTTCCACTGACCGAGCTTACCCGGCAACTACCCGTCGATGTTCGGTTTATTGAAGAGATGCCGTTCAATGGGGAGGGAAGTCATTATCCGGTTCTGCACTGGACCCACCAACGGATCGTCAGCGAAATCCGGTCGCACTTCCCCGACATCCAAAAACTACCCGACCCGCCGTTTTCTACGTCGGCTAATTACCAGATTCCGGGTCATCAGGGGACTATTGGGGTCATTGCTGCCTTTAGTCGAACCTTTTGTGGCACCTGCAACCGAATCCGCCTGACGGCACAGGGTACGCTGAAAACCTGCCTTTACGACAACGGTGTTCTGGATATTCGGGCGTTGCTCCGAAATGGTGCCTCCGACGAAGAACTGACAGCGGCTTTTTTACAAGCCTTCGCTCACCGGCCCCGCAACGGCTTTGAAGCCGAAAACCAACGAGCTACCGTCACCGAGTCGATGGCGACCATTGGCGGGTAATTATCCCAGAAAGGTATAATTCTCAAAAAAGAAATCGTTAATAGGCTGATTGAAAGGTGTGTAAAAGCAATCTTTAGTCATTCCAAGCCAATCTACGATTCTCCCATGCCAAACCTGACTTCAAGGATAAGCTGGCTTTTGCTGAGTCTGTTTTTCAGTAGTCTATCGATCTCAAACGCTCAGCTTACCAGTCGAATTGATTGTTATTTTCCAGCAGCCTGGGAAGGCAAAGAGACGAAACTGATTAGTCGGTCAATCGATCAACCTATTCAAGTTGATACAGCTTTTATCATTAACCGACGTGTAACATTTACGGTCAATAGCACCGACCTGTGTTCAGCCTATATCTGGATAGAAGGCAATCCAAAAGATATTCATTTTCTGATCGACTCTCCACAGATCAATATCGCATTCGACCCGCAATCTAGTATTCCTATTCTCATTTCGGGTTCGCCTAGTAGCGAATTATGGCGCCAGCAACGTGACTTGCTACATCAGCAAAGCGAATCAAATACCGAGCTAATGCCCTCTTTTCCAATTTCAGCTACTTCGGAGGATTCATTAATGCGGTACATTGAACTTGCCGATTCGTTACACCAGGCTTATAGCAAAAGTATAGCCGCTATGATACAGGACAACCCAGTTTTGCCCTCTAGCTGGTATTTATTCGCCACCCATTACACAGGTTTTCCTTTTGCAACCACAAAGCGCCTATTTAACCAGTTGGCTATCTTCAGCGCCTACCCTTCTTATCAGAAAATTGCGGTTAACCTATTGACCAAAGAACCCGGAAAACTTGCTACTGATTTTACATTACCAACCTTGTCAGGTGAGTCAATCACATTGTCCACTATAAATTCCAAGCTTACCCTGATTGATTTTTCGGACGCTCTTATGCTCTCTCGCAAACCTAGACATAAAGCCCTGCGAAAAATCTATCAAACCTTTCATCCGCTTGGTCTGGAAATACTAACAGTGGCACGTGCTTTTGATCAAAAATCAGCAAAAGAGGCTTTCCAAACAGAAAAGATACCCTGGCCGGTTGCGCTGTCTGTCATTGGCCAATCTAAGGTAACAGATTACTATAACGTTGATCGGACGCCTGACAACGTATTACTCGATCAGCAGAAACGGATCATAGCCCGTGATCTCTCCGTTGATGAGCTGGCCTTTATCCTGAACGGGCAATTGAAGAAGTAGCGATCTCGCTTATTTTCGTTCTTTAAAACCGAATTGCAGCCGGGATTCCTTCCAGAAATTTATTGGTGAACAGGCTATCGACATCCATTCGTTGAATAATATCACCTTTAGCATCGGTGAGCATGCGGTTGCGGATCATCCAGTTGACGAACGAAAGCCAGATGGTTCGGTGCATAAAACCCCAATGGCCTTCGCCGTCCAGATAATACCCTGACACCATCTGCTGGCTTTGCTCCACAAAATTTCGGTTGTTCAAGGTGGGGTGATTGGCCGTTTTCATCAGAATACGGGCGGCTTCGTCGGGATTTTTCACGGCATACCGGAAACCAGCGGCCGTAGCTTCCAGGAAACGATGAAGCGCATCTGAATTCTGCTCGGCCCAGTCCTGATGGGCAGTCAGTACAGGATTGTAGCCATATGGAATTTCATACTCATCGAACAGAAACTGGTTCAAGTCGATGCCATCGATATCCGCTTTTACCCCTTCCCAGGTCAGCCAGCACCAGGCTGCATCGACCTCACGGGTTACCAGCCCACGCCATATATTTGCCCAGGGCGATTTGTGCGCCACAAACTGACCACGACCATCGTCGTTCTGAATCAGTTGCCGGATAATATCTTCTTCATACCTGGCCCCATACGATGCATACACTTTGCCATCCAGTTCGCGAGGGTGTTCAATACCGCTTTCTTTCAAGGTTACAATGGCACTTACGTCCCGCGCCAGCAGGGTAGCTACGGCAATAAGAGGCACACCATTCGTCTGATAACTGATTACACTTTCGGAAGGTGTAATGGCCAAATCCGCGTCGTTTTGGGCAACTCGTCGGGCCGGGGCCGTCTGGTAATTTTCCTGATCGGGTGAGATAAAGATTACATCAAGACCGGCTTGTTGGTAAGCTCCTTTGGCACAGGCTATGTAAAAGCCTGTATGGTTAGTATTTGGCGTCCGATCGAGGGCTAACCGAATTTTCGTATTCATACGGCGCGGTAATGTTACGGCTATCTTAACTAGGCAACTGATGTAAGGTTTTCAGAAAACACAGGATTACGCAGTTGCGAGGGTCAAAAGTACGACATTAGACTGAATTGAAGAGATTTTAGTAAAGCTGGAATTGTATTCTGGACTATGACGTAAACAACGATTCGTTTTCCAATGCTTTTTCGTAGTTCGCTTTGTCGAACCGATACAGATAAGGGGCTTTATGCGCTCCGCCCGTTTTGCGCTCATCCAGCCGCTCCAGAATACCATAACCGAGCATGCGCTTCTGAAAGTTTCGCCGATCCATAGCCTGTCCCAGAATGGTTTCGTACAACTGCTGCAAATCGGGCATGGTAAACTTATCGGGCAGTAAATTATAGCCGATGGGCTGGTAGCTTAGTTGCCGACGGAGTGTTTTCAGGGCCAATGCAATCATGTCGTTGTGGTCGAACAGAAGCGCCGGAACCTGATGAATATGCCACCATCGACATTCGTCAGTAAAGAAATCGGGGGTAGGAATTACATTGGCAAATTCGACCAACGCATAATAGCCTACCGAAATATCACGGATAACTACTTCTTTAGCAACCTCTTCGGGCAGGCCCAGTTTGGTCAGTGTTTCGCTCTGGTTGAAGTGCTTGTAGCGCTGTATATCGCCAAACGTGTGAAACTGTTGCAAAAATATCTCGCTTAGTCCGGTTCGTTCGCGCAAACTTCGGTGGGCGGCCGTATCCATGTTTTCGTCCTTACGGATACGGCCGCCGGGCAAGCACCATTCATTGGTGTTCTTCCAGCGTAGCAACAGCACTTTGAGCTGTCCGTCATGAAAGCCAAAGATGACACAGTCGATAGAAACCGATGGCAGATGGTTAGTCTTGATGTCAGCAATAAGCCGCTGTAGTTCCTTTTTGTATTCCATGAAGAAAATCTACCAATAAATATAGTGTGTACTAGATACACATTGAGCAAAAATACGTATCATTGTCTTAAAAATAGAACTTTCGCGATGATACGTTATTTCGGCTTTTGCTATCGTATTGAACGGTCGTTCTTTTCCGCATTTGCGCTTCTGTTTTCATTGATTTGATTTTACCTGTATCGATCATGTCTCAAACTCGTCGTCAATTCCTGAATCAACTTGGCCTGGCAGCCGCCGGAGTGGGTCTGTCGTCGGTTTTACCAACCCGAACCTTTGCCGATATGGCCCCTACAAAATTCAATTTCGAGCTTTCGCTGGCCGAGTTCTCGTTCTTCCCCGAAATCATGTCGGGCAAAATGACTAACCTCGATTTTCCGGCCCGAACTAAAAAAGACTATGGGATCAATGTGCTGGAATATGTGTCGATGTTTTTCAACAACAAACATACGGATCAGGCGTATTTGAAAGATCTCAAGCAGCGCTGCGATGATCTGGGCATGAAAAATAACCTGATTATGGTGGACGGAGCGAACATTGCCGATCTGGATGCGGCCAAACGTCAGAAAGCTGTCGAAGATCACTATGCCTGGGTCGATGCCGCTAAGTTTTTGGGGTGTACGGCCATTCGGGTAAATCTGGGCGATTCATCCAAAGCCATCACGGGTACGGCCGACGACCCCGCCGATGAAGCAGCCAAATCGGCGGCTGACGGCTACCACAAATTGCTCGAATATGCCGCCAAACAGAACATGAATGTCATCGTAGAAAACCACTTCGGCAACTCCACCGATATTGACTGGCTGGTGGGTGTTCTGAAAGCAGTCAATATGCCCAACGCCGGTCTACTGCCCGATTTTGGTAACTTCTGTCGGCAACGCAGCAAGCCCGAAACCAACGACATTAAGGGCATTATGGCTACTAAATGCCTACAGGAATACGACCGCTACGAAGGGGTGAAGAAGATGATGCCCTACGCCAAAGGAATCAGTGCCAAAACGCATAAGTTCGACGCCAACGGCAACGAAACCGAAACTGACTTCCGGCGTATGTTCAAGATCATTAAAGATGCCGGGTTCAAAGGTTACGTAGGCATTGAATACGAAGGGGGCCTGATGAACATGTACAACCCAACGGCGGGTTATCTGCCCACTACCGACGGCATCAAAGCCACCAAATTGTTACTCGAACGCGTTCGAACAGAACTGGCGTAGGCAACAATAAGTAATGAACAATGGGTAATGAATAATGAATAATGGCTTTCCAAGCAGAGTCCTATTCATTGTTCATTACCCATTGTTCATTAAGTAAGCCAAGCCTTTTATGAAAACCCTTCTCGTATCGCTCCTGGCCTTTCTGCCTGCCATTCCGCCCGCAAGTCCTCCTCCCAAAACCAGTAAGTCAGCCGCCGTAACCCTGACAAAAACGGCACTCCAGAACAAAATAAAAGGAGGCTGGGCCGGGCAAGTCATTGGCTGCACGTTTGGCGGTCCTACTGAATTCCGGTTTACAGGGACGATGATCAACGACTATCAGCCCATCCCCTGGTACGACGGCTACATTAAGAAAACCATGACCGAAAATCCGGGCCTGTACGATGACCTGTATATGGACCTGACGTTTGTAGATGTGTTCGAGAAGAAGGGGATCGATGCTCCCGTTGCCGAACATGCCAATGCCTACGCCCATGCCGATTACATGCTCTGGCACGCCAATCAGGCTGGACGGTACAACATTCTCAATGGTATGAAAGCTCCAGAATCAGGCCATTGGCTAAACAATCCGCATGCCGACGACATTGATTTCCAGATCGAAGCCGACTTTTCAGGGCTAATGGCACCGGGTATGCCGAACACCGCTGTGAAGATTGGGGATCCGATTGGCCATATTATGAATTACGGCGATGGCTGGTACGGTGGCGCGTATGTAGGCGCAATGTATGCGCTGGCCTTCACCTCCAGCGATGTGAATTATGTGGTGAAGGAAGCGTTAAAAGTTATTCCCGCCCAAAGTACTTTTTACCAATGCATTGCCGACGTCATCAAATGGCATGAGCAATTTCCCAACGACTGGAAACGCAACTGGTTCGAAATTCAGCGAAAATGGTCGGATGAAGTAGGCTGCCCGGATGGCGTGTTTCGGTCGTTCGACATCGACGCCAAAATCAACTCCGCTTACATTGTGTTGGGGTTGCTGTATGGCAAAGGCGATTTCACCAAAACGATGGAAATCAGCACCCGCGCCGGTCAGGATTCGGACTGTAACCCCGCTTCGGCAGGTGGTATTCTGGGCACCATGCTTGGATATGATAACATTCCGGCCTACTGGAAACAGGGATTGAAAGAAGCCGAAGATATCGACTTTAAGTACACAACCATGTCGCTCAACGATGTGTATGCTATGAGTCTGAAGCATGCCCTGCAAGTTATCGAGCGAAATGGCGGTAAGGTAACTGGCGATCAGGTGACCATTGCCCCCCAAATTCCTAAAGCGGTACGGCTGGAGCAATCGTTTCCGGGCCACCATCCCGTACTGGCACGCGGCATCAACAAAGACATCACTAATGAATACAGCTTCGACTTTGAGGGAATTGGTTTCGCTCTTCGGGGAGAAGCTAAGCCAAAAGCCAAAAGTACCTGGGAATCAACCAGTCCGTTCGTATTCAATACTGAGTTGTACATCGACGATCAGAAAGTAGAAACGGCGAAGTTACCAACCGATTTCACCCATCGCCGACACGAATTATTCTGGAAATACCAGCTCCCGAAAGGTAAGCATACCGTACGGATCAAGGTGCTAAATCCCGATTCTGAGCATACGATTCGTATGGGCGAATTGCTCGTATATAGCGACAAATCGAATAAATAGTTATTTTGTTTCGGGTTGGCCGATCACGGTAGCTTTCGCGTCAGCCAACCTGAAACACAACTCTCTTTTATGCCTGCTTATCGGCTTTGTTTTCTTTTACTGATTACCCTACCGGTTTTTGCACAAAAGCCCGTTCCTCCCGGTTTACACCCCGATCCGGCCGGTGCTTTGCAGACCTATCAGGAGAATCTGGTACGGCTTCGGCAGGAACACACCAACCATCATAAACTGCCTGATCTGAAGTTCTTTCTGTTTGGCATGGGCGACCGGCTAAAGCTCATTTATCGCAAAGGCAGGCTGCTCAATGCACTAACGGGCAACATTGAAGAGCAATGGCGGGTGAAGGAGGAAATCATTGTACCATCCGACTATCTTGTTCAGCTAACGCTACAGGATGGACAGCTCATTCAGATTCGGGAAGACGAAACGGGGGTGTGGATACTTCAGTCGGGTAAACGTCCTCGATTAATTCCCGGCACACGGAACCCTGTAAATCTACCCCGGTTTGCTGCTCATCCGTACGGCCCCGTGTTGCGGGTACTGCATCATGAGGTGCTGATCAATGTGGTCAACGGGCGACCTGTGCCGAATTTTCTGGTTTATCTCAAGCCCTGGTATCGGGATGCAACGATGATGGCGATGGTATTACGGGCAACCGATAATCTACACTTGATCCGCGACTGGATTATGGCCATTCGCGACCCGTTTGACCGGAATAACCAACGTGAAGTGGATAATCTGGGTGAGGTTCTGTTTCTGGTGTCGCTGGTATCCGACAAAAATCACCCAGTGGTACCGGTCGTTCTGGACTCGGTCAGGCGGTTTCAGCGAGGGGGCGGCATTGCAGGCAAAACCGACAACGTCGAGCATCCGGTTTACCAGACCAAGTGGCTTAAATACGGTCTGAAGTCGCTTAGCCTTCCCGATCCATACGTTATTCCGAATCAGTACGACAGCTATTCATCTGTTTTCTGGCTTGACTACAAACAGGAGTATGTATCAGCCAAATCTGCTGATGTAAAGCAACCCGACGACAATTTCGCGACCAATCCGTTTTTTGGCTGGGCCGAAGACCATTTTTACGATCAGACGCCCAACTCAACAAAGCATGGTATGGTAGGCACGATCGATTATCCGCTCAGTTGGCAACAGCGCGACATCGATGCGCATTATCCGGGCGAAACCGTGCTTGACCGCGAATTGGTCAAGCAGAAGCTGGCCTTCCCGCATGCCTGGCACGCAGCCGAAATGTTTCTGCTGCTAACGCGGTAACGCGGTGATGCGGACAGGATGTCCGCATCACCGCGTTACATTATCGTCCACCAAACCGCAATCCAGCTTTGATACTGTAGTACGAATTGCTACCCGTTAAGGTAAGGCCGGTTGAGGTATTTCGTACACTAGTGTCTCCAATAAAATCATAGGCTGCTTCCAGATGGGCAATCCCAAATTTAACGCCCAATCGGGCTATGCCCCCCAAATTGATGGTGGTTGGCAGTGGATACGTAGCGATGGTCGAACCAATGGTATAAGTAGGGTCACTGGCCTGAACATAGTACAGGCCAACACCCGTACCGATATAGGGCTTTAACGAACTCGTTACATTGAATGTATAATTGGCGGTAGCCACCAGCGACAGAGTAAATTTGGCCAACGCCGATTTATAATAGGTTTTATCGATATACTCAGGACGCAGAATAAATGCCTGTTCGATCCGGGCTCCCAAATCCAGGTTTTTGGCGACCTCATACTGTGGCTCAAGGCTGTACACAAACCCGGCTTTACCAAGCGACTTATTCCCCGACAGATCAACAGGCGATGCATATCCTACCGAAGCAACTACTTTGAAAGGATTCGGGGCTTTGGATGGCAGCAGCGCTGTCGCAGTTTGAGCATGGGAAGTATAGGCAATCAGAAGCAAACCAAGTACGAAAAGCTTACGCATAATAAATTGATTTAATAAAAGTCGAACAGGCTAAAACGTTTGCAGGCCAGCCTTTCAGCTAGTCAATTCCTGCTGGGCTGGCATTCATTGCAAATCTATACAACCAAAATCGCCTTTGCGTTGCAACTCGACATTAAAAAACTCTAATCTGACTGCTACGGCTATTCATCCAGGAAAATAATACCCGTTCGGGTGATCCAGGCATGGGTTGTCGATTCATACTGATCGATCTGATCGCCACCGTTATTTAGACGTGGGTCCTTTTCAGCTTTCATCCAATTCTCCAGACGGCCCTGCAAGTCTTTTTTTACACTGGCCAGGTTGGCATCGGCCGCCCGGTTGTTGAGGTTATACGGATCGTCTTTCAGTACATACAATTCTTCGGCGGGCCGTTTGGCAAAGCCTAAGGCAAACAGCGATTTTACGGCGGCATCGTTCCGGTGATCCATCATGTACACTTTGGTAGGTCCACCATCTACGTCGCCAAAAATGGAGGGAGTATTCGGGATGGTTTCGTCACCAGCAGGCATTCGGTCGGGTCGAAAATTTCGAATATACAGGTAATCAGCGGTTCGGATGGCCCGCATCGGGTAGCCTGCTCCATAGTCCATTTCGGCGCGGCACAAGCAATGCCGTTCACGTTCCAGAAATACTTCCGATCGGTGCGTAGTGGTTTTTCCGGTCAAAACAGGCACGAGACTAAGGCCGTCAACTTCAGGACGTTCCTTTACGCCAACCCAATCCAGAAAGGTTGGCATCAGGTCGATCAGATTCACGAAGGAATCATTCTGTTTGGGCTGCTTTTCATTCTCCGAAAAACGGCTAATCATCAAGGGGACACGCGTTCCATAGTCGTACAGATTTGCTTTGGCGTGTGGAAAGGGCATACCGTTGTCCGATGCGACCACAATGATGGTATTGTTCAGCTTACCGGCCGTTTCCAGTTTGGTAAGCAAATCACCAATTTCCCGGTCGAGTCGCTCCACTTCCGACAGATAGTCGGCCACATCGCCCCTAATCTCCGGCACATCGGGCAGGAACTTCGGCAAATGGATTTTCTGAGGATCGATACCTGCTTTTTTACCACTTCCCAAATCGAACGAACGGTGTGGATCGTTGGTCCCAAACCAGAAAAAGAACGGCTGATCACTAGCTAACTGATCGAGAAATGGGCCAAAGCCTAACTTGGCCGAATCACCCGCCGGATTCTGCTTGTAGCCCATTTTTCGGAAGTCACCCGGCGCCCATCCTTTCCGGTCAAAGGCAACGGCATAGCCTTCTTTTTTCAGAAGTTGCACATAGGTTGGAACGCTATAGTCGAGCCGACCACATAGATTGACTCCTTCACCCAGATTATGCGGGTAGCGCCCGGTCAGCATGGCCGCCCGTGATGGCGTACAGGACGGTGAGGCACAGTAGGCATTGGTGAAGACGGTTCCGTGCTGAGCTAGTTTGTCGAGGTTTGGCGTTTTGATGGTATGATCACCATAAATACTGGCATACGGATAGCTCCAGTCGTCGGCCAGAATAAACAGAATATTCGGGCGAGTCTGTTTGTCTTCTTTACAGGCCGATAGACTCAAGGCCATGATGGCCAGACAACCGATCAGGTAATGGAACGTTTTCATAGAGAACGGGGAATTTCCCGAAAAATAACCGAAAACACGCTCCACTAAAAGTAAAATCTAATTTCCTCCTTCGTTAACTAATAGAACACGGATCTTTATGATGGTTATGATTTATTAAGATCTGTGTTAATCATAATCATCATAAAGATCCGTGTTCTATTACTTCTCAACTTCAAACGCCAGCAGCACATTTCCGGGCATTTCGCCGAACTGTCCATAGCCCGAATTAACAAACAGCATCCCATCGGCTACTACCGGTGCTGCACCATCCAGCGACCCTCCTTTGCCCTCAATACCATTGACAGTCTGGTAGCTTTTCGCGGTATCATAATCCCACAGAATTTTACCATCAGTGGTTGAATACGCCCGGATATGGCCGTCCAATGCCCCCGCAAACACAACGCCCGGAATTACCGTTGGGGCAGCTGAATTGGCTTCAAGGCAACCCTTTTTATCTCCACAGGATGGCGCGGCTGCTTTCCAGATAACAGTACCTTTTTCAACATCGAGCGCAAACAATCCGGGTGCGGGTTTTACTAATGAATCAACTTTAGGGTGAATGCCATATTTATTATCGGCATTGGCGGCATAGACCAGCTTACCATCGGTTGCCATACCCCAGTGGATACCACCCAGCGCCCCTCCCCGACCGATACGCGTTTGCCAAACAACTTTACCCGTTTCGGGCGATAGACCGTAAACGAAACCAGCTTTTTGCCCAACAACCAGTAAATCACTGCCCGACGGTTGTTTGACCAGAATGGGAGCCATCCCAAAATCAAAATCGGGGCCAATCTTTTCAGGGCAGTTTGGATTTCCCGGACAAGCCAGATTCCAGGTATCACCCTGTGTAGCCTGAAATGTCCAGATCAATTTCCCAGTTTTCAGGTTCAGCGCCTGAATGGCATCGCTGGTCGTTGTGGCTGGTGCCGTGTAATTTTCGCCCGTTCCGAAATACAGCAATCCTCGCTTGGCATCAACGGTCGGGCTACACCAGACAATAGCGCCCGAAGGGCCATAAAAAGGCGCTCCGTTTTTCTTCTTGCCAACCTCCTTCGCCTGTTCGGTAATGACCCGATGCCGCCAGGCGATCTTCCCCGAACGGGCATCCATTGCGACGATTTCGCCCGACGACGAGCAGCAGGGATAGGTAGGATCCAATACAGAAGCCACTTCAATGGATGTAATCGGTACATAAACCATGTTGTCGTACACCGCCACTGAGCCCGTATTGCCCGACTGAGGATGTTCTCCCGCTTTGCTTTCCCAAATTAGCTTGCCAGTCCGCACATCGAGCGCATATACGTTGGTGTTGTTATCGCAGAAAAAAGCCTGTATAGCCTTTCCACTTTGTACCACCGAAACGGCACCCCGAACGGCACTCTTTGCCAGAAAACGCCAGCCAATTTTACCAGTTTGTTTATTCAGGCAGTACACCTCACCGAACTGACTGCCCATCACCAACCAATCGCCTACAATGGCAGGCTTAGAACGTACCTGATTCGCTTCGGGGAAGGCAAAGGCCCATTTGAGCTTTAGATTACCAACACGTTCGGCCGTTAGTCCCGCCTGTTCGGCTGACCGGTAGCCAGTTCCTTCCAGATTTCCACCCCAGCCCGAATGATGGACCAGCCCTTTCGCGTTGGCAGGAATTGAAAATGAACTATAGGCTTCCTGCGGAATTGTGGTTTCCTTAATGGTCTTACCCGTCAGCCAATGCGCTACGGCTTTACGTTGCTCTTCGGTCAGGTCTTTGGCCTGTACACGCATTTTACCCGTTTCCAGTGCGGCCAGTATAGCTCGTGGAGGCATTTGCGCCAGCACCAGATACCCCGGTGCCCCTACGCCTGCATCGGCTTTATGACAGTTATTACAGGTAGCCATATACACCTTTTGCCCTTCAGCAAGTACAGCAGCAAGCGGTTTCTGGCTGTAAACTGGCGAAACACAAAAAAGAAGCGATACTTGGGCCACTAAATACAGTAGCCGCCCAGCCTGCCGGGAAGTTTTCATCGGTTAAGATCAGTTTAGTCAGGAAATCAGGCTGTATTATTTACAAATAAAAACAGACGACCAGCCTAATACGATCAAAATTAGGAAGTTGCTTTCAAGACCGATGAATTTTATGATGAACAGCCGCTCGGTAAGTGTGAAAGGGGGATTATATCGGATAAATACCATGTAACCGCAATGAGATTCACTATGATTACTTAGCCGAAATGATCAGGGCCAGCCCTAGCACATAGCATAACCCCATCAGCACCAGGTAACGGTTTGAAGTTGACGGAGCGCCCCGGAATTCATGCCAGATAAATACACCCCAGAGTACGGCAATAATGGTAGCCCCCTGCCCTAGCCCATAGCTAATGGCATATCCGGCCGCTCCTGAAGCTAGTAGGCTCGATGCCATACCCAGGCACCACACCATACCCCCCAGAATACCAATCTGATGGTTCCGTCGACTCACATCACTGTACAATATTTCCCCATCCGCGGGTTTACTGGCAAACCGGCGTAGCACAGGTAGAAAAATTGGTGTACTGACGACAACCCCAATGGCAAACAGGACCAAAGCCGTGTACGGTGTGAGTAAGCCCGGTGCCGGATTCGTAAAATCGGCCGTCATAGATTTTACGACAAAATAGAAGAAGAAACTCATCAGGAATCCACCAGCCAACGAGCTAATCAGCCCCTGGGTACTGACCGATGTATCTGTACCACCTTTCGATCGGTAGGCCATCGCGCTAAACACAACAGCCAGAAATATGGCAAATACTCCACTGGATAGTAGTCCGACATTCCCTACCGGCGACTGGATGTAGTTGACGACTACGCCCAGAATAAGCGCCAGGCCAATACCAACGGGCATAGCGACCGACAGTCCTGCCAGCTCAATACCAACCACAATCAGAATATTAGCAATGTTGAACACAAACCCACCGATGAGCGCATAGATCAGATTTTGGGTATCGCCCTGCTTTATGTCTGTCATGAACGACCGCCCGGCCTCTCCGAAACTGCCAAACGTAAAGGCCAGTAGCAAACTTAGCAGTAAAATGCCATAGGTGTAGTCGCGATAGAAGATGGTGGTGGGTACGGACTGTGTAGTTAGTTTTTGCGTATTGGCCCACGAACCCCAGCAAAGCATTGTTACAAAACAGACAATAACAGCTAATGGGTAATGAGTAATGATAAACATCGAGCGAAGGCTGTTTAGGTAAGGAATGGTGAAGCAAGCTACAAAAGATACCTTTCAGATCAAAACGTTCACTCCAAGGAAAATAATTGTAACTCGTAAGGTGGCGGTTCGTCATTCTCTACCTTTGCAGGTATGAATTATATCTATCTGGTTCTTGCTTTTATCGTTGGTCTGGCCATTACGGTTCAGGCAGGTGTTAATGCGAACTTACGGCAGGCAATGGCCAACCCAATTCTGGCGGCTGTCATTTCATTTGGCTCAGGACTTATTGCGCTGGTGCTGATGTTTGTGTCTACAGGGGGTACCGTCCCTCCGCTCGACACCATTCGGCAGGTTAGCTGGTGGAAATGGACGGGGGGCGTTATGGGAGCCATCTACATGATTACGGTCATCGTCAGCGTCCAAAAAATTGGCACTGCCAATATGGTTAGCTTAAGCGTGGCTGGTCAATTAACAGCCGCCCTCATTCTGGACCATTATGGACTCATGGGTTTCGCTCATCATCCAGCCAATGTCTGGCGATTATTTGGTATACTCCTGATTGTTGCCGGCGTATTGTTGGTCGTAAAAAACTAAGTGTGGCGTTTACAGTTCGTAGTTTGTTGTTCAAGATAACTAACAACCATAAAACTTCAGACTTCAAACTATGGTCAACTACCGATTCTACCCGTCGTTGCTAAATGTATTTTCCCGTTATGTACGGGGAGGTAATCTTTCAGCGCAGGAATTGATCGATGCCATCAATCGGGTACCTACACCCACCACAGCCGCTCAGGAACGGGGTATTTCGTTTGAAGAAGCTGTAGTAAAAGGAACGGACGAAGATCGATTTGACCCGGAGCTTCTCAAAAAAGTTCGTAAACTCCTCCCCCGCCCAATTGTCGACACACAGGTTTACTGCCAGTGGCAGGTCGATGATGTGCTATTTTATGGGTATGTCGACCTGATTGGGAAGTTCAAAGCGGTAGACCTGAAAACAACAGCCTCCTATCAGCCAGGCCGTTACGTGCACAACCATCAGAACTTATACCTCCACGCGCTCAAGGGCAAAGGCATTAAACTGATGGAATATGTGATTGCGGCTTTTGAACCCGATGGTCGGGCAGAGGTGCATGTAGAAAGCTATGCACTGACCCATCCGATTGATAAGCAGTTGGAAGAAATTCAATTGTTCAAAGCATTTCTGGAAGAACACCGCCCCTTAATTACCGATCCAAAGATTTTCGTAGCGCCCGGCGAAGACCCTGGCGCCCGAAGACGGCTTTCGTAATTCCTGTGTTTTTCATAAACGTTTCATGCCACTGCCTCAATAACAACTTCCCTCAGCCGCTGATTCGTCGTAACTTGCGGGCATGCTTCAGCGTACGCTTCATCTGTATCAACGTGCCTATCAGGGATTATCACCATCGGTCTGGCTGCTGGCCACCGTGATGCTGATTAACCGCTGTGGTACCATGGTGTTGCCTTTCATGACCCTTTACCTGACGCAGCACCTTCACTATACAGTCACTGAAGCGGGTATCATTATGGCCGTGTTCGGAGCGGGCGCTTTCATCGGCACCTTCCTCGGCGGGCGGCTGACCGATCGGTTTGGGTTTTATTACCTCCAACTGTTCAGCCTGATGTTTGGTGGTTTTGCGCTGATCGGTCTCCAGTTTGTCACTAATTTCTATCTGCTTTGCGGATGCATCTTTACATTCACTTTATTCGGCGATTCATTCCGGCCCGCCAATCAGGCTGCCATAGCGCATTACTCCGACCCAGACAATCGGACGCGTGCGTTTTCGCTGAATCGGTTGGCAATCAATCTTGGATGGGCCGTTGGGGGTGCTTTGGGGGGCTGGTTGGCCAGTATCAACTACAGCCTGTTGTTTTGGGTGGATGGCCTCACCTGTTTACTGGCCAGCATCGTACTTTGGATCTATTTACCTGTTCCCAGCAGCACTCAGGAGCATCGATCAACTAGTAGTTCCGGCACCTTACCAACAACAATTACGCCCCAAAGTCCTTACCGGGATAGACTCTTTATCGGATTTGTAGTCTTCGCAGCGGTGTACCTGATGGTGTTCATGCAATTGTTTACGATTGTACCTCTGTTTTTTAAAGAGCGTCTGGGGATAACTGTGCAATTGATTGGCAGATTGATGGCTTTAAACGGGGTTATCATTGTGCTGTTCGAAATGGCTTTAGTGTACAGTCTGGAGCAGCGAAAACACCCAAAAACCACACTGATTGTTACGGGCAGTATCCTAACCGCTCTGGCCTATCTTTCGCTGGCCTTGCCAACAGGTGCCTTTCTATCGGGCCTACACGTTGCCTTGATCTTCATCCTGTTTGCCACACTAGGCGAAATGCTGTCGATTCCGTTCTTACAATCGTTCACTGTAGAACGGTCTAATCCGGCAACTCGTGGACAATACCTGGCTTTATATGGCATGGGAGCCTCATTTGCCCAAACTACGGCCCCAATCTTTGGCTCCTTTATGGTGGCTCAGGCTGGGTTTTCGGTACACTGGCCAGTAGCCGCCAGTATAATACTGGTATCGACCTGCGGGTTTTTATGGCTGGGAAACGAGTTAAAGCACACAGAAAATCAGCAACTTTTGATCGAACAAAGCTCTGACTAACCTTTTCTGCCCTTGAATCTATTATTCGTTTGCAGTCGAAATCAATGGCGAAGTCCAACCGCTGAGCAGATTTACAAAAACTATCCCGATTACTCGGTTAGGTCAGCTGGAATAGCCGCTTCAGCAAGAACAAAGGTATCAGCAAAGCTGATCGATTGGGCTGATCTGGTTTTTGCGATGGAGAAACATCATAAGCAACGATTACAGGAGAAATTCCCCACTGAAACAGCGAACAAACCCATCATTGTACTCGATATTCCCGACGATTATCAGTTTATGGACCCCGAACTCGTTGCGATGCTCAAAAGTACTATCGCACCGTATCTGAACGACGTTGATAAATAAAGGCAATTGCCCTCCCAACTTTCTTTACGACCTTTGCAATTGAGTGATTGAGTAATTGAGTGATTGAGTGAAAATAGCATGCGTCAGCTATTCACTCAATCACTCAATTACTCAACCGCTCAATCACTTTTTCTCTTTCGCTCTTTAAGCTTTGAAACTCTGGCAAAAAGAAGGCGTTTCTACCGCCGAACAAATCGAACGCTTCACCGTCGGGCGTGACCGGGAAATGGACCTTTACCTGGCTCCTTTCGATGTATTGGGTAATCTCGCTCACGCGCAGATGCTCGAAACCATTAACCTGCTTACTAACGAGGAGCAAACCCAGCTACAGACTGAATTAAAGGCTATTTATGGTCAAATCGAAGCCGGTCAATTTGTGATTGAAGAGGGCATTGAGGATGTCCATTCGCAGGTGGAACTGATGCTGACTCGGGCTCTGGGCGATACAGGCAAAAAGATCCATTCGGGCCGCTCCCGCAACGATCAGGTGCTGGTCGACCTGAAACTCTTCACCCGTGATCGACTCTGGCAGGTAGCCGAAGCCGTCCAACGCGTATTCGACCGGCTCATCAGCCGCTCCGAACAACATAAAGCTGATCTGCTACCGGGTTATACGCACCTGCAAATAGCCATGCCGTCGTCGTTCGGTCTTTGGTTTGGTGCCTATGCCGAAGCCCTCGCCGACGATATGCTGACGCTGCAAACTGCCTATCGACTCGCCAACCGGAACCCGCTGGGTTCAGGGGCCGGTTATGGGTCATCGTTTCCGCTCAATCGGACGCTTACCACCGAGTTACTGGGCTTCGAAGGGATGCACGTCAATGTGGTGTATGCACAAATGAGCCGGGGCAAAACCGAACAAACAGCCCTTACAGCTCTGGCTACCATAGCGGCTACTATCTCGCGCATGGCGATGGATATTTGCCTGTATAACAGCCAGAATTTTGGGTTCCTGGTTCTACCCGACGCCCTTACGACGGGTTCGAGCATTATGCCGCACAAGAAAAACCCGGATGTGGCTGAATTGCTGCGCGCCAAAACGAACCGACTAAAGGCGCTACCCATGGAAATCACACTGGTAATGAGCAACTTACCCTCGGGCTATCATCGCGACATGCAGTTGCTGAAAGAGATTCTGATGCCCGCTTTCGATGAAATTCTGGATTGCCTCGACATCACCGATTTCATGCTCGAACACCTACAGGTGAAACCCAATTTGCTGGACGATCCGAAATACGATCTGCTGTTCAGCGTGGAGCGGGTGAATGAACTGGTGCTACAGGGTGTACCCTTCCGCGAAGCCTATCGAACCGTTGGAAAAGAAATTGCCGACCATACTTATGTGCCGCCCCGCACGCTCCAGCATACACACGAAGGCAGCATCGGCAACCTTGGCAATGATTTGATTGTTAACCAGATGAAGCAGGCCATGAATGGCTTTGGCGCCAACAAAGTACAGGAAGCCGTCACGCGGTTACTTTCCTAAAAAGCGTTATCTTGCTATAGATAAATAAAACGAAAGATGCTGGCAACTCAGGAATCCACACCCACTTCGGCCATTCCATCGTCTCTGGTGTACGAGGTATTGAATGGTAGGCCCTTGTACTACCGGGGTTATAAAGAGGTACTGGCAAAAAACCTTAACCCCGAGAGCGTTATGGGCAGCAGTGCCTTACAATCCATTTTAGTATCACTGATTCATTCGTATATCATGCTCAATCGTGACAAAAAGAAATACATTCCAGTCACGAACGAAGCAGGTGTACATTTGGCCCTCACCGATAATCTGTCCTGTGATGTAGCGATCTTTGAAAAAGGCACCTTTGAGATAACGACAAAGTATTTTGATGTTGCCCCTAAAATTGTGATTGAAGTTGATGTTAAAATCGATTTGACCGAATTCGATGGCATTGAATTCAATTATGTTGCCGAAAAAAACCAGCGTTTATTCGATTTTGGCGTCGAACGGGTCTTGTGGGTTTTGAGCAAACATCGCCGGGTTATGATCGCCCAGCCCAATCAGGACTGGATTTTTACAGACTGGGGAAATGATATAACCGTAATGGATGGCTGTATCCTGAATGTCAAAAAATTACTGGACGAGGAAGAGATTGTTTATTAGTTAATTGGTTGGCTAGTTGAATAGTATTCAATGACCAACTACTCAACCACCCAACCAATTAACTAATAAACCAACCACTACTCTACTCGATACGCCACGAGGCTGTTTTTGTAGAAGGTCGGCACAATCAGCAGTTTTTTCTTCGACACGTAGTCAATATCGGCCGAGTTGATCTTATTGCTGCGGGTATCCAGCAATTGCTCTTTGGTACCGTCGGCGTCTACGTGGAAGATCTGGCCGTTCCAGTCCGAGACAAAAAAGGCCCCTTTCCCTTCTGGTACAATCCCATCGGTAGCAGCCATTCCATCAGCTAGTTTCGTAATCGTCTTCGTTTCGACATCTACAGTCTGCAATGCACCAATTTTCGTGCTGCCGATCATCAGTTTATTCTTGCCGACGGCCAGTAAGCCATTAGGTTTATTCAGTTGTTCTCCCTCCATCCAAACCTCCAGTTTATCATCTTTCAGACGGTAAATCTTGTCATTTCGGTTGTCGGAAACGTACACAGTCCCGTCACGGGCTACGGTTACGTCGTTCAGGAAGGCTTCTTTTCCAGCCCCATCCCATGTTTTTTCGGCCTGCCCATTTTCGGTGTTGATACAAACCAGCCGATACATATCCGTCACATAGAGCCGCTTTTTATAGATTCCCATGCCTTTCGGCGCATTCAGTCCGGAGGTCCAATGCAGATTTTCAATCTTGCCATCGAGCGATACTTTTGAAATGAACCCACTGCCATCCAGGCCATCAGGTTTGCCATCAATATTGCTAACATAGATCGTACTCTTACCATCGTAGAGCACTGATTCTGGAATACGTAAGGTCGTATCCGTTTCCCATACTTTCACCAGTTTCATTGGTTTAGGAGCAGCCGATGGGGGCGACAACGCCAGCAAAAGTCCACTACCGATAAAGGCACCGAGCATCGTAAGAGTCTGTTTCATAGATCAATGGAGATTCAGGATTAAAAAAGGCTAAAAAAATTTTGTTGTAAGATATTGGGCTAACAATTACTCTACAAAGCATATGTACAATATATAATATGATTTTTCTAACGAGTTACTCACGCAGGCTCTATACGCATAAAACAATCTAAAAATCAAGCCTGTTTATCATCACGCACACTCAAAACACAGGTCAATGGAAAACAACCGACCCCTCGCTTCGCAGGTGCAGACACCAGTTGGGCAACTCAAGGACAGCATTCGTGACATGATCCGGCTGCAACGTGATTACCACCTCTCGGATGAACTCTTCTGGGAAATTTTCAACACGCGTGTACTGCTCAACGAGCAGATAGACGTCAATGCCTTTCTCCGCGATCTGAATACCCCGGTCGCTCAAAATTAACTTCATTCACGATTGAAATTTCCCGAAACGAGCTATTCGAGCCGTGTTAATTCGGCTTGTAGATCGTTTCGGGAAATTGTTTGGTCCCCGCTTAACTCAATCGAACGGAAAACAGCTCCTTCGATCGGGCATATACATAGGCAACCACAATCAGAGTTACAACACCTCCAAGAGCTACCGACGGTACAGTACCTAACAAGCGAGCCAGCAGTCCCGATTCGAAAGCACCTATTTCGTTCGATGAACTAACAAAGATGCCGTTTACCGCAGCAACTCGTCCGCGCATATGATCGGGTGGGAAAATCTGCAGAATTGTTTGCCGAATTACCACACTTACACTATCGAAAGCACCGGTCAAGGCCAACATAATCAGCGACAAGTAAAAATCTGTGGAAAAGGCAAACACAATGGTAGCCACACCGAAACCCAAAACGGCCAGCAGCATATTCCGCCAGGCATTTTGCGTAGGCGGAAAACGAGTCATAAACGCCATCGTGAGTAGGGCACCAACCGATGGCGCTGCCCGCAGAAAACCAAGCCCTTCGGCACCTACATGCAGAATATCTTCGGCAAAAACAGGCAAAATAGCCACTACTCCACCAAACAAAACTGAAAACAGGTCGAGCGAGATAGCGTACAGAACAATCTGGGTTTTAAAAACAAACCGAAAACCTTCTTTCAGACTCTCCCGAAGTCCCAGCATCGGTTCGTTGCTTACCGGAACCGGCTTCCGTTTGATTAGCGAAAGCAGCAGAAAACAGAAAACAAATAAGACAATAATAACAATCAGGGTATTATCGAAGCCGAACCAGTTGTAGAAAAAACCTGCCAGCCCAGGCCCCACAATGGCGCCAGCCTGCCAGAACGAACTATACCAGGTGGCTGAGTTCGCGTACAGCTCACGTGGAACCAGAAAAGGCTTTAGCGAGGAACTAGCTGGCGAATAAAAGCCTTTGGCAGTTCCGATCAGCATCAGGACGCCGTAGATAGTGGATAATCGCGCTGTTGTTGACAGTTTAGCAACAACGGATGGTTGGAAAACCAGATACAGAATAACTGAGCCAAGAATAATAACCAGCAGGCTCCACTGTAATATCCTTTTTTTATCGCGCCGATCGGCCAGGTGCCCGCCAAAAAGTGACAAAATAATAAACGGTATCGCTTCGGCCAATCCGACCAGCCCCAGCATGAGCGGGTCGTGGGTAATCTTATACAGTTCGTACCCTAAAATCACTTCCTGAATCAGCAGCGTTACCGTGATCAGAAAACTGTTCATCACGAAGTAGCGAAATTCGACAATTCGGAGCGAGGCAAATGTGTCGTTGGGAGGTTGTTGCACCATACTTTGGATGGCGAATCGTATGTTTGTCGCCTGATCTTTAGTCTGTCAACCTAAAATAGTAGAATCTGTGTTCCGAACACGCGTAAAAATTTGTTGCATCAGTAGTCTGGACGAAGCCCGGCTAGCCATCCGACTTGGTGCCGACGCTCTAGGCCTGGTCGGTAAAATGCCAAGCGGGCCGGGAGTAGTACTGGATGAACTGGCAGCCGAAATCGTCCGGGCCGTTCCTCCGCCGGTAGCCACGTTCATGCTGACGAGCGAAACGGCTGTCGATGACATTTTAGCTCATCAGCAACGGGTTGGGGCCAACACCATCCAACTTGTCGATGCCGTCTCGGCCGATACGTATTCTCAACTCCATACAGTGCTACCTTCAGTCAAGGTAGTACAGGTAATCCACGTAATCGACGAGCGAAATCTGAACGAAGCTTTAGAAGCGGTTGAAAACGGAGCCGACGCCCTGCTACTCGATTCAGGCAACCCCAATTTGGCGATTAAGGAATTAGGGGGAACAGGCCGGGTACATAACTGGGTGGTAAGTCGCCAGATTGTCGAGTAATCACGCGTACCTGTTTTTCTGGCCGGTGGGCTCCATGCTGACAATGTCCGGCAAGCGATCGAAAATGTTCAGCCGTTTGGCCTTGACATTTGTAGCGGTGTTCGAACGAACGGACGACTGGATGAACGTAAGCTTGAGAGCTTTTTGCATGGGGCATGGGGGTAAGAGCATCGGGTGTATTTCACTCATCGCCCAATGCCCTTACCCCCATGCAAAAAGGCCTACACCAATTGGCGTGGGCCTTTCCTTTTGAATTACAGTACAATCACTTATTTGTACAGCTTGCTACCGGCCTTCAGTTAGGCAATAGCAATCTCCTTTACCTGCTTCTCTTCCTTCACCTCAATTTTGGGCAATTCAACTGTCAGAATACCATCGGTATAAGCGGCCTTAATGGCATCGGCATTTACCGTTTTAGGCAGTCGGAAACTCCTTTCAAAGGAGGTAAACCCAAACTCCTGACGAGTGAACTTACCTGTATTTTCTTCGCTCTTCACTTCCGACTGATAGCCAATCGTCAGTTTGTTCGCTTCTACATTTATTTTCAAATCCTCTTTTTTCAGACCGGGAGCGGCCAGCTCAAGGACAAATTCGGTTTCAGTTTCTTTCACATTAACAGCCGGTACATTAGGGGTTGTGTTATGGAACCGGTTAATGACAGGGCGGCTGTAGAAAGGGTTAACGAACGCAGGGAAATTGTTATATCGAACTAAGGTTGCCATTTGCTTATTTGGTTTAATTGGGTTGTTCATGATCAAACACATACACCCTATGTCAAACGTCGTACCAAAGCGTTTCAAACAATTTTTCACAGACATTTTGTCCGAAAATCATTAAGCCGAGGCAATATTACTGACAAAATGGCGGAAATAAAGTTGGATATCCTACTTTATTTCCGCCATTTTGTATATATCTACCACGACTATAAAGCTAAGTAGCTGTCTGCATGGACCATTGCCTTACTTTTAATCCGGCTCAAACTTGGCTAAGCCATAGCAAACGACTAATTTTATAGTCCTGTTAGAGAACCGACTCACCTAAAACTTCTTATCTTTTGTTTATGAAGCGACATTTACTGCCGCTGGTCACCTTCTCCTTTTTCGCCAGCCTAACCTTTTCCGCCACAGCCCAACAAACCGCTGTTGACTATTTCGAGAGTGGTATTACCAAAAGCAAAGCCAACGATTTTACTGGGGCTCTACAGGCATTTAGTATGGCCATCACCATGAATCCCGAAAACGCGGCCAGTTATTACAATCGGGGTGTGGCCAAAGCCAATTTAAAAGATCACCGTGGGGCTATTCTGGACTACGACCGAGCCATCGAACTCAACGGGAAAGATGCTATGGCCTACCTTAGCCGGGGAGTGAGCAAAAGCAGGCAGGATGACCACCGGGGTGCATTGCTGGATTTTAGCCGTTCTATTGAATTAAACCCCGACGATCCACAGGCTTATTACAACCGAGGATTGAGCCGCAGCCGAATCGAACAATACCGGGGTGCCCTGACTGATTTTAGCAAAACCATTGAACTTGATCCCGGTAACGCACAGGCCTATTATATACGAGGCATTACGAAGCAGAAACTGGAAGATTTTGCCGGTAGCCTTCCCGATTTCACGAAAGTAATTGACCTAACGCCCAAACGAGCACAAGCGTATGCAGGCAGGGGAATCTCAAAAACGGAGTTGAATGACTTCACCGGCGCCGTAACCGACCTGAACAAAGCCATCGAACTAAGCCCGGAAGATGGTGAATCCTATTTCTATCGGGGTTACGCGAAAGGAAAACTCGAAGATTATAAAAGTGCGTTGCCCGATTACGATAAGGCCATTGCGCTCAAAGCTGATAACTACCGCGCCTACTACGGACGTGGTTTCTGCAAAAGCAAACTGGGTGACCAGAAAGGGGCCGTTCTGGACTTCAACCAGGCTATTGAAATGAATAACGCCAACGCTACGGATGCTAAACTGGTCTATAGTGGCCGTATCAACCGCGCTACGCTGGATAAACTCCGTGACGTTGTTCAGGAACGGAATAAAATCAATGAGCTGGGAACCGAACGGGCTGAGGCCTATTTCAGCCGGGGGATCAGCAAGAACAAACAGGGTGATCAGAAATCAGCGATCATCGACCTAAATAAAGCTATTGAACTTAGCCCAACCTATGCCGAAGCCTATTTCAGCCGGGGCCTGATTAAGTCGGCGCAGGGCGACCAGCGGGCCGCGATTATGGACTGCAACAGCGCTATTAAGCTCAATCCTCGATACGCGGAAGTGTATTACATCCGGGGTATTATCAAACACAGCCTGGGTGATGAAAACGGCGGTTGTCTGGACCTTTCTAAAGCGGGTGAATTAGGCTATAACCCATCTTATAAAGTTATCAGCGACTATTGTAATTAGAAAAAAGGAAGGAGGGGAGAAAGGGATTGCGATTGCATTCCTTTTCTCCCCTCCTTCCTATCTATTTAAGCCGGTCCTGGATTAACGTTACAAGTTGATCAAATCGCTGGTTCATTTCCTGTCGCAAACTACCAATTTCATGATTCATATCCTGCCGTAGGCTACCAATTTCATAGTCGATTTTCAGGTTAACCTGATCAAATTTCTGGTTGACCTGATCAAACTTTTGGTCAACTGCCATAAATCCCTCCCGCATTTCCTGCCGAAGCTCATCGATTTGCTGTTGTTGCTTATCAAATTGCTGCCCCATTTGAACAGTCAAATTGGCAAGTCCCTTTGCTGTTGTATCCGCCTTTTGATCGGCGCGGGTGGCAATTTCCAGAATCTGCCCTTGCCCTTCAATCAGTCGGTCAATTTTTTGAAGCGATTCGGCCATTAATGGCTCAAGTTGGTCAAGTCGTTGGTTAGGTGTCATGGCGTAAATATAGAAATTTACCTAATCATCTTAATAGATGTAGTAAATAAATAATCACAAAAGGTACACAAGCCAAGTGCAGATTTAGATCTGCATTTACCTATTTATTCAAACCGCAAATGCTTCACTGAGTCGCCAGATGATTCGAGTTCGAGCAGCGCGTCGATTCCAATTTCCAGGTGGACATTCACAAATTGACTTGTTACGCGTTTGTCACTCTCTTCGGTTTTGACCCCTTCGGGAACCAGCGGATTGTCGGAAACCAGCAATAAAGCTCCATGTGGTATGGAATTGACAAAGCCAACGGTAAAGATGGTTGCTGTTTCCATATCAATAGCCATCGTCCGGATTTCGCGCAGGTAGTCTTTGAATTGCTCGTCGTGCTCCCATATGCGTCGATTTGTGGTATAAACAGTACCTGTCCAGTAGTCCAGCTCGTATTTCTTGATGGTCGACGAAACAGCACGTTGCAACCGGAACGAAGGCAGGGCTGGAATCTCAGGTCGCATATAGTCGTTGCTGGTACCATCACCACGAATAGCCGCTATGGGTAAAATCAGGTCACCGATCTGCGTTTTTTTCAACCCGCCACATTTTCCCAGAAACAGCACGGCTTTGGGATCGACTGCCGAAAGCAAATCCATGACCGTGGCCGCCATTGCACTGCCCATGCCAAAATTGATGATGGTAATGTTGTTGGCAGTAGCGGTCTGCATGGCCCGACCAATACCGAAAATTTCTACGTCAAACTTTTTGGCAAACAGCTCAACATAATTAATAAAATTAGTCAGCAAAATATATTCACCGAACTGTTCAATGGGTGTACCCGTGTAGCGTGGTAGCCAGTTCTGAACGATTTCTTCTTTTGTTTTCATTGATAAAGGGCGAATGAGTGAGTGAGTGAGTGAGCGAAAGGACGAGAAAAGATTCACTCTTTCACTCATTCACTCTTCCGCTCTTTCGTAACTTCGTGGTATGGTCCCATTGAACCTGCCAACCTTTGATTGCAAAACTAAGCAAGTCGAAGGAAAACCCTATATTTTTGACTTGATCCGCCGGAAGTATGTGCGGCTGTCGCCCGAAGAGTGGGTTCGTCAGCATGTTATTAACCTGCTACTGACCCACTATGCTTACCCGAAAGCCCTTATTCGTACGGAAGGGGGGCTGACCCTCAATCAAACGCTGAAGCGAACCGATATTGTTGTGTTTGACCGGGAAGGAAGCCCCTTTTTACTAGTTGAGTGCAAAGCCCCTCATATTGCACTAACACAAATCGTTTTCGACCAGATTGCCCGATATAATCATGTGCATAAGGCACCGTATCTGGTTATTTCAAATGGATTGACCCACTATTGCTGCTCCGTAAATCACACAACTGCCGAGATTGCCTTCATGGACGATTTTCCGGCGTTTCTGTAGATTTTTGGCACTCCTAACTAGAAAAAATCCCCGTTACCAGATCGGTAACGGGGATTTTTCATAATCCACTATCACTACAATTACTGTTGTTTCACCAGTTCGCCGGTAGCCCGGATAGCGATTTCATCGCTAACCACAGCCGTAGGGGCCGCGCCTAGTGAGAAATCAGCCCGTTTTACTTCGCCAGTTACTTTAAAACCAGCCTTGGTTTGCTTGTTTTGTGGGTTCGTAACCGGTCCGTTGATAACAGCATCGAGCGTTACAGGCTTGGTTACGCCGTGCATGGTCAGATCACCAACCAGTTTGTATTTGTTAGCCGATACTTTGCTAATCGACTTACTTTTGAACGACAGCGTTGGATATTTAGCCGCATCGAAGAAATCAGGGCTTTTCAGGTGTGTATCCCGACGATCCTGGTTTGTGTTGACGCTGTTCACATCGGCCGTCAGGTCGATTTGAGCGTCCGAAAAATCATCTTTCGATGAAGCCATTTTAACATCGAAGTTTGTGAACTTACCGTCTACTTCGGCCAACATCATGTGCGTTACGGTGAAACCCAGATTCGAGTGAGCTTTGTCAAGACCCCAGTTTTGAGCAAATGCGCTCGCTGAAGACAATAAAAGAGCAGCAAAAAAAGTTGCCTTTTTCATTGGTTGTAAATTGTTAATTGGAAATTGATAAAAAGTAAAGTAAACAAGGAAATTAGTTAGCCCCGAAGTTTGTCCAGCAATTGGCTTAGCTGAACAGCCTCATCTTCAGTCAGTTTACACCGCTGTTTCTGATCCCAATCAGCCTGACTAATGTCCAGTTGATTAAGTAGTTCAAGCCCTTTATCGGTAATGACGACATCAACCGCCCGTCGGTCACTTGGGCATTCAGTACGTAAGACAAGTTTCTTAGCGACTAGTTTATCAACCAGCCGGGAAGCGTTCGACATTTTATCCAGCATGCGCTCGGTAATGTCGCTCACTTTTACTGGAGAAGGATACTGACCACGTAAGATCCGCAACACATTGTATTGCTGCAAGGTCAGGCCAGACGGCTTCAGCAATTTTGTCTGCGTCGCTGAAATCCAGTTGCTTGTGTATATAAGATTCACCATCACCCGATGATAGGGGGTTTTGAATGGTGTTGTTTGCTTGATGTCGGTTTCGATAGACATGTCACAAAGATAAAGTATTTGTATTTAATGTAACAACATTAAATACAAATAAATTCATTATTGATAAGGGATGATTTGAGGAGCCGACAAGTCAAAGTCCCGGAATCGCAGGGTTGGTACTCCTTCAAATACCTGGCGGAAGGGAATGGTATTGTTTGGAATGTTTGGATAATAGGCCAGCCGGACCTGAAAACTATTGAATGTAAGGTTTTCATTTCGGAGTCGAAAACCAATGCCATAGCCTTGATAAAGCGGTCCGCTCAGCAATGGACGATCTGGAAAACTGACTAACCCAAGGTTGACAAACGCGATGAATGCCACGCGGAATCCAATTAGGTTGAGCTTGGAAAACAGAATATTTTCGTAGTTGATAAACCACCGTTTTGTACCAATAAGCGCATCACTATTGACACCAATACCGTCCGTATTAATCCCGCTGCCTGTACTACTTAGTGAAATGTATTCATTATCGAATCGACCAATACCGGTCGTGTACCGTGTATTGAAGAAATGGCGCATATTTCCCCAGCGACTTTTTACCAGCGGGCTGAAATAGTTGGATTCGAGCGAAAAAACACCCTGTTCAATGGTGCGTGATCGAACAAAACCACCCAGACTGACTAACCCATACACATAGCCCATCGACCGCACATAGTTGCCCTGCGAAAAGTTGAGTCCCATGTACGTTCGATGCCCAAGTTCGGCATTATCGATTCCGGTAATCAACGCGATCGACTCTCCAGTGGGGACGTCTTCTGTACGACCAAATCCATAGATCAACACATCCCGAACATACTTACGACGGGAGTAACCAACACTAAATAAGGTAGTCCGGCTGTCCTGATAAATCTGGTTGGTATCGGCCGTTACGGTAGGCCGTCGGCTGTACGAATAATCGGTATTCCGTAAAGCAACAATCAGCCGAGAACGGCCTTTTTTCTCAATATCCCTGTCATTTTCCCGATAAAATAACCGGAACGACCGCCCAATCCAGATATCGGTATAGTTGTAGGAAAGGGGTACGTAAAGTATGCTGTCTTCCCGCGTGATAAGCCGATTATTGATCTCTGTATGATTCAGTTCGATGGAACCGGCATACTTAGTGTCAGGAGTTAGAAACGGGCGATAAATTTTAGTGGATACCTGTTTCAGGTCGCGCAGGTACAACATATCTGCCTGCGCTGTCAGGAATGTTTTACCGATAAAAGGCACCTTGTAATGCGCCTGATATTCGAGTGTCTGGCGCGGATCGTCGCCGTTATAAGCTACCTGCGTCCAAAGCTGATGCCCTAATCCCCGAAAGTTTAGCTGATTAAACCCAACACTAAAGTTTCGAAAGCCACCAAACCCACCAATGGGCAGCAACGACCATACGTCTTGTGTAATCACATATACATCCACAAACTGACGACTTCCAGAGCGCGGGACAACCAGAATACGCGCATCATGAAAAATAGACGTGGTTCGAAGCAAACGTTCGTTATCCCGCAACACGGTAGGATTGACAATATCACCCTGCTGAAAAAGTAGGTACGAACGTTGGATAACATGCTCGCGGGTATTGGTATGCAATCGCCCTCCCAGTCGTTCAATCCAGTTTCCGGGTTGGCGCAATGTATCATAAACGGTCTGGCCAAATACGCTCAGTCTACGAATGTAAATAGTCCCGATAATTCGCCCTTCAAACGGTTTAAACGGATTGGTTTCGAGCTGATTCACTTCTCCCGTTTTCAGACGGCTATTGTATACGTCCTGAAAAATAGCGTCATACAATTGGCGCGTTAGCCGGTGCTTATACATTCGCTCTTTCAGACGGCTATAAAAAATACTGTCGCGCAGGAGGCTACTATCCGTAACGGCCGTGAGCTTAATGGCCATCAACGAGTCGGTAGGCCCGTAGTTGATCGGCTTATTTCGTAATGTATCGATATGTACCCGATCAGGGTTCAGCCTGAAACGTGAACTGTCGGCCTGGGAATGGCCAGGATTCTGCTGTGCCTTCGCTATTGATACGCATCCGGCAAAAAGAATCAGCCACACTGCCAAACAGTGTAATACTGACAAATACTTGTTCGGATACAACTGACTCATGAGCTGATAAACTACTACTTAGAGTGTGGCGAGGTGAAATCGTTTAATATAATGTACTTCTGATTAGGAACGATTTACGCCAAACTTTCTAATTATAATCCAATTAAATCAATTAAGCCCAATTAGATCTGTTCATTTCCAAAGCTTAAAACATCTCTTTTCCAACCTTCATACCAACCATTTAGGTAGTTAACTGTTTTTGAAGCCAATAATCCCGCTGCCGCTCAGAACCAAATTGAAAGTAATGGAAGCCCAGCCGTTCAAAGCCCATTTTCTGGTAGAACGCTATAGCCCGTACGTTACGCTCCCACACCCCTAACCACACGGACGTATACCCCTGAGTACGCGCCCAGTCGAGACAATGCTGCATGAGTATACGTCCCTGCCCCTGCCCAAGTTGCGTTTGCAGCAGATAAATGCGTTGAATCTCAACGGCATTTCGATCCTTCATTCGTCGTGGAGGACGACCACGGCGAAGCTTGGCGTACCCTGCCGGATGGCCGTTGGGTGTTTCCATCAAAAAGAAAAGCGATTTAGGATCAGCCAGTTCGGACTCTATAATAGCCAATGAGAATGCCGACTGAATGTATTCCTCAACCAGCTCGGCAGGGTTATAGGGTGGGCCAAACGTATCGCGCATGGTTACCGCGGATATATCAGTAAGTAAAGCTGCATCGGCCGGAGTAGCGGGACGAATTGTCAAAGGAATTACGATTTATAGTATACGATTTACGATTATAGCCGAAATTCGCTTTATAATTCATAATACATTGTTCATCCATCCTAAATGCAGTTAGTCTTTCCGCTTGTGCTGGCATCCGGTTCACCCCGACGTAAGCAACTTATGACCGACGCCGGTTTCTCATTTACCATCGAAACCCGACCAACTGACGAGCTTTTTCCAGCAACTATGCCTGCCGATGAAGTAGCTGAATACCTGGCACGGGAGAAAGCAATTCAGTTCCGGCCTGATTTAGGCAGTCGGATTATCCTCTGCGCCGATACGGTGGTCATTCTGGACAATCAAATCCTGAATAAACCGCAGGATGAAGCCGATGCGCAACGCATGCTGCGAATGCTATCAGGCCGTACCCACCGCGTTCGGACGGGTGTTGCGATCCTATCGCCCGACGGGCTGGAGTCATTTACCGATGAAACGGTCGTTCAATTTGCCAAACTATCCGACGCCGAAATCACGTATTACATTCATACTTGCCAACCATTCGATAAAGCGGGCTCTTACGGTGCTCAGGATTTTATTGGTTTAGTAGGTATCGAACGGCTGGAAGGTTCCTTCTATACCGTCATGGGATTACCTACCCATCGAGTTTATCAAGCGTTGAAACGATTTTTACAGAGCGAAAGAGTGAAAGAGTGAATTGCTGACGCAGACTCGCTCTTTCACTCTTTCGCTCCTTCACTCTTTATGATTCTCCCCATCGGCCATACTGGCGTTCATTACGAAATTTTTGTTCGGTCGTTTGCCGATTCGAATGGCGATGGCATCGGCGATCTCAATGGTGTCACAGCAAACCTCGACTATTTGAAAGACCTGGGTGTATCGGCCATCTGGTTGATGCCTATTAGTCCATCGCCCAGTTACCACAAATACGACGTAACCGACTATTACGGCATCGACCCGGAATATGGTACACTCGACGATTGTAGGCGGCTTATCCAGGAAGCTCACCAACGGGGCATAGCCATCATTATCGATCTGGTCTTACACCATACCAGCATTCAGCATCACTGGTTTCAAGAGGCCGCAAAAGGACCTCAGAATCCGTACTGGAATTTCTACAAATGGCTTACGCCTAAGGAGATTAAAGCTCGAAATCTGGCTACCCGCGACATCACGGCCGACTCCGATGAACGAAGTCCCTGGCATTCGGTACCTGGCGCCAAATACCCTGAGAAATACTACGGCATGTTCTGGCAGGGTATGCCCGATCTGAATTTCGACCATCGACCTGTTCGCGACGAAGTGTTTAAGATCGTGCGTTACTGGCTCAATGAGGTTGGTGTTGATGGGTTTCGGCTCGATGCAGCCCGACATCTTTATCGCGATTATGAGGAGACAAAAAATCACGATTTCTGGGAAGAGTTTGGCCGGGAGGTCGCAGCCGCTAAGCCAGGAGCTTATACTATTGGCGAAGTCTGGACGCGGCCCGAACGCATTGCTCCTTATTTTCGCGGCCTGAAAGCCAATTTCAACTTCGATCTGCGGTTGATTATTGAAGAAATTGTTCGGCAGGAAGACGATACCGAAGACATGATTCAGTTTCTGACGTATGTACATGCCGCTTTCTGTAATGTGAATCCGCAGTTTATCGATGCACTGATTCTATCCAATCATGACCAGAACCGGATTGGTAGTTTGCTGAAAGGCAATGCGAATCACCTAAAAGTGGCGGCCAATCTGTTATTAACCTTACCCGGCCTGCCTTACCTGTATTACGGCGAAGAAATTGGGATGCGGGGCGTAAAACCCGATGAAAACATTCGTGAACCCTTCCTCTGGGATTTCCGCGACCGGGATAAACAACGTACATTCTGGCGACGGGGGCGGTATAGTACTAGCCGAACTATCCGCCCATTGGCCCACCAGCAAACCGACCCGGACTCTTTATTTACACATTACAAACGACTGATTCACTATCGCAATAACCACCCGGTCCTGAACGACAACCTAAGTCGGTTAGCACAAACGGGAATTCGTCAGAAAGGTACCGTATCGTTTATCCGACAATCGGAAAATGGCGGACGTATTCTGGTCATTCATAATCTGACTAAAGAGCCAATAGAGATTGTACTGTCGCCTGACGAATACTGGTGCCACCAGATCGTATTCGAAACCGGGCAGGGTAGTCAGTTTAGTGGAGATCTGGTTCATATTCCTGCTTACAGTTGTGTGGTGATGGAATAAGTCGGGATATTCAGTCCACACTAAACTTGTTGCGCCAATACCGTTTACAGCCCTATCTTGCCAGACTGATTCAATACGATCACAGCAGTTTTCATGAAATATTGCCTCTTTATCACGTTATTTTTAGTAGTAAAACCTTTGTTTGGGCAGGAGCCGTCAGCAAAACGAATCAGTAAGCACATTCACTTTCTGGCTTCCGACAAAATGCAGGGGCGCGGTACAGGCAGCCCGGAAAACGCAGAAGCGGCCCGTTACGTTGCAACACAATTCAAAAAATACGACCTGAAACCACTGGGTACAGACGGGTATTATCAGCCGTTCACCGCCAAAATCCGACGGGTTATCGTGCCAGATAGTCTGCGGGAAGCCCGGAATGTAATCGGTTTTCTGGACAACGACGCGCCGTATACAATTGTGATTGGAGCCCATTATGATCACCTGGGTTTGGGTAGACAGGGCAGCTCGCTGGATTCATTACCTCAGGGGAAAATCCATAATGGAGCCGATGATAACGCATCGGGCGTAGCCGGGTTGCTGGAAATGGCCCGCTATTTCAGTCAAAACAAGATAAAGGAACCGTATAATTTTCTGTTTATGGCCTTTGGTGCTGAGGAGCTGGGCTTGCAGGGGTCGCGTTATTTCCTGAATAACCCAACGCTTCCGCTCGAAAAGCTGAATTTCATGATTTGTATGGACATGATTGGCCGCTACAATTCAAAACGGGGTGTGGGTATTGGTGGCTATGGCACCAGCGATTCCTGGCCTACCGTTTTTAACGGAGTTGAAAGCCGCATCAAATTCTTTACGGATCGAGCCGGGAACGGCGGCTCCGACAATGCAGCTTTCTACGCCAAACAAATCCCGGTCTTGTTTTTTCATACGGGTGGTCACCCCGATTACCATAAACCAACCGACGATACAGATAAAATCGACATAAACGCCGAAGAAGCAATTCTTCAGTTGGAAATCAAGCTCCTGGAAAACGCCATGCAGTTACCCAAAATGACGTTTACAGCAGTCAAGTAACGCGGGTGGAAATTCGCGCTCAGCTTAGCGTATTTATTAATAGAGTCGCGGGTTTCCACCCGCGTTACAGTTATGACAAAGCCCCTTCTTTATTTCTTTCTTCTCTTATCTTTTTGTGCCAATGCACAAAACCGTCCGGCAAATCGTCCGAATATCATCTTTATTCTGGCCGATGACCTTGGCTATGGTGATGTAGGCATAAACGGACAGAAATTAATAAAAACCCCGAACATCGACCGGCTGGCTCGGGAAGGCATGCAGTTTACTCAATTTTATGCGGGTACGTCTGTCTGCGCTCCCTCCCGATCGTCGCTCTTAACCGGAAAACATACCGGCCATACCTACATCCGGGGCAACAAAGGTGTAGACCCTGAAGGACAGGAGCCCATTGCTGACTCAGTGACCACAGTGGCCGAACTTCTTCAAAAGGCGGGTTATGTTACAGGTGCTTTTGGTAAGTGGGGCTTAGGGCCGGTCGGCTCCCAGGGCGATCCTAACAAGCAGGGTTTTAATCAATTTTATGGTTACAATTGCCAGTCGTTGGCCCACCGATATTACCCTGATCACCTGTGGAACAACAGTCAGAAAGTAGTGCTGGCCGCGAATGAAGATCTGCGGAAAGCGAAAGAATACGCTCCTGATCTGATTCAGAAGCAAGCACTGAACTTCCTGAACGAGCGCGATGGCAAACAGCCCTTTTTTCTGTTTTTGCCTTATATCCTGCCTCATGCTGAGCTACTAGTGCCCAACGATAGCCTGTTGGCGTATTACAAAGGCAAATTTCCAGAAAAGCCGTTTAAAGGAGCCGATTACGGTCCAAATGCCAAAACGGGTGGATATACGTCACAGGAGTATCCTCGTGCCACGTTTGCCGCTATGGTAGCCCGTCTGGACGTATACGTTGGACAGGTGATGGCCAAATTGAAAGAAAAAGGACTTGATCAAAACACACTGGTCATTTTCACGAGTGACAACGGCCCGCATATCGAAGGTGGAGCTGATCCGGCGTTTTTCAATAGCAGTGGTAATTTGCGGGGTGTTAAGCGGGATTTGTACGAAGGTGGTATCCGGGAACCTTTTTTTGCTCGCTGGCCGGGAACAATTAAATCGGGTTCGAAAAGCGACTATATCGGCGCGTTCTGGGACCTGCTCCCTACCTTCACCCAACTGGCGGGCGCTAAAACGCCTACAGGTATAGATGGCCTTTCATTTGTTCCGTCACTGACGGGCCAAGGCGTTCAGAAAAAGCACGATTTCCTGTATTGGGAATTCCATGAAAACGGTGGTCGGCAGGCCGTTCGGCAAGGGAATTGGAAAGCGGTTCGATTACAGGTTGCCAGCAACCCCAACGCGCCAGTCGAGTTATATGACCTTAGCAAAGACTCCGCCGAAGCGCATAATCTGGCTACTCAATATCCTGACAAGGCTAAGGAATTGGGCCGACTAATGACCCAGTCGCATATTGAATCACCTTTGTTTCCACTTATCAAACAGTAAGACAGGGCCTAGCCACTGATTCATCCCATTTTCAGGCTTGTTCGTCCCATTTCCCTCACGCGCTTGTCGGTTCCATCTAGTTTTGATCCAAACTTAAATCTATGTGGAACCTTACTTCTCTTCGCCGTTTTGAGCCGTTATTCCTCATCGGCATAGCCATCGTTTACATTCTTCGTCGGCTTATTCAGGAGATTCACCGACTCGACGGCATGATCGAGCAAGTGCAGGGGCTTCATTTGCCAGCTTCGACGCTCAGCCATGACCTGAGCGGCTATAATTATATCCTGAATAATAATAGTCCGCTGATAGCGGGCGTATGTTTCTTTCTGGCTGCCTGGTATGTGTTCCATCAACTGGCCTATCCTCAACTGAATCAGTCCATCCAGGAATCTAAAGGCTGGATCTATCTAACACAAGTCTTTTTATTGCTCGTCGCCAGCGCCTTCAGTTACCACTACCTCAAGCAATACGTGCGCTTTCGGCATGATACGATGCATCAGATTATCGGGCTGAAAGTTTACTCGTTATACCGAAAACGCACGGTGCTGGCCGATACCATTGGCCTCGCTATCGTTCTGCTGGCCTATGAATTAGTTTTTCAATTTTACTCATTCCTGAACCAGAAAATCGCCCAGGAAACGGAGCGTTATTTCCGGCCACTCAGCTACGTATTCCTGGGAGGAGTCGGTCTGTTTCTCCTCAGTTTCGCATTAGATGGTCATCTTCCAACCACTTTGTGGCAGCTCCCCTTACGGGAGATACTTGCTCTGATGGCCCTAACGATCCAGGTCTACTTTCTCCAGTCCTACTGTTTTACGTATATCCTCCCCCATCTCCGCGATCAATCGCCAGAACTAATCAATCGTATCATAGTCTATTTGTTCATTGGCCTGAGCGGAACGCTACTGGTATGGGGCGCGGGCGATTCGTTCTACTTTTACCGAATCTGGAATGTAGCTATGTTTCTGTCGACCAGCTACGTACTTTCCTTTTCCATCGCTTATCTACGGCAAACATTCTCTACTGAAAAAACCGTACTACAAACCCAGGTCTCCTCAAAATCCGCTGAGCTGGCAAGCCTTCGGGCGCAGATCAACCCCCATTTTCTATTCAATGCGCTCAACAGCCTATACGCTACAGCCTTGAAAGAAAACAGCGAAAAAACCGCCGATGGCATTCAGAAACTGGGTGATATGATGCGATTTATGTTGCAGGAGAACAATCGTGAACGAATTCCGCTGAGTAAGGAGATTACGTATCTGCAAAATTACATTCAGCTCCAGCGGATGCGCCTGGATGAATCGCACAACATCGAGATTCGGGTCACGCTTCAGGAGCCGGATCGGGAGATTTACCTGGCACCCATGATGTTGATTCCGTTCGTGGAAAATGCCTTTAAACATGGCATAAGTCTTCGAAATCCGTCGTGGATTTACGTCACGCTTACCCTCGACGCCACGCATCTGTACTTCAAAGTTCATAACTCCCTGCATAGTAAACAGGCCAATGATCCTGAAGAAGAACAATCGGGGGTTGGGCTCGATAATGTTCAGAAACGGTTGGCGCTAATCTATCCGGGACGGCATCAGCTCACGATTCAGCAGTCGGAGCAGGACTATTTCGTAGCACTTACCCTGGTGTTCTGGTAGGTTCTAATCGGGTGTTTCCGGAACTGTGGCACGGTTGATACAAGACTCTGATTTTCAGACACACCACGTAACCATGCCACGGTTCGGTTCCGAAAGCGCTCTCCCTTCTTTTTAGTCACTACCCCAATCATTTATCGTATTACTATTAACTCTCTACTAATCATGAGACAGTTTGCTGTTGCCATAGTATTGATGCTACTCGTAGCCAAAGTAGTAATCGGACAAACACACTCATCCGCTAGTGAACCCAAAGCCGGTCGGATGAAAACCCACTTACGGCCACCCCTTCTGCCAACAGACGCTTCTACGCATGGCAGCCCTGTAGGGTATAAATGTTATTTCTACAGTTATACCAAAACGGGTCAGGGTGCTGTCATCATGACCAATGGCGATCAGGGAATGGGATTAGGCATGGAATTAATGCGGAGCATCGCCCATCTATACAATTGGCCTGATTTTAAACCGATTATCAAGAATATGATTCGACTATCGTCGGAAAAACTGGCGGCTATGGTCGGAAACTATACCCTTCATAATCGCCCGGGCCGTGTTCTTCAGATCACCGCCAAAGAAAATAGTTTATGGGTAAAACAGTTGTGGAACAACATGGAATATACGTTATGCCCTGAATCGAATCTTAACTTTTTCGTAAAAGAATACGGCGACCGGTTTACCTTTGAATCTGCATCCGACGACAGTATTACGGGTGTAATCCACGGCGAATCAAAATGGATAAAAATGAAGTAAATCGGGCTGTATGACGCTGACCGCAATCGCAATCGACGACGAACCCCAAGCCCTGGAAGTGATCCGGCTCCATGCCGCCAGGGTAAGTTTTTTAGACCTGAAAGCCTCTTTTACCGACGCTTTCGAGGCTATTGCCTGGCTACAGACCAACAAAGTGGATCTGCTTTTTCTGGACATTAAAATGCCCGACATCTCTGGTATCGACGTAATTAAATCTCTATCCAGAGTACCGATGGTTGTCTTTACAACCGCTTATTCCAGCTATGCCGTTGAAGGTTTTGACCTGGATGCGATCGATTATCTATTAAAACCGTTCCCGTTGACGCGGTTTATGAAAGCCTGTAGTAAGGCACTGGAACATAAAACATCCCGCAGCACTACAGAACCCGCCTTTCTGTTCATCAAAACCGGTTATGACGAAGAGAAGGTGATGCTGGACGATATTTTGTATATCGAAGCGGATGGAAATTACCTTACCTATGTGCTCAAAACCCGCAAACTCCTGAGTCGCCAGACCCTCACGGAACTCCAGCAGCTCTTATCGACCGATCAGTTTGTCCGCATCCATCGGTCCTATCTTATTGCTGTCAATAAAATTGATAAAATCAGTCGTCAGGAACTTACTATTGCTGGCAAACAAATTCCGATCGGAGCTTCCTACGAAGAGGCAGCGGCTGGTATACGCGCCAGAATCACCCAGAATTGAAATTGGCGTATAGCCAAAGACGATCTAAGGATCAATCAATTACTGAATTTATTCGGGTGAAGTTTGGCTCAATGTGGTCAACAGGGTTCGGTTTACCGTCGAGACCCTTATCTTTGCCCGATTTTTACCCGCATCAATCGCATGGCCCAATCGCTCAGCGTCCGCCATTTGGTGGGCATCAAAGACCTGACCGAGTCTGATATTCAGCTCATTCTGGAAACGGCCAGTCAGTTTAAAGAAGTCATCAACCGACCGATCAAAAAAGTCCCATCCCTGCGCGATGTGACAATTGCCAACGTTTTTTTCGAAAATTCGACGCGTACCCGCCTATCCTTCGAACTAGCCGAAAAAAGACTTTCGGCCGATGTGGTCAATTTTTCCGCATCAGGAAGTTCCGTTAAGAAAGGTGAAACCCTGCTGGATACGGTCAACAACATTCTGGCGATGAAGGTCGATATGGTGGTGATGCGGCACAGCAGCCCCGGCGCTCCTCATTACCTGACCAAACACATCAAGGCCAATGTCGTTAACGCGGGCGACGGCACGCACGAGCACCCCACACAAGCCCTGCTCGACTCGTTTTCGATCCGGGAAAAACTGGGCGATGTAGCCGGAAAACGTATAGCGATCATCGGCGACATTACCCACTCACGGGTGGCCTTGTCGAATATTTTCTGCCTACAGAAACAGGGCGCCGAAGTTATGGTCTGCGGCCCGAAAACGCTCATTCCCAAATACATCGAATCGCTGGGGGTGAAAGTTGGCCATGATGTTCGGGCGGCACTAGCCTGGTGCGATGTCGCCAACGTCCTGCGGATTCAATTGGAACGGCAGCAGATCAAATATTTCCCGTCGTTACGTGAGTATTCGCTCTTTTTCGGTATATCCAAACAGATGCTCGACGACCTCGACCGGCCCATCGTACTAATGCACCCCGGCCCTATTAACCGGGGAGTCGAACTTACTTCCGATGCCGCCGACTCGCCCCACAGTATCATTCTCGATCAGGTCGAGAACGGCGTAGCCGTTCGAATGGCCGTGTTGTACCTGCTGGCGCAGTTATAAATTCATAGCGTATAAATATTCCGTAACTTTATCAAGGAATCGCTATGGCGATAAAAGTTAAAGAAATAATAAAGTTGTTGGAAGACGACGGCTGGTATTTCAAACGCCAAAGTGGTAGCCATTGTGTGTACCGACATCCGACAAAGTCAGGTATTGTGGTTGTTCCTAACCATGGTATGAATAAGGAACTAAAACCCGGTACAGAGCAAGCAATTTTAAAACAGGCAGGCTTGAAATAAACGACCTTAAGCAATGCAATATGTAGTGATTATTGAAGAAACAGAAGATAGCGGCTACTCGGCTTATGTGCCAGACTTACCAGTATGCTTCACTGTTGGCGAGACAATTGATGAGGTGAAAGAAAATATTAAATCGGCTATTGAACTTTATTTGGAAGAAGCCCGCGAAACAGGGCTTGTGGTGCCGATGCCCAAAACTATATCTACTGTTATTGAAGTTAAAGCCGCTTAGTAGTTCTCAAATCAATATATTCAATCATTGTATATATAGCAAGACAACTGATAACTACTTTTGACAAACTGGTTTAATCAGTTTACCGCATTCACCATTAAATTTTGATTTAATTCACGGATCGAAAAAACGGAATAAGCATTCTGAGGTTTAAGGGGTTAGCTAATAAACCGATCAACAATAAACCTCAGAAACGCCATGAAAACGATTTGTGCCTCGCTCCTGTTTGCGAGCTTAACTGCCGCTATAACGCCCGTCTGTTTAGCAGGGCCTGGGATAAACCAGCCTCTAAACAATCCAATATACTCCAGCCGAAATTACAAACAACCTTATTCTACAAAATGGGAAGACAGGTCAAGCCAAAGCATCAACAACTGGGCTTATTACAACACCAAACTAGCCGATTATAAACATCCTGTACGCGAAACTGATCTGCCAATTGGCAGTATAGCCTCTGATGCCGAGAACAGCGTCCTGGTAAATCGAAACTATAAAATGCAGCATGATACGACCTGGCAACCTGCCTATTCAGAACAGGATCATCCTCTCAGAAAATACCGTAAACACCACCCCCATACGGTCGGGAATTGATTCCAGTACGTTTCGTACTCGATAAGCAGCGTGGCTTCAAAAGCTACGCTGCTTTGTTTTATGGCCATAAATGCGCTACTTCAACCAATTACTTCCTTTCTTAACTAACGGCTTAATGAAACAGTATTCCTCATCAATAAAACTACTACTGGTCTTCTTAATTGGCTCCGTTGGCCAGTCACAGGCGCAGGTACCTCAGGAAGACCTCTTCAAAAAACTACAGGAAATAGCCATCATTGAGCAGAAGGTCATGATGCCCATGCGCGATGGCGTCCGACTGGCGACCGACATCTACCGACCAAAAACCGACCAGAAAGTCCCTATTATTTTCTCCAAAACCCCGTACAACTTCAACGCATGGGGCGATGGCGAACAACACCAAAACTCCTATCAGGCCGCATTAGACGCCGTAAAACGAGGGTACGCGTACGTGGTTCAGAACGAACGGGGTAAGTTTTTCTCTGAAGGTGAATGGGATATTCTCGGTCCACCGACAACTGATGGTTACGATGCGTTTAGCTGGATGGCGAAGCAACCCTGGTCGAACGGAAAGATTGGTACATACGGCTGTTCGTCAACGGCCGAATGGCAGATGGCAGTTGCAGCGCTGGATCATCCGGCTCATGCAGCTATGGTTCCGATGAGCTTTGGCGCAGGCGTTGGTCGGGTTGGGCAGTTTTACGAGCAAGGCAACTGGTACCGGGGTGGTGCTCAGCAAATGCTGTTTACGACCTGGCTCTATGGCACGCAAACCGACACGTTTGCCCGTCCACTCTTTCCCAAAACCGCCACCAGCGAAGATTTAACGCGTGTTTCCCGATTTTACGACTTAGCCCCCGAAATGCCCCGCGTTGATTGGGCACAGGGATTGAAGCATCTGCCTGTACAGGACATCATTAAAAATGTGAACGGACAAAAGGGTGTATACGAAAAGATGATCGTTCGCAAACCCAACGATCCCGATTGGTACAAAGGCGGTTTGTATCACGACAACATGCCGTTTGGCGTACCGAGCTTCTGGTTTGCGTCCTGGTACGATGTGTCGACGGGCCCAAATCTGGCTTTGTTCAATCACGTTCGTAAAAACGCTACTGATCCACAGGTACGCGACAATCAGTATTTAGTAATTTCTCCAACGCTGCATTGTGCCTACAAACGAGCTACCGAAAATACTGTCGTCGGTGAACGAAGCGTCGGTGACGCCCGACTGGATTACGACAGCATGATTTACGGTTGGTTCGACTACTGGCTGAAAGGTGAGGCCAACGATATGCTGAAAAAAACGCCACACGTTCGGTACTATACGATGGGGTCGAACAGGTGGCAAACGGCCGAAACCTGGCCACCAGCCAATTCAGAACTGACAACCTTTTATCTGTCAAGTGCCGGACGAGCCAATAGCCTGTATGGCGATGGCAAACTGACCAGCAAGCCATTAGGCAAAGACGAAAAAGCTGATGCTTTCACCTACGATCCGATGTATCCGGTTCCTTCATATGGCGGTAATGTATGCTGCTCGGGCAACGCTGTACAGGGTGGTTCATTCGATCAGCACCAGATGGAAACCCGGCAGGATATTCTGGTCTATACCACCGAACCCTTTGCCGACGGAGTGGAAGTAACGGGCTCGATCGAGTCGACGCTGTACGTTTCATCCGATGCGAAAGACACCGACTTTACGGTTAAACTGATTGATGTGTATCCCGATGGTAAAGCCTATAATCTGGACGAAACCATCCTGCGGGCCCGTTATCGTGAAGGGTTCGATAAAGAAGTCTGGATGGATAAAGGAAAAGTTTATAAGTTAACCTTAAGCCCCATGTCGACCAGTAATTATTTTGCACCGGGGCATCGCATTCGGGTGGAAATATCGAGCAGCAACTTTCCACGATTTGACCGAAACCTGAATACCGGTGGCAACAACTATGACGAAACCAAGGCGGTAGTGGCCCACAATCAGGTGTTTCATTCGGCACAATACCCATCCCAAATTCGTTTGCCAATTGTGAAGAAATAAGGCGAACAAATCCGCAAACCATACTGTTCTCCCAATAACGATTGTAGGCAAACTTTTCTATTCACTCATTCACAATTCACGCAATCACTCATTGGCAATATGAAAGGCTTTCAATTTTCCGACTATATACCTCCCGAGCAGAAAGGAGGCAGCAACTTCGACAAGCTGCTCAACATTTTTCAGCAATTGCTGCTGATGACTTCCGGCGATGTGGAACAGGCCATGTCGTGGATGAGTCAGCTCGACCGGCAGTATGGCCTAACCGACGATAAATATGGTATCGGTAATTTCTTCGACGACCTGAAAGAAAAAGGGTACATCACCGAAGAAAACCAGGAAGGTCGCATTGTGATGACGCCCAAAAGTGAGCAAACCATTCGGCGGAGTGCGCTGGAAGAAATTTTTGGGAAGCTCAAACGTTCCAAATCGGGCGGCAACCATAATACGCCCTATACCGGCACCGGCGACGAACTCAGTAGCGATCTCCGTAGCTATCAGTTTGGCGATACGCTGGAGCAGATTTCGATGACTGAATCGATCAAAAATGCGCAGATCAATAGTGGTGTGGAAGAGTTTCGGCTGATGGAGCGCGATCTGGAGGTTACGGAAAAAGAGCAGAAAACCCAGACCTCGACCGTGCTGATGATCGACATTAGCCACTCGATGATTCTGTACGGTGAAGATCGGATTACGCCCGCCAAAAAAGTAGCACTGGCGCTGGTCGAACTGGTGAAACAGAAATACCCAAAAGATACGCTCGATATTGTGGTGTTTGGCAACGATGCCTGGCAGATTCAGGCGAAGGACCTGCCGTATCTGGAAGTTGGTCCCTACCATACCAACACCGTTGCCGGGCTCGAACTGTCGATGGACCTGCTTCGTCGGCGGAAGAATAAGAACAAGCAGATTTTCATGATTACGGATGGTAAACCAACCTGTTTGAAAGAGGGAATCAAGTACTATAAAAACTCATTTGGACTGGACCGGAAGGTAGTGAGCAAAACCCTGACGCTGGCCGCCCAATGCCGTCGACTCGACATTCCAATTACCACGTTTATGATTGCCTCCGACTCCTACCTGAAACAGTTCGTGCAGGAGTTCACAAAGGTCAACAACGGCCGGGCGTACTACAGTGGCCTGCAAGGATTGGGCAATATGATGTTCGAAGATTTTCAGCGCAACCGCCGGAAGAATATCAAGTAACGCTAACCATCTTATCAGACATTTTTCTGTCATTCCGACGATAGGAGTAATCTTGAGCCTGACTTATGGAAGCTTTAAGATTCCTCCTATCGTCGGAATGACAGAAAAACAAAGTCGGGCCTCTAATCCCGACTTTATTTTTATTTCTCAAAAACCCTATGTCAACTTTTGCTGATAAAGCTATTCCCTACTACAATGCACTTGTCGCACCTGCGAATCTTCCAGTTGGGGTAGACGTTCTTAACCCCTACCAAAACCCGGATGTACGTCGGATTGTTGGGGAGTTCTACGGCAAATTTTTCAACGATAACCAGCCGCGCGTTTTCGTATTGGGTATAAATCCGGGTCGGTTTGGCGCAGGTGTAACGGGCATTTCGTTTACAACTCCTCAGAATCTGCGTCGCTACTGCCACATTGCCAATTCACTTGCTGACACGCCCGAACTGTCGAGCCGATTTATTTATCAGGTTGTGGATGCTTTCGGCGGAGCGGAAGCCTTTTACGGGCAATTTTTTCTATCGTCACTGTTCCCGCTCGCCCTGACGAAGAATGGGAAGAACTATAATTTCTACGACGACCGTGTTACCACTGAAGCGCTTTGGCCAGCTATTACCGAAACTGTCCGAACACAGATCGAATTCGGTTGTGATCGTAGAGTAGCCGTATGCCTGGGTCGAAAAAATGAAAGCTTTTTGAATCGATTAAACGCTCGGGAAGGCTTTTTTGAGCGAATCGTCACCCTTGATCACCCACGTTATATTCTGCAATACAAATCGAAAGACGCGGCTCTTTACCTCGAAAAATACATCGCAACGTTGCACGACTGTACCACCACAACATAAAACAGCCGATCGGCAATGGATTACCGATCGGCTGTTAAGCAAAAGTAATTTGAAAGGTTGCTCAGGAAAAGATCACTTACACTTTCGTCAACTCCATCGTGTACGTATAGGTCTCATCCTTACCGTCGCCATCCAGATCCTCCTTCTCCTGGCTCGACAATTTCAACGTACTGCCACTTACCGAAGAATCATAAGTTGTTACATCAGTGCCACTGGTGATCGTCAGCTTATTACCATCCAGTTTCCAGGTTGAATTGTCTTCAATCGGATTCATATCATCCGTCGTTGTGCTGCATTTCGGGCCAGCTTTACCCGTTATTTTACCTCCACTATTGAACGTAACGATCGTAGTCGTCAAACAGTCAACGACATCGCTGCCGCCAGGATATAATTTGTAAATACTGAGTAAGTCATTCGTTTTCTGACCATTTCCTAAGTCAATAGCTGGGTCAATTTTATACCCTGAAATCCGCCAGCTTCCTTCAATGGCCGACGTTGAGGGCGTTACGGCATCATCACTCCCTTTTTTACAGCTTCCAAACCACATGGGCAGAGCCACTACCAGCGCCCATGCCATCAACCGAGTTGCATTCGTATGTTTCATAGTTCATAAATAACGTTCGGGTCAAAAGTAGAACGGGCAGCTAAGTTCTTAAACATCACTTGAGCAAACGGTCGATATACGGATAAGCGCTTATTGAACGGTCAAAAACGATCAGGATCAGCTCATTGGCTGGCTTATTCATCCTGGGGCTCTGGCGGAAAGCCGTGTATTTGTAGATCAATTGATGAATAACTCATAGGGTTGGGTAAAAATGTAACCTGCAGCCGCTTTACATAGAACGATGATTTCAATGCTTATGCGTTCGTCCTTTTCCCTGCTTTTTATCTGCCTAATCTTTCCCCTTTCGCCCAGACAGGCTATCAATCAGCTCTCGAAAATCTGACGGATGTCCCCTCCAGCGATACCATCGACACAATTATTGAACTGGAAATAGGCAAATAGACAATCGATTACTATAAGCCGTCAACTGTATACTGAAGACCTTTTATAACTTTACAATCTGAAACATTCTTCCCTTCAACAATGCTAATCACAACTACGCCTAATATTGAACATAAACAAATCACAAAATACATCGGTCTGGTCAATGGGGAAGCCATTATTGGCGCTAACCTCGTAAAGGATTTCTTTACTACCATCAAAGATGTGGTGGGTGGCCACAGTGGAGCCTATGTACAGGCACTACGCGAAGCCAAAAGTATCGCCATCAAAGAAATGATTGATCAGGCTTCGCGGCTGGGAGCCAATGCCATTATTGGCGTCGATTTAGATTATCAGACCATTGGTAGCAACGGAGCCATGCTGATGGTAAGCGCCAACGGCACAGCTGTTGTCGTTGAATAATCCCATTAGTAATCTCAAGTAAATACAAACGCTAATCGGGCAAATATAGGGTTAAACTCCCTGTATTTGCCCGATTAGCGTTTTATAGATAGCCAACATTAAAGCGACTTTTTATATCTTTTTAATTATTATTAATTATATTTTAAGGAAACTATTGCAACGTATTACCGTCATATAAAGTAATGAGTTATAAACTCAGCTCACTACACGTATGAATTTACTTGCAATTGGTGGTTGCCATATTGGCAATTATGCCATCTCTCCACATCTTGGTTTTATCCAAAAATTGACAGAGCAGTTAGAAATCAATAGACAGGCTCCTGTCTATACTACTTGTCACAGCATGGTCAGCTTAAATCAAGTAGCTGATTTAATTACGCAGCACGAATCCGAACTGATGCAAGCGGATCTGATCATTCTTCAACTTGGTCATTATGAACTCTCCTGGCGAAAACGATTTCGTGAGCTTTTTCAGGAGTTGTCTTATCCGCTATCCACCAAAACGTACCAACCTAAACAGTTACCCAGTGCAGCCGATCTTAGCCCGATATCGTTTCGGGAACAGCTAAAAAATCAGATCAAAGCCGCTTGCCTAACGTTTTATAAGGCTTTATTTGGTAAGCTTCCTTATTTGAAGCAGGTTGACCAATCGCTAAAACATGCCTTTACCATGCTGGCTCCGTATCAGGATAAAGTAGTAGTTATGACCCCTTTCCCTAGCCTAAACGCTGTAGATCAATGGCTTCGCCGGGAAAGCCTTCCGGTTATTTATAGATCTATCCAGCAAAACGGATTTCTCTTGATTGATACATTCCGGGCAATCCCACGACAGAAACCTTATTTTTTAACTGATGGTGTTCATCTAAACGCTTCAGGCCATGCGGCTGTCGCACTTCTTCTCAATGAACTGCCCGTCCATTCGGCCCTTATGGAAGAAATAGACTATCTATAAGGAATAAACAAAGGGCGCTACAGAGTAAAAATCATCTGCTAGCGCCCTTGCCGGTAAGAACTGCGATCAATCAGCCAATCATTGGCTTAATACCGGTCGTCGTCCTCTTCATCTTCCTCTTCGCCAAAGTTACTGCCTGGGTTGAACATCGACCCCAGCAAATCTTTAAACGACTGTCCGGTATCCATCGCCTTTTTACCCACCAGCGAATGCTCAGCCAGCCCGTGCAGCGCAAACTCCATCATGAACAGTTTTTCGGGTTTGCTCAGCCGTGAATGAAACTGATCGATAACGTCGTCTAACCCATCGATGGTACGCAGACGAGCCTCGTAGTCGCGGTTGCTCAGGTCGTTCAGAATATCCATTGTATTGCCGTCGCCAAACCAGTCCGTTGTTTTCTTGTAGGGATTACCTCGTTTATCTTTTTTGGCTTTTTCCGGGTTCGGGAAATACTGCAAAAACTGATTCCGAATAGCTTTGCCGATCAGGTTTTGTGCTACAATCACCGGCCCCTCTACTTCGCCTTCGTACACCAGCTCGACCTTGCCACAAATAGCCGGTACAACGCCATAGAGATCGGCTATCCGCACATAGGTTTCCCGTTCGCCATTGAGCAACGCCCGGCGCTCAGCCGACGAAAGCAGATTTTCGTAGGCCGAAATGGTCATCCGGGCCGAAACCCCACTTTTCGAATCAACGTATTCGCTCTCACGGGCTTCCAACGCAATCTGCTCAATCAAATCGGCGATCAGGTCGTTGGTTTTCACCATGCCTTTCTGCTCCGTTTTGATGATGGCTTCCTGCATCGTAATCTTCTTCCCGATTTCGATGGACTTCGGATAGTGGGTAACAATCTGCGAATCGATTCGGTCTTTCAACGGCGTCACAATGCTCCCCCGGTTGGTATAATCTTCCGGGTTAGCCGTAAACACGAACTGAATGTCGAGTGGAAGCCGGAGCTTAAAACCACGTATCTGAATATCGCCCTCCTGCAGGATATTAAACAGCGACACCTGAATACGAGCTTGTAAATCAGGCAATTCGTTGATCACAAAAATGCAGCGGTGCGAGCGGGGTATCAATCCGAAGTGGATCGTCCGTTCGTCGGAGTAGGGCAATTTGAGCGTAGCGGCTTTGATTGGGTCCACATCGCCGATCAGGTCAGCCACCGACACATCGGGCGTTGCCAGCTTTTCGGTATAGCGATCATTCCGGTGCAGCCAGTCGATGGGTGTCTGATCACCTTTTTCGGCAATCAGGTCAACAGAATACCGCGAAATTGGATTCAGCGGATCATCGTTGAGTTCGGACCCAGCCACCACCGGAATATACTCGTCCAGCAAATTGACCATCAGCCGGGCAATTCGGGTTTTAGCTTGTCCGCGCAGCCCCAACAGGTTAATGTGGTGCATGGATAGAATGGCCCGTTCCACATCGGGAATCACCGTATCTTCATACCCCCATATACCCGGAAAAACGACTTCCTTCTCTTTGATTCGCTCAATTAAATTTTCCCGCAATTCCTGCTTGATCGAGCGGGATTCATACCCGGCCGCTTTTAGCTCACCGAGTGTAGTAATGGCCAATAGTTTTGATGCTTTCAGATTGCGGTAGATCATTCTGCTTATAATGGATAATGTATAATGGACAATGTATAATGAAGGATAGGCACCGGGTGGTCATTATTCATTTAACATTATTCATTGTTCATTAAGTCTAACAGGCTTTCGAAAGAAATGGTTTTTGGACACTTAAAATGACTAATTTTACCGATTATCTGCGTCGGGTAGATTGTCCCGTTGCTATCTATGAACTCGACACTATTACGTTTCTTTCTCTTTTTTGTACTTATTAGCTCAATAAGCTGTCGCGTACAACGCAATCCACCCGAATTGATCAGCGTAGCGCCTAAAGAGGCTTTCGTCAATGATAGTGTTCGATTAAAGGGGTATCAATTTGGTTCTGATCCGATTGTTACATTTACCACATCCAAATCGGTTGTAACGGCCCCTATTCAGAGTCACGATGACAATTCTATCCTTATTCGTGTGCCGATAGCAGCCCTGGACATCAATCAGGTCAGGGTCCAAACGGATCAGGGTATATCGGACCCGCTACCTTTTACCGTTAAACAGCCCTCTCCTATTTTGGCTTCGGTGACACCCACTAACGGGCTTCCGGGTACTACTGTCGTTATTACGGGCAATTTCCTTAATCAGGTTAATCGAGTTCGATTCGATAACATTGACGCTATTATAAAAGACAGTACGGCTCAGAAGTTAACGATTGTGGTTCCTTCCAATGTTCCTCGAGGTCCGTCGGCACTCGCCATCGACACGAAAGGCGGTAATTTGACTACCAGATTTATTGTCGCTGGAACACCACAGATCACCCGAATTAGTCCTACGCAGGCAAAACCAGGTGCGGCATTGGTCGTACAGGGCAAAAATTTAACTGATGGCATTTTGAGTATCAATGGACTGGTTACCGATAAAGGAGTGACCACTGTAACTGATACCGTTATACGAACGACAATTCCCACGACGGCCACATCGGGTCTGGTAACGGTCCGGGTTTTTGAAACGCTCGTTGCCAGCAGTACCGATTCACTGAAGATAATTCCACAGCCATTCATCACGAATCTGCTGGCTCGCGATGGCATTGCCGGCGATAAACTGACTATACAGGGACTAAACTTACTGAACATTACGAGTGTATTTTTCGGAAACGTTTCGGTACCTTTTCGTGTGCTGAGCAGCACCCAGATGGAAGCTACGGTACCTGCTCTGACAACATCCGGCAATGTCACGATTTCGGCCAGCAGTATTGGCGGGACGGCTACCGCTACCGATCCGTTCTTCTTTTATTTACCCCCATCGAATCTGTCGGTCAATCCGACCCGGCAACAAAATGGGCGTCCGCTTACTATTTCGGGTAAAAATCTCTACCGAATTACCGATGTAAAAGTCAATGGTATCAGTGTACCCGTAACGAGTCGGAATGAAGGAGTGGACCTTCTGATTGGCGTACCCGACAATGCAACCAGTGGCCCAGTGACCGTAACGAGTCGGGCCGGTACGGCTTCTACGCCGTTGGTCGTGGTGCAAAAACCCATTGTCTCCAGTCTACTTCCTGTCAAAGCGCGAGTCGGTGAACGGATCGTTCTGAGCGGTGATTTTTTGCAGGATGCACAGATTTATTTTACCGGCTCAACCAGCCCGGCAGCCGATGGCGGAAAAAACACGGATACCGAGCGCTGGGTACTGGTTCCTGCTGATGCGCAAATAGGTCCCCTACGCATTATGAATATCGCAGGGGAAGTAACGACTACCGTTTCGTTTACACCAATTCGGCTGGTCACTATCACCGATTTTACGCCCAAGAGCGCAGCCGTTGGCGCTGAGATCATTATTACAGGCCAAAACCTCTCGACCGTAACAGCCGTCCGATTCAACGGTGGAACATCGTCTCCTGCCACATTCCGTCTATCAGGCACTTCACTCATTGCAACCGTACCAACCGGAGCCGTCACCGGTCAGATCTGCCTCACCAACGATGCCGGAACGAATTGCACAACAAGTAATTTGACAGTAGTGAAGTAGTTGATTGGTTTATAGTTAGTTAACCAATTAACTACAGTGTAAACTAAGTTTTCTGTCATTCCGACGCAGGAGGAATCTTCGGGCGAGGAAGAAAATACGATACTCATCCGAAGATTCCTCCTCCGTCGGAATGACAGAATAGTGTACTAACTAATCAACCAACTGTCTCACTAGCACTTCATTGATACGTACGTAGCTTTCGTGTGTCCAGCCAGCAACGTGTGGCGTCAGTATCACTCGATTCGATTGACGTAGATAATCAAAAGTGGCCTGTTGGTCGGGAGTTAGTTTAGCCAATTTTTCGTTTTCCAGGACATCCAAAGTGGCTCCCCGAATTTTACCGCTTTCCAGTCCACGTACAACGGCTGCCAGCGACACGATTTCGCCCCGAGCAATATTGTTCAGGTAAAAGGGCTTGGCAACCTGACTGATGAACTCATCATTGATCCACATGCGTGTTTCATCGGTCAGTGGAATGTGTAGACTGATAATATCGGCGTCAGCTATGATCTGATCCATCGTTGCTTCTTCGGCAAACGCATCGCCGTAGTTGGTCAGAAACTTATCATACGCTAATACCCGACAACCAAACCCACTCAGTCGTTTGGCGGTGGCACGGCCATTGTTTCCATACCCAATCAGTCCGACGGTCATGCTTCCGAGTTCATATCCCCGATTTCCCTCACGATCCCAGATGCCTTGCCGTACCTCACGGTCGGCCTTAAGAATATTGGCTAATAAGGCCAGCAACATGCCTACCGTATGTTCGGCCACAGCATCCCGATTGCCTGCACCGGCATGAAACACAGCAATACCGCGTTCTTCAGCAGCCTCCAGATCAATTAAATCCAGACCTGCCCCTGCCCGCCCAATAAACTGTAGGTTGGGTGCATGACTCAACAATTCATGATCGACAGTAGTTTTGCTTCTGATAATCAGTCCTTCAAACGGTTCAAGGGCTGTCATTAACTCAGCACGACTGATTTTTGGTTGATAATCATACTGAAAGCCTGCTTCGGTGAGCATGGCAAAAAGCGACGGGTGCATTTCGTCGGCAATGAGAATAGATCGTTGACTCTGGAACATCCGGGGTTATTCGTAACTTGCGGCACTCATTAAGTAATTAACAATGAATAATGGACAATGAACAATGAATAGTTGTATGGATTCCCTAGTCAATTCATGCCAGGCTTGCAGTATCTATTATTCATTTTACATTATTCATTAATTCTTGGCGAAACTACAAAAAGTACATGGAACAACGCCAACCTAACGAATCGAATCAACCCCGCAATACCCCATCAAACGGGTCGAAACCTGACGTGCGTCCAGCCGAAGCCCAGTCGCAACCACAGAGCTATCAACGTACTGGCAATCAGCGTCATGGTGCCCCTTTTCGGGATAATCGCAATGGCAATAACACGCCTGAAAACGATCCGGCTAACCGACCAGAACGATCTCAAAAACCTGGTCAAAATCAGCGGGAAAACCGGCAGCAGAATGGTCGGCCAGAGGAGCAACGTCAAAAAAATCAACAGAATCAGCGGGAAAATCGGCCTGAAAATCGCCAACCCAACCCAAATCAGCGTCCGAACGAAGCCCGGCAACGCGACGACAATCGACCCAACCGGGAGCAAACGCCACCTTTACCTCGTGTGCAGGAATCCTTACTGGGCGAAGCAACCTTGCGCGATATAAGCGGCCATCCGAACCAGTCTGCCGAACATATTAATCGGGAAGATCGGCTGGTGATTGGCATCTCACTGGGCGATTATAATGGTATTGGCCCTGAAGTCATTCTGAAAGCGCTGCAATACAATCGGTTACAGCGAATATGCACCCCCGTCATCTACGGGTCGATGCGGATTTTGAACCGGTATCGGAACCTGCTCAATTTCAAAGACTGGAATCTGAATGGTGCTCAATCGATTGGGCAGATCAGCCATAAACTTACCAATGTGATTACGTGCTGGCCCGATCAAAACCAGGATATTCAGCCGGGTCGCGTAACCCCCGAAGCCGGACAGGCAGCATTTTCCTGCCTGCAACGGGCCGTCGATGATTTGAAAGCCGGTAAACTGGATGCACTGGTAACGGCACCGATCAACAAATACAATATTCAGTCGGAAGAGTTTAAATTTCCGGGCCATACCGAGTATCTGGCTCAGGAATTTGGTGTTCAGGACAACCTGATGTTTATGGTTAGCGGAGCTTTACGCGTTGGCGTTGTGACGGGACACATTCCATTAGGTCGCGTTCGTCAGAGCATCACGCGGGAACGCATCGCTCAAAAACTTGCCCTGATGATGACATCGCTGCGTCAGGATTTTGGGATTAAAAAACCTCGTATTGCGGTATTGGGCCTTAATCCACATGCCGGAGAAGAAGGCCTACTGGGCAACGAGGAACAGGAGATTATCAACCCGCTGCTTGCCGATTTATTGGACAAAGGTGAACTGGTATTTGGCCCCTACCCGGCCGACGGCTTCTTTGGAACAAGAGCTTACAAGCATTTCGACGCCGTTCTGGCCATGTACCACGATCAGGGGCTTATTCCGTTTAAGTCGATTGCCTTTGAGGAAGGTGTCAATTTTACCGCTGGTATGCCCGCCATCAGAACCTCTCCCGACCACGGAACCGCCTACGATATTGCCGGAAAAAACCTGGCTGACGAAACGTCTATGCTACAGGCAATCTATACGGCCATCGACGTAGCCCGGCATCGTAAAGAGTATCTGGAATTGGAAGCAGGAGCGCTTAAATGAGTTATAACGTTTACAGTTTTCGGTTTACAGTTGGCTGGCGCGTCAGCATTTTCTTATGCGTCAGCCAACTGTAAACCGAAAACTGTAAACTGTAAACCCCACAAAGAATGTTAAAATCAATGACTGGCTTCGGCAATGCAACAGTAGAGGCTGGAGGCCTGTCTGTAACGGCTGAGGTTAAAACGCTGAATTCAAAATTTCTGGATATTTATTGCCGTATCCCCCGCCAATTTTCGGACAAGGAAATTGAGTTACGTGCTCTGCTAACGCAGCAATTGGAACGTGGTAAAGTAGAACTTTCCATCAACCTTGCCCGTACGAGTATGGTACGACCAGGCGTCACGATCAATCGGCCATTGGTACAGGCATATGTCAATGACCTGAAGGAGACAGCCAATACCATGCTCATGAGCATACCCGACGGACAGATACTCCAACAGGCGCTACAACAGCCCAATGCTTTCCTGACTGAATCGGCCGACCCCGCTGCCGATGCATCGGACTGGGCAACGGTGCAGGCTGCCGTTCAGGAAGCCATTCGTCGCTGTGATGCATTCCGGAAACAGGACGGATCCATGCTTGAAGGTAAATTCCAGGAATACATCCAGATCATTACGAATCGGCTGGCGGATGTGGAAGAACAGGATGTCCGGCGGATTCCAGCGGTACGGGAACGGATGCGAAATTCCGTAAAAGAATTGCTCGACAGCGAAAGTTTCGATCAGAACCGGTTTGAACAGGAGCTAGTCTATTACGTCGAAAAGTTTGATATCTCGGAAGAAAAGGTCCGGCTCAAAAATCACCTGGCTTATTTCCTTGAAGTACTGACGGGTGAAGAAGCCAATGGCAAAAAACTAAATTTCATTTCGCAGGAAATTGGCCGTGAGATCAATACCATCGGCTCTAAAGCCAACGATGCTGCCATTCAGCGGCTAGTTGTTCAGATGAAAGACGAGCTGGAAAAAATCAAAGAACAGACGATGAATGTGATCTAGTCAACTTGTGACCACTCCTGACAACGTTTGACAAAACCTGGCTATTCTTGACAACGCTTGACAAAACCTTCTATCAATCGCATGATACCCTGACATTAGCTCAGCTACTGCTCGGTTGCGAGCTCGTGCATGAATCAGAAGAGGGGACAACGGCGGGTATTATTGTCGAAACAGAAGGGTATTTGACTGATGATCCGGCCTGTCATGCGTACCGGCGGCAAACAGCCCGTAATGCAGCCATGTTTGGCCCCGCCGGTACACTCTACGTTTACCAGATTTACAATCACTACAACTGCATCAATGTCGTAACCGGCCCCGAAGGCGTTGGCGAAGCCGTACTCATCCGTGCCCTGGAACCCACCGAAGGTATTGACCTGATGGCGCTTCGCCGAAACGATGCGTTCAAAACAGGGTTTGCCCGCTACCGTAACAATACTATCGACCAAAATACCGCGCAGGGGCAGCGTAATCTGGCTAATGGACCCAGTAAACTAACCATTGCGATGGGCATTGACCGAGCGCGGGATAATGGCACATCGCTGACAAACGGACGCATTTATATACGAGGCCCCGTTCTTCACGATTTCGATATGGTTACGACCACCCGCATTGGTATAACCCACGGGGCCGACCTACCCTATCGGTACTACATCAAAGGCAACTCGTTTGTCAGTAAAAAGTAGTCTGCCCCTACATATTGACCAATGCATTGCCACGCAGTACGGGCACAACATCGTAGAGATCGTGTTGCAGGCAGTAGGTAATATCTTTTTGAATACCCAGGCGCTGGAGTCGGCGGATGTGCGATGCATTGGCCATATAGCCAACCAGATTATCTTTACCCTGCACATACAGTCGCCACGCCATGATAGCGCTATCTTCGGCCATTGCGTAGCTATCCTTCAACCGGTCGACTAGGGCCCCTGCAAACAGGGTATCTTCCAGATTGACCCGGCCTTTCCAGCCTGCACAGAGGACCATCACATCATACCCTTCCGTTTTCAGGTACCGTACGATCGCATCCAGATTTAAAAACGAACCAACCAGCACCTTCACCGCCGACCGCGATTTTGTAATCGCAAAGGTACCGTTGGTGGTCGTCATGGCGATATTAGCGCCCCGAATCCGCTCGTCCATGTAGGTAAACGGCGAATTATCCAGCTCAAAGCCTTCTACCTTACGGGCATTGCGTTCGGCAGCGGCCAGGTAGCCACGCTCCTGTAATTCCTTACATTCGTCAACCGTAGCGACGGGAATAATGCTGTTGACACCATAGGCAAAGGCTGTCACCATGCACGAAGTAGCCCGGAACACATCTGCCACGACAACAATGGTGTTTTCAACCGTGTGTAGATGTAGTAAATCGGGGGTAAAGCAAACGTCAATTTGTTTCATATTGTCTGAACCGGGATTTAATGGATTGGTGGATTAAACAGATTTTGCTTTCGCTTCTCCGAAGCGGTATGGTTTAACAAAATCTGTTTAATCCATCAATCCGTTAAATTCCGCCGGGCCGCCGGAGCGGTCATTTTTTAACGAAGGGAAGTTTAACGATTTGGGCTTTCAGGAGTCGGTCGCGGACTTTAACGAAGATTTCGGTGCCGGGTTTACTAAAGGCCGTATTGATATAGCCTAAGCCAATGCCTTTACCCAGCGTAGGCGATTGCGTCCCCGATGTTACTTCACCGATCTGATTACCGTCGGCATCAACCAGCTCATAGTGGCTGCGGGGTACCCCCCGGTCGATCAGTTCAAAACCGACTAGTTTGTGAGAAACACCCTGCTCTTTTTGCGCTTTTAAGCTGTCGGCATCGATGAAGGAATGGGTGAACTTGGTAACCCAGCCCAGACCCGCTTCAATGGGCGACGTTTCGTCGGTGATATCGTTGCCATAGAGACAATAGCCCATTTCGAGTCGGAGTGTATCGCGGGCACCCAAACCGATTGGCTTGATACCGAATGGTTCACCGGCTTGCATAATGGCTTTCCAAACCGATTCGGCCTGATGATTGGACACATAAATTTCAAAACCACCGGCACCCGTATAGCCCGTTGCGGAGATGATCACGTTGGCGCATCCGGCAAAATCGGTTTTCTCGAAGGTATAATACTCCATCGATGCCAGATCAACATTCGTCAGCGACTGTAATGCTTCAGCCGCTTTTGGCCCCTGCACGGCAAACAGGCACGTACCGTCGGAGATGTTGGTCATGGTAACGGCATAATCCGACGCATACTGACTGATCCAGTTCCAGTCTTTCTCGATGTTGGACGCATTCACGACAAGCATGTATTCCTGATCGCTGATCCGATAAATCACCAGATCGTCGACAATCCCGCCCTGTCCGTTGGGCAGGTAGCTGTACTGCACCTTGCCATCGTACAGAATGCTGGCATCATTGGCTGACACGCGCTGAATCAGGTCCAATGCGCCTTCGCCTTTGAGCACGAACTCGCCCATATGCGAGACATCGAAGATACCAACGCTATTGCGAACGGTGTTATGTTCTTCCAGATCGGAGGAGTAACGAACGGGCATTTCGTAACCCGCAAACGGTACGATTTTCGCACCTAACTGCTGATGAATGTGATGGAGAGGGACTTGCTTGAGCGACATATGCGCGGAGGTTATCCGGCAAATTTACAAACAGATCACGGGTTTTAGCTGCGACTCGTCAGATTAACCTTCAGTACAATGAAAAATTGACAGGCATGAAGTATTTAACCCGGACTTTTTTGCCTCTTTGTATTCCGGGAATCCAGTGTCCACTCATCTTCTTAACAACGCGCAGGGCTTCCCGGTCCAGATCAGATCGAACTTTTTGGGTCACTTCATAATCACATAGTGTACCATCTGTACAAACCACAAAACTAACAACGACCTGCCCCTCTACTCGATCATGCTGTGCGCTACTTGGATACCCCAAATTCTGTTTTAGAAATTGCTTTAATCCCTCTATGCCTCCTAAAAATACAGGCTTTCTATCTTCCAGTTCATACATAGTGGTATCCTGCCCCGCTCTCCAGGATTTGCCAGCTATTAAAATGCCTTTATCATAGTTCTCTTCATAGAAATAGGAGCTATCTCTGTAATAACCCATCCAGGTACCGTGTTTCAGATAATCCCTATAATCTCCCTGTTCAACAAGTGACGTTTCGCTAGTTTTATCCTTATACGATTTTACAGTCCGATGATACTGCGCCCATCCATTCCCATTTCTGACTAACTGCCGACCCGTACTATCCCAAAATGCTGTTACCTTATCTATCTCCGAAGGCTCCAAAGTACCGCCTGCAAACAGTTCCTGAATTTGCCGAATCTGCCCATTAGCATACCAGGACAAAATAACCTGTTTGTCACCATTGTATTCATGCTTTACGGCAACGGCGCCATTTGAATGATAGGTAATCTGTGGACCAGACAGCTTTCCGACTCTATAATTGTTTTCTGTCAGTAGCTTTCCGGTAGCATCTACGGTGCAGATATAACCATTCAATTTTAGTAAGGCCTGCTGATGTCCAAGGGTATAGGTAGGCTTACCTGATAAATCTGACGGTTCATTTTTTTTATAGACAAGCGAATCGCGAGCATACTCCTCCCATTTCTTGTTCACTAATTTATACATCACCAGATCGCCGGAAGGCAGTCCATTAGTATCCAACGGGCTAACCTCCTTAAACTTTACTCGCTCATTACTATCCGGGAGCATAGTAAGGTCAGCATCCTCATACGTAATTTGCGCACCACGTACATAGTTTACGGGCGTATTGGATTTAAATATAATCGGCATACTTACCTGCTGCCGAACAGCGAATTTTTGCTTTTTCGCAGGTTTCCAGGCATTATAAAGCGAGAATACTCTCCTGGCTTCCCGATCAAAATCCGATCGGAGACTTTTTGTGATCCGCACATCCGATATACGTCCATTTGTTTCCACAACGCCTGTAATTACCACAACTCCACCAGCCCCTATTGCCTGTGCGGTTATCGGTTTTCGCAGATTCGCCAACAGAAACGTATTGAATGCCCCTAAACCACCACGCGGTTCGGCTACGCTATCCACCTCAAATGACTGATAGATCGTCTGCTGGGCAGACAGTAACGAAGGAATTAAAACTAAGAAGAATAGAGATATATAGCGCATATTAGAAAGCGGATTGAATAAACGCATCTATTTCTGGGAGAGCAGAATTATCTATTTACAAACAGATTACGGGCTTTAACGAAACTTCTTACCAGAAGTCAATACAGACTGAAATTAACCGGCAGATTATATTTAACCCGAACCTTTTCCCCACGATGGTAACCGGGTTTCCATTTACCACTCATTTCTTTAACCACACGCAACGCTTCTTCGTCCAAATCCTTCTGAACGCCTTTTATAACCTCATAATCACAGAGCGTTCCGTCAGTGCAGACAACAAAACTGATGAAGACCCTACCTTCTGCATTTGCCCGTTGCGCCTTACTTGGATAGTGTAGATTTGCCGACAAAAACTTCCCTAAACCGGGCATACCGCCGGCAAATTCGGGTTGCTGCATCACCTCATTATAACGCACTGTATCTTTCCCTTCGCTTTTTGCCTTGCCTACCCGACAAATCCCTTTATCATACTGCTCTTCATAATAATAAGAACCGTCTGCATAACGCCCTATCCAGATTCCCTGTTTAAATCCTTTTTCGTAATTTCCCTCCTCAGTCAACGTAGTAAATTTAGAGGTATCACTGTACGATTCTTCACGGTTTTTGTAAGTTACCCATCCTCTACCATCTTTAACCATTTGCCTCCCCGCCGAATCCCATAAAGCCGTAATTTGTTCTGGTTCGGATAAAGGGCTGGTTTTATTAAACGTTTTTATATGCTTAATCTGCCCATTCGCATACCAGCCCATTTCTGTTGATTTTTCATCCAGCTTATCATCTTTTTCAGCGACCATTCCATTTGGATAGTACGTTAATGATGAACCCAAGGGCATACTTTTTTCATAATAAGCTTCGCTAATACGCTTATTATCGTCATCAATTACCAATAAGGTGCCTTCCCAGTCCTTTTTATAGTTTTGAGTACCAAGTGTATAAAGTAATTTCGCCGAAGAACCCGTCTGAGTGTGTTTTTTACGGATAAGAGATAACCGAAAGTACTCTTTCCAGAGGCTATTTTTTCTTTCGTAAACGACGACATCGCCTGTTGGAATCTGGTTTGTATCAAGAGGAGTAATTCGCTTATAAAGCGCCTGACTACTGTCTGCTAAAAGGGGCTTACCATCTGTCCCAAAAAAATCAATTCGCATACCGTTTTGATAAACGAATGGCGTATTTTGTTTAAACGAAACCGGAATTGTGGTCAGCTGCCGAACGGCCTTACCACCTTTACTAGCTGGCTTCCAGGCATTAAATAAGCTTACTATTCGTATCGCTTCCCGATCACAGTCGGAACGCAGACTATTAATTGTCTTTACGTTTGAAATACTTCCATCCGTCTCTACAATACCTGTAAGCGTAACCCGACCAACAATTCCTTTGGCTTCGGCCTGTATGGGCTTGCGCAAATTGACTTGCAGGAAGGTACTCAGATAAGCTTGTCCCCCACGCGGTTCGGCTACACTATCGACTTCAAAAAGTTGATAGACCGTTTGCTGAGCAAGCAAAAGGGAAGGAGTTAAAATTAGGAAGAGTAGAGAAAGATAACGCATAAAGGGAAGGGTTTTAGTTGGTAAGCTTTTGCAGGGTCATTCAAGTAAATAGCCTTTTACGGCCATATAGGCAAACAGCAAAAGGCTACTACTGAGCAGGGCCAGAATCAGGATCAGGACAGGGCGAATCCGACGTTCGTTATGGGTTGGCATTCGATTATCATTTTTTGGTTCTCAGTAGCTAATGTACTTTCAATTCCAATTACTCAACGTTCTCAGCAACAAGACATTTTGCGGCTACTGCGAGATGAAAACTCGGGGGGTTACCGTGCAGATAGGGCAAGTACAAAAGCAATAGCAAGGCCTGCTCCAATACCAAAATTGCTCCACACTTTGCGCGACTTAATCCGTTTGGCCTCTTGCGTATATCCACTATAATACGACGTATTCTGGGCAAGCTGAGCGTTAGGAAAGCCAAGTCGGTCCTGTGGGAAGGTAAACTGCACAACATCAGGAGTAACTTCTTAAACAATGCAGGCAACTTTCTCGCTATTGGTGTAGATCGTATCCAGTTGGGCGAAACAGCGACTATAAATCAACAGGATACAGGTAAGTAAAAGGTAGCGCATAAGGAATAAATAGTTGTGGAAAATTAAATTATAAAAAGGCAGTAAGAAACAAGGATCGATAACGCATACAGGAAAGCGGATTAAGTATGCGCAAAGTATAAAATTGCCAACTTAAACCAAAAACTTTCCAACATCTTTTTATAAAACCAATCGGCCTATCGACAGACGATCTACACCAGTTGCAATCAGCTCCTCTAGCTGGCTTTCCGAAGCACCGTCGCCCACGAGCTTAACCCCGACGGATTGTGGAACATCCCGGCGAAATTGCAAGGCTGATTCAAGTGAGAAGTTAGTAGGGAGAGCACCCGTTGCGTTTTTGATAAAATCGGTACCCGCATCGGCAGCCAGTTTGATCATGCTCCGACGCTGTTCTTCATCCAGCAGGGTCGATTCGAGGATAACGGTGAAGAATTTCTCCTGGGCGTGAGTCATGGACACGAGCTTGGCCAGTTCGATTTTGAGCCAGACCGACGAGGGCGAAAACAGGGCAGAGGTATTTAGAACCACTTCAATTTCGCTGGCGCCATCTTTCAACGCCCATTCGATTTCGGTTTGCTTAGCTTCGGTACGCTGGTAACCAAACGGATAGCCGATTACCGTCGACAGGATGGCCGGATGGTTTTCACCCAGTTCCCGGCGGAATTTTTTCACCCAAAATGGCGCAACGGTCATGCCCGCCATGCCGAGTTGAATCACCTCATCGAGCACCTCATACTGCTCATTGATCGTCACCGCAGGGTGCAGCAACGTCCGCTCGATATACGGGAAAAGGTGATTCATAGGTTTATAATGATTGAATGATCGAATTGTTGAATGATTGAATATGGCTGACGCTTCCATTCAATCATTCAACAATTCGATCATTCAATCATTAGTTAAAGTATTTCAGCTTCACAACCTCTTTGGGTTCCAGGAAACGCCATTTGCCACGAGGGAGTTCTTTCTTAGTGAGCCCAGCATAGGTAGTCCGGTCGAGTTTGGTGACTTCGTAACCAAAATTTTCAAAAATCCGGCGGACAATCCGGTTCCGGCCCGAGTGAATTTCGATACCGATAACCTGTGCATCGGGCGTAACAATACTCAAGGCATCCGGTTTGATGGGACCATCTTCGAGTTCAAGGCCGTTTCGGATAGCCTCAAAGTGCTCTTCCGTTATTGGCTTATCAATCTCAACCTGATAGATTTTACGGATATTGTTGGATGGATGCGTCAGTTTATCCGCGAGCTCGCCATCATTGGTCAGGAGTAGCAAACCCGTTGTGTTACGGTCCAGTCGACCGACGGGGTAGATGCGGAAATTACCGGCATCAGCTACCAGTTCCATCACCGTTTTCCGATCTTCAGGGTCTTCAGTGGTGGTGATATAGTCTTTGGGTTTGTTGAGCAGCACGTACACGAACCGTTCAGGATTTAGCACCTTCGTGCCATATTTCACCGTGTCGCCCTCTTTCACTTTGTAGCCCATTTCGGTCACGACTTTGCCATTTACCGAAATATCGCCCCGTGCAATGAGTTCATCGGCTTCCCGACGTGAGCAAACACCCGAGTTGGCAATGTACCGATTAAGCCGGGTCAACCCAGGCCCGTCCTGGTGTTCTTCTGAACCCGTACGTTTTGGTCTTTCATCGGTCCCTTTCGACTTTCCGCGACGGTCGTCCGACGATTTCCGGCGAAAAGAAGACTCTTCGCGGTTTATATCCCGATTATAGTTTGGTGCTTTATCGTATTTCCCAGTGCGTCGATCACCTGATTCTTTGCGTTGCTGGCCCGTAAAACGGGGGGCTTCGTTCTCACGGTTCCAAGCGTCGCTGTTACCGGAGCCCTGGCCTTTGCCCCGTGGCTCGCCAGCGTCGAATCGAGGTTTGGGCCGATCGGTGTTATCCCGGTTAAAGCTGTCTGTTCGCTTAAATCGGGGTTTATCGTCCCGATCGAAACGAGCAGGTCGCTCAGGCCGATCGGTATCCTTTGAGAATCGGTTGAATCGTGGCCGCTCGTCATTGCCGAAGCGGTCATTGTGGGTGTTTGGACGTTCGTCGTTCCGTTCTCCGCGTGGATTCCGGCTAAAACGAGGGCGGTCTCCGTCCGAATCGTTACGGAAACGCGGGCGTTCGTCAGCCCCATCGCGAAAACGCCGTTCGTTACCAGAGCGGTCATTATTGCGGTCAAAACGGGCTGGTCCTGGGCCACGTCGATCCGTGTCACGCTCATCGAACCGACGATTTCCTGTATCTCCTGGCCGTTTCGGGCTAAAGCGTTTGTCATCGCGAGGGCCTCTGGTAGGCCGGTCGGGTGCGTCGCGATCAAAACGAGGGCGACGTTCATCAAAATCATCCCGACGTCCCCGATCAAAGCGAGGTTTTTCATCGCGGTCAAACCGGGCAGGCCGGTCGTCCCGACGTCGGTCATTAAAGCGATTATCGTTACGATTCCCACGATCGTCATCGCGAGCGGTTGGTTTTTGAGTACGCTCCCGACTGAAACGAGGTTTATCATCTCTGTCGTCACGCCGATCATTCGTTCGGCTAAAGCGTGGCCGGTCACCATCCTGGTTCCGGCTAAAACGTGGGGCATCGTCCCGACGGCCCAACGAACGACCACCGTCACGGTTTGGTCGGCTATTCCGGTCGTTCTTTTCTGAATCCTGATTCATGGAAAAATACAGTAAATCGTCTGTTTTTATCGTAAAGCAACACTGATTGTCAGTGTACTGTTCAAGGCAAGTAAAAAATGGGTTACAAATTTAGCTTTTTTCAGGACAACCCGATACTACTTCTTTTCCCGAAACGCATTTTATCGAAAAAACAATCCAGAGGAGGGATCAATCGTTAGTCAGTAGTCGTCAGTCGATCCTGTTAAGCAGACTATCGATGGCTAACAACGAACAACTGACGACTATCGACTAACGACTCCCTACCACTAATGCCCTCACCTACCGAAAAACCCCTCTATACGCCCGATCGACGTATCATTGAGCAAACGATGATGAAACGCTACATGGACTGGCTTTTCATCAAAAAAGGTCTGTATTTCCGTGATTACGACGACCTGTGGGACTGGTCGGTAACGGATCTGGAAGCATTCTGGGAAAGTATCTGGCAGTTTTTTGACGTACAGAGTCACACGCCTTATAAGCAGGTTCTTTACAGGCCGAGTGATGCCGATATGGTTGGCGTTGACTGGTTTAGTGGCGCTACACTTAACTATGCCGAACATATTTTTCGGCATAAAGCTACCCATCAGTCGGCCAATCGTCCTGCGCTCCTATTTGCTTCTGAGCAACAGTCGCTAACCTCAATGTCCTGGGATACGATGGAACGTCAGGTAGCAGCCGTAGCCGCGTATTTGCGACAATTGGGTGTAGGTGTGGGCGATCGGGTTGTGGCCGTCTTACCCAACATTCCGGCTGCCGTCGTAGCTTTTCTGGCAACGAACTCGATTGGCGCCATCTGGTCAAGCTGCTCTCCCGACTTTGGTACCGACAGTGTGGTTGACCGGTTTCAGCAAATTAAACCCAAGGTGCTGATTGCTACTGACGGGTATCAATACAATGGAAAAATCATTGATAAAACCGATGCCATCTATGAACTGACCAACCGACTACCTTCGCTCAGGCAGGTCATTTGGGTTCCCTGTCTTCACGATCAATCAAGTGAGGAGTTTGACAGTTTTATGGATCGATCGGTAGGTCAAACGGCGGATTTTACGCACTGGCAAGCGGTGTTGTCGACCCCCGCTCCCGACGGATTGACGTTTGAGCCAGTACCATTCAAGCATCCTATCTGGGTATTATATTCGTCGGGTACTACGGGAAAACCCAAAGCTATTACGCATAGTGTTGGCGGGTGTCTGCTTGAGCATATGAAAGCGCTGGCTCTGCATCAGGACGTTCGTATGGGCGAACGGTATTTCTGGTATTCGACTACGGGCTGGATGATGTGGAACTATGCCATTGGATCAATGCTAGTGGGGTCTACGCTGGTTCTGTACGACGGGGCTGCGGGCTATCCTAATCTGAGTGTGTTATGGAAACTGGCGGAAACGGCTCAGATAAATCATTTTGGTGGTGGAGCGGCTTATTATATGGCCTGCCTACGCGCCGACATTCATCCGAGTCAACTTGTAAAATTGTCGGCTCTTCGAACCATTGGCTCAACGGGTTCCCCATTACCTCCCGAGGGTTTCCGCTGGATTTACGCGTCCGTTAAGCCGAACGTCTGGCTGATTTCGCTCAGTGGTGGTACCGATGTATGCAGTGCGTTCGTAGGTGGCAATCCGCTCCTGCCGGTATATGAGGGCGAAATACAATGCCGAATGCTGGGCGCCAACATTGAAGCGTTCGATGAACATGCAAAGCCCGTTCGAGGGTCACTGGGTGAAATGGTCATTTTGGAGCCTATGCCTTCTATGCCCATTTATTTCTGGAACGATCCGAATAACGACCGATACCGCAAGAGCTATTTTGCCGATTATCCGGGTATCTGGCGACATGGCGATTTCATTCAGATCACCAGCCACAACGGAGTGGTTATTCATGGCCGGTCGGACGCTACGCTCAATCGGGATGGGGTCCGTATTGGCACAAGCGAGATTTACAGCGCCGTAGAAAGCTTACCCGAAATTGCCGACAGTTTAGTGGTTGGTCTGGAGCAGCCGGGAGGTCGCTATTTTATGCCCTTGTTTGTTGTGCTGCGCGAAGGCTATTCACTGAATGAAGGACTCATCAACCGAATCAAACAAACACTCCGAACGCAGTTTAGCCCTCGCCATGTACCCGATCGGGTTTATGCAATCCGGGAAGTACCGTATACCATTAGCGGTAAAAAGCTGGAGACCCCCATTAAAAAGATTTTATCGGGTATGGACGTTTCGCTGGCTACCAGCAAAGACACGCTTCGAAACCCCGAAGCCCTCGAACAATTTACCGAATTTGTGCAGTAAACGCTCGCTCTTGACGGCAAGGTGAAACTATCTTCTAGCCAAGCTCAGCAGCGTACAAAACAGAACGCGGATATTGAGACGAAAGACCGTTTTTAGACCATCTATCATCAATATCCGCGTTACGCAACTTGTTATTTCCCGTTAATTCCGCAGGGCCTTGCCACCTGTCAGCAGACTCTGGATTCGCTCCAGCGTTTTCTTTTCACCCGTCAGCGATAGGAACGCTTCCCGCTCCAGATCAAGCAGGTATTGCTCCGAAACGGTCTGCGGTGTGCTCAAATCGCCCCCGCATATGACGTAGGCCAGTTTGTCGGCAATTTTCCGGTCGTGATCCGAAATGTAGCGCCCCATATGCATGGCCGTAATCCCTGCTTTGAACAGAGCAATACCCGTTTTTCCCTGTACTTTAATATCTGTCCGGGGTTTAGGCTGTGTGTATCCATTCTCAGCCAGTTCGATAGCTGCCTGTTTGGCTTCGGCTAGCAATCGACTACGGTTCAGCACAATCTGATCCGTTGAGCGGAGGTAATTCATTTCGCGGGCTTCCTGCGCCGATGTCGAAACCTTTGCGGTGGCAATATTCATGAACACGTTTTGCAGAATGTTCAATTCTGGATCACCCGTTTGGTACAGGTCCGATGCCCGGGCAGCCATTTCTTTGGTACCACCACCAGCCGGAATCAGGCCGACACCTACTTCAACCAATCCGATATAGCTTTCGGCATGAGCCACCACGCGATCGGCGTGGAGTACCGCTTCGCAACCACCACCCAAGGTTAATGTGTGCGGAGCAACAATAACGGGGATGGATGAATAGCGAAGCCGGGTGATGAGTTTCTGGAACTGCGCAATCATCAGATTGACCTCGTCAAACTCCTGCTCAACAGCAAACATGAACAGCGTAGCCAGATTAGCACCCGCCGAAAACGCTTCGGTTGAATCGTTACCTACAACCAGCCCCCGGAAATCTTTCTCCGCCAGCAAAACCCCTTTGTTGAGCGCTTCGGACACCTCCTGCCCGAAGGTGTTCATCTTACTGCGGAATTCGACGTTCAGAATGCCATCGCCCAGGTCAATGATGTTCGCTCCCGCGTTTTTCCAGACAATGTTGTTACTGAGGTTTTCGAGGATCGTAAAGGCTTCGGTACCTGGAATGGTCTTATAGTTTTTCGTCGGAATGTCGTAATACTTGCGCTTGCCATTCTCAACTTTATAAAAGGAGGTAAATCCAGCGTCGAGCATGTCGTACACCCATTGAGCCGGTTTCTGGCCGAACGATTCGATCAGTTCGACGCCTTTCTTTACACCAATAGCGTCCCAGGTTTCAAACAAGCCCATTTGCCAGCCAAATCCAGCCGTAATGGCCGCGTCGATGCGATAGAGTTCGTCCGAAATTTCGGGAATACGATACGTGGCATAGCGGAAGCCATCGGCAAACGTACGCCGGTAAAATTCGCCCGCCTTATCCTTACCCGCAATCAGGACCGGAAACCGATTCTTCAGGTTATCAATCGCTTTGGTGCTGTCGAGCGTACTGAATTTTACTTTCTCCGACGGTTTATACTCGTAGGTATTCAGATCGAGCGCCAGAATCAGGGTTTGACCTTTCTCATCTTTCGTTTTCTTGTAATAACCCTGCCCGGTTTTGTCGCCAAGCCACTTATTTTCCATCAGTTTTTTCACCGATGCAGGCAGTTCAAATGAAGCGCTCGACTCGTCGTGCTCCATCTTCACGAGGTTGCTGGCTACGTTGACAGTCGTATCCAACCCGACCACATCCGACAGCCGGAACGTGCCTGATTTTGGACGACCCACTACGGGACCGGTCAGTTTATCAACGGCTTCAACAGATAACCCAAGTTCTTCGGCCACCCGAATGGTTTGGATCAGCGATTGAATACCGAGCCGATTCGCAATAAAACCGGGAGTATCTTTACACAGAACGGTCGTTTTTCCCAGATACAAATCGCCGTAGTTCATCAGAAAGGCCACTACAGCGGGGTCCGTATCGGGGCCGGGGATAATTTCCAGCAACCGCAGATACCGGGGTGGGTTGAAGAAGTGTGTACCGCAGAAGTTCCGCCGGAAGTCGTCGCTGCGCCCTTCGGCCAGTAGGTGCATTGGAATCCCCGATGTGTTGGACGTAATGAGCGTACCCGGTTTGCGGAACTGTTCAACGCGCTCATACACTGACCGTTTAATGTCCAGTCGCTCCACTACGACCTCGATCACCCAATCGTACGCACCAATTTCTTTCAGGTTATCATCGAAATTCCCCAGCTTGATCCGGTCGGCAAATTTAGGGCTATACAGCGAGGCCGGACTGGCTTTTAGCATCGCCTGAAACGAGTCGTTCACGATCCGGTTCCGAACTACCGGACTCGCCGTGGTTAATCCTTTGGCCTGTTCAGCTTCGCTGGGTTCTCTCGGCACGATGTCCAGCAAGAGTACATCAACGCCAATGTTGGCAAAATGAGCAGCAATGCGTGAACCCATAATACCTGACCCCAGCACAGCCACACGCCGGATGGTTCGATTTTTTGTCTGAGGGGTACGTCCCTCCGATTTTGTTTTTTCTAAGGTAGCTTCCATGGTTTAGCTTAACGCAAATAGAACAGGCCGAACATGCATAAATGAGCACGTACGGCTTTAATTGACAGTATGTTATTCCAGAGAGAGTTCTTCTGATTCAGTTGTTTTGATGCGGGTGTTTTCTTCTTCTACCATCTGGATAATGTCTTTCATCACCTCAAAAAAGATGACCAGTTTATCCAGTGGAATTTTTTCGCGAATCATGTTATTGAACAGAATAACCCCATCGCGGGCGAGTTCACGTTTGGCTTTTCCTTCTTCGGTCAGAAAGATTCGAACAAAGCGTTTATCGGTTTCGTCTACTTCCCGACGGATCAGACCACGCTCCTCCAGATTTTTGAGCATTCGGACCAGCGAACGGGGTTCCATACCTAGTGTAGGGCCAATTTTGGTAGCGGGCGTACCTTCTTCCAGATCGATGTTGAGCAGCACATAACCAATCGCCATAGTAATGTCGAAGCGGGCTGCGTAGGCGTTATACATGCGTGAAATGGCATGCCAACCCCATTTTATATGAAAATCAACGGTTTTCTCCTTCTTCATGGTCGATGTCGTCCTATCCCTTCTGGACGTAAATCTACCATTTTTTACCAAAAATAGTATGCATGCATACGAATTTTATAAAATAGCTGATTGGTTGAGCTGTTAACTAAATAGTGCAGTGTCCCAATCAACTACGCTGCCAATCCTGTGATGTCAGATGCTCACATCTGACACCGTGAGGTTTCTCAAAACCGAACAGCACATTAGGTTTTAAGAAACCTCACGGTGTCGGTTTCTAAAACCGACAACACCCTGAACCAGTCCGTCTATTAACCAACAAACCAATCAACTACTCCGACAGGAGCTTATCTATGAGTCGATTAAACTCTTCAACATACTGATCATAGTATTTGCCGGTGCCTGGGCCTGAGAAGCCTGTATGAATGTGGCGCACCTGACCTTTTTTATCGATGAAGATGGTCGTGGGGAAAGCCACAACGGCATTCAGGTCGGGAAGTGCTTTTGATGCTTGTACTTTATCGTTGGTACCGGCCAGCACAATGGGATAATCGATAGCAAACCGTTGTTTCATCCGCTCGATTTTTGGACCCGATACGGCCATATCTGCCGAGCGCTCAAACGACAAGCCGATAACTTCGACCCCACGCGCTTTATTCTTTTTGTACCAGGGACTCATAAAATTCGTTTCGTCCATACAGTTGGGGCACCACGAGCCCATAATCTGTACAATGGTCACTTTTCCTTTAAAACGTGGATCAGTCAGTGAAACGATGTTTCCATTCGGTTCAGGAAACGAAGCCCTGAGAGTATTTGAGCCGGGTTTTAAGTAGGTTAGTTTGGCTGGGTCGGGTAAGTCAGCTTTGGGATCGACGCGGGCGGCCCAGGGTTCATAACTCGAAATTCCAGCCCATAAGCCTCCTTTCATCGTTTTGGTTGCCGGATCGTGCTTAGCCTTAAACAAATACACGTGCGAACCATCGAAACAGGACAGAAATAGACTATCGCCAACCATATTCCCTTCCAGATACCGATAATCGCCCGTGGGCGTCAGGAATGTACCGGACAGCCGATTGCCTTTCTGATCGAAAATACCAACGGCGTTGACCGTATCGACTTTACCGGTTTCGCTGCCAAAATCCGTAGCCCATTTACCCGTCACATTGCTGGATGCTGAACGACCTCCCGAACCTACTTCATCATCGGCTACAAACCGATAGGTCTTTCCATACTCAGCTTCAAACGGCAACGTCTGGAGTGGTTGCCCAACCCGTTTTCGACGATATGTTCCCCGGAGCATATTCCCGTCTATCTTTGCAACCAGTTCCGACTCAAACAAGGCATTCGGTATCCGAATGGAATCACCCTGAACGGTAGCCACATCCAATGGCAGTCGTTCGGTCCCGTTTAAAGCGAACACGGTGTATGTATTGGCCGCTGAGCCGGGTTGAATGGATAAACCAAACGGCAGATCGCCACCTTTGGTTTTAAGAACGGCCCGATATTGACCAGGTTTGATAGGCGCTGCGCTCTCGGGCTGGCTGGTTGCAGATGAGCTATCTGAACCAAATACAGTCTTTGAAAGTAACCCAATAGCAAGAATAGGAAGGAGGTTCTTCATTGTTTAGGCTAAAACTCAATGCAGGTTGTAAGAACACGATTTCCAATTTAACGATGACTCAAGACGGTTAGTTTCTGAATGACGAATTACCACGAACCTGTTTTATTACAAGCCTGTATCGACGGGCTGAATTTACAACCCGGCGGCACGTATGTCGACATTACCTTTGGTGGTGGTGGGCACAGCCGTGCCATTTTACAGCAACTCGAAGGAGGACGATTGTTTGGGTTTGATCAGGATGCGGATGCCCGCGCCAACGCCCAGGCTCTCGCTGACCCACGACTAACGTTTGTTGCCGCCAATTTCCGGAATATCAAACGCTATCTCCGGTTGTACAAAGCCGAGCAGGTAGACGGTATTCTAGCTGATCTGGGTATCTCTTCCCACCAGATCGATACGCCCGAACGAGGTTTCTCGACCCGTTTTGATGCTGAACTCGACATGCGGATGAACCAGAACGCCGAACGATCGGCCCGCGAGGTGGTCAACGAGTATTCAGAAGCAGACCTGCATCGTATTCTAGGCATGTATGGCGAAATTACCAACGCCCGAACAGCTGCCAGCGCCCTTGTATCGGCCCGATCGAATCGCCCTTTGAAAACAGTAAACGATCTGAAAGCGGCCTTGCAACGGCTTGCTCCACGCGGTAAAGAGAACAAGTATTTCGCGCAGGTATTTCAGGCGTTGCGGATCGAAGTGAACGAAGAACTACAGGTGCTAGAAGAATTTCTGGAGCAGGTTCCTGAGATTCTGAAACCGGGCGGGCGGCTGGTGGTCATGTCGTATCATTCCCTGGAAGATCGGCTGGTAAAGAACTTCATCAATAAGGGTAAATTTCAGGGCGAGGTGGAGAAGGATTTGTTTGGAAATGAGATCAAACCACTGCGATCAATAACGCGCAAACCCATCGAAGCTACGCCCGATGAGATTGCCCGCAACCCGCGCGCCCGTAGCGCCAAATTGCGCATCGCTGAGAAGATTTGACGTGTATTCTGCTTTATTGTAATGCGGGTGGTAACCCGCGATACTGGCTAAAAATCGCGGGTTACCACCCGCATTACTTATGAAATTATTCTATTACAGCCTTTTCACCTTACTGTTCCACTCGGCTTTTGCCCAAACATCACCACCCCGACTCATCGTCCGTGGCGACGACATGGGCTATTCGCACGCGGGTAATGAAGCCCTTATCAAGTGCTTTACCGAAGGGATTGAAACGTCGATTGAGGTTATTGTCCCATCACCCTGGTTTCCGGAAGCGGTTAAGATGTTAGCCGAAAACCCTAAGATCGATGTGGGTATTCACCTGGCGATTACGAGCGAATGGGATAACATCAAATGGCGGCCGGTATCGGATTGCCCCAGCCTGCGCGATGCTGATGGCTATTTCTATCCCATGGTTCGGCCCAACAAGAACTATCCGAAACGTTCGATTGTGGAAAATGACTGGCAACTGGCCGACATCGAAAAAGAGTTTCGCGCTCAGATCGAATTAGCACTGAAGAAAATTCCCCGGATCAGCCATTTTTCGAGCCATATGGGCTGCTCGGACATGAGCGCTGAAGTAAGTGCATTAACTCAGAAGCTGGCAAAAGAGTATAAGATCAACATTGTGCCCAAAGATTTCGGTGTCCAGAATGTAGGCTATATTGGCCCTCACGCCACTTCGCAGGAGAAAATCGACAGTTTCAGTAAAATGCTCGAAAGTCTGGAAGCGGGTAAAACCTATCTGTTTGTCGACCATCCTGGCCTGGATACGCCCGAAGTACGTGCCATCCACCACATCGGCTACGAGCAGGTAGCCATCGACCGGCAAGGCGTAACCGACACCTGGACCGACCCACGCATAAAAGCCCTCATCAAAACGAAGGGTATTCAATTGATCAGCTATAAGGACCTGAAAAATTAATTTTGAATGAGTGAATGATAGAATGATTGAATAGGTTTTGTGTCAGCTATTCAATCATTCTATCATTCACTCATTCAAAATTAATTTACGCCCACACTTTGGTGCCTTCGGTGCAGTTGCGGCACATGTCGATTTCGGAGCGGGAACGGAGTAAGGTTTGACGGAAATCCTGATACGCTGGCCCCTGCCAGAGATCGGCAAAGGATTGGGTTTGTAGATCGCCGAGTCGGTGGTGAGCGTCTTTATCGAAGCAGCAGGGAACCACAAGACCATCCCAGGTAATGACGCAGGAATGCCACATTTTCCAACAATGATCACCAAAGCCGTTTTTGATCCGATACGTACCATCCGTCTGTTGGGCGTATCGACTGTATTGGTCCAGCGTTGGAATTAGCTCGGAGCCCTGTTCGTAGTTATAAATTTGGGCCGTTTTCAGACCTACTTCATCGACACCCAGTTCACGGGCAAGCTTTTTAACCTCGGCGATCTGATGCTCGTTGGGCTTTACGACCAGAAACTGAAACACAACGTGTGGTGTACGTGACTTTAGTTCTTTTTTCCAACGCAGGATATTCTTCGTGCCTTCCAGTACTTTTTCCAGCTTACCCCCCACCCGATACTGCTGATACACTTCCTGCGTCGTACCGTCAATGGAGATAATCAATCGATCCAGTCCTGACTCGACGGTCTTGCGAGCATTGGCATCGGTCAGATAATGGGCATTGGTACTGGTCGCCGTATAAATGTTTCGCTCGGTGGCATAGCGAACTAAATCCAGAAATTGCGGATGCAGATACGGTTCGCCCTGAAAATAGAAGATCAGATAAAGCAGCGTTTCGTGCAGTTCGTCGATAGTGCGTTTGTAAAGTTCTTCGCCCAGCATACCTGTCGGGCGAGTAAACGAACGGAGCCCGCTGGGACATTCGGGACAACGCAGATTACAGGAGGTAGTCGGCTCAAACGATACCGACATGGGTAAGCCACGTTGCAATGGCTTTCCGGTTTGCTTTGCGATATGATAACTCGACAGCACTTTTAATGCATTCGCGACTCGCTTAGGCGTAAGCTTGGAAGCAAAATTAAGACTATCGATCAGATTGCGATTCATAGGGTTATATTCCTTCAGGCAACGGCATATCCGGTAAATGGCCGTTTGTAGGGGGCCTGAAAAGCCAAAACTATATCGCTTTTCGCGACACCACGCCGTTCAAGTTCTCCTACCAAATCAAAGTCGGTAGCATCTTCCTGCACCCAAATTTTACCATCCCGAATATCAATATGAAAAACAGGATAATACACTCGACGCCCATTTTCCCAGCCAATTGTCAAGATTTGGTAATGATCGCGTTGTGTATCCAAAATGAGTTGCTCTTCGATTTCGTTGTGAGCTGGTCCAGCCGATGGTGTTCTGGCATATGACTCCAGCAAGTCGACTATAATATTTCGATAGGCATTTACCGGGTTATCCATTGCACAATGCGTTTCGTTTGTATATCATAAACGAGTAATGAAATCAATTCTTCTTCTAATAGTTCAGCAATCAACGATTTTTGAAAGAATGATTCAACTACATCGACATCGACAGCCAGATACAGTTTACGTTGAATCCCTTCTTTCCGTAAACCTCGCCGATAAACGTCATATTGCCCTTTTGCTTCGTAAAAGTCATTCAATTTTGATTTTCCGATAAAGCTTTTCACCTCTATGACAATCTGCTCAGCTCCTCGTTCGGCGGCAAATATCTGTTCAGCAGCTAAATCGACTTCCAATCGTAAACCACCTGATTTTAAAATAAATGGATCATGTGTAATCGTCCAACCATCTGCTTCAAGAGCCTCCCGAACAAGTTCATGAAATAAGTCACGCGCCATTTTCAAAAATTATATGCAGACAGGAAGTACAAGTAAAGCCGTCGGTCAGGCACTACTCATATAGTAAAGGTACAATGTATCCGACTACAATTACGCAGCGGCTGCCATCATGGCCATGTACAGATTGGCTCCATAACCGCAGGCTAACAGGAGTATGATAAGATCAGGGTTTGTGACAGGGTTATAGGTCTCGGCAAAATCAACCCCATAATTATAGCTCAGTTTATTCCAGCGAAATTTTGGAATCAGTTGGAGCAATTCCATATGCTGCTCATCTTCCAGCACAAATCGAAAGTCCCAAAATCCTTTACTTTTTAACCGATAGTTTTTTGATAGCCCCGATTGCTCTACCAAACGAATGAGAATATGCCCCTGCCAGTTGAAGGTAATGTCTCCTTTGTCGATGCCGTTGACGAATACGTCGAAAGCAGAATGCCAGAAGTTTCGGGATTTAATGGTAACCTGGTCATGCTGGAGACTAGCGTTGCCCTCACTCGAAAACCAGTTTTCGTACTGAAAATGCGTAACAAATACCTCCTGACCGTCGATGAGGTCGAAGCTGCCATTACTGGCGGTCGATGATAGCTGGAAATTCACAGTCAAATAAAGAAGTTATTACCGAAACACTTTTTTCAGGTCAATGGCAATTCCGTTGGTTGGGTCGGTGAGCAGATCATTGTGAAAAACGAGCTCGTCGGTATTGGGCTGGAGAATAACTACCGTGCGAAATAGCGGTTGAACGAGCCAGTACGACTTAGTTCCCGCAGCAAAGTACTCCTGCGCTTTTGCTGTCAATTCCGTATCAGATTGCGATGGCGAAACGATTTCAATAACGGTCAGTGGCACTTCACTCTCCTTGATCTCATCCTGCTGCCAGTTTGAGGTTTCGGCCGGGAAAATACTTAAATCAGGCACTAAGGGCGGATTAGGCAGACCAAGCGACTGTTCACTACGAACATCAAATTGATCTTCGTACGACACCAAGAGCTCCTTCGATAAACGGGCTTGTAAACGTGAATGGTTTTTACTAGGCATGGGCTTTCCGCGCTCGATTTCATAGGCTGAGCGGGCGACTTCCTCAACTACCTGTTCTGCTACAACATCCGCTTCCATAGTTTGTGACTTATTTTACGGGAAAGATACTATAAAATTAAACTATTCAATAATACTCTTTATGAGAATATATTTACTTAGCCATTAAATACCACTAACCTACTACAATTGCCAGCACCGTTTTGTGCAAGATACAAACAGCGATGGTTTCAATCAAGAGCCAGTCACCCGCCATATACGACACCCTTTCTCTTCAAAAACTACTTCGCCTTTAGGCAATTTTGGTAATTCTTCTGGCAAATGATCGGTCAGGCTGGCAGCGAAAATGTATCCGGTGGGTTCGGTATGCTTCCAGGCAATGTAACTGGCTTTACCAGGAGCTACCAGCCATTCTGTCTCTTTTCCAGCAATCTCGGACCAGATGCTTTCTGCAAATTCGCGTATCCGTTGAATCGCTTCAAACTGTTCAGCATGTTGTCCCCAAACGAAGGGCGCGTGGGTCACTTTATCCGTTTGCCGATCATCGCCGATCTGGAAAACGTACAATTTGCTGTACTCTTCGTTATCCCCACGCTGTTCGTGCAAATTCCGCACCTCAAAACCCATGCCGACATAACTCGGCATATCGGTCAAAAACAGGGCTGTAAAGTACCGAAACAGGTTACCGGTTTGGTAAAATTCGTCAAAACGCGGGTCGTCTTTATCGGCCGTAATGACGGTAAAATTGGGCGCGAACTGGCGGGTTTTCAGGTAGGTATAGTACTCCGAAAACTTCTGTTTAAACGCCGTTGATCCCACAACCATCGATTGTAAATCGCCCAGGGTTGAGTCGGCTTCAATGGCTTCGAGGTGGTCAAGTTCGTTGCCATAGCCCATTGTATCGGGGGGAGCCAGGAACGTTTCGGCAAAAAATCCGTAATAAGGAACGCCCTGAGCCTGTACGTACTTTTTGATTGCCTTTAATGGGTCATAGTAGGTATCTATCTCTGCCGGAACGCCCAATGGCCGCATTTGTACGTGGGCCATATCGCCCCGCATGAAATCGAAATTATAGGTCCGCTGGCAATCGTACACTTTCCGACAAATGTAGTCCCAAGCTGGTTTGTTTGGGCGATCGAAATCAAGTTCCCACTGCTGGTTGTTGTCCTTCGATTCATAAAACCGATACCGGGCCAGTGGGCCAAACACGCGCGACATGGCTTCAGGCTTGTCGAATGCGTATTGATACCAGATTTGCCCGAAGTCATCAGTAACGTAATCCTTGGGTTCGATATGAATACCCCGATAGGGCGGGGCCATGGTCATGGGTAGGGTTTCATAGCCACGTTCGACCAGATACTTGATTAAGGCCAGTCGTCGCCGAAGTCGTCCACCATAATCATGTGGATAGCCAAACAACATCCGTAACCGTTGGTCATCCATCAGAATTGACAGATCGGTTGAAAAAAAGGCGTCTTTTGCAAACGCCAGCGGAGACCCATCGGCGGCCCCATGAAATTTCAGGAATTGCCAGATCGACTCTTCCACGCACCGATGCAGAAATCCCGAATGATCGGCAAGTGTATCCGGATGCCCTCCCTTTACGTCGCGCTGTACCCATTCGAACAAACTCGGGCAAGCCAGCACCATTTCCGAAAATCGGTCGGTATGCGGAATTACATCCATGCCCACCGTACGACCCATCGCATGCAGCAGGTTAATAACGACTTTGAGCTGTTTTTCAACCGAATCGAGCGCCGGAACCAACCGAGCCAGTTCAACATCGAAAAATTCGGGGTTAATCTGCCAGCTTACCATGCCATACAAACTACCCACTACGCCAGGCTCCCAGATCGGCAATAAATGAATGCTGTCGTGACTGGCAGGTAGGGTCAGCGTATAATTGATCAGCTTCCAGAACGAGCCAATGGTTCGCACATTGACCCCAACCATATTGCTCCGTTTGAGCCACGAGCCATCAGGGTAAATTCGGGCAGGGCTGTCAATGGTTTCGTTTGGGTTTAACGCCCGCCGTAGGGTTTCGTTCCCCAATCGTTTATGCAGTATATCGAGGATTTGATACACTGAAAATTGCACGGCCATCTGGGGCAGTAAATTCGGAATGAACGACATACGCCCAGATTCGTAGGCGTCTGTATACAGCCTGTATTGCTGTGTCCAGCGAGCTTGAATAGTGGCGATCGAGTTCGGCATGGGGCAAATGTAAACGCAGTTTTTTGAAAACCAAATGCCAACCGTTTGTGTAAAAATGACACGTAGGAGTACTTTTTGTACTTACTCAGTTACGAATATCACTACTTCCTGCTCTGCGCTAACTAATACGTTCGTAACACTTTTAATCGGTGATTTTTATTGACACGGATATGTGGATTACTAATCAGGTGAAAGAGTACACCACTCACAATCAGCGAACCAACAACAGGCAGCGTATTGCTGTAAAATCCCCGATTATTCACTATATCGGCCAACAAATAAACCCCTCCGGCAATGGGAAAAAGCGTTCCGGCAGCAGTTATGAACGGAATCCGACGATGCAGTAAAATGGACTTCACCTCGTCGAGTCGAAACGTTACGGGCTCATCGCGATTCATCACCTCATTGGCCATCAAAATGCTGAATGTACTATCGGTAACGTCATATAGCTCTTCCCGATATTTTTCACCTCTGGCTTTAAAATGCAGTTCATCACCAATAAAATAGCGGTAGCGCCGAAAGCCACCTATTGTATGATTGACATCAAACGCCAGGTACCGCGAAGGCCGAATCAGGGCCGAATACGACGTTCCTCTTCGCTGTAGCAGTTGTTGGGTCGTAAGCGTATCCTGTGGTTGAGCATGAGCCGTACAGGCCAGAAAACCAAATGTCAGAATCAGGTAAAAACGCAATAGCATAGCGGTATTAAAACAAATCAGGTGGTTAGGAAATAAAGCGAAAACGACCTGATTTGTTTCTTAAAAACGTGTTAAGATAGATCGATAAACGCGCTACTTTCCGAAAGTTTCAGGCTTTGCGAAAGTTACGGCATCTACTGCGTCAATACCCGACCTTTGGGGTACTTAATTTCATAGCGGAACGACAGGTCACGACTTTCGCCCGGTTTAAGGGTTAATCGAAAGGTCAGCTTGCCGGTTTCAGACGTCAGTTCAGCCCCACCCGCATCGGTCAGCAACACCTCAATCCGGCTATCGGTCGCTACCGGAATTTGGTCATAAAGGGTCAACATCACGGGCTCCTGCCGCGTGTTGCGCACACTAATCCGGTAGGCCCGACCTTCGCGCTGATTACTGCTGATCGTTTTACGGCTGTTTAGGTCCTCGATCTGTTCGCGTTTGGCAATGATTCGTTTATCGCGACCCAATGATAGATTCAAGGTATCCTTTGCTTCCGACAGGTTCACGCGCGACTCCCCGACAAACGTACCTTCAAAATAAATGCGGGCGGGGCCATTCAGCAGATTGAGCTTATCCCAGCCGGTGATCTGAGCCGTCAGGAACGCGTCATTGTCCAGTTTGGGCGTTAGTTCATACCGGTAGGTAGCGGGTAGCTCAGTCGTTTGAACATCGACCAATTGCGGGCGGCTATTCGTCAGGATCGTGTACGGGAGCGCAATTACGAAATTAACGTTGGTAGGCTGGTCAACAGCCTGCGTCATTGTGGCCGTATTGTCCAGTTGGGGAGCTAGCGCAGCACCACCCGCCACGTCACTTTTGGCCCGTTTAGCTGTTCCATAGCCTGTCACAACGACTTCATTCAGCGCCCGTTCGTCATGCGATAGTTTAGCAGGTTTAGGCTCGTAAAAACCTACGTAATCGGTCGTTAACTGCGGCTGCGAACCGGGCAAGGCGGGATTTGCCGTCGATAAGATCAGTCGAATGGCCTGCCAGTCGAAACCGGTATTCTGATACACAAGGGCTTTATACGCCAGCGACGCCGGGCCTTTTGCATCCCGTACGCGTACATCATACACCGGCGACCAGCCTGCGTTACTCACTACATAACTCAAGTCCAGTTCGACTGCTGTACGGCTTCGGGCGGTCATTGTCACCTCAATTTCACCGACGGGCCGCTCTCGTTTGGCATTCTGTTCAGCAACCTGTGCGTCCAGTCGATCCACCCGCTTCTTTTGTTCAGTCATCCGTCGGGTCATAACCAATAACTCCTGCCCAATTTTAGTGAGTCGTTCGCGGTAGAAAGCGGCCATATCGGCCACATCTTTCACCGTTGCGCCATGATCCTTGCCACCCACCTGCTGATTGGCCAGAATCAACTTCTGTTCCTGCTGGAGTACATCGACCTGAACGGCCATCGTCTCATACAACTCACGATTAATACGAAGCGAATCTTCCAGCCGCTGTAAGGATGCTGGTTTGGTGGCTTTGTTCAGAAAATTGGTTCGAAACTGAACGCCCTGGATAATCGCATCGCCCTTGCCCGACACCTGAATGCTCTGCGGATCGGTTTGAGCGGGTGCATTGTCAATAATCAGTCGGGTGGTACCAACCTCCAACGTTGCGGTAGCGTGTGCTGATAATTGAGCGCGGGTCAGAAAAACGGTGGCCTGACGAAGGGTGGAATGGATGCGCTGTTCGTCAGCAGCCTCGGGCGAAGTTACCTGAGCAAAGCTGATCTGCATGCACAGACACAGGGTAGTGATGATGAAGATTTTCATGTGTATGAAAAGTTAAGGTAGATGCACTATCGGGTTGCAAAGAATAAAAAGGCTTTCGGAAAATGATCTGATCCCTTTACTAAACGGATAACCCTACTGATGCTTTGGCGGTATAGACTCCATAATGAGGGTAAACGTTTAAAGAGTGGTCAAGTATCGTCAAGTGTGGTCAGGAGTAGTCAAGGAGATTAAGTGTAGTCGTGAATAAACCATTTTTATTGATAGTGAACCAACCATCCTTGACTACACTTGGCCACTCCTGACCATAATTGACTACTCCTGACTATTCCTGACTATGCTTGACTACTCCTGACTTTTCCTCAACTTTGCGGCCATGATTACTGCCAGTCAACTCCGAACATTTACCGAACAAATCTTTAGTGCCATTGGCTGTTCTGAAACCGATGCCCGACTAGCCGCTGATGTACTCGTCAGCGCCGACTTACGGGGCGTCGACTCACACGGTGTGGCACGTCTGCCGGGTTACATCCGCCTGTACGATAACGGGCGTATCAACCCCAAACCACGCATCCATATTGTTCACGAAACACCCTCTACCGCTGTTGTTGATGGCGACCGGGGTCTGGGATTAGTAGTAGGCCCCTGGGCCATGCAGGTAGCCATCGAAAAAGCTCGCGTTGCTGGAACGGGTTGGGTAGCTGTCCGTAATTCCAACCACTTCGGCATAGCGGGTTACCATGCCCTACTGGCTACCGAACACGATATGATCGGCCAGGCCATGACCCATGCAGCACCACTGGTGGCTCCTACTTTTTCGCTGGATAAGCTGCTGGGAACCAACCCAATCGCTGTGGCTATCCCGGCAGCTACCGAACCGACGTTCCTGGCCGATTTTGCCTCTACGGCCGTTGCCTACGGGAAGCTCGAAATATTGCAGCGAAAAGGCAAAGATATTCCCCTTGGCTGGGCGCAAAACGCCGAAGGGCAACCGACAACCGATGCGAATGCCATCCGAAACGGAGGGGCTCTGCTCCCACTCGGTACCGATCGCGAACATGGTTCTCACAAAGGGTATGGTCTGGGTGCTGTTGTCGATATTTTTTCGGGGGTCCTGTCCGGGGCTAACTATGGTCCCTGGGTCCCACCTTTCGCTACAGCCGGTTTTATGCAGGCGAATGAGGGCGTGGGGATGGGGACCGGCCATTTCTTCGGTGCCATGCGGATCGATGCATTCCGGCCCGCCGACGAATTTAAATCGCATATGGATACCTGGATTCAGCGATTCCGGCAAGCCAAAGCCGTTGAAGGGCAACAGGTGCTGATCCCTGGCGACCCCGAACGATTGATGGAGGCCGAACGATTATCGTCAGGCATTCCGGTGCTGGACCCAGTCATCAAAAGTCTGGAAGAAATTGGTGACCGTTTTGGGGTTAAATTGTAACGCGGTGATGCGCGGTTCCCCGCCGGGACATACCGACATCCTGTCCGCACAGAAAGCGTTTTAACTAAGCGGACTAGAAGTCCGCGTTACTATGAACTATCGAAAATTAGGAAAAACCGATTATAGCATTTCGGAAATTAGTCTGGGTACCTGGCAGGTAGGTGGCAAGTGGGGCGATCCATTTAGCCACGACAATGCCGACCAGATTCTGAACGCAGCCGTCGACGCAGGTATCAATTTTATCGATACGGCCGATGTGTATGGCGATGGAGAAAGTGAGAAAGCCGTAGGCCGACTCGTACGCTCACGATCCGAACGGATTTATGTAGCCACCAAGTGCGGCCGACGGCTCCAACCGCATACTAATGAAGCCTATCAACCCGCTGCACTTCGCAAATTTGTGGAAGACAGTTTGCAGAATATGGGGCTTGATACGCTCGACCTGATTCAGTTGCATTGCCCGCCAACCGAGGTGTATTACCGTCCTGAAATCTTTGAGTTGTTTGATCGGCTCAAAGACGAAGGTAAGATTCAGCACCTGGGGGTAAGTGTCGAGAAGGTGGAAGAAGGATTGAAAGCAATAGAATTTCCCAACGTCACCACAGTCCAGATCATTTTCAACATGTTTCGTCAACGGCCAGCCGAACTGTTTTTTCAGGAAGCCAGCCGACGAAACATAGGCATCATCGTTCGGGTGCCGCTTGCCAGTGGACTGTTGACGGGTACGTATAGTGCTAATACATCATTTTCACCTACCGATCACCGTACGTTCAATCGGGAAGGGGCTGCATTTGATAAAGGCGAAACGTTCTCCGGCGTCAACTACGAAACGGGTCTGGCGGCCGTCGATGAGCTCAAAACGGTATTTCCGGGCGAAGCTAATCTGGCTCCCGATGCCCTACGTTGGATTCTGGCCTTCGATGCAGTGAGTTGCATTATTCCCGGAGCGTCAAAGTCAGCCCATCTGACGTCAAACTTAAAGGCGTTGGAACGCCCCGCTCCTATCCCCGAACAAATGGCCGCCGTGAAACGGATCTACGAAGAACGGATCAAAAATCCGGTTCATTACCTGTGGTAAGCAGTTTAATGTTTCAGGTTGGCTGGCGCCAGCAATTCATGCGCCAGCCAACCTGAAACATTAATTATTTGCCGAAATAAACCTGAAAGCCCAGACTGATATTCAATGCCTTTGGTACATTAGGTGTCAATGCGTTGGGTGTTCCTACCAGTAGTGTGTTTAACGCTGCCCCTTCGCCCCCGGTATAGGTTAAACCCAGATCGAAACTAACTGACCGATTGATAAAGAAGGCAACTCCACCCGTAAAGCTATAGAGCGCATCCGTGCTCGAATTAGAGCTCCCTCCGCTCGGCGATACAGACGAATTAATCACTCCCACCGATGCACCTAAAAAGGGTTTGACCTGGGATTGCCCAATGTAATAACGTAGAAACGGAGCTATCCCAATCTGAGTTGCCCGTGTACCATTCGAACTGATGTTCAAAAACGGGATGCCAGCCCCTACTGCCAGTCCATTTCCGACAAACCAGCCATACGTTGGTTGAAGACTGATAATCGTCCCTGATCCTCCCGTTGTTGGAATGGTAATGTTTCCTACATTAACCCCCATCAACCGACTGCCGCGTTCAGTCTGGGCCATCGCACTCGAAAAACCAACAATAAGTAAAGCAAGCGTGAAAAAAAAAGCTTTCATGGTATATACGTTTAAATTGTACTACCAAGACTAAGAAGCCGCCCATTTGGTTGTAAACTTTACCCGAGAAAATAAAAAGGCCCGGTTTATCGCCGGGTCTATCACACTGTCAATTAACAAATTAACACTACCGTTTTTCGGAAATAATTTCCCTAAACGTGCCATCAGAGTTGGGCAGCGGCAACCGATCAGCTAGTTGTTTCCTGTTCGCCTGCTTTTTATACTGATCGACCTCAACGGGGCTACCGAATAGAAAAAACCATTTTTGCCGGAACCCACTGGCCGTTTTTACATCGCGAATGATATCTACCACCTCATGAAAATTGATGTGCAATGGGTTAGCCTTCTGGCCAATATTGGTCGTAATACCATAAATTGGCGGTTCTTCTTCGGGCTGATAAGTATCAAACAGACGATCCCAGAAAATAAACGTAGCGCCAAAGTTTTTATCAACATATTTCTCCTGAGACCCATGATGCACGCGGTGATTGGACGGAGTAGCAAAAATAAACTCGACCCAGGCCGGTAATCGGCGGATGTATTCCGTATGCACCCAAAACTGAAACAAAACGGCCAACTGATTCGTCAGAAAGAAAATAATCGGATGGAACCCAATCAGCGCGACGGGAATAAAAAAGATAATTTTCAGGTACTGAATCCAGCTCAGTCGAAACGATACGCTCAGATTATAGCGCTCCCCTGAGTGGTGAACCACATGAGTAGCCCACCAGAAACGCTGCCCGTGCGAGATCCGATGCGCCCAATAACTAAAGAAGTCATAGATGATGTAACAGGGAATTAACGTCCACCATTGCAACGTCATCCGCCATGGCAGTTGATTATAAAGCCATACTATGCCATAAAGAAGCATAAGCTTAATCACGACACCGATAGCTACCGAACCTAATCCGACCAGGACTGACCCAATCGTTTCCCATTTTTCATAATACGGCTTCTCCTGAATATACGAAATGATCATTTCGGCGGCTGTCAGCACAACCATAATCGGAACGGCCCACAGAATCAGATTGGGCGCTCCTTCATCCAGCCGCCAGAGTTGATCTAAAGGAATAGGGGGTGCACCAAATAATGCATCAACCATAATTGCGTATTCGTTTCAAGGCGTTGAGTAATGTCGACACAACGGTAGCCGACCAATCATAAATTTCGACCTATCAGAATAAGGCCACTAACCCTGAACCACCTGATTACCCATCAGGTTTCAGAGTCGCTGATAATTCCGGTAAAATGATGCGGCTTGACATAACCAAGTGTATCGTCGGTTAAACGAACCTGTTGCCACTCAGGACCACTCCCAAACAGGTCGCTATTAAACCAGACAATTTCTCCTTTTCGAATCAGTCCACCGGCCTGCTTCGTTGGATCGGCAGGTTTCCGTACCCACTCGGTATCCTGCACAGCCTGTCGGGGCTGATCAAACAGCTCGGTAGTCAGAACGCCCTTACAGACTATTTTTGTTGTGTTGTCCATGGCAGAAACAGGGATTAAAGTAGAAAAGTGAGTTAAAAGCCTATTTATGCGCCACTAGAGGCTACCGATTTTTAGTAGCGTCATCCAGACGATCTTCGGCTTTATCAAAGGACTTACCTATTTTGCGGCCGGCCTGCTTAAATCCCGACTTAATTTCCTGCCAGGCATCTTCTGTCGCATTCTGCGCTTTGTTGATGTCTCTATTCAGGTCCTCCCGTTCGGTTTTCAATTTATCCAGTTGCTGCTTCATCGTCTTTTTAGCCTTGTCGCCTTTAGTATCCAGTTTGTTTTGTAACTCATCAATTTCCTGATCCAGTTTATCCCGTTGCTCTTTCAGTGTCGTGACAGCTTCATCGCGTTCCTGGCGAAATGTAGCCGCAGCCTGGTCGGCCCCTTCCTGCACATCGGCCTCAACCGAATCGCCGGTCTGTTCAACCGCTTCTTCGGTCCGGGATTGATTGGAGTCAGTATGGCACCCTTGACTAAAGCCAACCGAAAAGATAAGTAATGCTGTCGCCAACAGCCGTTTAACAGATTGTGGAGTCTTTTTCATAACGTTTATGTATGTCGATTCCCGGCAAAATAAGCCACTGCCCCTTAGAAGGGCCTTAAGCAGGTCTTAGAAAGTTCTTATAGAACGATTATGACACCGTGCTGGTAGCTCGGCTAAAACTCTAGCCTGGAGTGCATTTTAAACGGTGGCACGGCTGATTGCATAGTTGACAATCAGACGCTTGCATCAGCCGTGCCACCGTTCGGCGAGTAGTCTCCTCTATCCTGTCGGCATAGGGTGGATATAACAAGACCGCCCTTCCAGCTTGGGCCCATGGGGTAGCCTCAAACCAGAAGGGCGGTCTTGTTAAGTCATCCTTGATCATTCAGGACAACTTATGTATTCGTGTTTTCCCTCAAGCAACTTATCGCTTTCCTGTTATGGCTCTCTTAAAAGTACCATCTGAGCCGAACAGCAGTAACACCCGTTTTTTATCAGATGTCAGAATAGCCACCAGATAATCACTGTTTTTATCCTGAGCAGCTTTTTCAATGGTTGCCCCAGCGTAGTTCGTATTGATGTAAGTCGTAATGGCACCAGGTAAACTCGACACATCTACCGTTGTCGATCCAGGTCCACCTGGACGTGGATGATGTGCAGAATCGCCCGGTGTGGGTTTAGGGTGATGCAGTGAATCACCTTTAGGATGGTGAGCCGAGTCGCCAGGCGCATGATGGGTTGAGTCGCGATGACCGCGTTTGAGTCCGTCTGCTTCTTTTACAAATGCCCCATCGGCTGTAAATACCAGCAGTTTAAGCGTACTATTCTGCACAATCGCTACGGCATAATTTCCCTTCGAGTCTTTGAGCGCTTCTTTGATAGTGGCGCCAGCATAATTGGTCGTAATGTAGGTAGTGATGGCGGCAGGCAGACTAGCCACATCGACTGCAGTAACGCTATGCGGTCCCGTAGCCGACGAACTGGTCACACCTGCCGTCCGGGCAGAGGCATCCGCATCAGCAGGGTCAACCGACGACTTGTTACAGCTACTAATCCCCACCACCAAAGCAGCCACACAACTGAACACAAGCAATGTTTTCATCTTAGAAGTCATTAGGTTTTGTTAAAAAAATGAAACTGAAAAATAAGGGGTAGCCCGATTCGTTTCCGGTACTATTCTGCCGTACGTGCAACGTATAGCCACCGTTGCAGAGCCTGAAAAAAAATCGCAAACCTTATTGATATAAATCGTGGCCAGAGGTAGTTCGTCGGCACAAATCAAAAACTAATAGCCTGTCTAACAATGACTTGCCCCCATTATCATTTGTGAGTAAATGAATTTGGAAAACCCCTTAGGGCGATTATAAGGTGATGAACGTCGAATCAGAAGAAACTACCTTACCGATGAACTTTATCAATAGTGCCTGTTAAGTATAAATTTTTACGTTTAAAGCGTTTTATTTGCAGAATGCTTTGGTCGTCAATATTCTATTTGGCCGCTGACCCGATTATAAATAGATTGTTCTATGAAAAAACAAAATACCCGCCAATCGCAGTCACAGACACTCAATGGTATGACGCAGTCGCAGGGGCAGACCAGCGTTAATTTCTCGTTTTCAGACTATCAGACCGAGAACTTTTTTGATGAGATGTTCACCAGCGAAACGCAGGTACGAGCCGGGTATGCTCCATTTCAGCAACGCGTCGAGGAATTGACCCGTGAAGATATTATAAGACGCCAGCATGCAGCCGAACGTGCCCTGATGAGTATGGGTATCACCTTCAACGTCTACTCGGAGGGAGAAGGTACAGAACGAATTATGCCCATCGACATTATTCCCCGTGTGATTGAATCAGCGGAATGGAATCGCCTTGAGGCTGGCCTGATTCAGCGCATCAAGGCCATCAATATGTTTCTGGACGATGTGTATAACGAACAGCGAATCCTGAACGATGGCGTTGTACCACGCGACCTGATCGAGTCCAGCAAATCGTTTCTGCCGGGTTGTCTGGGTGTACGCCCACCCAAAGGAATCTGGTGCCACATCACGGGTACCGACCTGATTCGGGGGGATGATGGCCAGTTTATGGTGCTGGAAGATAACCTCCGATGCCCGTCTGGGGTGTCGTATATGCTTGAAAACCGGGAGCTTATCAAGCAAACATTTCCGGAAGTACTGACCCAGACCGGTGTTCGGCCCGTATCGGATTATCCTACCCGACTGCTGCAGATGTTGCAGTTTATTGCCGACCGACCTAATCCGACCGTGGTAGTCCTGACGCCGGGCATTTACAACTCGGCTTATTTTGAACACTCATATCTGGCTCAGCAAATGGGGGTTGAGTTGGTCGAAGCTCGTGATCTGGTCGTATCGGGAGGTTACGTAAAAATGCGTACGACCAAAGGCTTCCAGATTGTCGATGTCATTTACCGACGTATTGATGATACGTTTCTGGACCCGCTGGCCTTCAATCCAGATTCGATGATTGGCGTGCCGGGTATTTTTGAGGTGTACAAACGCGGCCGGGTCGCGCTGGCCAATGCACCAGGGACAGGCGTGGCCGACGATAAGGTAATTTATGCCTACGTTCCCCGAATAATTCAGTACTATCTGGGCGAAGAAGCGATCATTCCGAACGTACGAACCTACATCTGTCGCGAGGAAGAAGACTGCCAGTATGTGCTGGACAACATCGAACAACTGGTCGTTAAAGAAGCCAACGAAGCGGGTGGCTATGGTATGCTAATTGGTCCCAAAGCCTCCCCCGAAGACCACGAACTGTTCCGGCAGAAAATCAAAGCCAATCCCCGAAACTATATTGCCCAGCCCACGATTTCGCTCTCGCGCGTACCTTGCCTGGTGGGCGATCATGCCGAAGGCCGTCACGTCGACCTGCGCCCATATATCCTCTACGGCGACAATGTTAACGTGATACCGGGCGGCCTGACTCGGGTTGCCCTGCGGAAAGGCTCGCTGGTGGTCAACTCCTCGCAAGGTGGAGGAGGTAAAGATACGTGGGTATTGTATTAAGTTTCAGACCCGACCGTTTCAGGTTTCAAGTTCCGCCGGTTAGGTTTGCTAATCTGGAACATGAAACCTGAAACTGTTTAACTTTACACCCCAACTATCGACTAAACTGCTTTGCCCGACTTAAGCATTATCATTGTCAATTACAAAACTCCCCAGCTCATCCTCAATTGCTTAGCTTCTGTTTATGAGTTCACAACCGGGGTTCGTTTTGAACTAATTATTGTCGACAATCAATCGAACGACAACAGTCAGGTGACCATTCAGGCAGTTTATCCTGACGTTCGCTGGTTTCAAACGGGCTACAATGCGGGTTTTTCACGGGCCAATAATCTGGGCATACGCGAAGCAAAAGGTCGCTACATTCTCCTGCTCAACTCCGATACACTTCTGATCGACAATTTGCTGGGTCATTGCGTCCAGCTACTCGATACTCGTCCTGATGTAGCGGCTGTGAGCGCCATGCAACTCATGGCCAATCGACAGCTTCGCCCGAATCTGTACACAACCTTCGGCCAGATGCGCCGGGCTTTTTACATCCTGCCGGGCGGAGTAGCCTCCGAAAAATTCCTCTATCGACTCATGCCCGATCCGCAGTTCGATGACCCTAATCAGGTCGAATGGCTATCGGGCGCTTTCCTGATGACGCGTAAGTCGGTCATTGATAAGGCCGGTGGCCTGGACGAAAGCTTTTTCATGTATGGCGAAGATGTGGAGTGGGGGTATCGACTCGGCAAGCAGGGCAAGTTGCTTTTATTGCGTAACGAGGGCTTTATTCATCTCGAATACGGCAGTAGCGAAGATAATCAGCAGCACGTGGTTACACACATCAACCGGTTTAAACCCCAGGTACAGGTGTCGCAGTTGCTCTGGGTACGAAAGCAGTACGGCGTTGGTGCCTACCTTGTCCTGATCCTGCATTATATCCTGATGATTCCGGTTGTATTTATCTGGAAAATGGCCGTCAATGTTCGTGATCGTCGTGCTCCCTGGGCTGAGATGAGCAGCCAATGGGCATACACAAAAAATGTGGGTATTTTCCTCCGCTTTTTCTGGAAAACGCTTTTCAATCGTCCAGGTTTTTACAAGGTGTAGCAACCTGTTCATCCTGCGTTTCCAGAACCTGGACTTGCCGGAAGTAGGGAGACTATCCAGCGCACATACCATTCAAAATCAATCGGATCAGAAGAATACGCTTTTCGTAGATTGCAACGTTGTAGGTGAAAAATGGAAACATCTACATCTATGCGATTCGTTTACAGTCTTGGGCTTTGGAGCATACTGCTCGGGGCAATACTATGCCCCACGATCAGTCAGGCTACCCACGTGCGGGCGGGAGAAATTACCACCAAGCGTATTTCGCAAACTTCGCTTACTTATCTGATCACCTTTACCGCTTACTTTGACGAAGCGAATGGGAAACCCGCTTCCGATCTGGCCGACAGCTATACCATGTGTTTTGGCGATGGTACTTCATCAGAAGTAAAGCGATGGCAACGGAAATTGATCAATGGCCAAACGTCCTCAATCGACTCCTATACCATCATTCATACCTATCAGGGGCCCGGCACCTATACGATTGGGATAACGGTGGCCAACCGAAATAATAATACGAAGAACCTACCGGCTCCGTCACAAGAACTTCGTTTCTATGTCTCAACGACGATTCTGATCAATGCGGCTCTGCTGACCAACTCCACCCCCGTCATGCTCAACCCACCCCTGGACTCAGGACGGGTGGGTCAGAAGTTCTGCCACAACCCGGCCGCCTTCGATGCCGATGGCGATAGCCTCGCCTACCGACTCAGTGTACCACAAACGGCTCTAACCGACAATGGGTGCACAGGCAGGACTATAACGGGTTATCAGGACCCAACACGATTCAGTACATCGAGTGAAAATGGGGGAACGCCTACGTTTAGCATTAATCCGATCACCGGGGAATTATGCTGGGATGCTCCTGGCCAAGCGGGTCAGTTCAACTTCGCCTTCATCATCGAAGAATGGCGTAACGGTGTGCTGATCGGCGAGATCACCCGCGATATGCAGATCATCGTCGTCGACTCCCCCAACAAACGACCCCTGCTGGCCCCCATCCCCGACCTGTGCGTCGAGGCCGGTACCCTCATCCAGCAACCCGTCACGGCCACCGACCCCGATGGACAACGCGTCATCATCGCTGGTTTCGGGGGCGTCTTCAACGTGGGCCAGGATGGAGCCGCCCTGGCTCCGGGTGAGCTCATCCCGCCCGCCTACGCCCAGCTGATCAACGGCGGCATCGCTCAGGCCCAGCCTGCCACGGCCAGCTTCCGCTGGCAGACCAACTGCAACCAGCTCCGGGATGCCCCCTACGATGTCACCTTCAAGGTCACCGATGTGCCCCCCAAAGGCACCCCCACCCTGACCTCCTTCCAGACCTTCCGCATCCAGCTCGTCGGACCTTCGGTCAAGAACCTATCTGCCAAGGCCGTCACCATTCCCAGCGGCAGAGCCGTCCAGCTCAGCTGGGATGCCTATACCTGCTCGCCCAGCCAGGCCAGCAACCCCACCAAACTGGCCCTCTACCGCAGCGAAGGATGTACTCCGCCCCCCAGCAGCTCCTGCGCCACGGGCGTACCGGCAGGCTACGTCAAGATCGCTGAGCTGCCCGTCTCAGCCACCACCTACACCGACACCTCCACCCTCAAACGGGGCGTCTCCTACGGCTACCTGATGGTGGCCATCTACCCCGACATCAATGGCGGATTCAACGGGGGCGTCAGCAAAGCCTCCAACCTGGCCTGCATGGAGCTGCCCCTGCTGGCCCCGGTCATCACCCAGGTGACGGTCGACTCCACCCACACCACCCGGGGACAGATCACCGTCCGCTGGACCCGACCCCTGGGACTTTCCCCCGGCGATCTGCCCGGCCCCTACCAGTACCGGCTCCAGCGGGCCACCGACCTGGCCGGGACGAATTTTGTGCCCATCGCCAGCATCAACACCAGCCTGCTGGCCTCGGCCCCTGACACGCTCTTCATCGATAAGGGCACATCGGCCTCCGCGCTCAACACCGAGGCCAATGCCTACCGCTACCGGGTGGCCTTCTACTACACCCTCAACGGTCAGCTCACCCAACTCGATGTGACCGAAGCAGCCTCCTCGGTGCGGCTGGCCACCAACCCCGTCAACCGCCAGATCCGTCTGGCCTGGCAGGCCAATGTGCCCTGGAGCAATGACAACAAGACCCATGATGTGTACCGAAGCCGAAGTGGACCCAACGGCGTCTTCAACAAGATCGCTGAGGTTGCGGTCACTACTCCGGGCTCCTACACCTTCACCGATGATGGCACCGACCGCTTTGTGGCCGATGGCAACACGAGCCGCAGCCTGTCAGCCGACAGCAGCTACTGCTACCGGGTGATGACCCGGGGCCAGTACACCGACCCTCAACTGGCCCGCCTGGGGGTGCTGCCCAACTACAGCCAGATCAGCTGTGCCTCCCCTTCGGACACCACCAAGCCCTGCCCCCCGGTGCTCAGGGTGGAGGCTCTGGACTGTGCGGCCCTGAGTTCGGAGGCTCTCTGTGATCAGAGCAGCTTCACCAACAAGCTCAGCTGGCAGCCCACCGCCAGTCCCACCTGTGATGCCAACCTGGTCGCCTACAAGATCTACTACAGCCGCTATGCCACCGACTCGTTGACCCAGCTCAGCTCGGTGACGGTGCCCACCACCAGTTTTGATCACAGCAGTCTGACCACCGTAGCAGGTTGTTACTACGTGACGGCGGTGAGCCGCCGGGGGCTGGAGAGTGCTCCTTCCAACAAGGTGTGTGTGGATGCGTGCCCCAGTTTTGTGCTGCCCAATGTGTTCACTCCTAACGGGGATGGCAAGAATGATGTGTTCCAGCCGCTGAAGTGTCCCCGGTTTGTGGATCGGGTGGAGTTTGTGGTCTACAACCGGTGGGGGGCCAAGGTGTACGAAAGTGTGGGCAGTAGTTTGAGCTGGGATGGCCGCAGCAGTGATGGGGCGGAGCTGCCCACGGGCTTGTACTACTACCAGGCCAGTGTGAGTTATGCGATGCTGGACAAAAACGCTCCCCCCCAGACGTTGAAGGGCTGGGTGCAGATCCTGCGGGAAGGTGTATCGATGAAGTAAAAGGGAGAAGGCAGAAGGGGAGTATGCTGTTTCCCAATTCTCCCTTTCCTCCCCCTCCTCCCTTCTTCTTTTTTTCCTTCTTTATTTAAAAAATCAACCAAGTAGTTAATAGTACCAATTTTCTAATACACTTTTGGTAATTCAAATCGTTGTAGAGGAAAATAGGATACGTTTATGCGGTTCGTTTACAGTCTTGGACTTTGGAGCATACTGCTCGGGGCAATACTATGCCCCACGATCAGTCAGGCTACCCACGTGCGGGCGGGGGAAATTACCACCAAACGCGTTTCAGCAACTTCACTTACTTACATCATTACGTTTACTGCCTATTATGACGAAATTAAGGGTCGACAGGCTGCCGACCAGGCAGAGCCTTATACTTTTTGTTTCGGAGACGGTACAACTTTGGATGTCAAACGAGCGAGTCGGAAGTATATAAATGGCCGTACGTCATCGGTCAACTCGTATACAGCGATCCATACCTACCCTGGTCCCGGCGTTTATACCATTGGCATTACGGTACCTAACCGGAATGCCGATACCAAAAACTTACCGCCACCTGCTTCCTCTGATCAGATTCGGTTCTATGTCTCAACAACGATTCTGATCAATGCGGCTCTGCTGACCAACTCTACCCCCGTCATGCTCAACCCACCCCTAGACTCAGGCCGAGTGGGCCAGAAGTTCTGCCACAACCCGGCCGCCTTCGATGCCGATGGCGATAGCCTTGCCTACCGATTGAGTGTACCGCAAACGTCATTAACGGATAATGGGTGTGTAGGTAGGAATATTCCGGCTTATCAGGACCCAACGCGATTTAGTGGATTAGGGAGTGAAAGTGGGGGAACGCCTACCTTTTCGATCAATGCCATCACGGGTGAGTTGTGCTGGGATGCACCCGGTGAAGCGGGTCAGTTCAACTTCGCCTTCATCATCGAAGAATGGCGCAACGGCGTCTTGATCGGCGAGATCACCCGCGACATGCAGATCATCGTCGTCGACTCCCCCAACAAACGACCCCTGCTGGCCCCCATCCCCGACCTGTGCGTCGAAGCCGGTACCCTCATCCAGCAACCCGTCACGGCCACCGACCCCGATGGACAACGCGTCATCATCGCTGGCTTCGGGGGCGTCTTCAACGTGGGCCAGGATGGAGCCGCTCTGGCTCCGGGTGAGCTCATCCCGCCTGCCTATGCCCAGCTGATCAATGGCGGCATCGCCCAGGCCCAGCCTGCCACGGCCAGCTTCCGCTGGCAGACCAACTGCAACCAGCTCCGGGATGCCCCCTACGATGTCACCTTCAAGGTCACCGATGTGCCCCCCAAAGGCACCCCCACCCTGACCTCCTTCCAGACCTTCCGCATCCAGCTCGTCGGACCTTCGGTCAAGAACCTGTCGGCCAAGGCCGTCACCATCCCCAGCGGCAGAGCCGTCCAGCTCAGCTGGGATGCCTATACCTGCTCGCCCAGCCAGGCCAGCAACCTCACCAAACTAGCCGTCTACCGCATCGAAGGCTGCACCCCGCCCCCCAGCAGCTCCTGCGCCACGGGCGTACCGGCAGGCTACGTCAAGATCGCTGAGCTACCCGTTTCAGCCACCACCTACACCGACACCTCCACCCTCAAACGGGGCGTCTCCTACGGCTACCTGATGGTGGCCATCTACCCCGACATCAATGGCGGATTCAACGGGGGCGTCAGCAAAGCCTCCAACCTGGCCTGCATGGAGCTGCCCCTGCTGGCCCCGGTCATCACCCAGGTGACGGTCGACTCCACCCACACCACCCGGGGACAGATCACCGTCCGCTGGACCCGACCCCTGGGACTTTCCCCCGGCGATCTGCCCGGCCCCTACCAGTACCGGCTCCAGCGGGCCACCGACCTGGCCGGGACGAATTTTGTGCCCATCGCCAGCATCAACACCAGCCTGCTGGCCTCGGCCCCTGACACGCTCTTCATCGATAAGGGCACATCGGCCTCCGCGCTCAACACCGAGGCCAATGCCTACCGCTACCGGGTGGCCTTCTACTACACCCTCAACGGTCAGCTCACCCAACTCGATGTGACCGAAGCAGCCTCCTCGGTGCGGCTGGCCACCAACCCCGTCAACCGCCAGATCCGTCTGGCCTGGCAGGCCAATGTGCCCTGGAGCAATGACAACAAGACCCATGATGTGTACCGAAGCCGAAGTGGACCCAACGGCGTCTTCAACAAGATCGCTGAGGTTGCGGTCACTACTCCGGGCTCCTACACCTTCACCGATGATGGCACCGACCGCTTTGTGGCCGATGGCAACACGAGCCGCAGCCTGTCAGCCGACAGCAGCTACTGCTACCGGGTGATGACCCGGGGCCAGTACACCGACCCTCAACTGGCCCGCCTGGGGGTGCTGCCCAACTACAGCCAGATCAGCTGTGCCTCCCCTTCGGACACCACCAAGCCCTGCCCCCCGGTGCTCAGGGTGGAGGCTCTGGACTGTGCGGCCCTGAGTTCGGAGGCTCTCTGTGATCAGAGCAGCTTCACCAACAAGCTCAGCTGGCAGCCCACCGCCAGTCCCACCTGTGATGCCAACCTGGTCGCCTACAAGATCTACTACAGCCGCTATGCCACCGACTCGTTGACCCAGCTCAGCTCGGTGACGGTGCCCACCACCAGTTTTGATCACAGCAGTCTGACCACCGTAGCAGGTTGTTACTACGTGACGGCGGTGAGCCGCCGGGGGCTGGAGAGTGCTCCTTCCAACAAGGTGTGTGTGGATGCGTGCCCCAGTTTTGTGCTGCCCAATGTGTTCACTCCTAACGGGGATGGCAAGAATGATGTGTTCCAGCCGCTGAAGTGTCCCCGGTTTGTGGATCGGGTGGAGTTTGTGGTCTACAACCGGTGGGGGGCCAAGGTGTACGAAAGTGTGGGCAGTAGTTTGAGCTGGGATGGCCGCAGCAGTGATGGGGCGGAGCTGCCCACGGGCTTGTACTACTACCAGGCCAGTGTGAGTTATGCGATGCTGGACAAAAACGCTCCCCCCCAGACGTTGAAGGGCTGGGTGCAGATCCTGCGGGAAGGTGTATCGATGAAATAAAAGGGAGAAATAAAGAAGGAAAAAAGGCAGAAGGGAGGAAAGGAGTCAACTAACGATTCCCTTCCTCCCTTCTGCCTTCTCCCTTTTCCTTTTACTTCATATTATGATAAACCATCTGTACATCATCGTCCTCTTCGATGCGCTCGATGAGTTTTTCAACGTCAGCGACTTCGTCGTCGGTTAGCTCTTTGTAGTCGTTCGGAATCCGCTCGAATTCAGCCTGTTTGATTTCGTAACCTTTTTCTTCAAGATATTTTTGAAGGCTACCGAATGCCGTGAATTGACCGTATATAACGATCTGATCGGTGTCTTCATCGTACTCAATTTCGTCGCCACCGTAATCAATCAATTCCAGTTCCAGTTCGTCCCGGTCGACTCCCTCGGCCGGAATGCGGAAAACCGACTTTCGCTCAAACATAAAGTCGAGCATGCCCTGCGTACCCAGGCTACCACCCAGTTTGTTCAGGTAGCTCCGAACGTTGGCTACTGTACGGTTATGGTTATCCGTTGCCGTTTCGATAACGAGCGCAATGCCATGCGGAGCGTAGGCTTCATAGACAATCTCCTTATAGTCTTCCTGCTCTTTCGATGAGGCTTTTTTGATGGCCCGTTCAACGTTTTCCTTCGGCATGTTAGCCGCTTTGGCATTTTGGATAATCGCCCGAAGTCGGCCGTTGGTATCTGGGTCAGGACCGCCACTTTTGACGGCCATAACGATATCTTTGCCAATGCGGGTAAAGGTCTTGGCCATTTGACCCCACCGCTTCATTTTGCGAGCTTTCCGGTATTCAAACGCTCTTCCCATTGTTTTTTGTGGTCATTAAGGGTCATTCAAACGTCATTGGATGGTCATTAAATAGTCATTTAGTTGTCATTTCTTGTCATTGACGCCTGCTTAGACATAACAACTCCTGACCGCTTAATGACAATAAAATGACTACCAAATGACCATCTAATGACTATATACAGATGATTCAAATTCAATAATTTCCTGGCCTCGCATTAAGTCCTCGAAGGTTTCACGCTGGCGAATGAGATAGGGTTTACCTTCGTAGACCAGCACCTCGGCCGGACGAAAACGGGCATTGTAATTCGAAGACATACTAAAGCCATAAGCCCCTGCATTCTCGAACGATAATACATCACCCGGACGTACTTCGGGCAGCGTCCGGTCGGTGGCGAAGGTATCTGTTTCGCAAATGTATCCGACAACGTTGTAAGTCTTCGGTTCGCCGGTTGGGTTCGAGATGTTTTTGATATCGTGGTAAGCGTCGTACATCATCGGGCGAATCAGGTGATTCAGTCCTGAATCGACCGCGACAAATGTCCGGGTTGGGTTTTCCTTGACGATGTTGGTGCGAACCAGCAGATGACCGCTTTCGCTAACCAGAAACTTACCCGGCTCGAACCAAAGCTCCAGTTCACGACCATATTCCTGACAAAACTTCTGAAAGGCCACCGACACCTTATTCCCCAGATCAGCCACGTCGGTTATGTGGTCGCCCTCTTTGTAGGCCACCTTAAACCCACTACCGAAATCAATAAATGTCAGATCAGGGTAGTCGGTAGCCAGATCAAACAGCACATCAGCACCTTTCAGGAAAGCATTCGCATTTTTGAAATCTGAACCGGTGTGAATGTGCAGCCCCGTTACCGAAATCTGGTATTGCTCTACAATCGCCCGCATTTCGGCCCGTTGCAGGATCGAAATACCGAATTTGGAATCAGCATGGCCGGTCGAAATTTTGATATTGCCGCCTTCGCTGATATGTGGGTTTATACGGATACTCACCGGCACCTGACTACCGTAGTTTTGCCCAACCCACTTAAGCAGAGGCAGACTGTCGACGTTCAGTTGCAAACCCAGTTCAATGGCTTCGCGGATTTCGCCAAACGATACACCGCTGGGTGTAAACATAATCTGGCCAGGCTCAAAACTGGCCAGCATCCCCATCCGGGCTTCGTTGACCGACACCGAATCCATTTCAACCCCCTGCTGGCGCATGAGCTTCAGGATCGACACATTTGTCAATGCCTTGGCTGCGTATTTTATCTTGAGATTAACTCCGGCAAAAGCGGACCGGAGTAAGCCAATTTTTTCGATAATTTTGTCGGCGTCGTACACGTACAAAGGCAGGCCGAATTCATCGGCTATGGCCAGTACATCGACACCCTGAATCTGATAAATCTGGTTATTTAGTTGCATACCTTCAGAAAACGAACCGCAAAATTACGCCAACTTTCCCCCATGTACAAAATTCAAGGGTATCTGTTCCTACTTATCCTTCTCGGCACTTATCCGGCTTTTGCTCAGCAGCCTACAGTTGCCAAAGGAAAGAGCCGCCCGATCAGCGCGAATTCACAGACCAGAGCAGTATCGCAACTTCAGTCGGGCCCCATGGTTGGCTATTCTGATATGCGGGAAGTAATGCTCTGGGCACAGACAAAAGGACCTGCCAAGGTCCAAATCCGGTATCATGAAGCCGGTAAGGCAACGCCAGTTTATCTGACCAACGAAGTACAAACGAACCGGCAAACGGCTTTTACCGCCCACCTGCTCGCCGATCAGGTGGACCCCGGCAAAAAGTACGAATACGACGTGTTAATCGGGGGCCAGAAGGTGAGCCTGCCCTACCCGACCCAGTTTCAAACCCAACCCCTATGGCAGTGGCGGACCGACCCACCGACTTTTCGTTTCGGCGTCGGAAGCTGCACTTACGTCAACGAACCTGACACCGACCGGCCCGGTAAGCCCTACGGCGGAGGTTACGAGATTTTTACAGCACTGGCCGCTCAGAAACCGGATTTCATGCTCTGGACGGGCGACAATACCTACACCCGTGAAACCGACTGGAATAGCCGGACGGGCGTTCTGAAACGCTATACGCATACGCGTTCGCTGCCTGAAATGCAACCCTTACTGGCCAATACCCACAACTACGCCACCTGGGATGATCATGACTACGGCCCCAACGATGCCGACCGCTCTTACTGGCTCAAACCCGTTACCCTCGAAGCTTTCAAACTGTTCTGGGCCAATCCGAATTTCGTTTTCCCGGAAGGTTGCGCGGGTACGTTTTTCTGGAACGACTGCCAGTTTTTCCTGCTTGACGACCGAACGTTCCGTGCTCCCAACGATATGCCCGATGGACCCGAGAAAGCCTATTTCGGCGACAAACAAATTCAATGGCTGGTAGATGCCCTGACGTTCAGTCAGGCTCCGTTCAAATTTATCGTAACCGGTGGCCAGATCATCAATCCGACAAAGGCGTTCGAAAACTATAGTATTTACGGTACCGAGCGGGATCGACTCCTGAAAGCGATTACTGATGCTAAAATTCCTGGTGTGCTGTTCATCACCGGCGACCGCCACCATTCGATCCTGCACAAACTGGACCGTTCGACTACCTATCCAATCTACGATCTGACCATTTCCCCGCTGACCTCATCGGTATCGCAACCCCGAGCTGATGAGCTAAAGCAACCAACCTACGTGGATGGCACGCTGGTTACCGAACGTAATTTTGGCCTGCTGAGCGTAAGTGGGCCACTCAAGGATCGTGTACTAACGATAAAAGTCTACGACCAGAAAGGTACCGAACGCTGGACCCGCGATATTCGGGCTAATGAATTGAAATAACGGCTGCTGTTGATACGGAGCCCCAAACTACTCAGTATGATTCTTCAAAAATTTCCTGACCACGACACCCTTTCGCAACATACGGCTGAACACATTGCCGCACTCATTACTGAGAAGCCCAACGCCCTACTTTGCCTGGCCTCCGGCGATACACCCATCGAAACCTACCACCGATTTGTGGCTTTGGCGAAAGCTGGAAAGGTAGACGTTAGCCAGTGCACGTTTGTCGGCCTAGACGAATGGGTTGGTTTTGGACCGGACGATTTTGGCAGTTGCTCATATTACGTATTCCGGGACTTGTTCAATCCGCTCCAACTACGCCCCGATCAGATTCATGTCTTCGATGCTAAATCGTCGGACCTCCCAGCTGAATGTGCCAAAATCGATGCGGTCATCCGAGCCCATGGTGGGCTGGACTTACTCCTGGTCGGTATGGGCATGAATGGACATATTGCCCTCAACGAACCCGGAACACCCTTCGATTTAGGTTGTCATATCTCCCAATTAGCGGAGAGTACGATCACCGTCGGACAGAAGTATTTTGATAAAGAAACCACATTGACACAGGGCATTACGGTTGGGTTACGGCATCTGGCCGAGGCTCGTGAAGTAATCCTGCTGGTGAGTGGTGAAAAGAAAGCGCCTATGCTTCGCGAGGCACTGACCGGCCCCATCACCAACGAAGTACCGGCCAGTATCATGCAGACACACCCCAATGCATTAGTCTGGGTCGATGAAGCGGCCGGGAAATTGGTTTAATCACGGAATGGTCATTAGTTGTCATTTGCTTTGCGTCATTAATTGTCATTTCTTGTTTGTTCTGTACGAAATACTGCCTGATTAGCGCCAAATTCCTGCTTAATGACAACCAATGACCACCTAGTGACTACTAATGCCAGCAATCGCCGGACCGAAATCCTTGCCGGTATCTCGACGTTTCTGGCCACCATGTACATCATCGTCGTTAACCCGGCTATTCTGAGTCAGGCGGGTTTGCCGTTTAGTGGTGTGCTGACGGCGACGGTTCTGCTTTCCTTTTTTTGCAGCCTGATGATGGGGCTCTATGCCCGCAACCCGATTGTAGTAGCACCGGGTATGGGCATGAATGCCTTTTTTACCTTCACGGCTGTTAAAGGCATGGGAATTCAGCCTGAGGTAGCTCTTGGGGCTGTATTCTGGGCGGGTGTGTTGTTTCTGTTAATGTCGGTGCTGAACCTTCGGTCGGCTATTGTACGGGCGATTCCGCAACCCTTACGTTATGCCGTGTCGGCCGGTATTGGGCTATTTATCACCCTGATCGGCTTCGAAAACGCTAAGTTTATCGTAGCCAATCCAGCTACGCTGGTCGGTATTGCTCATTTGAACGACCCGATTATCCTCACCTTTGTGTTTGGCTTGTTGCTCACCAGCGTACTGGTCATTCGTGATGTGCCGGGAGCCATTATCATCGGTATTGTGCTGACCACATTAGTGGCCTGGCCCATTGGGCGATGGTGGGGGGATGCTTCGGCTATTAATTTCGGGCAAAAAACGCTGGTCAATTTTCAGGGCGTTTGGGCGGCCCCTGATTTCTCCCTGCTCGGCAAGCTGGATTTAATGGGTTCGCTGTCCTGGGCTCTATGGCCAGTAATTTTTGCCTTTGCCTTTACCGATCTGTTCGATAGCCTGTCTACGTTCGTGGGCGTGGCCGAAGCGGGTGCTTTACAGGATGAACAGGGAAACCCACGAAATCTGAATCGATCACTCCTCACCGATGCGGTAGCTACGACCTTAGCCGGTCTGCTGGGCACCAGTCCCGGTACGGCTTATATTGAATCGGCAGTGGGAATTGCGCAGGGCGGACGAACGGGGCTTACGGCTATTGTAGCCGGCTGTTGTTTTATCCCTTTCCTGTTTCTGTCGCCCCTGCTGTCGATCATTCCGGCTATTGCTACGGCTCCGGCGCTGGTGTTGGTCGGTGCCTTTATGATGAAACCCATTACGCGCATCAACTGGGGGCAGTTAGACGATGCCCTACCGGCGTTTCTGGCCCTGGTTCTGATTCCATTCAGTTACTCGATCACGCAGGGGCTGATCTGGGGATTTCTCTCCTGGACCGTTATCAAACTGGCAATCGGTAAGATGGAAGAACTACCCATTAGCCTGTTGATTGTTGACGTATTTTGTGTGCTAGCCCTTACGAGTGGGCATTGATTACAACCTGGCTGGTATGTTTTTTGTCATTCCGACGCAGGAGGAATCTTCGGGTGAGCAAGAAAAACATTCTTACCCGAAGATTCCTCCTGCGTCGGAATGACAAAAAACGCCGACTTTCCGGCAACAATAAACGTTTGAACAACTTCATGAATAAACAACTACAGTTCCTCTTCATCTCCCTCACTCTTTCGCTATTTCACTCGTTCACCTTTGCTCAACGTTATAAAACCAAACCCATTACAGGTCTGCTGGGCGCGTTCGGAGCCGAAGTAGCTCTGGTTAAAGAATCATTGCGGAAGCCTAAAACCGTTGTTGTCGATGGGGTTACGTTTACCTGTGGACGAATTGGCAACCAGCGCGTTGTAGTTGCCGAAACGGGAATCGGCAAAGTCAATGCGGCTATGACGACATCGCTTATGCTCGATCATTTCCGGCCTTCGCGTATCCTCTTTACGGGCATCGCCGGTGGTACGAATCCCGACCTCCAACCGGGCGATATTGTGATTGCGGGTCGAACAGCCCATCATGATTATGGCTCCATCACCAACAAAAACACGCCTACTCGCCAAACCCGCAACGCCATCACCAAAGAGTTTAACCCCGTTTATTTTCCAGCCGATTCATCGCTGATGCATTTAGCTGAAACCGTGGTTAAAACTGTTTCGCTGGAAGGAATTCCGCTGGCTTCGGGTGGTGTTTCCGACCGACCCGTTAAGGTCGTTACAGGTACGGTGGTTACGGGCGATGTGTTTGTGGCTTCGGCTGATAAGGTGAAAAGTTTGCGGGCTGATTTTGGGGCCGATGCGACTGAAATGGAGGGAGCGGCTGTAGCTCAGGTTTGCTATCAGATTCAGGTACCCCACCTGATTATCCGCAGCCTCAGCGATCGGGCCGACGCAGAAGCCCACATTGCCTACGACAAATTTTATCCGACAGCCGCGCGAAATTCAGCCAAATTGGTGATAGCCTTAGTGAAAGCTTTATAGCCATTTAGTCAAAACATTGCCTACCAGAAAGTAAGCGTATTGTTTTTTTACATCTTTGAGAATGAAGCTGTTTGAACTTTTCGAATAATTGGATTGATTTTTTGTCATTCCGACGATAGGAGGAATCTCAAACCTGACTATTGAGGAAGTTTGAGATCCTCCTATCGTCGGAATGACAAAAAAAGAAAGGCTTTTGACTAAAAAGGAAAAGTTTAAACAGTTTCAACACTAAACGACTGATCAATAAGTTATTGTTACTTATTGATCAGTCGTTTAGCAACCCTCAATTATGAAACACACGACTATTTACTTTCTTCTGGTTTTACTCCCTAAAATGCTTCAAGGACAAGCCCTAAAACCGGGTTTCGATAAGGCCGAGTATATCGAATTATTGAAAGTATCAGCGCAATTTGGCGATTCGACGTACGTAAAGGCTTTTCCAATTCCTGAGCGATTCAAACCAGTTTACCGTTCGCCCGTTGTGGGGTTGGATAACCGTTGGGATTTATGGGCCAACAATCAGGGAGTTGCCGTCCTGAGTATCCGGGGAACAACGGCCAACAGCGTGAGTTGGCTGGCTAATTTCTACGCGGCTATGGTCCCAGCCAAAGGCGAACTTCAAATCAGCGACACTGAAAAGTTTTCGTATGAACTGGCTTCCAGCCCGTTGGCGGCTGTGCATGTGGGCTGGTTGGTGAGTACGGCATTTCTGACAAAAGACATGCTTCCTAAAATTGATTCGTGCTATCGGGCTGGTATTAAAAACATGCTGATCATGGGTCACAGCCAGGGAGGTGCCATTGCATTTCTACTAGCGGCTCACCTTCGCCAACTGCAAAAACAGTCCCGAATCCCTGCCGACATTCAGTTCAAAACCTATTGCAGTGCCGGACCTAAACCGGGAAATCTACCTTTCGCTTACGAATACGAAGCCGCTACGCAGGCTGGCTGGGCGTATAATGTCGTTAATTCAGCCGATTGGGTGCCCGAAGTCCCGTTGACCGTCCAGACTGTCCATGATTTCAATCCAACGAATCCCTTTGTTGGTGCTCCAGCAATGATCAAAAAACAGAAATTTCTGAAGCGAATTGCCTTAAAATATGCTTACAACAGCCTGAGTAAACCCGCCCTAAAAGCGCAGAAGAACTACCAGAAATATCTGGGTAAACTGGCATCTAATACCGTTAAGAAAAACCTGAACGGCTACGTAGCGCCCGACTATTACCAAAGCAACGACTATGTCCGAACCGGTAACACCATCGTTCTACTAGCCGATAGTACTTACCTCGCCAAATATCCCGACAGTAAAGAGAAGATCTTCATCCATCATTTTCATCCGCCGTACCTATACCTCGCGGAGAAATTACCTTAATCCGTTCAAGCCAATTGGCCAGTACGTAATCAAGCATTCTGTATGAACCCGATGAGGCCGTAAAGTCAATTAGTATTAAAGATATTTTATTAGTAAATGAACGTTTACTTACTAAATAGCATTATCTTTTCAAATCGTCAGAAATCGCACAGCTATGCGACCAAGAAATAGTGAAAAGGAAGAATCGATTCGAACCATCGCTCTGAAAATCATTCAGGAAGAAGGGCTGGAAAATCTGAGTATGCAGAAGTTGGCCAAAGCCGCTAATGTGTCGCCAAGAACCATCTACATCAAATACGAAAACAAGGAAGACCTGCTCATCAAGCTTTTTATCGATGAGGTGTTGGGGGCTTATGAAACTGCCGTGCTGGAAAATTTCGACGAAAAGCTTGATTTCGAAATGGGCGTCAAAAGGATTTGGCAGAACAGCTTTCGGTATTTTCAACACAATCGGCAGGCGTTCGCGCTAATGCAATACGGCAAATCGTCGCCCTTATTGAACAAGGCGTTTCGGGAACGTGACATTCAGGAAGGGCAGTTCTTTGCACCTATTCATCGGTTTCTGGTCCATCATGCCAACACTGGTACGATCAGAGATTTCCCATTTGAAATCCAGCGAGCATTACTCTTCGCCCCCCTTTTCGACCTCGTCAACGAATACTTCGAATATATCGATAGACCTCAGCAGATTATTACCGAAAAACTCATGCTCAACTGCTGCGAAACGGTGATCAGTGGAATGCTAATCAAAACAGACAAACACAAGTAACAACAGACCAATGAACCCCATTACAAACAAAAAAATAGCCATCGTCGGCGGTGGTCCCGGAGGACTAACCCTAGCCAGACTCTTACAACAGAAAGGTGCCGACCTAACCGTTTATGAACGGGATCAGAATGAGCATGTTCGGGTACAGGGCGCTACCCTTGACCTGCATGATGACTCTGGCTTGCGAGCGTTAGAGGAAGCTGGATTGATGGCCGCGTTTAAAGCCGTTTATCGTCCGGGAGCCGACCGAATGCGAATTGTAGACAAAGCTGGCGCGATCTTATTCGACGACGATTTCAACTCCAGTGACGAACTGTTTCGACCAGAGATTGACCGTGGCCCCTTACGGAAATTATTGCTGGACTCGCTGCAGCCCGGTACCGTCGTATGGGATAGCCAATTGGTATTGCTAACTCCATCAGGTAATGGTTGGCAACTTGACTTTAAAAATGGCACATCGGCTTATGCCGATCTGGTGATTGCTGCCGATGGGGCTAATTCCAAAATACGACCCTTCATTACGCCTATCAAGCCTTTTTATTCTGGTGTTACCATTGTGGAGGGCTCCGTTTATGACTCCGAAATCTCAGTACCTTCTATTCACAACCTCTTGAATGGTGGAAAAATCTTCGCACTGGGCGACGAGAAAACATTGATCGTCAGCTCAAAAGGCGACGGTAGCCTGGTGTTTTATACAGGTTGCAAAACAGACGAATTGTGGTTTCGTGATAATGAAATCGATTTTAGTGACCGAGCGCAAGCCCTTAGCTGGTTCAAAGAGACATTTGCCGGATGGGATGAACGTTGGGGTGAATTGATCAACAACGCCAGTTTACCCTTGACGCTTCGTCCGCAGTACTGTATGCCCCTAGACCAAACCTGGGATGCTTTACCCAACCTGACCATGTTGGGCGATGCTGCTCACCTGATGCCGCCATACGCAGGCGAAGGAGTTAATATGGCGATGCTGGATGCGTTGGAATTAAGCCATTGTCTGACTAACGAAACATACGCCGACACCCTATCTGCAATTGCCGAGTATGAAAATCAGATGCGGACGAGAGCATCCGAAATGGCCAGGATGACATTGGAACAAACCGACTCCCTGCATTCGGCAAGTGCCATTTCTAATCTGCTTGAACTGTTTAGCTGACCAGATAGCTAAGCTATAGATATAACTCCACCATCTTTCGCCAGTCGTCGGCTTGATGCGCCCGACCGTCCCAAAGGTATAATTCATGCGATATATCTTTAGCCCAGAGAGTTTCGCTGAGGGTTAGATTGCTGTGTAGAAACGGGTCTTCTGTCCCAACTGTCATCACAATTTCCATTCGGCGAAGGTGATCGATCAGTGTTCCGTCCTGTAGGTTGGGCAGAAAATGATTGGGGCTGTGGTAATAAATCTCCTCGTCGTAATAGCCATCGAACAGCCCGCGAAACTCAGCCACTGGCTCCGACAGATTATACCGGCCACTGAATGCCGCTACTTTCCCGAACCAGTGTGGATGCCGAAAGGCAATGTTCAGGGCATGGTAGGCCCCCAGGCTACAACCATGCGAAATCATAAAGGGCTGTGGGTTTTTGAGACGAGAAAAAGTCAGGACTTCGTTCAGGATATACTGTTCGTACTGGTTATGCCTCCGAATACGGTCCTGTGGGCCAACATAGCGATTGTACACACTTTCCCGGTCAACGCTATCGACGCAAAAGAGTTGAAGCCAGCCTTTGTCGATCCGATCGGCCAGCGCGTCGACTAACCCTAAATCTTCATACTCATGAAATCGGCCGCGCCGAGTCGGAAATACTAACACTCTCGCTCCGGCATGACCGAAAACGAGTAATTCCATGTCACGGTTGAGGTTCGGACTGAACCACTTATGATACTCACGGTGCATACCATATGTGTTACGTACACATGAAAATACAACCATCCGGCTAAATAACTGTGATGAGCCAGGTAAATAAATCGTTAAAAAATTGAGACCTGCTGCTGAAGCGAGCGTTTCCAGGCCTGATACCCAGCCGGACTTAAATGAAGGCCATCACTCTCAAACGCTTCCCGGCGTGGCTGCCCATTTGGCCATAACAACGGTGCCGTCATATCAATATAGTGGGTATTCGGTCGTTTGGCCAGTTCTTTACCAATCAATTCGTTCGTATACCGAATTTGATCAGCAATACCCCAACGGGCAGGACTAATTTTTATGGATAAAAAATAAAGCGGCAAATCGGGGAAATAACGTCGCATTTTGTCGGCGAAGGTGCAGAAGAACAGATAAACTTCTTCGGGATGACGGCCATCGCCCAGATCATTATCGCCAGCGTAAAACACAACGGCTTTAGGCTGAGCGGGTAGCAGGAGCCGCTCAAAAAACCAGGAACAGGCCGCCAGTGTAGATCCGCCAAATCCCAGGTTCAGGGGATTGATTTGAGGGAAATCCTGCGCCAGTGTTGTCCAGAGCCGGATGGATGAACTACCATAAAAAACCACCCTGTCGGATGCGGGCGGTAACGTCGTCAATTTAGATTCCAACTGCCGAACTTCGGCTTCATACCAAACCATATTCCGTTATTTAACCTGCCGAACAACTTCTTCCAACTTAACTATTTCAGCAGGAGCACTAGCCATCCATTTCCGCAATATATTCGCCAATGGTCGAAACTCGATCAAAAAGCCATCATGCCCGTATAACGAATCAATTTCCTCATAGGCCGCATTGGGGATATGGCGGGCCAGAAACTGCTGCTCCGTAGGGGGAAATAACAAATCGGAACGGATACCCACAACCAGGGTATACGCTTTAATCTGCGCTAATGCGTTTAGAATACTTCCCCGGTTCCGGCCCACATTGTGCGAATCCATCACCTTCGACAGCGTCCAATAGGTAAAGGCGTTGAAACGGTCAGCCAGTTTATCGCCCTGATACCGCTGATACCCTGCCGCTTTGTACCCATCCAGTTGCTCATTGTTATCCAGTGCCTGCGTAAAGCCATATGTATCATAATTCCGATACGAAATCATGGCCATAGCCCGAGCCGCTTTCATACCATCTACTCCCGCATCGGCCCGCTTTTCGCGCCAGGTTGGGTCGGCCTCAATGGCCATCCGTTGCGCTTCATTGAAGGCAATACACCAGGGCGAAGCAACAGCACTGGCCGCAATAATAATCAGATTCTGGATCAGATTGGGTTGTAGAATCGCCCATTCCAACGCCTGTTCCCCACCGACTGAACCCCCTATGCAGGTATGAATTTTTTCGATACCTAACTCCTGCCGTAGCAAATCCAGCGCATTTACTATATCGCGAATGGTAATGGCCGGAAAATTATGATAATAGGGTTGGCCAGTTCCCGGATTTATCGACAAGGGGCCCGTTGAGCCATAACATGAGCCGAGTACGTTGGCACAAACAATAAAATGACCTACGCCCGAAGCTGGCTCAGGGTCAAAATACTTACCAGATCCAACCATGCCGCCCCACCAGTCGCCCGCATCGGCATTTCCCGTCAGCGCGTGGCATACCCAGACAACGTTCGACCCATCTTCGTTCAGCGTACCGCGCGTAGTATAAGCCAGCCGAAATCCCGGCAGGTTCTCCCCCGATTCGAGCGAGAAAGAATACTTATAATCGAAATACTGTAGCGTCAATTGAAATATTGTTTCACGTTTCAGGTTTAAGGTTTCAGGTTGGCTGACGATTTCAGTATTAATGCATCAGTCAACCTGAAACCTTGAACCTGAAACAATTAAATACTAACCGGTTCGGCAATTTGAGCGAAGGCCTGCTCGAAATCCGCTTTTATATCGCTGATATGTTCAATACCTGCCGAAACCCGTAAAACGCCTGCTTCAACCCCGGCACTGGCTTGTTCCTGTTCGCTCAGTTGCTGGTGCGTTGTCGCAGCCGGGTGAATGATCAGCGTTTTCGAGTCGCCCACATTCGCCAGGTGGCTTACTAATTTCAGACTGTTCACAAACCGATCGGCAGCGTCTTTATCTCCTTTCACTTTGAAGGTAAATACTCCGCCAAAGCCTCGTTTCAAATATTTTTTAGCCAGTTCGTTATAGGGGCTACTTTCCAGACCAGGGTAGTTGACGAACTCGACCTGATCGTGCTGCTCAAGCCACTGGGCTAATTCCAGGGCATTCTGTACAGTCCGATCAACGCGTAACGAGAGCGTTTCCAGCCCCTGAATCAGCAGAAAGGAGTTAAATGGACTTATCGCCGGACCATAATCGCGTAACCCTTCAACTCGTGCCCGAATGATGAACTGAATATTGCCAAACGGCCCATTTACGCCAAACACATCGCTGAAGACCATACCATGATACCCCTCGGATGGTTCGCTAAATTGCGGGAATTTGCCATTACCCCAGTTATAGTTTCCGCCGTCGATAATGACTCCACCAATACTGGTTCCGTGTCCGCCAATCCACTTTGTAGCCGATTCAACAACAACAGCAGCGCCATGCTCCAGCGGCCGGAACAGGTAGCCACCCGCACCGAATGTATTATCGACAATGAGTGGGATATCGTGCTGCTTTGCCAGGGCCGCAAAAGCCTCGAAGTCGGGAACATTAAAGCCGGGGTTCCCAATGGTTTCGAGATAAATGGCTTTCGTATTGTCATCGATCAGTTTGGCAAACGATTCGGGGTTATCACCATCGGCAAAGCGAGCGTCAATACCGAGCCGTTTGAATGATACCTTGAACTGATTGTACGTACCGCCGTATAAGAATGAAGTGGTCACGAAATTATCACCCGCATTCAGAATATTGCTCAACGCAATAAACTGAGCCGCCTGCCCCGACGATACCGCTAAAGCCGCTACTCCCCCTTCCAGAGCCGCCATGCGTTTTTCAAACACATCGGTGGTTGGGTTCATGATGCGTGTGTAAATATTACCAAACGCTTTTAAGGCAAACAAATCAGCGCCATGAGCCGAGTCGTTGAAGACATACGATGTCGTCTGATAAATAGGCACTGCCCTTGCATTGGTCGTAGGGTCTGGTTCTTGTCCCGCGTGTAGCTGGAGCGTTTCGAAATGAAGTTCTGACATAACAGAAAAGTTGAAAAGTTATAGAGTTGTGATGTTATTAAGTTTGTAGCCCTTGCCGCGTGTTTACTCTTTGATAAACTCCACAACTATATGACTGTAAAACTTTATAACTTTTTAGGAATACACGACAAACCCTCCCAGTTTTCGTGGCAGAAGGTGGTTGTGCTTAGTAAGCCCCGGCGGGCATACAGCGCTGACGGTAGAGCATGTGAATAAACGATTTATAGTTCCTAAATAACTTTAGGCAGGAGTTAGCACCTTGCCGTGTGGTAGGTTGCCAGCGGTTCCCGGAGCCTGATCTCTCCCCGCTTCTGTATAAATCAACGCGCGTCGGTATGATAAAACCGCGTAACTATTGACTTGATGCTGCAAGTATAACAGCCAAAGGGCGCGAATCCAAAAAACGGCTGCTAATTCTAAACATTAAAACATTTTTTACCACAACTCATTCAATTGTCATGCATGACGTTGAATCCTTATTTACTTTTGTAGTAAGAGACATCCCGCCCCATGAACCAAACCTACCGCTTCAATCGCGAAAACACTACCCGAGTCGCTGGCACCACTACTGTCAAGGACGCTATTGGGCAATTACTCAAAGCCTATCAACTGCAGACGCGCTTTAACGAAACATATCTGGAAGCATTTTGGGGGAAAATGATGGGGCCGACCATTGCGTCACGAACCAATCGGCTGTATGTCCGCGACCGGAAGCTTCATATTGAAATCGCATCCGCTCCGCTTCGCAATGAACTTGTGAATGCCAAGCAAAAGCTCATTCAACTCGTCAACAAAGACATGGGTAGCGATGTCATTGACGACGTCGTCTTTATCTAGCATACGTCAAGTAGGCTGGTAAAAAAACAGCAGATTATTTTTTGTCCTCCCGACGCAGGAGGGATCTCAAGTACCAGGCAATTCGAGATCCCTCCTGCGTCGGGAGGACAAAAAAATACACTCGAATAAGCTGGTGTAAGTTGAAACCTGAATTATTAAGCTTTTAACCCCTCCACAAATTCCTGCATCCCTTTAAATTCGCCCATCGGCTTTAGGTATTGCAGTAGCTTTTCGACCCGATCCAGCAATTCGTCCCGTGAATGCCGACGCACATAGGTTGGAATTTTTTCGTAGGCCGACAAGTCCGTAAACTCCCAGGGATGCACATACAGGTTCAGAAACCCGTCGGCTTCGAGGGTCTGGCGGCAGAGTAATTTATAGTAGCTAAACGGAAAATTTTTCAGGCTTAACCAGAACAGCGGCAACCGGAGTGTTGGAGTAACCGATGCCGGAATTTGCCAGACGCCTACCTCCCGGAACGGATGTCGGGGTTCGCCCCAGTGATTATACCGGCCGGGGAGCCAGGTCGGATGCAGCGATGAATTGTACTGATAACCCGCCTGCTTCACATCGTTCGGGTCAACAAAACCCATACGTGCCCGGCGGAAACCTGTGACAGGACGTTTGAGCAGGTCTTCCAGTGCCAGTCGGGATTTGAGCAGATCGGCCGGTTCAAAGGTGGTATGATAATAACCATGTGAGGCTACCTCATGTTTTTGAGCCAGGCGCAGGATTAATGCTGACTCATGAAGGGCGTAGTTAGCCGTTGTAAATAGCGTTGTTCGTACACCCAGTGTATCGAATCGATCAGCCAGGAGCGTTAACCCGCGCGTTGAAACGGCCACCTGCTCATCCAGCGGGATGTTGTGGCCGAATTCAACGGCGGTATCAAATTCTTCTACGTCAACGGTGAATAAAATATCTCTTCCTCGATTGGGAATTGCCATGGCGTTACAGTCTCCTCGATCTCGCTCGTGTCGCCGATGATGTAGGTAGGTCGGCCTTTCACTTCGACGAATGTTTTGCCCAAATATACGCCGATAATACCGATCATAATAAACTGAACGCCACCAATCAGAACAAGGAGTAGCACCAGGGTTGTCCAGCCCGATACGGTTTCGTTGGTAAAATAATGCTCGTACAGGGCTTCTGCTCCGAACAAAATGGCAAACAACGACATGCAGAAGCCGAGCATCACCGACAGATACAAGGGGCGTGTTGAGAACGACGTGATGCCCATAGCCGCCAGTTGTATCATCTTGCGGAACGAGTATTTCGAACGCCCTGCATACCGAGCGGCTGGCTCATATAGAATCCGGCACTGCCGGAAGCCTACCCATGAAATAGCGCCACGCAGAAACAGATCGGCTTCTTTGAACTGCTTGATGGTATCGACTACTTTGCGGTCGAGCAGTCGGAAGTCAGCAGCACCATCCTCAATCTCCAGATTCGAAACCCGACGAAGCACCCGGTAAAAGTATTTTGACGTAGTCCGTTTGAACCACGACAGCTTCGGATCTGGCCGACGAACCGTGTACACCACTTCAAAGCCCTGACGCCACTTTTCAATCAATGTCGGGATCAGTTCGGGTGGGTGTTGCAGATCGGCATCCAGACAAATGACAGCCGCTCCCCGTGCGTTATCATACCCAGCCCGCAAGGCCATCTGGTGGCCAAAATTCCTCGAAAAGGATATGAACCGGACAACAGGATACTCCTGACTCAACTGCCGCAATACATAGCGTGTCTGGTCGGAGCTGCCGTCATCAACGATCAGGATTTCGTAGGATTCGTACTGTTCCATTACCGCCATCAGTCGGTGTACCAGTACGGGGAGATTTTCTTCTTCGTTAAAAGCTGGTACAACCAAACTGATCATACCCGGATGAAATGCCATAGGTAATAAATTAGTAAGATATCGTTACGGACGGGGTTTCGAAGAAACTCGGGTATAAAAATAAGTATATTTACCTAAACTACAATAAGAAAGTAGTTACGTAATTTTTAATTCTTTTATTTATATCCTTAATACTCTATCTATTAACTACTTGTAATTTGACAAGGCTCTTTCTATGCTTATTTGTCTGTTACTCACTCGTTCGGTTGAGCTAGGGTTAACCGGGCTGCTTCCATATCCAGTTCCTGCTCCATTTTTCGGAGAATTTCGCCATCCAGCAAACTGTTCTGGCGCTGCTCTATCAGTACTGTTCGCTCCACATCAATCACTTCGAGTTGCAATCGGATCGCCTGCTGATACAATTCGGTCGGTCTATGGGTCGTGCTGATCGCCCCTCGCAGCATACCATTCAGTTCATTAATCCGTAACTCATATGTGTTTTTCACATAATTGAGTACGTCATCGTGTACCGAGCCCGCCGAATGATTGGCTTCCAGGTGCGTAATAACCTGCAATGCCATCGTTCGGCGTAGTTTACGCTCTTCCTGTTTCTCATCTATTGACTCCCGCACGTTCAGCGTTTCGACCAGTAAGGGTAAGGTCAATCCCTGCACCACCAGCGTAATAAAAATGACGATAAAGGTAATGAACAGAATCAGGTCGCGGGCTGGGAAAGGCTGCCCATTAGGCAAGGTATTGGGCAACGCCAGTGCACCAGCCAGCGAGACCACTCCCCGCATACCAGCCCAACCAATAACGGCTATTTGCTGCCAGGTGGGTTTTTCTTCTCGTTGGCGGATGCGAGCACTAAGCCAGCGTGGCACATAGGCACCAGGAAAAACCCACAGTAGTCGACTAATTACGGCAACCGCGCTAATCAGTAGTGCATAATTAATGGCTTCGGGAAGTGTATAGCCATTCAGACTGGACACGATCATCGGGAGCTGTAAGCCAATCAGGATAAATACGAGTCCATTCAGCAGGAATACAACAATTTCCCAAACCGAATTGGTCTGTAACCGACTATGGTAGGTAAATAGCTCAGACGTTCGGGCCGAGAGGAATAGCCCTGTTGTGACAACGGCCAGGACACCAGAAAGATGAAAATTTTCGGCAATCAGGTATGATCCATAGGGTGTCAGCAACGTAACAGCCGTACTGGTCACATTATCTTTACTGATCATCCGATGCACCCATATCATGATCCAGCCAATGGCTAGCCCGATCGCTACACTAGTCAGTGCAATACCAATAAATTTATAACTGGCTTCCCACAGTACAAACTGATTCGTGAGGATAGCCACCAGACCATAGCGATAAATTATCAGGCTCGTGGCATCATTGACCAGGCTTTCGCCCTCCAGGACCGTGGTAATACGTTTCGGCACGTTAAGCCCACGCATGACTGATGTAGCCGCTACGGCATCGGGGGGAGCAATGATAGCGCCTAATAAGTACCCTTGTGCCAGCGAAAAGCTAGGAATAAAGGCATGAGCCACAAACGCTACGATGGTAGACGTAAAGAGGACCAATCCAACAGCCAGCAATGATACCGACCGGCTATATAATTTCAATTCTACATTGTCGATCTGCCAGGAAGCCGCATAGAGCAAAGGCGGTAGAAAAACCAGAAATACCTGATCAGGTGACAAAATAACGGGCGGCAAACCCGGTATCCAGCCAATCAGCAGTCCGACAATAACCAACAGGATAGGATAAGATATTCGCAGCCAACGGGCCACTACTGCCAACAATGTTGTGACACCTAGCAGACCCGTTACAATTTCAATTGGATGCATTAAATGAATAGAATTGGGAATGATTGCCGTTGAGCGGTAAACAGCCGAACAAATTTGCTATAACTTTGCCAGTAAACCACGTCTGGTGACAGAGTAACAAATCTACTCGTTATGAATTCATCTCCCCGCCAGGTTTTTACTAAAACACACCAAAGTAGTCAGTTAGTTGAGCAGGAAGAGCAACGTAACGATATTGGCTTTGGCACCAAAATTACGGATTCGCGCTCACGACTAGTGAATCAGGATGGTAGCTACAATATCGTTCGCCTAAATGCCAATTTGTGGGACCAGCTAAACATTTACAATCGGCTCATCACCATGCCATGGTCGCATTTTCTGGGCTGGATTATACTGGCTTATCTGACAGCAAACACGCTATTCGCGGGTATTTACATGCTGGCAGGGGCTGGTACACTCCAGGGCATGGACGATGATTCCATCTACGGTCCGTTCTGGAAGTGTTTCTTTTTCAGTTCACAAACGCTCACCACTGTAGGGTACGGCCATATTTCTCCTAACAGTTTTCTGACCAGTTGCATCTCGGCCTTTGAGTCGATGGTAGGGTTACTAGCCTTTGCGCTGGCTACCGGTCTGCTCTATGGGCGGTTTTCCCGGCCAGTTGCTCACGTTCGTTTTTCCAGCCATGCCGTACTGGCTCCCTATCTGGATGTCAATGCCTGGATGTTTCGTGTCATCAATACGCGTCCTAACCAGCTTATCAATCTGGAAGTAACGGTAAGCCTGTCGCGAATAGAAACCAATGCCGATGGAACACCCATCCGAAAGTATTACGGACTTCATCTAGAACGAAATAAAGTTTCTTTTTTCCCAGCCAACTGGACGCTGGTTCACGCCATTACGGAAAATAGTCCACTGTATGGCCTAACGCCCGACGATCTGGAAAAATCGGATAGCGAATTTCTGATTTCGTTCCAGGCCATGGACGATACCTTCGTACAAAGCGTCCATCGGCGTTTTTCGTATCGGTACAATGAGGTACGGTGGGGTTATAAATTCAAAGCCATGTACGACAGTGCCCAAACAAGCCTTGTCACACTTGACCTCGATAAGCTCGACGATATTGAAGAAGTCCCTTTAAATTAATACGGGTTTACCGTAAACCGTAAAACGATACATTCACCTTGATTCTCCCTCCTTTTTTACGCCCCGGCGATACGGTTGGTGTAGTAGCACCGGCTAGTTGGTTTCCTTATGAAGAACTGGCCGACGGGCTTCGCATTTTACGTGACGACTGGAAACTAAACGTGATTGAAGGGGATAGTCTGCAAGCCATCGACGGCCCCTTTGCCGGTTCGGATGACCTCCGTCGGGCCGATCTCCAACGATTATTCGACAACCCAACGGTTCGGGCTGTTTTTGCGGCTCGCGGGGGTTATGGCTGTTATCGAATTGCTGATGGACTTGATTTAGCAGGCTTGCAGGCCAATCCAAAGTGGCTGGTGGGTTTTAGTGACGTCACTGTCTTGCTTAGTCTTTTCGTTAATCATCAGATTGTGAGCCTTCACGGACTGATGCCCCGTCAATTTGGCGATCCTGACCGAGTCGCTTCGCTGGAGTCGTTACGGCAGTGGCTGTTTGGCGAAGTGCCTGCTCAATACACAGTACCTCCCCATTCGCTTAACCGGATTGGTCAGGATACAGGTCCATTAGTTGGTGGCAATTTAACGATGCTGAGCAATTCAATTGGCACACCCACCGACGTTGACTTTGATGGCAAAATTCTATTCATCGAAGACATCGACGAAACGTTTTTTTCCCTCGACCGAATGATGACCCAGCTTCGACGGGGAGGACGCTTGGCGAATCTGGCCGGACTGGTTGTCGGTCAGTTTACCGATATGCGTGCTAATACATCACTTCCCTTTGGCAAGGACGCTTTCGAGATCATTTCAGATACCGTTTCGGCCTACAGCTATCCTGTGTTGTTCGATTTTCCGGCTGGTCACGTGCCGTTCAACCTGGCCTTACCGATCGGGAAAGACGTGAAGTTGGTGGTTACGGAGCAAACGGCACATATCGAATTCTAACTGTCCCACTTCCATGAGTTTCTCCAATTCGGTCATCTGGATTACGGGAGCATCGTCCGGTATCGGTGAAGCCATCGCACTGGAGCTGGCGAAGCAGAAAAATGTATCGCTGGTGCTTTCGGCCCGTCGTGAAGATGAATTACAGCGGGTGGCCAATCAAACCGGCTTACCGGGTTCCAACCTGTTGGTATTGCCGATGGATATGACTGATGTAGATCATTTGGCCGCTCATGTCGAAACGGTACGTCAGCGGTTTGGTCGAATTGATTACCTATTTCAGAATGCCGGTATTAGTCAGCGAAGTACCGTTGTCGATACCGACTTTTCGGTTTATCGGCAAATCATGGAGGTAAATTTCTTCGGGGTAGTTGCGCTTACCAAAGCGGTTTTACCGATCATGCTGGCACAGGGTAAGGGCCATTTTGTGGTAACGAGCAGCGTAGCCGGAAAATTAGCGACCAAACAACGCTCCGGCTATTGCGCGAGCAAACATGCCCTGCACGGCTTTTTCGACGCCCTTCGATCGGAAGTTTATAATGCCGGGCTTCGCGTAACGATTGTTTGTCCCGGTTATATCAGAACTGCCATTTCGGTCAATGCGCTGGAAGCCAGTGGGCAAAAACACAATAAAATGGACGAGAATCAGGAGAAGGGCATGGCTCCCGATGACTTCGCCCAACGACTGTTACGAGCCGTTGACGCCAAAAAAGAAGAAGTCTACATTGGCGGGGCCGAAATTTACGGTATCTACCTCAAGCGTTTCTTCCCCGGTTTACTATCGCGACTGCTGCGAAAACGAAAAGGGGTTTAAACACGGAGGCACTGAGATCACAGAGAGATTTAAAAGAAAAACTCTGTGATCTCAGTGCCCTCTGTGTTTCATTTTTCTTACTGCCCGCCCAGGGTCAACTCCTTAACGGCAACGCCTTTGTTAGCGAACTCCATGTAATCGGTGGTCAGGCGACATAATGATTTCATACCCAGCACAAAACCACCTTCGTCGATGTAGAAATCGGGCGTGTGGTGCGATGGCACTTCGGTTCCTTTTTTGTCTTTAGGCATTCCACCCAGGAAGAAAAAGAAACCCGGCACCTTTTGCTGGTAGAATGAAAAGTCTTCGGCACCGGTTTGCGCGGGCGTAATCTTTACGTTATTCTTACCTGCAACTGTTTCGAGCGAAGGAATCATCTGATCGGTCAACTTCGGATCGTTGTACGTAACCGGGTACATGATGTCGATTTTCACTTCGGCTTTGGCACCTGCACTTTCAGCAATATTGGTTGCAATTTCGTTGATCCGACGATGCACCAATTGTTGCGCTTCGGGGCTGAAGGTACGAATGGTACCAATCATGTTCGCTTCTTCCGGGATGATATTCTGGCGGATACCGCTATGCAATGCCCCAACTGTTACGACAGCGGCATTATCGGTCAGGGTAAGGTTACGACTGACGATCGTTTGCAAGCCCATAACCACCTGCGCCGAGGTAACGATCGGGTCTACGCTCGACCAGGGGGCCGCACCGTGTGCCTGTCTCCCTTTGATCTTAATCGCGTACGAGTCAACCGCAGCCATCGTAGCACCCGGCCGGTACTTGATAGTTCCTACTTCGGTCTGCGAATTGATATGCAGACCAAAAATGGCATCGACTTTAGGATTTTCCAGAACGCCTTCTTTCACCATCAGGTAAGCACCACCCTCTTCACCGGTAGGGGCACCTTCTTCGGCAGGCTGAAAAATAAACTTAACCGTACCTCGCAGGTCGGCCTTCACCGAAGTCAGAATTTCGGCTACGCCCATCAGAATCGCTACGTGTGTGTCGTGCCCACACGCATGCATAACTCCCGTTTGCTGCCCATTGTATTCGGTGCGTTCCTGCGATTTAAACGGTACGTCAACGCGCTCCGTTACCGGCAGTCCATCCATATCCGCCCGAAGCGCAACGACTGGACCGGGCTTCCCTCCTTTCAGCAAGCCAACGACACCCGTTTTGCCAACGCCGGTTTTGACTTCTATACCCAATGATTGCAGGTGTGCGGCAATTTTAGCCGCTGTCTGAAACTCCCGGTTACCCAATTCAGGGTGCTGGTGAAAATCCCGACGCCAGGTTACTACCTTTTTTTCAAGGCTTTCGGCCATTTTGTCCATTCGGGTATTCAACGTAGCGACCTGCCCGAAGGTCGACTGCGTAAAAAGTCCACCTAAAAGCAGTGAAGAAATCAATAAGTTATGCTTTTTCATCAAAAAAGTCAGTTTTTGAAACTTAGCTAGATCACCGTACAAGTTACGCATAAAAGCCGTAGAAAATAAGGCCATTACAGTGCTATTCACCAAAATCAATTCTTCCCAGACCTATTCGTAATTTTATATTTTCTTCTGACTACTCATCACAAAATTCTGTTGTTAGTAACCTTTTGTATAATTTCTGCGTCAAACAATTCAAAGCAGGCAATGGTATCTCAATAGCGTGTATAGCCTGCTCTATTCGTCTGTCTTATCAACGCCATTCCAATGACAATACAGTTTAGTACACAGGAGCTTGACGAAATCAGACGGTATTTAAACAGCATTGCGTCTGGAGAAACCCAAAACCAGTTGACTGAAGCTTATCAGGATTCCCAGGCGTGGACCACCCTATTTCTTTTGCTCAGGAAGTTACTGGCTTATGGAATCCATCACATTGAGCAAACGAATCAGGAAATAAGCTATACAGATTTGCAGAAAAAAACGCAGAAGCCTGGCGACATGCTGGTACATGTTCAGACGTATGTTGACGAGTTCAGCCAATTGTTAACTACGTATATTGCGCATCATTCAAATAACTTGTCCAATCAAATCAAAGCCTAACCTTTTACTCACTCTTTTTGATGCCGTATTGGACGATGAAAACAACTAGCCTGTTTTTTTTGCTAGTCCTCCTGTTGATAAAGCCCGCCATTACCCGAGCTGACGTACGCGTTTCGTCTCCGAATGGCCGCATCGTTTTTATCTTCAACCTCACCAAAACTGCCCCCACCTATCGCGTCTTATTCAATCAAAAAACCCTGATCGACAACTCAACACTAACTCTGACATTTCAGAACAACGACCTGTTTGGCCCGAATCTGACCCAACAAAAACCAACCATCGAAACCATCGACGATACCTATGAACTGGTGGTGGGAAAGGTCAAAAAGGTGCATACGATTTACCGGGAAGCCGCCATTCCGCTGATTGAAAGTGCTACGTCAGGACGATTGGCCCGACAGATTATTTTATGGGTTCGTGTATTCGATGATGGGGTAGCCTTACACTATGAGTTTCCGAAGCAGGCCGGTTGGGACTCCTATATACTCACCGACGAGAATACCACGTTTCAGCTGCCCCAGAATCCAACGGTTCGGGCCTTGTTTTTACCCAATTTCACCACCTCACATGAAGGTCTTTATACCACTATTCCATTAGGTAAAATCAAAAATGATACCCTGATGGACATGCCTGCGCTGTTTGAATTTCCGAATAAAACCTATCTGGCTATCACCGAAGCGGCCTTGGTCGATTATGCAGGCATGTATTTGGTTAAAAAGAACAGTGTGCTAACCAGTCAACTTTCCCCCTTACCGGGCCAGAAAGAGGTAAAGGTAAAAGCCACACTACCTCATCAAACGCCCTGGCGGGTTATGCTCATTAGTGATCGGATTGGTGCTCTGATTGAGTCAAATCTACTTACCAGCTTGAACGAGCCCTGTACGATTGAGGATATATCGTGGCTCAAGCCCGGCAAGACCACCTTCCCCTGGTGGAACGGAAACATAACCCCCGATACGACCTTCGCCCCCGGCAACAACTTCGAAACCCAGAAGTATTACATCGACTTCTGTGCCGCTAACCATATTGATTATCACTCTGTGGTGGAGTATGGTCTGCACGAATGGTACGTCAATGATGGTGGTGGGTTTGTACCCGGCCCTAATGTCAATGCCGCTAAAGCCGTACCGGGACTGGATATGCAACAGGTGTGCGACTATGCCAAACGTAAAGGAGTGGGTATTCGGGTATGGGTGTACTGGTCGGCGCTCTATCCGAAACTGGAAGAGGTATTCACGCAATACGAAAAATGGGGTATTAGCGGCCTGATGGTCGATTTTATGGACCGCGACGATCAGGAAATGGTCAATATTCAAAACGAAATTCTCCGATCGGCGGTCCGGCATAAGTTGCACATTCAGTTTCACGGGGCCTACAAACCGACGGGTTTGCATCGCACCTACCCCAACGAACTCACCCGCGAGGCCACCCTCAACTACGAAACAGCCAAATGGAGTGGCCTGGATACGCCCGACCACGACATCATCTTTCCATTTACGCGACTACTTGCCGGCCCGACCGATATGCACCTTGGCGGTTTCCGGGCCGTACCCGATAAGCAGTACAAGATTCAATACACCCGGCCGCTTATGCATGGTACTCGCTGCCATCAATTGGCCATGTATGTCGTGCTCGAAAGCTACCTGAACATGGTATGCGATTATCCAGATGCCTACAAAGGCCAGCCGGGCTTCGAATTCATCCAGCAAGTACCTACCATCTGGGATGAAACTCGTGTGCTGAATGCCGAAGTAGGCCAGTACATCACCGTAGCTCGTCGCAAAGGAACCGACTGGTTTATTGGCAGTATTACTAACTCAACCGCCCGCGAGTTATCGGTTAAACTGGATTTTCTGTCCGAAGGCAACTATACAGTCGAACTTTATTCAGATGCTCCCGACGTAGCACAAAATCCGAATCATCTGATCCAGCAAACGCAGACGGTTGGCCGACTGGAAGTTGTATCGCTGAAATTAGCCGCCGGAGGTGGGCAGGTTATGCGGTTGCGAAAGCAATGAAGCCTTCTTCTGGCCTAAAGCGTCATTCTTAGGCTGCCGATTATTATTTAACAAAGAAAGTCGGAGCCAGAGCAACAACCTCTCGATGGAAATTCAAGCAAATGAATTCTTGCTCCTGCCTATTAAAATAAGTTAAGACGTTGGTACTCGCGTCATCTCTATTCTTTTGATCTAATAGAATTTAGTAACTTTGCAGACTAGGCAGTCGAACAAAGGCGATCTGAAGAGATATATCTTATCTTAATTCTTGTTAAAACTCCCCACTTGGGATGAAGGAACACATTAACCCGAGCAATCTGCCCCAGCACATAGCCGTTATCATGGACGGAAATGGACGCTGGGCAAAACGGCAGGGAGCAGCTCGGGTATTTGGTCACCGCAATGCCATCAAGGCGGTGCGTGAAGTTACGGAAGGATGCGCTGAACTAGGCGTAAAATACCTTACCCTATACGCGTTTTCCACCGAAAACTGGAATCGTCCGAAGTTCGAAGTAGACGCGCTCATGACGCTCCTGGTCCACACCATTCGGGAGGAAATAAAAACCTTGATGAAAAATAATGTGCGGCTAGCGACCATTGGTAACACCGAAAGTCTGCCAACAGACTGCCGACGGGAACTGGCCGAAGCTATCCGCGAAACAAGTCAGAATACAGGTTTAACGCTGATTCTGGCGCTTAGCTATAGTGGCCGCTGGGATATTGTGGAAGCCGCTAAAAAACTGGCTGAAGACGTACGGGATGGGAAACTGACTCCTGAACAAATTGATGACGCTGTATTTAGTCATCATCTGGCAACGGGCGAAATTCCCGACCCCGAACTAATGATCCGAACCAGTGGTGAGATGCGCATCAGTAATTTCATGCTCTGGCAACTGGCTTATGCGGAATTGTACATGCCCGATGTGCTCTGGCCCGATTTTCGGAAAGTCCATTTGCACGAAGCCATTGTCAATTACCAGCAGCGCGAACGCCGATTTGGCAAAACCAGTGAGCAGCTAGTTAAATAAGCCAACTGAACTCCAACCCTTTAGGGGTAAATGGAATCTAATCAACATAATGAATGAATATAAATGAATAATGGAAAATGTAAAATGAATAATGTTTCCTAATAGCCCTACTTATTCATTTTGCATTTTCCATTATTCATTCACCTAACGTGAATACCAACTTGGAACACCGTATAAAAATCATATTGGGAGCCGTTTGTCTGCTCATGAGCCTAGTACCTGCTCAGCTTCGGGCGCAGGTACGTGTGGGTATAGGTCGCGACAATACGCCTACGCCCGCTTCTACTGAAAGTAGCGATCTGCTCAACTACGCTAACCCTAAAGAATACGAAATTGTTGGTTTAACCGTAACAGGCACCCGTTATCTGGACCCCAATTCGCTGGTATCGCTGGCCGGGCTGAAAATGGGCGACAAAATCCGCATTCCGGGTGAGGCCGTCGGTTCGTCGGTGCGCAAATTGATGGAATCGGGTCTGCTCGACAACGTGGAGTTGTTTGCCACCAATGTCAGCGACGACAAAATCTCGCTGATGTTCCGCGTTCAGGAACGTCCGCGTCTTTATCGGGTTAACTTCGTCGGGGTCAAAAAAGGCGAGCAGGACAACCTGAAAGATAAAATCAAGCTCAACCTGGGTAAGATCGTAACCAACACCATCACCAAAAATACCCAGCTGGCTGTCCGCAAATACTTCGTCGATAAGGGGTATCTGAATACCAAAGTCAAAATTACAACCATTCCTGACAGTGCGCGTAACAATGCGACCATGCGGGTAAGCGTTGATAAGGGCCAGAAAGTTAAAATTGCCAAAATCAACTTCGAAGGACTGGATGAGATTGACGAGGATGCAATACGGATGAAGATGAAGAGCACCAAGGAAATGCGCTTCGGTCGACTCTTTTCCCCTTCAAAGTTCATCCCCAAAAAATACGAAGAGGATAAGCAAAAACTGCTTGAGTACTACAATAAGCTCGGCTACCGCGACGCAGCCATCGAGCACGATACGGTCATTAATAACGGGAGCCGGACCATCAGCATCAACATGAAGGTGAATGAAGGTCATCAGTATTACTATCGCAAAATCGATTTTTCGGGCAACTACCTTTACACGGCCGATCAGCTCCGTCAGGTGCTGGGTGTCAATAAAGGCGATGTATATAACCCGGAAGATCTGGAGAAACGCCTGAATGGCAATCCAGGGCAGGATTTGAGTTCGCAGTATATGGACCTGGGCTATCTGTATTATAATGCACAGCCCATTGAGCGAGCTATTGAAGGCGACTCGATTGACCTCGAAATCCGAATTTTCGAAGGAAAGCAGGCCACCATCAACAAAGTTATTCTGAACGGTAATACCAAAACCAGTGATCACGTGGTGATGCGTACCATTCGGACGTTGCCCGGTCAGAAATTCTCGAAAACCGCTCTGATTCGTACTCAACGCGAATTGGCAACTCTCGGCTATTTCGACCCCGAAAAGATTGGTATTAACCCCGTTCCCCAAAGCGATGGAACAGTGGATATTGAATATTCTGTCGAAGAAAAGCCGTCCGATCAGATCGAATTATCGGGTGGCTGGGGTGGTTACGTCGGTTTCGTAGGAACGCTAGGACTGACATTCAACAACTTCTCGGCCCGCAATATTCCGAACTTCAACGCCTGGAAACCACTGCCTGCCGGTGACGGCCAACGGGTACAGTTACGCTTCCAGGCCAACGGCAGCCAGTATCAGGTATACTCCCTGTCGTTTACCGAACCCTGGTTAGGCGGGCGCAAACCAAACGCTTTTTCAGTAAGTGCCAGCCATACGGTGTACCGGACGTTCTACGATCCACTGAACCCTTATAGTATCTATCAGAGCTTACAGGGTCGTACGCCAACAGGTTCCTATACAAACACAGCTATTACAATTGGCTTGGGTCGTCAGTTGAAGATTCCAGATGATTACTTCTCGCTGACTAACTCGCTTTCTTATCAACGATATGACCTGAACAACCTTGACCTATTCTATATTGGTTATAAGGATGGTATTTCAAATAACATTACGTTCAACACGACATTATCGCGCAATAGCATCGATAATCCGCAGTTCCCACGGAATGGCTCTTCGTTCACGCTGAGCGGTTCCTTTACTCCTCCGTATTCAGCCTGGCGCACATCCACTGCGGCCGAGGCACCAAGAGATAAATATAAGTTTGTCGAATACCACAAATGGATGTTCGATGCTAGCTGGTTCCAGACAGTGTTTGGCAAACTGGTCCTAAATGCCCGTGCTCACCTGGGCTTCCTGGGTAGCTACAACAAGCGCACTACGATTGGTCCGTTCGAACGCTTCGTATTGGGTGGATCAGGCCTAGCCGGCCAAGGGCAGTTTGCACTGGCGCAGGACATCATCGGTTTACGGGGTTACGACGACCGGAGTGTGTACACAGCCGACTACGACCGGGCTGTTGACCAAACGTCTCGTAGCCAGGGCGGTGTAGTATACAACAAATTCGTTGCTGAACTTCGCTACCCCGTTTCGCTGAACCCATCGGCCACCATTTTCGTACTAACCTTCCTGGAAGCCGGTAACAACTGGGCCAGTTACAAACAGTACAATCCGTTCGATCTGAAGCGATCGATGGGCTTTGGTGCCCGTATCTTCATGCCTGCCTTTGGTCTGATCGGTATTGACTACGGGTATGGTTTCGACAAGATTCCGGGGGTTAAAGACAAAGCATCGGGCCAGTTCCACTTTACAATTGGGCAGCAAATCAGATAAGATTTTAGACGGTTTGACGTTAAATGGATTTACGAGCCAGGCTACCGGAGCGGTACGGTTTTTGTAACGGTTTGTTCGCCAATTGCTCATAAATCCATTTGACAATCAACACCTTCCCGTAAAAATTACCTGATTCCTGATGAAAAAAGTCCTGTTTTTTGTATTTTTGTATGCTATTGCGCTAAGTATTCCTGCTCAGGCCCAGAAGTTTGGCTACATTGATTCGGAATACATCTTTAGTAAAATGCCTGAATACCAAAAAGCGCTCAGCGAAATCGACAAGTTTGCTGACAAGTGGTCAAAAGATATTCAGGACAAGTACGTCGACATTGAAAAATTGCAAAAGGCGTATCAGGCCGAAGAAATTCTGCTGACTGAAGATATGAAGCGCGATCGCCAGCGCGTCATCAGCGACAAAGAGCGTGAGGCTCGTGAGTACAACAACAAAGTCTTTGGCTATCAGGGGCTTTTGTATGAAAAAAAGAAGGAGCTGATGAAAGCGCCTATGGAATTGATCAATCGGGCAGTTGAAAAAATATGCCTGCAGAAAAAATTAGATTTCATGTTCGATAAGGCCTCTGATTTTGTTATGCTTTATACGAACCCCCGGCACGATTACTCTGATTATGTGATGGAAGAATTGGGGCTTGATACTAAACCAATAGCCACCCCAACCAATCCAATAAACAAAACAACCATAGTAAAACCGAAGTAAGCTAAAACAACTAAAATTCGAAATGAAGAAAAACCTCGTCATGGCGTTTGCTGCGGCCCTTCTGATGGGCGGTTTGAACGCACAGGCACAAGCCCCAACAACAACGCCCACTACGGCCTCCGCAGCGGGTCCGCTGAAGTTAGGCTATACGAACATCGATTACGTTCTGTCGCAAACTCCTGAAGCAAAAGATATTCAAAACCAACTGACCATCCAGCGTACGCAAACAGAAAATGAACTGAAGCGGATGCAGAAGGAGTTGGAAGACAAATACAGTGCCTATGAAAAAGGAGCTGCGCAGATGACGGATGTGATTCGGAAAGACCGCGAAACGGAATTGCAGAGCCTTCAGGCCCGAATTCAGGAATTCGGTCAAACCTCGCAGCAGTCGCTTCAGAGCAAGTATCAGCAATTGGTGAATCCTGTTGTTCAGAAGATCCAGAAAGCCATCGACGCTGTAGCGAAGGAAAGTGGCTTCCAGTATGTATTTAACCTGGACGCTGGTGCCAACACCATCCCCATTCTGCTGGTAGCTCCTGAAGAGAACAACATCACCGAACTTGTGCTGAAAAAATTAGGCATCGACCCTGCTAAAGCAGCCGCAGCTGCTAAGCCAGCTACGACAGGTGGCAGCACAGCTCCGACAACTAAGCCTGCTACGCCCGCAGGTGGTACAGCTCCTAAGAAAAACTAATTTTTCTTACCAATACAAAAGCGCTTTATCAATCTGGTAAAGCGCTTTTTTTATTCCCCTACTTTAAGAAACTGTCTGAAAACCCTATGGCCATAGAAAAAGGCATCCGATAAAAAGGGAATTTTGTAGCGACCAAACTTCAAAAAGCACTTCTAAGATGCCTTCAGTACCAAACTAATCGGACCGCCGACGTGGCAGAAAGCCCACAAAAAGTATCCCACTGAACTCTCTAATTAACAATGGAAACACCTAAAAGACAAGTCGGTGCCATGATGAACAGAAGGCTCAGATAACTATTTTCTGACAGATTCTTAGTAAGAAAACCCTTCAGCTTTTAACTGATCTAGTTGATACTTCAGTCTTGGGTAAGCTGCTGAGAAGTCATAGGTCTGATTGACTAAACCGTTTCAGTCGCTCATTGTACTGGTCGAGAAGCGCATCCGTAACCGAGCCAGCCTGTTCTAGCTCGAAGAGTAAAAAATCGGTTCGATCAACCCCCTCAAGCATGCCTTCAAACTTTAGTTCCCCTTCGACCCAAGTGGTTGTTTTTTGTAGTTCTTTGGCTTGAGCCAGTACCGCTTCTACAATGACCCTAGTCCGCTGGCTGCTTTGCGTGGTTAGTAATAGGGTTCGAACGAGCCTTGAGTAATCTTGATAGCTCAACTGGGGACCGGCTAATTCGGTATGCAGGCACTGATTAATCAGTGTATGAATCAGTTCTTTATATGGGGACAAGGCAAGATCTTCGGGGCGTAGGCGAGAAGTCACAGGTCAGTGGAGGCTTTTAGAAAAAACAGGCAATGAAACGGTTTTGTTGCCAAAGGGCAGGCTCTCATAGCTATTAATCCAATTCGTTGTGGTTGTTCATCTCCCATCAGCTGTCAAGTAAATTTACGGTCAGGGGAGCCAATCAAGGAGGATCATCTGTGGGAGGAGTGGGCTTTGTTAGCTCGTTCGACAAGCCAACAAAGCCCACGACAACTTTTACATGCTGCCGTTTCTGCTGGCCTTTTTGGGTATGGCGGTTCAGTGCCGGCATTGTCGACCCGATTTCTTTACGGTTGGCGTACTCTTCCTACTGACGGGCGTTGCACTCCAGGTACTCCTAAATCCCCCCCCTTCTGAACCCCCATGGACGCGACTACATTTACGTAGGACCCTTCTATTTCTTTGCCATCTGGCTTGGACTGGGCTTGGTGGCTATGGTCGATGTTGTCCGTGCGCTCATGCCACTTCTCTAAACCAGTTGCAATGCATAAGGCTCGTTGAACATCTTCCTAGTAATACCCGCTATCATAGCTAGTTGACAAGCGATCACAAATACTTAGAAAATTGATAGCGTCTTCTACGAGTTGTTTCTGACCGACTGATGGATCAGGCTGGGAGGTAGGCTGATCAGGTATATTTTCCATATCAATAAAGGTAAGCAAAAGGCCAATGAAAAAGCCCCATCCGCTGAAGGCTTGGGGCTGAAGAAACATAGTAGATATAAAACGGCAATTGAGGAGTTTTATTGTGCAGTATGAAACAGAAGCGGACTTATTTATCAATTTTTTCCTGAGCCAGATTAGCAAAACAGTGATAAATCGTTAATTAAAAATTCTCACTAACTCATGAGCCCTTAATAAAAGATACGTTGATTCGTGAGACGACAATTTGAGATTTTTGAACCTAAAAAGATTCTGTGTCTAATAAGGCCAGTACACAGTCACAATGAAATGGGCGTTTAAGAGTCGAGTCGGCTTATACACGCATTAGTGCTTCAGCTGATTAAGCGCTTAATTTAATGTGAAGTCAACACTATTCTCCAACTAATCGGATGCCGATCAAAATCGATACATAGCCGACAAAATCGGGTAGATGACAGAGTTTATTTCGGTTTTGGTAAGGGGGAGAACAACTTTGATCAAATCATTACTCAAACCTATTGGATCATGAAGATGCTGCTCCTGCTGCTGGGCCTGGTTTATTGTCAACCAATCGTTGCTCAACTCAATCGGATAGCCAAGACCATTCAAAAACAGGCTTTTCAAAAGCCCATTCGAAAAACCCAACACCTAGTCTGACTAGAGAATTTAAATGAACGGTATTAGTGCTTTAAAAACTAATCTTACCTGTTGAATTTAGTAAGGCGATTTAGACGGTTCGGCTTATTGCCTTCCGACGAAGCTTCGGTGTACCCTGCCCTTACCAGACTATTCACCTAACCACCGCCGAAACGCCATAGCCTTTTCCCGACTGATAATGACATCCTCATCGGACGATGGGCTGAGATCTACTTTAAGTTTACTGGTGAAATAGAAATGCACTTTCTGCACGGACTTATGACTGATAATAAACTGCCGATTTGCTCGATAAAACTGGCGGGGGTCGAGCGAGTGTTCCAGCTCATCGAGCGAATAGTCGATCGCATACTGCTTGTCAGACTGCGTTTTGAGATAGGTTAATTTATTGGCAGAGAAAAAATAAGCTACTTCCGCTACCTCCAGAGGCACTAATCGCTGACCCATGTGCACCAGAAATCGATCCCGAAATAAGGTAGTCGGGGGCTGGTACTGATTGATCTGGCGAACCAGTTCCTCTATTGGTATCAGCAGACTACTAGTGCCGCTGAGTTGGTTTGGATGACTGCCGCCATACGTTTGACGTAACTGCCGAAATTTATCCAGGGCTTTGGTGAGGGCTGCTTCTTCAATGGGTTTTAGCAGATAATCCACACTATTTACTTCGAAAGCCCGCCGGGCATACTCATCGTAGGCGGTCGTAAAAATAATTGGACTGGTTACCTTAACCTGGCTAAAGATGTCAAAACTCTGTCCATCGGATAGTTCGATGTCCAGTAAGATCAGGTCGGGACGGGGCGACTGGCGCAGATAGGCGACCGTTGTTTCAATGCTGTCTAATACCGTCAAGACAACAATATCGTCGCCTGCCCGACTCAGCATGGCTTTCAACTGGCGGGCGGCAACCGCTTCATCTTCAACAATCAGGATGTTCATGCCGGTGTAGTTTTAAGGAGTGGAACGGAGACCTGAAACGTTGTCTCGGTTTGATGGATAACGATATCGGCCTGGTTCAACAGCCGGTATTTAGCCGCAATGTTAGTTAGCCCCATTCGGTTCGAGACCACGGCGGATTGTTTGGGTTGTCGATTATTGACGACGACAACATTCTGGGCCGCATCCGTATAAATCCGAATCGTAAGTGGCTGACTGGAAGACACCCGGTTGTGTTTAACGGCGTTTTCGACCAGCATCTGCAGGGTTAGCGGGGGAATAAGGTAGGCCAGCAAGTCAGGTGCAATGTAGACCTCCAGGATTAACCCTTTTTCAAAGCGGGTTTTAAGTAGATCGACGTAAGCCCGTATAAACTCCAGTTCTTTCGTCAGCGGAATAACTAATTGCTCATTACTCTGTAACAAGTAGCGATATACCTGCGAGAGGTTGATGATGAAGGTGACGGCCTGCTCTTTTTCGTCCTCCATCACCAATCCCTGCAGGGTGTTGAGGCTGTTAAACAGAAAGTGCGGTTTGACCTGTTCGCGAAGTGATTCAAGCTGGGTTTGCAGGGTAATTTTCTTTAGTTTTTCGGCTTCAAAATAGGTCACCCGCCACTGTCGGTAGAGATACAATCCTTCATAGATAGCTGCAATGGGAATGACACAGAAGATACCCACGGCAATATTATACAAGTACCGCAAAGGAGTATAGTGGTAGCCCCAGATCATTGTCACATCGTAAATCGTTGAGGTGATCAGTCTGAACAGACCAGTGATCAGAACAAACCAAACTACCTGAAAGATAACCCGTTGCTGCGTCTGACTCAAGGTTGGATACCGCTTTCTCGACCGGTAAATGCCGTACCGACTAATGGTCCACAGCAGCGACACTTCAACTAAGCTAACGCCATAGTCGAGCCAGAAGGAAAGGCCGTGCTGCCGGTTAATCTGGTCGTAGAAAATCCAGTCGCCCAGCAAAGCAATTACCGGTATACCGACCAACCGGAACCATCGATCATTTAAACGAATCATACGGATAGGTTCTGTGAAACCAATATACGTGAGTAGGCTTAGCGGAGCAACTCAAGGGCCGTTTCCAGCGCCCGGTCGTGGCCCGCTTTTAGTTCTTCGGGCTTATTCGTAACGACCACTTTAGGCATAATACCGATACCTTCGAGGCTATGACCATTAGCGTCCCGTACGTCGGCAATAGGAACCCGGAAGCTCCAGCCATTGGGTAAATCACGCGTTACCGCGTCCGAAAAAGCACCGCCCGTTACGTCGCCTACCTGCGTTACGGTTTTGTTCTGAAGCATGGCCAGCATAAATGTTTCACCCGTACTGTAAGTCATTCTATTGGTGAGCACAACGATTGGTTTGATGTATTGAAAACGGCCGGCTGGCTCGGTGTAAAAACGCAGTTCGGGCCCAAAATCAGTATGTCGGGGACCATTGCGCAAGCGGGCGGTGAAGGCTAGGTGACGTTCCGTCGCAAATCGATTCGCGATGTATTGTCCTACCCGGTCTTCCCCACCCCCATTTTCACGCAGATCAATGACTAAGCCCTTTGTGTCCTGAAGGTAGGTTAGAACCGAATCCATTGTTTTCTCATACGTATCTATATTCTGTTCAAAGCCTTTCAGCAGTATATAACCCACCTTGTCAGGTAATTTGCCGCAGACAAATTCGCGGCTAATGGTTCGGCTTTCGGTCAGGTATCGTTTTACCACGGTGCCATCATAATCCGTTACCTGAGTACGTCCCAGAATGCCCCCATTGTACCAGGGTAGTTGCGTATTGGCAGTTGGTCGCAGATAAACGTGGTTATCATCGAGGTGATTGAGAAGAGCCACCAGTACCCGGTAGAGTTCCGCATCGGTCGTCTGCTGATTTACTTGCGGCCGATAGGTTTGATAGAGGGTGTTCCAGTCGAGGTTTTTCGGCTCAAAAGCCCCATACAGTTTATCATATTCACCCCACAGATGGTCGAAATTAGTGATGGGCGTATTGGGTAATTGGGGACCGATAAGTCGGTTGGAGCAGGAAGTGAACAGGGTACTAACCCACAACAAAAAGAAGAATGTGCGGAGATTTTTCATGGTCGTATTGTTCGTGGTCGTCTGTATTGTTACTTAAAAATGGACTTCGCCCTCCAGGGAGACAGAACTGGTCAGGGCGCGAATCGGGCGCGGGCCCGGATAGGATAGATAACGAGCACGGTACGTGGCTCCCATACTAAACCGTGGGCTGATGCGATATGAATACCCAAACTGTACGTTCATATTGCCCAGCCTATTCACTGTGGCGGGATGCGTACCCTGCTTAAAATAGGCGGTAACGTTATTGTCCCTCGCAGACTTAGGGAAGCTGGCCCAAATGGCGCGGGTGATCAAGCCCACAACGGCCATATCTACCCGTAAGGTCAGGCTGTGGTTTGCGGCAAACATATAATCACTCTGGATGATGGGCGACAGCGTGGCAGTATTGACGACCCAGGGGAAATTAGCCACTTCATCGGCATACAGCAGTGACTCCTGAAAAGAACCGCCTACCCAGGTAGTAAACCGGGTTGGTTCAGCCGGACCGATGCGCCGGAGGTAATCCACTTCGAGATTTACATGATACAATTCTGACGAAATCTGGTACGTATAGGAGTTGCCGTCGCCAAACTTTGTTGTGTACGTCCGGGCACCAAAACGCTGGGGGTTCATAGTACCTGCCCCACCGGACAGCCGCAGATTGAGGTGTGAATTTTCGGAATGATGACGATAGGATAGCCCAAACAGTGGTTTAACCAGACCGGTATACCGAAGCGGAGAGGCTTGCTCATCAAGTGAATGAAGCCGGAATGTGCCTATAGACAGCCCGATGCTGTTGCGGTAAGTTTGTGCCGAAGCGGTGAGTCCTAGCTGGGTTACACTAGCGAACAAAAGAAACGTTTTGACAAGTGCGTTCATTTAGACGATGTTGTTTGCTTGAGATCGCAAAATTGACCTGTATACTGCCCAGCTCAAAGATTTGGCCGATGAGGTGGAAAAGATCCATAGTCAACCTGAAAAGAGAAAGGCCGAACTGAAAATGAATTTCAGTTCGGCCTTTCTCTTTTCAGGTTGACTCATTCGCAATTGGAGGCTCTTTCCAGTCTATAGTTTCCTTCTTACTTCCCCGTCAATCGGCGGCCCGTTCGCGGCTCACCACGACTTCACCCGAGTAGGACGGGCTGTATCGTCAATTCAGGTTGTGGTCAAGGTCAAACTACAAATGGATCTGCTGCATAGCGTTGATGCTTGTCAGGAGCTGACGTTTAGCCTGGAAAACAAAGCAGGATAGTATTCATGAGACTGGTTTGTTTGGATAGATAGTGAAAAATCATTGTCTTGCAAAAACGCTCCCAACTGAGACGACGAGAGATTTGATTATCTATAATTCGGGCGTTTATTAAATCAGTAACCCGTTTGGGTAACTAGTATCTACCTGGTTTGGTACGACGAGTCAGGGGATGTTTGCATCGAGAAATCCAAGAGCCCCAGATACAAGGTAGCCGCCGTTGACCACAGGGCGGAATAAATTAAGCCTTTCACCAACAAGGACATCTCCAGACTACTAATGCCTGAATAAAGAAACAAAGTACCAACCCACAAGAAATACGTAAACAACCGGATCAACAAGGTGGGGAAGCGGACTACACCCACTTTCTTAAGCCGGGGAGCAACCCGTTGAAGTAAAAACCAGCTCAGCATCATAACCCATAGACCACTCACCCATTGAGCTGAATTCCATAGAATATTCTCTCCAGATGCCCCTAAAAAATCAGCCATGAAGCCAACATACAAGTTTGCAAACGTAACCAGGCTGACTACCAGCAGCGTTCGAACTCGTTTGGGCGTAGCGAATTGACTTTTCACCAGTGCCCACCAGTCCCGGAACAAACTTCTCAAAAACACCTTCCGATAGGTCCATTCCATCTTCTGGATGTGAGTGGGTCCACCAAAGTCATTAATCGTGTGCTGAAGGGCCTCCTCAAAAGAAAGTGAGTCGGCGATCCTGGCTTCCACGGAAACAACAAAGTGATCGGTCATCTCCTGGATAAAGACGGTTTCAATTAACTGACATTTCTGAGTCAGAAAGGTAGTAATGCGAGCCTGTTGGGCCTGTGTCATAGCGGTGAGGTTGATTAGGTAGTATGAAGAAGATTGAGATCACTGGGAGTAAGTATGCGTTGCAACTGATGGAGAAACAGCTCAATCTGAGCGAGTTTATCCACCGCGTTACCTTGTTGATCCTGGGCAATGGCATAGTATTTACGGGCTCGACCGTCGACGATTTGGGTTTTGGTGATCAGCATGCCATCGGCTTCAAGTTTGTACAAAGCGGGATAGAGAGCTCCTTCGGTAATTTTAAGCTGGCCATCGGTGAGTTGCTTTACTTTCTGGCAGATCTCATAGCCGTACATCCACTCGGTCTGGGCCAGCAGTTTAATGATGATGGCACTAAGACTGCCCTTAAGTAGCTGGTGCGAAGTAGTATTCATGTTTAAATATACTAACATTTTATATACTACTGATTCTTGGGTATAGTTTTTTATTTAAATCTCATAAACCGTTCACCACTGAAACAAATAATTAATGTTATTTTATTCATAGCTTCACTATTGTTGCCGCTTTTTCCTATCTTACTCTTAGGCAGCGATGCAGAACGATGAAAAGGTGAAACGATGAAAACTTATAAATCGAAAGTTGGGCTTGAGCTAGCGATTCCCTTAGCTGGTTTACTGGTTGCTATAGGTTGCTTAATGATTGTTAAAGGGCTTTGGGCCGGAGCGGGCATTATCTTGTTTGTTTCACTTTCGATTGCCCACCTATTTTTGACGACACACTATAAACTAGATGAGTACACGCTTAAAATTCAATCAGGCTTTTTCTTCCGCAAAGAGCTGCCTTATACTTCAATCAGAAAGATTATCGAAACCCGAAACCCCATCAGTTCCCCTGCTCTATCGCTGGATCGAATTGAAATAGTCTATAATCGATTCGATAGCGTGCTGATCTCTCCTGAGGATAAGATGAACTTCATCGCTGAACTGCTCCATCGAAAGCCGGACATTGAGGTTCAGCTAAAAAGTAAAGCATAAGTACAAGCGCTAAAGGAAGAGCTTTGGTTAACTTCACTGATAGTATCATAAAACGCTCCCTCATAAGACAAAGGTGATCAATGTGGTGTTTTACGCGATACAACCGACCTGTCGTACTTCCTCGGAAAGTACACAAATTGGCCTCGTAAAAATAGGGGGACAGACTGAGGCCAGTTAACTCGCTAAACGTTGAGTAGTTAATGAGTGAGCTAAATCCGGCGGATAGCATTGACGGCAACAAAATGAACCGGACCTGTACAGCTGTAGCTTAGGTAAACGTTAGTAAACAACTTGTTTGCTGACAATACCCGCATAACGGCTGGCAACCGCGTCAAGCTGGGACGGACTACCGTTTAACGTATGATCAAAAAACGCTGCCAATAGGCTGACGGTTGCCCGATGCGTTTTTGTTGGTACTTGACCAAAGCTTAAGGCGTAACCTGCCAACAGGCGGGCAGGAGGGGCTAAGAGGAGCGGCACATCCGTAAAACTGTAATGGTCGGCATCGGTCAGTTCGTAACGATGACCACCCCCAAATTGCTTGAATAACAACTGATTGCCGGCTTCATATCGGGCGAAACGACCGATTTTATCTTTATGACTTTCGATTAATAGAAACGGACGAGCCCCCCTCGATTTGGGCAATCCGCCGTACAGGGTGCCATCTATATTGACCGCTGCTTTAATTCGTGAATCATGAGCCATCGCAGCACCACCCGTGGCTCCCCCAAAGGAATGACCAGCGATACCAATCCGATTCAGGTCAAGTGAAGAGAAGAAAGTAGGGGAAGATTGTTTACTTTCTAATTGGTTGAGTACGAACCGCACATCGGCCACCCGGATGTCGAGCCGATTTTTCATAAAGCCAAGTCGGTCTGGAGCACCCGGTTGAAAGTTCTCAATCGTGGTGGCCAGTTTCCCGTTAGCTAGCCCAGTAATGGCTGATTCATAAGGATGATCCAGACAGAAAACCACGTAGCCATGACTGGCCAGGCCAACAGCAAGACTCGTATAAAACGCACGTGCGGCTCCATAGCCCGGTAGAAAAAGCACAACAGGCCATTTTTGTCGAGCTTTAGCGGGGGTTGCCTTCGATACCGCATAAGTATCCATTTGATCGTAATGGTCCAGTAAAAAGCTCGGTAGAACACTCACCCTGGGCGGCAAATTAGGCAACCCATCCAGATACATTGAGTGGATACCTTTTTCGTTGGGCTTTGCTGGATACCAGGCTTGGACAATGACATTTCGTTTGTCAAAGGGGTCTGTGGTTATTTGTTCAGTTCTGGTTGAATCCACCCAGCGAAAAACTTGGGTTCCCACAGCATACTTGCCTAAAGGTTCTGTTAAACTAGGGACAGGTAAAAACATAGCCCAAGGCATCAAGGCAACCACCAGCAACACCCCTAAGCTAATATGCTGAAGTCTTCGATAGGATACTGAGTTGAGATAGGCTATGATGATCAACAAACCGAGTTGCCAATAGGCTGGCATGTATTGCCAATAGAAACCTTTCCAAAACAATTGAATCACTACTAATAGGACCAATAAGCCAATTGAGCGGGTGAACAGGCTATTGGCCCGCTTAAAAGCGACTATTGCATAGACCGTCGTTAGTACCAGTAGTACCAAAATCAGGCAATCCAAGCTATTCATCGGTTCGTAGTTAAGATACTGCTAAGAGCTAAACCAAAAAGCATTCTACCAGATTTGATCCTTATCCATCGCGTTGAGGATACCTGTAGCGCTGATTACCCAGCAAAGCAGACTGATCAACTGAGGCAAGGGAAGGAAAAACTAGTCATCGTTAGTTGATACATTTAGGGCAAAGCTAGCCATAGGTTCAGCCAGGTGTTGTTGAAACGGACAAAAGGAACAAAGAGCGGATAATCGGTGGCCGTTTCAAGCAACCTAAGCTGTTCCGCTTTTACTGTTACTGGAGGTTGGCAAACGAAAGTGTACAGAGGCTGCATCTGTCGATCTTGCAGGTTCAATACATAGTCTCACAAGAAAGCTCCTACTTAAGACGCAGGAGTTTCCATGTATCTGTTTCTCAAATGGGGTGTTTTAAGAGATAGTAAGCTTCATAGGGCACCTTTCCACCTACCCATCTTGAAGAGCGCCAAAAATATTTTTGCCTAACCTTGTGATTTTCTCCCTTGGTCTGCGAATAATTAGACAAACCAGTCGCCCATGCCATCAACGCCTAAAACTGAGCGATTCCTCGCCGTTCTACAGACCCATAAAGGCATCATCTACCCCATCGCCCGGGCTTATTGCCCCCAACCCGAGGATCGACAGGATCTGGTGCAGGACATCGTACTTCAACTATGGAAAGCTTTAGATACCTATTCTGACCAGTATTCTACCTGGATTTATCCGCATTGCCTTGAATGTAGCCATTTCCTACTACCGGAAAGAAAAACGACGTCAATCCCTGAATCAACCCCTTTCTGACCGACTGCTCTTTTTGGTGGAAGATACGCCTATCGATGACGTACTGCAATCGGGATAAGCGGTGGTTCCAGTTGTTGTTCAATGATCGCGAATGCCCCCATGCTGAAGTCAATGGACCTGTTGAGTCAGATTGAAGTCTATCAATCGGTGGGAGGAAAAGGCTTTAAGCTTCAAATAGCTGCTTTTGTTGGCCGGGAATCTTCGTGAAGTAAGAATTTTAGTAACTTTTCAGAGCAAATCAGGTTGCCTAAATGACTCCCCCCAGCAGGCCTACAAAATTGGCTTAGCGGCTAGTCGGTAACCCGTAGACTCTTGCTCCGTCTAGAACGTAAAGTACCACGGTAGCCCTTTATTAATCGACTCTGATCCCCATGACCACCAGTCTGCTTCTACCAACTGACCAACTGCTACAGGCCCTGATTCAAGATAGTCAGCTCGGCCTTATCCTGTATCGGATTATCCGGGATTCGACGGGACATCCCCTTGCGTTTTGCTATCAGCTGGTTAATTCCGTAGCGGCATCACTGTTGGGGGCTACTCCGCAGGAACTGGTAGGTAAAAACTGTCAAGAGGTGTTCCCCCAGGGCGACGACCTGCGCGCTTACTACAACCAGGTCGCCATGGATGGACAGAACCTGCGCATCGATTATCAGTTACCCCAGGATGGACGCTGGTTCCAGGTGCACATCACCAGCCAGGGGTATGACACGCTGTTGTGTTTTTTTACCGACATCACCGAGCGGGTGGAGGCCGAGCAGGCCTTGATCAAAAACCTGACTTTGTTACAGGAAACCGAAGCGTTAGCCGCTATCGGCAGTTGGGATTATGATCGATCCACGGGGAGTTTTTTCTGGTCGACGGGCATGTACCAGTTATTTGGCCTCGAGTTGGGGAGTCCTGTCTCGACGCAAACGTATCTGAGCCGAGCCACAGCGGCTGATCAGGCCTCGGCCCAGCGTTTAGTCGAGCTGATGCTTGGCTCGATGGAGCCCTTTGAGCAAGAGCTTTCTATTGACCGGCATGGCCAAGAGGTCCGTATTCTGATCAAAGGCGTCGTTCGGGCGGATGGGGAAGGAGCCTTTAGCTGGGTACTGGGTATTGGCAAGGACACTAGTGCGTCCGATCAGTAGCTCACTGTCTCAATTTCGTAGGCCGATCGGTAGGATGAGTCCCTATTTTATAATACCCTCCCACTTGAGACGAAGTGAGGTTTAAGTACCTATAATTCGGGCGATTGTTGAGAAAGGCAAAATCAACCACAGCATCGACGATAGATCGATACTGTGGTTGACTGCATTGACAATGCGGTTTAAGTTTGGCAAACAGGAAGCCTTGGTAGCCCTGCAAATAAAAAATAGTAGGTTTAATGGGCTCGAAGGGCGATTTCATGACCATATTCTTGACCACTCCCAGAATCTTGAAGGTGCCCACCTCATTAAAGTCGCTCTTCCAGCGGATTAGTTCACCTACTGGCGATTCTCCGGATTGGTTTGTTAACCCCATTTCGTCAACAGTGGCTTCATTGAGAACCAAACCCGCCGAATCCGTCGCCAAGGTACTGGAGAAATCCCGCCCAGCCACAAACTGCCAACCAATGGTTTTACCATAATCAGCGCTCACCCGTACGGTACCAAAACTAGGATTTAAAGCCGGATCTTTTCCACACCAGCTAAAACCACCGTTCATGGCTCCAATGTCGGTCACCCGGCTAGAAGATTCCGCTACCTGAATCACCAGGCCTGTTTTGAGCAACTCGGCCATAATCAGCTCAGATTTGCCATCAAATTCAGATGTACTTTTGCGGAATTCGAGCAGGTTTTGACGTGAATAGCCTACGGGACGGTCTTTAGCGAACTGAATTTGCCGGTACACAACCAGCGTACCAATAAGCAGGATGGTGGAAACCGAAAATTGAATGACAACCAGCACCTTCCGAGGAGCGGCCTCTCCGCGGCCAGCCAACCAGTTACCCTTTAAAACACGAATGGGTTGAAATGAGGATGGAAAAAGCGTCGGATATATGCCGGATAGCAAACTGGTGACCAGTAGGAAAGCGCCAATCAAGGCCCAAAAAACGGGGTATCTCCACAACAGAGCCAGGTGTTTGTCTGCCACATAATTAAACCAGGGTAAAGCTAGTTCTACATCGACAAGGGCGAGAACTAAGGCGATGGTGACTGTCAATAAGGATTCGGTAAAAAACTGGTTCATCAATTGGCGACGCATCGACCCAATAGCTTTGCGGATGCCGACTTCTCGAGATCGTTTTTGACTGCGGGCCGTGGCCAAATTCACATAATTGATGCTGGTTAAGCCCAGTACAAACAGACCAATCAGTCCGTACACCCAGACATAGCGGAGGGCTGGGCTGGTGACCACAGCGCCATTTTCATACGTAGAAAATAAGTGCCAATCGCGCATGGGTTGCAAAAACAGGGTTGGCTTGAAGGCCGCCTGTTGAGGATCGACATGCGCTTGTTTTAGAGTTTTGATGCGGGCCGAAACCCGCTCAAAGGAGGTATGGGGAGCGAGGTGGACATAGATCTGCAGAAAGTCGTTGTTCTAGTCTTGCTGGCGGTCACGAATGTAATCGTAGGAAGCCAGCAGCAATTCCCAGGGGCAATAAAGGCCACCTCGTTGAACTCCGAGTTAGCGGGAAAGCCCTGTATGTCAAAAGTTTGTTTCGAGAGCATACGCTAGAAGAAACAAGACGATTTTGATGAGAAACACTGCTTCAGTGACGGCATGAATCTTCTTTGGAAACCGCATTGTAATTTGACCGTTCCGGCGGCCCGGCTCAAAGGTACGCTTGCTCTACGCTATGTCTTTTTTGTGTTTCTATCAACCAACTTTCACACAACTTAGACTAGTTAGTAAAGAACAGGCTTAACTGCTTATTTGATACCAGCCAGCCCAGTAATTATATCTTATTTAGCGAAACATAGCCTCTTCGTTTCAAGCGGGAGCTTTTTTGAGATGAAGGAAATCGTAGGTTACAACAGGTAGTACGCAAGTTTGCGCTCCAACTCCCCTATTGGACTCATAAAAGAAAGTCGGCTCAATAGCTTATCGTTTTTAATGAAGGTAGGTTAGTTTACGACTTCCGGTACTGACAGTGGGTCTATATTCGCTCATCTCTATAGTTCGCCAGCGGACATCACCTGTACGTTTTCGGACAACTAAAGTCAAGAAAATTCCCTACAAGCTACTGATAAACTGATAGTTATCAGTGTGGCATTTGATTTGTTTAGCAAATAATAAGAAAATAAATCGATCCGAGAGACACCATGGGTAGAATGTATCTGGGGGAATTTAAAGAACTCGTCCTGTTAATGGTGGCCAACTTCAATGGGGGAGCTTATGGGCTGTCTATCGCTGAAGAATTAAAACAATGTACCGACCGGTCCATTAACCTCAGTGGCATCCATGTCGCCTTGTATCGGCTGGAAGAAAAAGGCTTTGTCACATCAGATCTGGGCGGGGCTACGACCGCTCGGAGAGGTCGTCGTAAGCGACTTTTCTCGATCACGGCTTACGGCAAACGAACTCTGGATGAACTGCGGCAAGTCCGCAATGACCTCTGGAGATCTATTCCCAACCTGGCCGTTTCGTAAACCATGGCACAACGTCCACCTACCCCTTTGCCCCGTAACGACGGACCGCCAGCCTGGGCAGATCGGTTACTCCGGTTTATCTGTCCAGTCGAGCTTCAGGAAGAACTACTCGGCGACTTGCATGAACAGTTTGAGGAGCAGGTAGCTCGGCTGGGTAAATCGACGGCACGACGGCGCTATATCTGGGAAGTCATCCGATTTTGTCGACCTTACTTTATTCGCCACCAATTGCGAGCACAGTTGACGGATTTAAATTCAGCGCCATCACTACTCAATCCGAACATGTTCCAGAACTATCTCAAAATCGCATTCAGAAACCTATCCCGAAACAAGGGATACTCGGCCATTAACATTGGTGGGTTGGCAGTAGGCATGGCCGTAGCTATACTCAATGGACTTTGGCTATGGGACGAATTATCGTTTAATACCTACCACCAAACTTATAATCGCGTGGCTAAGGTCACCGAGCAAGGTATTACCAGTGAAAAGAAGCCCTACCGGGGAACGTATTTACCCTATCCAATAGCTGGTGAGCTTAAAACCAAGTATGGGGATTATTTCAAGCATATCTTATTAGCCTTACAGCCAAATGATTATATACTGACAGTTGGCGAAACGAAACTCACGCAAATGGGGCAGTTTATCGAATCTGGTGCTCCGGATATGCTGGCGCTAAACATGCTTGAAGGGACTCGAAACAGCCTTGCCGACCCCCATTCGATCATCCTGTCAGCCTCAGCAGCACAGGCCCTCTTTGGCAATACTGACCCGCTGAACAAAGTGGTCAAGGTCAATGCTACTATGGATGCACGGGTGACGGGGATTTACGAAGATTTACCCTATAATACAGAGTTTCGTGATGTAAAATTCTTCGCTCCCTTTAGTTTATGGACCTCCGTAAACCCATGGGTAAAGGAACAGGGCTGGGACAATTGGTTTGTCTATACTTACGCCCAGCTACAACCCCAGGCGGATTTTGATCAGGTTTCTAGTCTCATTAAAGATATCGAACTAAGTAATCTCAAAAAACTACAAGGTAAGCAGGAGCAGATCGCACGGCACCCACAAATTCGCCTACTACCTATGAGCCAGTGGCATCTGCGTGGAGGTCGTGATATGACCGATAATAGCCCAGTGCAGATGGTCTGGTTGATCGGTTGCATTGGTGTGTTTGTGCTGCTGTTGGCTTGTATCAACTTCATGAATCTGAGTACGGCCCGCTCCGAAAAACGCGCCAAGGAAGTTGGCATTCGCAAAGCGGTAGGGTCACGTCGAGGGCAACTGATTGGCCAATTCTTTAGCGAATCGTATTTAGTAGTTATACTGGCCTTTGGCCTATCACTCCTGCTCACACTGATTGCGTTGCCACTGTTTAATGATATTGCCGCCAAGCAAATGGCTATTCCCTGGACTGCTCCTTATTTCTGGCTGATCAGTCTAGGCTTTATGCTGCTGGCAGGCTTTGTAGCGGGTAGCTATCCGGCGCTCTATTTATCGTCGTTTCAGCCCGTTAAAGTGCTTAAGGGAACGGTTGGCCTAAGTGCGTTTCGGCTGGGGCAATTAGGCGTCACCCCACGTAAAGTACTGGTCGTCATGCAATTCACTGTATCTGTTATACTAATAATCAGTACAACAATCGTCTACCGGCAGCTTCAGCACGCTAAAAATAGGCCAATTGGCTATAGTCGGGATGGCCTTTTGTTGATTGAGAAGAAGACCAATGATTTTAATGGAAAGCATGAGCTTCTCAGAAGTGAACTGCGAAATACCGGTGTAATAGAGGAAGTGGCCGAATCGAGGAGTTCTGTCACTAACATCACGATGTGGAATGCAGGCTTTTCTCGAAAAGGGACTGAGATTAATTGCCCAAATGGTTGTGGTACGCTGTCGGTATCGCCAGAATATGGTAAAACAGTAGGCTGGCAGTTTATGTCAGGACGCGATTTTCAGCGAGGATTGACGTCAGATTCTATGGGACTGGTTGTCAACGAGTCCTTTGTCAAATTAATGGAAATGGCTGGATCACCTGTTGGGGAGATACTAACCTGGTCACCAGGCTGGCGTCCCGCTAAAACCTATAGTATTTTGGGTGTGGTGAAAGATATGGTCTCAATGTCGCCCTATGAGCCAACCATTCCGACTGTTTTTCTAATAGAAAATTTTAATAACTGGATTAATATCCGAATCAAGCCGACAATAAGCGCTTCGGAAGCCTTACCCACGATTGAAGCGGTCTTTAAGAAACTCATTCCCACAGCTCCTTTCGACTATAAATTTGCCGATCAGGAATATGCGCTAAAGTTTTCTACCGAAGAACGAATTAGCAAGCTAGCCGCTTTTTTTGCGACGCTCGCTATATTTATTTCCTGCCTGGGTTTATTCGGGCTGGCATCCTTTACCGCCGAGCAGCGTACCAAAGAGATTGGCGTTCGGAAAGTACTGGGTGCATCAGTCATCAACCTATGGGTAATGCTCTCAAAAGAGTTTTTGCTATTGGTCCTTATTGCCTTTTGCGTTGCTACGCCCATTTCCTATTATTTTCTGGGAAATTGGCTTCAGAAGTACGCGTATCGTACAGAGCTGTCGTGGTGGATTTTTGCGGCTTCAGGAGTAGGGGCTTTGGCTGTAACTCTATTCACAGTGAGTTATCAAAGTATCAAAGCGGCTTTAATAAATCCTGTAAAAAGCTTGCGTAGTGAATAAGGGATTTATTAGAATATTCAGCAAGTCATCATCCATCTACATGATGAGTAGATTTACCGTTTCGTACAAAATTCATCACTTACTCAATCAGAGGACAGAACCATCTCAAGAAGGCGCCTTATTTGAGAAAAGCTGATTAATGATGCTATTCGCTTCGGAATGACTTTACTGGATTCGCCATTTGTACAAGAGGCTCCTGCGATCCCGATTTGTTGGCTTCGCTCATCAATGAGGATAATTGACCAGGTAGCCCGGCAGGTTAGGTGAAGTAAGAAGACCATCACCCCGGTTAAAAAAATAGATTTCATGATTGGTTAAAAGCAGTTTAGCCGTAAGTGGATTGAGCTGGAAACTGTCTTTCTTCCAGAAGGTTACAGTTGGTTCAAAACTAAATGATGTTGGGACTTGCTGAATTTGCCTCCTAACATGGGCAATAGGGTTTGGGGAAAGCCAACTGAAAGACGGGACCGCCCGAGCGGTTGTTTGATCTGATAGTCTCAGTATCCGGTGTTGGCCCCGTCATTACTACCGAGTTGCTGATTGCCACCAATGAGATACAGGCCATCAACGAACCCAAAAAACTAGCGTCTTCGGTCGTCCGATTGTCATGCTGGAGTAGCTCTGAATACCGTTCAGGTAGTAGTACCCGAGCCGGGCGGCAAAACTAAAGTGAGTCATCAGGCGGCAGCGGCCGACCGTCCGTAAACGGTTTAAAAGCTAAATCACTTTTCATAGGGATTGACTTCGCCTTCATGTCGTAAATGTCTTTGCTGGAAGGGATTGCGCAGAATCAAATCGATCATCATCGTCATTGTTGTATTGAATGGACTTGAGGCTTCACTTCGGTAGTTTTGATATAAAAAACCTACGTCAATATCCAGTTTCAGGGCCCCTCTCGTCTGATGTCGAAAATAGCCAGCCAATCGGTTTTCCGTTAATAAGAACGGTTTAAACGCTGGTATCCCATCTTCCTGATTGCTAAGATTCTGCTTATCAATGGCAGCCAGTACTTCGTTGCTTAGGATTAAAAAATTCTGCTTTTGACGGCCCAGAGGCATCCTGGCCTGAAGCATGTACCGAAATCTTAATTCGAAAGGAACTTCCCAGGATTGTTTATACTGGGGCGTATAAAACCAGCGAAAATCCTGACGAGCCTGGTGAATAAGCTCAAGTTTACCGGCATAGTGGGTGTAATATAGGCGAAACGCAGGCCGAATCTCATTGCGAAACGCCGGTAATTTAGTCGAATAGTAACTTCGATTAGTATACCCGCCGGAAAGCGCCAATTTCCAGCGATTTGTCAGTTTAAAGACGAATTCCTGAGAGATGACCTTCAGACCCTGATAGGCTACAGGCTGGGTGTCATCAGCACCGCTATGCCGACCCAAGCCCAAATTGGTTACCGACACCCAGCGAGTACCCAGTTCCTGATTGATGCCAAGCGCCACCCAGCTTGCCAACTGTCCACCCTGTGTTTCGGACCCAATCTGCCCCCACGTTTTTTGAGAAATAGCCCAACCAGACAGCACCAACAGTCCTCTGAAAATTAACCTTTTACCCATTAACCGCAAACCTACATTTTTTCTTCCATCATTTTGAGCGCTTCCTCATCCTGATGTTCGACAATTTGCGCTTTCAGCTGTATCGATTTAAGCCAATTAATCCAAATACCCTATGGTAGGCAAACGGCTCTACGGGCAAACTTGATCGGTAGCCGAAGGGCCTTTTTTCCAAAAGTATTTTACCTGGGAGAGAAAAGACATACATATAGTGTTGATTTTAATGTCAGTACACCTTAAGTTGGTCAGATTTGAAGTGCCATTATTTGAGGTGGTAAGCAATTCGATACATGCAATTGAAGAATTAGGTTCTTCAAAAAACGGCTACTGGTTCCACCATTGCGTTCCGACTTAGACCTATATTGCCATGTTACCCATGATGCTCAGAAAGCCCAAATAACTATTTTCAGAGAGTTTCTTAGGAATGAGTAGAACCCACCTTATACATTAGCAGATTATCATCAATTAATTATAGTTTTCATACGGGTATAAACTCAAAAAAAGCCAATTATTTCAGAGTAAAAGGAAGTAATAAATAAGAAAAATCTTAAAACCGACGATTATCAGCCGATAGACGAAATCTTGGTCGTATTTTTGCGTTTTTTATGACAGACTACCCTCGAACGTCCTTATGACCCGAACTGTCGGTATAGTATCCTTGATGTTGCTTCTTATATCATTTGTGAGCAGCTATGCACAGGAATCAAAGCCATTACAACTCGTCTTTCCAACTCAAAACAACTGGAATACCGTTTCAGAAGGAACATCCGTCCGGTTTGATCTAAAAGCGACAGGTTCAGTAACCGATACACTAGCATTTTCATTCGGTAGTGATCCAGTAGAAGGCATGCATCTGGATTCGCTAGGCCATTTTACCTGGGCGCCCGGTTTCGATCTGGCCGACCGGATTCAGACAACGAAAACCTACCCTGTCACCTTTGAGGTACGAAACAGTCATGGCCAAGTAGCCTCACATACTGTCGACTTTAAAGTGCAACATGTCAATCGCCCACCGGTGATCGACGAGTTACGCCCGTTTTACGTAAGCTACCGAACGCAGAATTCCTATAAAATGGATTCGCAAATAGTGCATGACGATGATGGGGACCCAATCGTATTCATTCCGATTACGGATCAGATGCCGGAAGGTAGTAAACTCTCGTCGCAGGGCGAACTAACCTGGACCTTATCATTGAATCAGTTCAATCGGCTGAAACAAAACCCGCAGTACATCGAATTCTGGGTAGAAGATCAGCCTTCTAAAGCGCGTACCAAAGGTCGGCTTAAGGTAGAGGTGACGCAGATGGACCTACCACCCGATATATCCGTTATTCCGAAAGAATCGCATTACAAACTCCGCGAGAACGCTACCGTCAACCTTAAATTCTACCTATCTGACCTCAACGGAGAAGATGATGTCTCGACCTTCGGATTTTTATCGGATAATCAGAACATTCCCAAATCAGCACTGATCAAAAATACGAATAACCAATATGAATTTATCTGGCAGCCTGGCTATGATTTCGTCAAAGATCCGTATGATTCGCTGAATGTTCAGATCACGTTTTACGTGCTGGATAAAGCGCAAAACCGAGAAGAGAAACGAATTACATTTACGATTCTCAATACGGTAAACGAAGCTGAAAAAGACCGCTACTACTATGCGCAATACCGGCAGGCACTAGTACAAGCCTGGGGATTAGTGGAACAGCTCAGCGAAAAGGAAGAACAGCTCAAACGCGACTACCGGAAAGCCAAAGGCGGAAAACGCAATCGGTCGGTAGCTAATGCGTCGTTAGGAGCAATAACGGGCGTATCACCCGCCATTACGGCCAATGACCCAAATTCTCAAAAGATTATTTCAGCGGTTGGCGGCACAGCGGTTCTAACCATGGGTACCCTCGAAGCCACTGAAGTCATTGGGAAATCGATGAAAGATCTGCTTGATCGCTACAATTATGTATTGGGTAAGAAAAGCGAATTACAGAATAAGGGCGATGTATTTGCCCGTGAATTTGCCCTGAAATCATCCCGACGTAGTAACGAATTCATCAAGAAGCTGGACGATTTTCGTAATTCAATGAGTTTAAGCGGTCTGGTAGCCCTGGAGTTGGACGCCAACTGGCAAAGCAAAAAAGACTCATCAGACAAAGCCATTAAAAGGACGTTCAAAGACTTTACCCCGCTTGAAGAAACGCAATAGTAGTTTACAGGCTTCTGTCTTTAGTCTTCAGTTCGCTGACGCAAGTATTATTGATGCGTCAGCGAACTGAAGACTAAAGACAGAAGCCTGTAAACTGTTAGACGATTTCTACCGTAAAAGCAGCCTCAAACACATCTCCCTCGCCCACTTTCTGGATAGCTTCTTTTTCCTGAATGGGTTTGAGTTCCCCTTCGCTGTCGGCGCAGCCTAACCAGGGTTCAATACAAACAAAGGGGGCACCCGGTTTGGCCCATAGTCCTAAATAAGGGAAATCTGGAAAACGTACGGTCACGGTATGATCATGGCGTTCGCTCCGAATGGCAACACGACGGGAAGCCAGGTTTTTGAAAACCAGCGCATCCTGATCAAACAAATGCCGGGTCAATGGCAATCGATTTCCTTCAGTAGGAACAGGTCTAGTTTCGCCCGTAAAGTAACCCGCAGCCGACAGCATATGGGTTTCTAGTGGTTCTTCCTTTTCAAATTCAATAAAATAATCCTCGTAACTCTCGTTTACGTAAAATGGAACGTTGAATGCCGGATGCGCGCCAACGGAGAAGAAAATCGGTTTATTATCTTCATTCACAACCCGATAGGTCACTGTTAGTTGAGACTCCTCAATCTCATAGATGATCTGAAATTCAAACGCATACGGATAATGCACGCGAGTAGCGCTACCTGAACGCAACTGAAACACAGCGTGAGTAGCCGAAGATTCGATGGTTTCAAAAACCGACTGACGAGTAAATCCGTGGCGTTCAATCGGATATGTTTTCCCATCGACAAGCAGTTGATTATTCAGGCAACCACCGACCACCGGAAATAGGTTAGGTGCGTGCCAGTTCCATACCATTGGGTCGGCTTGCCAGAGGTGCTCAATACCACTCGGTTTATGCAGAATCGAGGTAAGTTCAGCCCCTTTCGGGCGAATCGAAACACGGAGGATGTCGTTTTCTAACGTAGTCATAGCGCCAAAAATAACAAAAGCCACCCAATAGTGGGCGGCTTTTGTCAGATTCAACAGCCTTCGGGAACTGGAACTGTTGAGTTGGTTTAGAACCGGAAGTGCGAGAACGCCTTGTTGGCTTCAGCCATACGGTGCGTATCGTCCTTCTTTTTAACAGCAGCGCCTTCGCCTTTTGCAGCGGCAACGATTTCGGCTGCTAACCGGTCTACCATGGTTTTTTCACCCCGCGAACGAGCGTACCGGATAAGCCATTTCATGCCTACCGCGACCTTCCGGTCTGCCCGTACTTCGGTTGGTACCTGGAAGGTAGCTCCACCGACGCGACGGCTTTTTACTTCAACTGATGGCATTACGTTATTCAATGCCTTTTTCCACGTATCGAGCCCGTTTTCGTTGGTGCGCTTAGCTACTACATCGAGGGCATCGTAGAAAATTGAGTACGCCAGGCTCTTTTTACCTTCGTACATCAGGTTATTAACAAATTTGGTTACGAGGACCTCCTTAAATTTTGGATCAGGTAACACGTAACGCTTGGGCGGTTTCGCCTTTCTCATGTGTTCTTCAGATTTTTGGTCTTACTCTGCCGTGTTTTTCAACGGGCAGTCAATTTTTTAATGTATAATGACTAATGAACAATGTACAATGATGGCTGTTGCAGGCCATTTTTCATTATACATTTTACATTATTCATTCTTACTTTTTCTTACCTTTTGCTGGAGGAGCACCTTTGCCGCCTTTAGCTGGGGCCTGACCTGGTTTCGGACGTTTGGCACCGTATTTCGAACGGCTTTGCAGACGACCATTTACACCAGCCGTATCGAGGGCTCCCCGAACGATGTGATAACGAACACCTGGCAAGTCTTTTACCCGACCACCCCGGATCAGCACGATCGAGTGCTCCTGTAGGTTATGGCCTTCACCTGGAATGTAAGCGTTCACTTCCCGGCCGTTCGTCAGACGAACCCGGGCAACTTTACGAAGAGCCGAGTTTGGCTTCTTCGGCGTCGTTGTGTACACACGGGTGCACACACCCCGACGTTGCGGGCAGGCATCCAAAGCTGGTGATTTCGACTTGTCGATCAGCTTCTCACGCCCTTTACGCACTAATTGTTGTATAGTAGGCATTATTGATTTTGGTTACGAAAAAACAGTCTTCCCGAATTTTGAGGTGCAAAGATAGGGAAAAATAATATAAGTTGTAGAGTTGTACGGCTATAAAGTTGTAGAGTTAGCCGCCTGGTAGTTAACTCTACAACTTTATAGCCGTACAACTCTACAATTGCATTTATGCTTGCCCGACGGGACCGCCAAAACCACCGGATGGAAACCGGAATGAGTCATTTGGCTGGTTAATGCCTCCGTAAGCCTCTTCGAAGCGACTTATGTTTTCACGAAGGGCATCCAATAATCGCTTGGCATGCTCAGGCGTCAGGATAATCCGGGCTTTAACTTTCGCTTTGGGAACGCCCGGCATCAGGCGGATAAAATCAAGAATAAATTCACTGTTGGAATGCGCAATCATCGCCAGATTGGCATAGACACCCTCGGCAATCTCTTCGCTCAGTTCGACATCAATTGATCCTTCCGGGTTTGGGTTTTGCTGCTGTGTACTCATACTATTTATCATTGGCAATTGCTGTTAAAGGACTTATGACCTACCAACAATTACTATATGTTTGCAGATTTAAATGGTTTGTGTTAAAGCCTTAGCTTTAATGGGCCAAATATACCTGCATTATTTCATTAACAGTAAGCGTACGGCTGTATACTTGTACATCATCAATTTTCCCTGCAAAATACCCACTATTCTCTGCTGGAAATAAATGGGCTCCAATATTAAGTCGTTTGGTAGGCTCAGTGTATTGTCCACTAGCGGTTGATTTCTGAACACCATCCACAAACAGCGTAAACGAATTCCCTTGTTTTACTAATACTACATGGTGCCAGTTTGTATCATTAAACACCACTCCGGAGTTATCCAAATTACAACTTATACCGCCCAGCAGGACAGCCAGTTTATTCCCTTTATTACATAGTCCATTGCTCATAATCACGCCGAAGCCATTCAGCTTAGGATTTCCATAATACATAATGACGGCGTCCTGATTGAAGTTGTCGGCTTTTACCCAGCAAGCCATTGTTATGGTAGAACCATAATCGATATTATCCACATATACCACTGAATTGGCTCCATTAAACTGATAGGCCGAATTAGGCGTTTCAAATCGATCAGTAGTTGGTGTTGCACCCACCACCTGAGCTGTATTATTATTTCCGCTTCCATCAGTACCGCCTTCTGAAAAGCGGTAACAGCTCGCTACACCGCTTATGGGTGAACATGGTGTTTGTGGAGGAAATTGGTGGTCTTGAAGAGAACAAGCATCCAGAAAAAGCCAGACGAAGAAACAGATAGAAGCGTAAATGGTGTTTTTCATAGAATCTTAAATTTGCGCGGAAAATGGCCTAAAACTATGAATTATAGAATTTCAATAGTAACCAGAGTAAAAAAAATATATCATTCGGTGCTAATGGGTAATTAAACAAACTCCCACTTAACTACGAATGATATATTTGACTTCAGGAGACTATATTAAACTACGACATTTCCAGTACGCAGTCGTCCTGCTCGACAACGGTGCCCTCTTTAAGCTTTATGCCAGCAATTGTACCTTCTTTAGAAGCCGCCACGATACTTTCCATCTTCATGGCTTCGATCACGAACAGGGGCTGATTTTTCTTCACGACCTCGCCGGTTTTGACCAGAATTCGGGTCAAACGGCCCTGCAACGGAGCGCCCACATCACCCGCGTTAGCGACCTTGGCATGTTGTTGTTTTTCAACCTTCGAGGCTTTATCCCGTACCTTCACCTGGCGGCTCTGTCCGTTCAATTCGAAGGTGATGGTTCGCATACCAAACTCGTCGGGCTCTGATTTGAAGAGTAACCGAACGAGGATATTTTTACCCTCTTCGATATTGATCAGGATTTCTTCGTTTTCCTTCAGCCCATAGAAGAAAGCGGGCGTTGGAATGATACTGACGTTGCCGTATTGCTCATTAGCCTTATAATATTCGTCGTATACCTTCGGGTACATCTGGAACGACAGATAATCGACGAAACCATCATTGAGCGGGTATTTTTCCTGAAAAGCTTTAAAATCGGCGTCGAAGTCGATGGGCTTCAGGTGGCTGTTCGGTCGGTCGGTAATAGGCTCCTCCCCTTTGAGGACCACCCGTTGAATATCCTCCGGGAAACCGCCAACGGGTTGCCCCAGAATTCCTTTCATCAGTTCTTTGACCGACTCTGGGAAGGCCAGCGATTCGCCCCGCTCAATCACATCTTTGGCTGTCAGGTTATTGGCCGTCATGAAAATCGCCATATCGCCCACTACTTTCGACGATGGCGTTACTTTTACAATGTCGCCGAAGAGCCGGTTGGCTACCGAATAGTTCTTCTTCAGCGTTTCGAACTTATCGCCCAGACCCGTAGCGATGGCCTGCGGTTTTAGGTTGGAATACTGACCACCCGGAATTTCATTCTCGTACACTTCGGCACTGCTGGCTTTCATACCCGATTCGAACGGGTAGTAATACTCCCGGACGTCTTCCCAATAGTTGGAATAATCGTTCAGCGACGACAGGTTCATGGGGCACTCCCGCTCGTGGCCCTGCATCATGGCAACTACTGAGTTGAAGTTCGGTTGAGAGGTCAGCCCCGACAAAGCGCCCAACGCACAGTCGACAATATCGACTCCCGAATCAATGGCTTTCAGATAGGTAGCCGCCTGAATACCTGCCGTATCGTGCGTGTGCAGATGGATCGGAATATCCACCGCTTTTTTCAGTTCACGCACCAGCACCTCAGCCGAAAGAGGTTTGAGCAAACCGGCCATATCTTTAATGGCCAGCAAATGCGCCCCTTCGTCCTCCAGTTGACGGGCCATGTCGAGGTAATACTGGAGCGTATACTTGTGTTGGTTTGGCGACAGCACATCCCCTGTGTAGCAAATGGCCGCTTCGCACAACGCATCCGTCCGTTCGCGAACGGCACGGATACTTACTTTCATCGCTTCGACCCAGTTCAGCGAATCGAAAATGCGGAACACGTCAATACCCGTTTCCCACGATTTCTCGACAAACTTTTCGATCAGGTTATCCGGATACGCCGAGTAGCCAACGGCATTGGAGCCCCGAAACAGCATTTGCAACAGCATGTTCGGCATCGCTTCACGCAGGGCCGCCAGGCGTTTCCACGGGCTTTCGTAAAGGAAACGCATGGCTACGTCGAAGGTAGCGCCCCCCCATACTTCCATCGAAAATAGTTCGGGGTGATTTTTGGCAAATCCTTCGGCCGCTTTTAGCAGATCCTGCGTCCGAACCCGTGTTGCCAGTAGTGACTGGTGGCCATCTCGGAAAGTCGTATCGGTGTACAACACGCATTTCTGATCCCGCACCCATTCGCTGAATTTATCCCGACCCAACTCTTTCAGACGATCGCGATTGCCTTTGGGATATGGACTATAGGTATCATACGTCGGGACAATTGGCGTACGAAAAACCTTGCTGTCGTCTTTCTTTTTTACTTCCGGATTACCGTTGACAATCACTTCGGCCAGATAATTTAATACCCGCGTCGAACGGTCCTGTGGTTTCCGGAAGTCGAATAGTTCAGGATGCGTTTCGATGAACGATACCCGTGCTTCGCCCCGCTGGAAAATCGGATTTCGGATCACATTTTCCAGGAAGCCGATATTGGTTTTCACCCCCCGGATTCGGAACTCGACCAGTGCGCGCATCAGTCGTTGACAGGCCCCTTTAAGCGTCCGTCCCCGCGCCGAAACTTTCACGATCATCGAATCGAAGTACGGCGAGATTTTCATACCCGCGTAGCTACTGCCCTCATCAAGTCGAATACCGAAACCGGCGGCATTCCGATAGGCCGTAATGGTTCCAAAATCGGGTTTGAAGCCGTTGGCCGGATCTTCGGTCGTAATCCGGCACTGGATAGCGTATCCGTTCAGCGGAATCTCGTCCTGATGGTTGATGTAGATGCCATTGTCGGAAAGCCGATAGCCCATCGCAATCAGAATCTGCGTTCTGACGATGTCGATGCCGGTTACTTCTTCCGTGATGGTATGCTCAACCTGAATCCGTGGGTTAACTTCAATGAAGTAGATGTGCTCGTTCTTATCGACCAGAAATTCGACGGTTCCGGCGTTCGAGTAATTAACCGCACGGCCTAACTGTAGCGCGTATTCATAGAGTTTATTTTTCGTTTCCTGCCGTAGCCCAAACGAAGGAGCCACCTCGACCACTTTCTGGAACCGCCGTTGTACCGAACAATCGCGCTCGTAGAGGTGAACGATGTTGCCGTGCTGATCACCCAGCAACTGTACCTCGATGTGCTTCGGATCTTCAATGAATTTTTCAAGGAAAATCGTGTCGTCGCCAAAGGCGTTGCGGGCTTCGTTTTTGGCTTCGGTGAACGCTTTCGGGAAATCATCAGCGTTCCGAACTACGCGCATACCGCGCCCACCGCCACCGGCAGCCGCTTTTACCATCACCGGAAATCCGATGCGTTCGGCTTCGGTCAGGGCAAACTCCGGCGACATATTCTCTTCCCGCGAATCAGGAATCAGCGGAACACCAGCCGTCGTTGCCAGATTCTTGGCCCGAACTTTATCGCCCAGTGCATCCATAGCCTCGGGCGAGGGCCCCACGAAGATGATTCCCTCTTCCCGACAACGCCGGGCCAGTTTTACATTTTCCGACAGGAATCCATAGCCGGGGTGAATGGCATCGATTTTATGCCGTTTGGCCAGCATGATAATGCCTTCTACATCCAGATACGGTTTCAGCGGATCTTCATCGCGACCGATCTGATAAGCCTCATCGGCTTTATAGCGGTGCAGCGAATAACGGTCTTCATACGTGTAAACGGCAACCGTTGTAATGCCGAGTTCGGTAGCAGCCCGCATGATGCGGATGGCAATTTCGCCCCGGTTGGCGACAAGCAGACGTTTAATCGGTCGGATGTATTCTTTCATGGAATCTTAATGAAAGCGGCTTTTGGCTATAAGCCTGTCAAAAAACATGGCAAGATGGTTGAAAATTTTGAAAAAGTCCTCCTGCACCGTACAATCTTTGGAGAAGTCAGATTTTTCTAAGAATATTACAGAAGCCTAAAGGTATATTCAGAGATCGATTTTAATCTCCAGAAGCTTTTCACAAAAAATTCAAATACAATTCTACACCGAAATAACGCGGGCGGCTCCAGGCGATTTGATTGCCCCAGTCATATTCCCAACCGTGTTGAATAAACGTCTTGTTGGTCAGGTTCTTCCCCCAGAGGGCGATACTCCATTTGCCATTCCGCGGTGCCAGTGATAGCCGTCCGTTCACAATCGTAGCGGCCTGCCGGGCGATAATTTCGGAGTTCGAAATGTCGTTGAAGGCTTTGCCTGTGTGGTTAATGTTCATACCCAGAAAAACCCGTAGCTGTTCGGTAAGGGGAAGGGTATATTCGGGAGCAAGGGAAAACGTAAAGTCTGGCGCTTTCAGCAGGTGGTTACCCGCATAGTTCACGGCATTGCCATTGTCATCAGTACCAAACGGGAAATCGATATATCGGAAATGCAGATATCCGGTTGACACATCGATCCGGAAATTTTTCAGCATGCCCGAAAATTCAGTTTCGACACCCCATCCCTGCGTTTTTGGCGCGTTGGCTACCCGAACACGGGTTCCCTGATCGAGCAATTCCTGTTTGTTGATATAGTCGGTATAAAACATAGCCGCATTGAAACGGGTGCGCTCGCTGAACTTGGATTTAAAACCCAACTCGTAGTTATTGACAAATTCGGGTTTGAACACAAGGCCTGTGCCTTCAGGGTCGGTCGTAACTGATGTGTTAAAGCCTGCTCCTTTAAAACCCCGAACAAACTTGGCGTACCCCATCATGAAGGGTGTGAAGCGATAATCAAGGCCCAGGTCATAGGAGAAGACATTATTATCCGCATTTCGTTCGACAGGCACCGACGAGTTGCCAACATTGACGGCATACATACCAATCAGATCGAACGGCTGACCGCTGTAATACTGGTTCTGAACCTGTTGCCAGTACGCTAGTCGCCGACGCTCGGACGTGAATCGCAGACCAACGTTCAGCCGTAATTGTTTGGCCAACTCATAACTTCCTGATGCAAAAGCCGCCAGACTGCGTGAATGAATCGTGCTGTTGGTCGTGTACCCTTCGCTTGTAAATAGCTCACCATTCTGAACAGGTGCTCCAAGAATCGCTTCAGCCACCGGCACAAAGTCTTTCTGAAGCGAAAAGGTATCAATGGCCGTGATTTGTTCATTTAAAAAATACAGTCCACCAATGTAGGAAAATCGCTCTTCGCGAGGGGAGTGAATCCGAATTTCCTGGCTAACATTTCGAAGTTTCTGTGTCCGCCCCCAAAGCGATACATCGGCGGCCGATACGTCGTTATCGCCAAAATAGGCATCCGACGAGTTGTTAAAGGCAGTAATGGACGTAAGTGTATTTCGGCCTAGCTTAAACTCACCCTTTGCAACGGTCCCGTATTGCTGTCGATCGAAGGTGTTTGGCACACTTTGGTGGGTTGCCATGCCTTCATCTGCCGAAATACCAACAGGGTTGTAGTCGGGTTTACTGGCGTAGACGAAAGTATTTTCGGCATCACCATCTTTACCATAATACGCTCGCAAGGTGATCGTTGCATTCGAATTCGGTGTATACAGCAATGAACCCCGAAATCCATAAAAGTTGGTTTTATTGACGTTCTCAATCGCTGGAACCTTATCGGTAATATAGCCATCCCGGCGGGTATAAGCGCCTGTCAGTCGAATAGCCAGTTTATTTTTGATAAGCTCCCGATTGATCTTTGCCCGCGCCTGAAAGAAATTATAATTACCGTAGCTTAACTCGACCTGCCCATTATTAGCAAATTCGGGTTTCTCCGATACGATATGAACCACTCCACCGATGGTATTTTTTCCAAATAGCGTTCCTTGGGGCCCGCGCAACACTTCTACTCGCTCAATATCCATGAGTGTGGAGTTGAAGGCAAAACTTCGGGAGAAATACGCATCGTCGATATACAACGCTACAGTCGATTCAAAGCCAACGTTGTCGAAAACAGTCGATAAACCGCGAACGGAAAACGATACCTGCGAATTGAGCCAGGAATCGGTAATCAGGTTTGGTACGTTATTGAGTGTTTCCAGCGTATTGTACAAGCTCCGCCGTTCGATGTCTCGCTGCGAAACCACTGAAGCGGCTACCGGCACTTTCTGCAAATATTCCTCCACCCGATTGGCACTCACGACCGCATCACGCAGTTGCATATCGTTGCTCACCAGCCGAAAATTGATCGTAGCCCGTCGACTATCATTCGGAACAACTACCTGTGTAAAATCCTGAAACCCAATAAACCGCCCAACCAGCTCAACCGGGCGATTGATGTTGATCTGGAAATACCCAAACTCATTGGTAATGGTGCCCCGAGTTGTTCCTTTGATAAAGATCGAAGCACCCGCCAGCGGTTCGCCGTTCGAAGCACGCACCACCCGTCCCGATATTACTGTCGACGTTTGGCCATATACGTTGTTGCTAAGCAGCAGGAGAGCAAAGATGCTCATCCATACAAAACAGCCAATGGCCCCGCAAAGACCCGCCTGGCGTAGTAAATGATTTCTCATGAGTTCGGATAAAGGAGAAGATATAGGATGTAGCTCCTACATCATACATTACTTGTCTGAGGTGCCGCTTAGTTTACCTTCGAGCATACGCAGTGTTTTTTCACGATACAGGTTGATTTTTTCCCGGTCGTGCTGCTCGTCGAAAGGTTTATTGCTGTAGCGCGTTTTTTGCAGGAGTTTGGTTTCGCCAAAAACGAGCGCTTTCTGCGGATCGAAGAGATGGGGCTTAATTCGGATTTTCAGCTCCAGAATGGTATCCAGCGTTTTGTCGAATACCCACCACGCTTCAGCCTGGTCGCCAAAGTTACGGGTGATCTGGATTTCATCGTCAATCAGATCGTCGTCGTATTGAAACCCGGATTCGGGAGCCGATAAATTTCGGACAAACTGCTTACGCACATCATCCGCCGAAAAATTGTAAACACGAATAATGCGGTTGTCGATCAGAATTTTCCGATCGTATTCCAACTGTGCGACACGGGTATTGGCCGTTTTCAGATCGACTGTGCGCTGATCAAGCTCTTTCTGTACCTGATTGTTTCGGGCTGTTAACTGATGAAGTTGGTTCCGCAAGCCACTGATTGTGGTTTGTTGTTGGGCAAGGCTGTCGTTACGAACTGCAATAGTCTGCTGAAGGCTGGCAATCTGGGTCTTTAATCGCTGATTGTCGAGAATGGATTGCTGAAATCGGGCTTTTAGCAGGCTGTTCTGCTGCGTAAGTGCGGTTATTCTTTTTTCAAGTGTTTTGTCGGGTGATGGCTTTGTTGTTACGGCAGCGCTCTGAGCATTTACAAGCAAACTAGTCAGAATAACAAAACAGAAATATGGTAAACTTTTACAAATCATACAGTTACTAATTTATGGGTGAGTAAATATATTGAATGTTATTAGCCAAATAGCATTTTATCATATAAAAAATAAGTAATGCTTTTATAAGTATTGTATATATATAGAATTTATAGTATTACCATCCACACCAGCCCGTTAATAGCTGGTTGATCACCTTCGTCTACAAGTTGGGTATTGATTGATTTACCGTCGATAATCTAACGGGGGCTGTCGATCTCCGGCCAGCGATTTGTAGACAAAATTTTCTACACCACGTGCTTTCCCGAGTTCTGTTTTTGCCTGTTGAATAGCTGCTGGCTGTTGAAACAGGTCGATAGCAGTTAGGGCAATTGTTTTGGCGGCAACCATTATCCCTTTTGCCCCAATCGCCATACCTCCACAGGCAACGGCCAGCTCAGAGCCGGAACACCGGGTATCCAGGTGGCCGTCGACAAAGCTGCCGTTGGCACCACTCAACTTACATCACCTACGTCGGTAGAAGCTGGCGAAATATTACCTAATTTATAAGGCCTAACCCGATTTTCCAGATAACCCGGCTCGGCTAATTTCCAGATGCGTTTGGTCAGCGTAGTGTAATGCGTAAATTGCCGGTCAAGCTCCGCAATCGTCTTCGTTCTTTTGGGTCGGGCCAGCAGCGCAATGAGTAGAGAAAATAGAGGAGTGAACCAATGATAGAGGTACGGTACTGAACTGGATGATAGGTTTTATTCAGGTAAATATAGCCAAAATCAATGAGTTACCTGAGCCGTTCAAACGTTACTATGCTTGATCGATTAATCCATCAAATTATTCATTTTAAGCCCCATCAGCGGCTCCTGACCGGGTTAGCGGCCGCCGTATTGGTCAGTTTTGTCGTACCGGATGCGTTTAACCTTCCTGCCCGCACTACCATTGCCTGGGTGGCTTACGCCCTGACATCCCTGCTGATCATGTGGGTCATCATTGTAAAGGTACACCCCCGCGAGTTGCCCAAACTTTCGAGTAGTGAAGACTCCAATCGTACCGTTTTTTTCGCACTTGTGGTCGTGGCCGCCATAGCCAGTCTAGTTGCCATCGTGGCACTTTTGAACTCAACTGATGAGCAGTTACAGGATGGATTGAAGTCGTATTATATGCCGTTGGCTATTGTGGCTGTTGCCAGCTCGTGGAGCTTAGTACATACGGTATTTGTCTTTCGATACGCGCACCTTTACTATGGAAACGGCCTTGAAAAAGGTAAACGACCGAAAGGATTGGAGTTCCCGAATGAATCCGAACCTGATTATATGGATTTTGCGTATTTCTCGTTCGTAATTGGCATGACCAGCCAGGTTTCCGATGTGGCCATCAGTTCTAAGGTCATGCGTCGTACGGCACTAGCGCATGGCGTGTTGTCGTTTGCCTTCAACGCCATTATTATCGCCCTCACAATCAGCGGAATCTCGAAATAAAAGAAAACAGCACGATCAGCAACATCCCCAGTGTAAGAAGAATCAGATTAGGGAGCTTCCTGCTAAACCGATTAAGCCATTCTTTTATCAGAAAAGTCAGAAAGGCGATGATCAGAAAAAGTAGACCAATTACCCAAACTGACGAAACGACAAAGTACGTATCGTATAATTGGATGTCGACGCTGCCTCTTATCAGATTCCTGCCGAAAATAAAAAAACAAAACAGGCCGCTTGCGGCAAAGGAGACTGCCAGCCAAATCAGCTCAATCAGTATCGGTCTGAATCCGTTTCTCATTCCGTGAGCATCCCTTACTACCCATTCGATCGACGGTTGGCAGCCTGACGTTTTGCCTTTTCGGCCTGCTCTTTTTCGTAGGCTTCCCGCTGCCGTTTATCGGAAATCAGATTGCGGTAAAGGCCATTCAACACGTAGATGTCGTCGACTTCGTCGATGAGTCGATGCAGTTGTTCGCGGACCTGGTTTATATTCATGTAGTTTGTTCGATCAGGAGTCTATACTGAGCAACAAAAGCAGTTCGCAAAAGTATTCCTGAAAGCTGATTTTTCACGATTAAACTCCATTGTTTTCAACTGGCAGCCTGTTATAGCTAAAATATAAATTGTACTATTCAAATTATATTTTTTATATTTCGATCTTATCCGGGCTATGCTTCGGCGGTTATTCATACAACTATGTTAACGCAAACATCTGATCATCAATGGGCTAAATCGTATATTCTGTACGCTTGTCTGGTTTTGATCGTTGGGTGCGATTCATGGAACTTACCACGTGAGCCCATCGACCTGACAGAAGGGTTAGTTGCTTATTACCCCTTCAACGAAAGTACAGTTGATGCCAGCAGCAACAACCTGAATGGCATACTGATGAACGGCGCTACATATGGCCCCGACAAGGGCGACAAGGGCAAATCAGCCTTACTACTGGATGGCATCGATGACTATTTTGAAATTGCGGATAATGCCAACCTTCGACCAGAAGTCATATCGGTTAGCCTATGGATGAAACCAACAACCGTTACCACCAGCAGCCATATTTATAACAAATCGAATTATTCAGATCATCAGAATCAGCAGTACAGCGCTTTTATCCGACCCGTACCCAATTCGAATGGGCAATGCTGCGAACTGATAGCCGACATCAACCAGGATGGTGTATGCACCATTGAGCAGCCAATTAAAGAAGCCGTACTGTACTACGAACCAACCTATCAGGTCAATCGGTGGTATCACTTTGTTGCCGTATTTGCCAGGCGTATAGCCAAAATTTACCTCAATGGCAACTTAAAACGAATGGAAACGCAGCAGCCTGATGCCATCATCGACCGATGTGAAGGAAGCAAACTGCGATTTGGGGCTCAGGCCGCTTATGACCCGAATAATTTCAATGGGTCGATCGATGAGATTCGTATTTATAACCGGGCTTTAACCGACGCGGAAGTGAAAGCCCTTTATCAGCAGTAAGCCGTATGATCACGTATTACATTCGGATTATCGGCTTCATCGTCGCCGTTTTGCTGACAACAGAACTATACAGCCAGTCGGTGAGTGGGCGACTGGCAAAAGTCTCCAACATTCGGCTTGAGGTCGATACGGTACGTGCGAAAATTCAGTATGACATCAGTGGCCTGATCGCTGCTGACTCGGTCTATATTCAGGTAGAAAGTCGCAGCGCTGGCCTGCTGGTGGCCAAAACCGTAACGGGCGATGTTGGAAAAGCCATAACATCCGGTTTTAATAAAACTATATACTGGGATTATCGGCTCGATGGGCTGACAATGGTCGACGACATCCGGGTGACGATCCATGTAAAGCAGGCATTCGTTCCAGGCCAGCGTATAGCCTTGGGCGGAGGGCCAGCCAATGCACTCGTTTCGGCAGTGCTGCCAGGATTAGGCAATATATTTGTTCAGCCCAATCACAAAGTGGGTTTGCGCCCACTCATTACCGTGGCTTATGCTGGACTACTAGTGTACGGACTCGTGCAACGAAATCGATCACAACAGCAGTTGGCTATTTACCAGAATCAGCTCAGCGAATCGGTTTACGACGACGCTAATCAGTTCCATCATCAGTATTTACTGGCTACACGGGCGGCTGCACTGGTATGGGCAGCCGATGTAGTCTATACATTTTTGAAAGGGCGAAAAAACCAGCGAGAAAGACTAGGCATACCCTACCGGATTGTCGTTAACTACGTGAGCCGGACACCTGTTGTTGGCCTACAACTGAGCTTTTAAGCGCATGGAGGCTTAGGCATGATCAGTTAGTTCGCGTGGCCCGAATCGGATTAGGCACTTGTATGGACGTTTCCTTTACAAAATAAATTCGGTCATGAGATTAGGATTTACTTTTTTGCTCTACTGGTTGATGGGCATGCACACCGCCTGGGGGCAAAAATCAATTACCACATCGGCTAAGAGCGATTGGGCGTCCGTCCGGAAGCCCGTCGTGGCCGCTCCTGTCATCGCCTGGCAAAATCCGCTGGCAGAACAGGTCGTGCAGAAAACACCTGGCTATCGAATCACACTCTGCGTTCAGTCGGCCGAACCCATCACTCAGGTGCAGATTCTCCGAAATGGCATCGCACTGAACGCCAGTCAGCGGGGATTTAAGCGGGTAAGTTGCGGACAGGAAATTTCGGAAACGATTCAGCTTTCTACCGGTTCGAACGAACTACGTGCGGTGGTAACCAACGCAGGCGGCACCACTACCTCCGAATCTCGCCTGATTACTTACCAACCCGAAGCAGCGATTGTCCACAAAGACCCATCTGCTCAAAAACGGCTGGCGCTCATTATTGCCAACGCGGCTTACCCTAAGTACCCGCTGAAAAATCCGTTAAACGATGGCGTTGCGCTAAAAGAACAACTGGAGAATCTAGGCTTTGTGGTCACCAGTAAAGAAAATCTCCCTCTGCGGAAGCTCAAGGAAACGGTCGATACGTTCATGACCAGTTTACCCGACAATGCCGTTAGTCTGGTCTATTATGCGGGTCACGGACTGATGATCAATGGTGAAAACTACCTCCAGCCTGTCGATGCCGACCCCAGTTCCGAATCCGATGTCGAATATGAATGCTACTCGCTTCGTCGGCTGATTGCCCGTATGGAACATACCAATCCTAAAGGCACGAATCTGGTTTTCTGGGATGCCTGCCGAAACAATCCGTATCGGTCGTGGCGGAGGGGCGCTGGCGAACTTGTATTTGTCCAGATGCAACCCGCCGTAGGGACACTGGTTGTCTATGCTACTGAACCCGGCAAACCATCCCACGACGGCGACCAACAGAACAGCCTGTTTGCCAGTGAACTAATCAGGCATATCAATCAACCGGGTGTAGACATTTATGATCTGGTTGACCGAATTGATCAGGGAATTGAAGCTCGTGGTTACAAACAGCCACCGTATGTAGAAGGCCGTCTTCGTGGTCGATTTTACTTTAAACCAGCGCAGTAGCCATGTGTTATTGGTCATTTTTGGCAACCTGTTACCGAATACGGCCCTGGCTGATGCTTACGTGGCTGATGGTGACTGGATGCTCATGGACGGCCAGTACGGCCCAAACCCTGCATGCTATCCTTATGGCCGATACAAACGATTCACTGCTGGCCAATGTCTGTGCATACGATCTGGCCGTGATCCATCGTCAGCTTGTCCAGATAAGCCGGGCCATTGATTACAAACTGGTGGAGCAAGTGATTGTCGACAAGGAGTTTGGCCGCAAACGACTTGAGGCAACCCTGCAGACATTGACCCCGAAGCCAAACGATATTCTGGTATTCTATTACACGGGTCACGGCTATAACCTCAGCAAACGTACCGATCGATTTCCCATTCTGATGCTGGAAAAAGCAGGAGCCGAAGCCCGGCAGAATCCCGCTTTGCTGTCGATTCATACCCTGCTTGCCCAGAAAAAAGCCCGGTTGTGCATTACGCTGGGGGATTGCTGCAATAATCTGGTGAGTCTGACGCGGGGGATGGTCAACAAACGGATCTCACCAAAAGCCCTGGTGCTGACCAACGACTCCCTGAATGCGGCCTATCGAAAACTGTTTCTGCATACTACAGGCGATGTCCTGATTGCCAGTAGCGTTCCTCCGCAACAGGCCTGTGCCCATCCGGATTCGGGCAGTTTTTACACGCGGGCATTCGACGAAGCTCTGGATATTGCCAGCCGGTATAATCGGACTATTACGTGGGGGTCACTGCTACGCGACACCCAAACCCGACTCGTCCGTCATGCAGCGACTCGTACGAAGCAGTCCATGTATGCCGTTAACATTACCCCGACCGATGGCTCTGGTTCACTGGCAGCCGATCAGATTACTCCTACTTCGGCTACCGTTTCGTTTGATCAGATCAATGCGTATCTGAATAAACTGGCCGATGAGTACTTACCCGACGCTCAACGATATAGCCTGATCAATAACCCAACACTTTATTTTTCGCCGGATGCCCGCATCGACATTTATGTGAATACGACTCGAGTCGACGTACAGCCGGTTGAGCAATTTGTCCGACGATTGTATCTGAACGCCAGCCTGATTCACCGGATCAACCTTATTGAGCGGCTTTCAGAGGAAACGCCCGACAGAAAACGCTATAAACGAGCAGCTGTTCAGGAAATCTGGTAACGACAGCCTATTACGCCATGAAAACATACTTTAGAAGTGATAAGCCCATTACGCAGCATCCTCTCAAACGACGGTACGACCGTAGAGTCGAATTTGGTTCGCTATGGCTACTGCTATTGACCTTTTTGAGCGCATCTACGCTATGGGCTCAGCCCAATGCCCTGCCCGTCGATGAAAAACGAGTCGTCCGGGAAACGATGCTGACCGATATACAGCTTCATGATTTTAAGGAATTGACTGAACAAAAGATGGCGGAGTTCCAGCGATACCTGTCCATCATCGCCGACCCCAGGCAACAGAATAACATCCGGGAACTGGCTATTGAAAACGCCCTGCTGCTGTTCATGCCCGATGCTACGATGCAGGTTGGCGCTACCGGCCTCAACGCTCCCGTCAATACCTATCCGCTCCCGATTTACCTGCGCCGACTCAAAAACCTGGACAGAAAATACGTCGATATCAATATCAGCTTTTACGACATAGCCCTGGTCGGTGACTGGTCGCCAACAACCCAGGGTTATGGCACCACCGCCACGTATTTCCAACGGTTTAAAGCCTTCGATCAAAAGGGGCATATCGTCTATGGTGCCAAAACAGCTAAGCAACTTACCGTAGACTTACGGGATCGTAACGACCCGTTCTACGACGAGCATCGCTGGACCGTACTGCTGGGCGACGTTAGGCTATCCGAAACCCGGCGCACCCAATCGGTACACAAATGAAGAATACCCTAAAAAGAGCCCTGCTCATCGTTTTCTTTGACGTACTCATCACCCTTGCCCCGATGAGTGCCCAGCCGTATTCACCAACCGAACGCTTACAGATTGCCCGGAACGCCCGACGACTGATTCAGGATAAGTATTTAACGAATATGGAAATCCTGACCCACTACGAAGTCAACCAACCTTTCGAAGCCCTGCAAAGTCATATCGATGGCCTGCTGAGAGATGCGTTCCGAACCCGTGATGCGCTGGTATTCAACGAATTCAGACCAACAGCAACCGCTCAGACAACCCTGCCTGAATATGTAAAGGATTGCCGCATCTTCTCGGCCGGAAAACCGGTCATCAATCTCCTGAATTTCGAGGAAGCCCGGTACGACCTTCAGGAAACCCGAGACGGTCTCCCCTACATCAGTGTATACCTCGACAAACAACTCCAGGGTACGGACAAAAAGGGTAAGCCGTTTCGGTTTCAGCATCTGACGGAGTTTCGGGTCGCGTTCGCGTACGACAAACGACTGACGGCGTATCACACCTTTAAACTCGTCGGCATCAACAAGGTAAGTGCCTGGCCTGCCACCGCCTTTGCCCTCACTGCATCAGCAGCACCGGCGGAGAATGCTCCCATCGATCTGTCAACCGTGATGGCAGGGCTGGTGAACCGCTTAAAAGCCTTTCTCCCCGACACAACCCGGCAGCTTGCCCTGGACACGTTTACTTACAACCGCTGTGGAGCGACCACCAGTCTGTCCGACCGAATTTTTGCCACACTCAGCAGTAGCCTTCAGAAACAGACCTCGCTACGTATACTCCCAGTTGCTCAATGGGATGAGAAAATGCTCCTGGTGCGTGGCTATTACCGGGACACCAGCCCTGTCCTGCAAGTGATCCTTGAATTATACGACCCATTAACCAACCAGCTTCGGACTACTGTCTCCAGTAGTGAGCTACCACTGTCCTGGCTTACTCAGCAGCAACTCAAGCTCAAACCGGATACCTATCAACAACTTATGGCCGTTCGCGATACGTTTCAGCAACAACCGATTTCGTTACCCGCGAACCTAACCATCAGCCTGCGTACCAATCGGGGCCGCGACCATGTCGAGTACTGGGAAGGCAATCAGATGACACTCGACGTCAAGGCCAGTCGTCCCTGCCACCTGCGACTGGTATATCTACAGGCCAATGGCGATAAACTATTACTGGAAAACGATTTTGAAATCAAACCGGGTCAGGAAAACCAATACATCCGGATAGCACCGGGTGAGTCGTTCATCTGCTCGGAACCTTTCGGAACCGAGCACCTGCTGGCTTTTGCGGCCGAAAGCCCTTTTTGCCCGATTCCATCCTTACCCAATCAGACGTTATACGTACGAAACGAAGCGGGTTCTCTGTTGTTGATTGGATCGCTGGCTCATATGTTTGAGGCTGTTACCTGTCAAAAGGGGCAGAAAGCGGTAGCTCAGGACCGAATTCAAATTACGACAAGAGGGCTGGCAACGAGTAGTCGGTGAGATTATGATCAGGGCTGGCCGATGCTGTAGCCGTAGCGGGCAAACCGGGCCAGATCCTGATACCGAACCCAGCAAAAGCCCTGATCGGCCCAGGCATCGCCAAAACTATTGATAATCCGAAAACTGCCACCATTGCGCTTGTCGTCATAGCCGATAATGCATAGAGCATGGCCCTTGAGCCGCTTGTCCTGCGGATCGTCGGTACGAACGGGTGTCCACAATGGCCCCGAAAAGTAAAACGACGAAGGCAGAACCATACCCACCACCACCGGGCTTCGTTCGGCCAGAGCTTTTTTCAGGTTAGCTATTTTTTTCGTCCCCTCATCGCCCACTCGAAACACCCGATCGTAACTGCTAATTCTGAACTGGGAAGCCAAGTCATCCACCAGACGGGTTTCCTGACTACAGGCGGGGTACGGAAACTTTGTGGCCGGAACGACACCAATGCCTTTCAACACCTCAAAGGCTTTCGACAAAAACACGCCTTCCATACAGGCATAATCGTTGGTTAGCTTTGCTTTTTCGTAAAGATAAGCCGGTGAGAACGCCAACTGATCGATCATCCGTTTGGTCGTAATCCGTCGACGCTTCGCTTCGATAATCGTACGGAAGTAGTACCCGCAGGCGAATCCAACACAGGTACTGTAATCGCCCTGCGCTCGTATGGATGGACAAAAGGCTTCGTAAGAAACCTGAACCGGAAGCTTTGCTTTCGTAATAATTTCCTGATACGGTAACCGCTCGTAGGCATCGTCATCCAGCAGCATACCGGGATTAATATCTGTTTGAGCAGCAGCCGGAAAGGCCAATGATATGAAGATGAGGCCGATAAACCACCTGACGGCCTTCATTGCCCGGAACCGTTTGTCACGTTCAGTTGCTTCAGCAACCGTTGTGCTTCCGGCTGATAGGGATGCCCCGACAGCGAAGCGATCTGCTGTATCAATTGCTCCGCCTGCTCAGTCTGACGATTTTTCAGATAAGCCAGCGCCAAATACCACTGGGCGCTGGCCTGCCAATGTCCGGATGTGCCCTTCACCAATAGATCAAGCTGGTTTAGGGCCGCCCGCATGTCGTTTCGCTGCAAACTCGTAATGGCTCCCTGCAACCGAACCGAGTCGAACGTAGTGATCGAATCGGATGGAGCAGCCCCCAGCCGATCGGGGTCGGGACTGGTAACGGGAGCTGGTTTAAGCGTTGTTGAAAAGGCCGAGTTGAAGGCCTCAGCCGTTCGGCTTGTCTGCGATTGATAACGATAAACAACCCAGCCTAATCCAAGTGCCAGCACCGTACAGGCCGCCATGGCATACCAGGATAAGCCAGCCCCAAATCGGGGACGTTCAGCCGGAAATGGGAAGTGTTTGGGTTCGACCGGCTCATCCAACTGGATCGGTGTGTCGGTTTGTACAGGTAGATCCGTTGCCGATTTTTCTTCATCCAGCAATCCTCTGCCCGCCAGATCTTCATGCATCTGCCGAAACCGCTCCTTCTGCGACATAAACTGGAGCCCCTGCCGGATATCCCGATGAATAGCCACTTCGTCCCGAAGGTCGCTATCCTCTTCCATTCGTCGTTCAAACTGCTCTTGTTCCGTCGCCGTCATCTGACCGGACAGAAAAGCGCCAATCTGGTCCAGAAGCTCATCCGATAGATCCATGTTCTCAAACGGTTAGACGGTCAACTTACTTGTTACGCATATACTTCACATACAACGACTTCATCCGCTGGGCGCACCGAAACCGCTTGACTTTAGCCGAGTTTTCCTGCATACCAATCCGGGAAGCGCACTCCCCCAGTGATTTCTCTTCCACGTAGAAACAGTGCAGCATTACCTGGCAATCATCACCCGATTCAGCGAACGCTCTGGCTACAGCTTCCCAGTCTACTTCATTTTCGTCCCAAATGGACGTATCGCCCTGCGAATCCATCTGACTGTTTTCGTCCCGTTCGCCTTTCTCATCATCGCTCAGAAAATTCGGGGGCGGCAGCCCTTCGGATAGATCCGAAAGCGATTCCTCGGCAGACATGGCATCATCAGCGACATCAATTTTCTGGATCTTATTCCTCTTTAAGAAGGTGACCCATCGGTTTCGGCAAACGGTAAATACGTAGGCCGTAACGGGCTTCCCTTGAAAGGCATATCGTCCATTTTTCAGCTTGACCGCAAACTCAGCCAATCCCTCCTGAAGAATATCCAGCGCATCGTCGGTCGAAATAGGGCTCCGCTGACACGCATATGGAATGAAACTCCGATACGATTTCAGGTATAAACATTCCCACGACTGCCGGGTATCGGCCAAAAGGCCCTGATATAATTCCAGGTCATTTTGTTCAAAGCGCAGGCAGGGATTATCCGAATTGGAAGCCATAACAGCCGACCTTCAATCATTGTCGGTACAGCATAGGTAATCAATTCTGTATCAAAAGTCAACACAAAGCAGAGACGCCAAAATCAGACGGTTCACGGCCTGCTAATCATGTATATCGAACAGACCCAGTTTGTTAACAGGTAAATATTTTTTTCTGCGGCTGTTAACCTCTGCGTATGGTCGATGATATACAATCGAGTCAGGCGACTTGCCCGACGGCTTCCGGTTTCAAGTCCTTATAAATTCACAAACACATGAAAAATACACTATCCTTACTGGCCTTGTTGAGTCCAGTTTTTACGGCCTTCGCGCAACCAAACACCCTGTCGATCAGTCAGACCGGCAGCGGAAACACCGCCCCTGTCTCGCAACAGGGAATTGCCAATAGCGGCTCGGTCGCCGTCGCTGGCGACAACAACTCCTCGTCGTTCCGTCAATTGGGCAATGCCAACGCAGGTTCTATCGCTATCACCGGCAGCGGGAACACAGCCTCGGTTCTGTCCGACTACTACCTCAATCAAACCTCGATCAGCCAGACTGGCAATTTGAATGCGGGGGACGTTTCGGCTACAGATCGCAGCGACCACAATCAACTGGGCCTTACCCAGAGCGGCAATTCGAACACGGGGATTATCCTGTCCACCGATCATAGCGACAATAACCGTATAGCTATCGATCAGAACGGTGGAGGCAACAGCGCAACGGCACAAACAACGTATCGCAGCGCCCACAACCAGATCAATCTTAGCCAGATTGGAGATGGGAATACGGCAGCTACTGACGTTTATTTCGGTGATCGAAACAGTATGGGTATTACGCAGACTGGTATGGCTAACCGATTTTCGTCAACAACCCAACTCGGAAATTTTAACCAGAGCACAGCGAGTCAGACTGGCGGCAGCAACGTAGCTTTTCTGGCACAAGTGGGCTCGTACAATAAATCGACGGTGGGACAGGATGGTAACCGAAATCTAGTCTCCGGTCAGGACCAGCCCATTTCCGATGGCCGGATACGAATCCGCTACATTGGCGCGCTTCAGGAGGGGTATCTCAATACGCTGTCGTCAACGCAAACGGGCGATGATAATACGCTTCGGATAGCCCAACAGGGCAATGAAAACAAAACGACTGTCGCTCAGGCAGGCAACAGCAACCGAGGTGACATCATTCAGATTTCCAGCGAGATGGGTCAGGTTGGCCTTACCCAAACCGGCAACAATAACCTGGCTGCACTTGCTCAGACTGGGTCACACAACTTGGCTACCATTGTTCAGGAAGGGGCAGGCAACCGGCTTCAGGGGCTGGATTCGGCCCAGCCGTACAATTACTACGCAACCCAGCAAGGTACTGGCAACACCCTATCGCTAACCCAAACCGGCACCGATAATGTGCTTCGCTTTGGGCAGGCAGGCAACGGGAACATAGCAACCGTTGTGCAAAATCGCTGATTTAGCCACCGTGTCCGGCCCAATCATACAGGCTGGACACGGTACAAAAACTCACTGAGTTAATCGATACGATCATGACACGGTTTATCTCACTGCTCCTGTTGAACCTGCCTTTGGCCGTAGCTGCCCAATCATCCGAAGCATTCTGGACCACGCCTGCTACCCGCAACCAGCCAGACAACTACCAACAACTAAAAACCGCCGGAGAACTTCCCTCCTTTGGTTTGGAGAACAGGGCTTCGCTCAGTCAAATGGGTAACCAGAATCTGACAGGTATTAGCCAGACAGGATATGCTCAACTGGCAAACCTACAACTTTCGGGAACGGCAAATCAAATGATGCTGGAACAATCAGGCTATAACAACACGGCCGACCTACAGCTTACGGGGCACAGCAACCAATTCCGGATTCGTCAGGATGGCGGAGATAACGCCCAGATTCAGGCAGCCGACCTGCGTAATACCCGGCTGGAGCTAGTTCAGGGCAGTGGCAACAACACGTTCATCAGCAACAACCCGGCCGGATTAAAAGACCCGCTGATCGGCGGTGTTTCCGGATTACGTATAGAGCAGACCGGTGGCGCATCGGTAACCATTCAAACGGGTCATATCATCGGCAGATAACTGGTTACGACTATGCGCTACATACTTCTGATCTTACTGTCCGCCGGTAGCTATCTCAGTTACGCCCAGGACCCTAACTCAAAACGGCTGCTGCAAGCGATACTGAACGAGTCCGCGAAGGTTCACGAACACACCGAAACGTTGATCCTCGACAACTCCCAGTCGAAAATAGGGCGAGATTTTCACGATGCGTTTTTCCAGCACTTCGCCGAAGTCAGCCAGACCGAGACTCAACCGGACTCGGCACAGGTAGCTCCCTCCGATGCGGATAACACGACCAATACGTTCATCATCACCATCAACGAGTTACCTGCGCTGCGTGTAGGAACAACGATCCTCACCGTCACGCTGAATGAACAGATAATCTGGCAAAACTACGTTCAGGCCCGGTCCGAGATCATTGAGTTATTAGCCACCAATGCGGCTGAAGTGGTTCGCGAATACATCCTTAACTACCAGGAAATCCAGCAACAACTCAGCAATCAGGAGCAACGGGGCAACGGTATTTTCTGACCATCCTGCCTCATCCGATTTCACATCGTCAAACATAACGCTCTATTATCATGAACCGCTTCATATGTATAATCTGCATAGCTTTTGCCAGCCAAAGTTATGCCTGGGGACAAAGCCTCGTCTATCACCCCCTGAATCCAGCTTTTGGCGGAAACACCTTTAATTATTCCTGGCTTCAGAGTTCGGCCCAGGCACAGGATCGCTCCGTAGACCCAGCCGCCAAACGCAATCAGACGGATTATCGCACACAAACCAATACGCTCGAAAACTTCGCCCAAAGTCTACAGAATCAGCTATTAAGCCGCATTACCCGAAACCTGGTCGACAGCAAGTTTGGTAGTAATGAGTTGAAAGAAGGCACGTATAATTTGGGCGATTTTCAGGTTGAGATTAAGAATGGTACCGACGGCGTTCTGGTGCGGATCGTCGATGGCAAAGGCGGTGAAACCACCATTACGGTACCGTATTTCTGAGTAAGGTCGCCCAACATCCGCCCTATCCATTACCCTAGTTTCGACCGTCCCGAATTCACCCAGAGAAAGCCCATCGCTTTCTCCCAACTCCCAATCAGCCATGAACGTTCTTATCTCTCTACTCACGGCAGCGAGTTTAACGGCCCTATTGGCCAGTTGCTCAGCTTCCTTTCATCAGCCTACGCTGGCCCGACGCGCCCGACTGGGCGAAGAAACACCTGCCACAGTTAGCCTTCGTCAATTGCCAGCTCCCAAAGAAAAGGTAGTGGCTGCGGTGTATAAATTCCGGGACCTGACCGGCCAGTACAAACAAAGCGAGACTGGTGCCGGCTTTTCTACGGCTGTTACGCAGGGAACGACCAACATCCTGCTCAAAGCCCTCGAAGAAAGCGGTTGGTTTGTACCGATTGAACGGGAAAATTTCAGCAATCTGGTGAACGAACGTCGAATCGTGAGTCAGAGTGTGTCGGAGTTCAAGGAAGGAGAAAAACTCCCGCCATTGCTGTTTGCCGGTATTCTGCTCGAAGGCGGTGTAGTTTCCTACGATGCCAACATCATTACGGGCGGGGGTGGTCTGCGGTACTTTGGTGCCGGAGCCTCTACCCAATACCGGCAGGACCGGGTCACGGTTTACTTACGGGCCGTGGCCACCAAAACCGGCCGGATTCTAAAGACGATTTACACCTCCAAAACCATCCTTTCTCAATCCATCGATGCCAGCCTGTTTCGGTATGTCGCGTTTAAACGGCTACTGGAAACCGAAACCGGCCTGACTACAAATGAACCGGGTCAACTGGCCGTCACGGAAGCCATCGAAAAAGCGGTCGAGGGCATGATTATCGAAGGGGCACAGGAAGGTTTGTGGGCACCCGCTGATCAGTCGGCCGAGGCTATGAAACGCGTATTCGATACCTACAACCGGGATAAAGCCGAACTGAGCCAGACAGATGCGTTTGCCATCCGCCGGGATGTGGAAATTCCTTTTTTGAGTGTGCAGCCTTACGTGGGTGCTTGGCAATATTCGGGCGATTATGCCCGAAAAACCCTGCAAACTGGCTATGGTGCCGCCGTTGAAGTTCGCGTCTTACCGTCTCTGGGTCTTCAACTCAACGGAAGCTGCGGACGATTGGCAAGCGAGGGCGCTTTTAAAACAGCGATCTCGACGCTGGAAGGCAATCTGGTTGTTCACTTAATGCCCTACCAGCGGTGGTCTTCCCTACTGTATGCCGGTGCGGGACTGGTCGCCGAACGGGGCACGTTCCCTACCGAGCTTCGGAGCCCAACCTATTTTCAGGCACAGGTGGGTGGCGGGGTTCACTATTCCGCTACCCAACGGGTTGGGCTACGGGCCACCTTATCTTACAACCAACCTTTTACCGACGCCCTCGACCGGCAGGTCATCGGGCAACGCAATGACTACTACCTGCGGGGAACAATGGGCCTGACCATCAACCTGGGTCGCTCCCGACAGTCGGGCACCAAACCGACGGTCGTCTCCCAAACTACGTCTTCTCACTAACGGAATGCCATTCATACAAAACTCCCTATCGCCATGAAATCAGTTGCCTACTTCCTACTTTTCGGCCTCAGCCTCATAGGCTTGATGAGCTGTAATGAAGACCTGTATGTGGAACCCCTGCAATTAACGGTTGTGCGTGGGCAGGTCATCAACAGCCTCGATCAGCAACCCCTCCGACGGGCTACCCTCAAACTGCTCCCTTCCAACCGACTAGCCCTCAGCGACTCCATGGGCAACTTTCGATTCGACAGTGTACTGGCGGGAAAATACACCCTTCAGGCGGCCAAAACCGGCTATGGCACCGAAGCCGTTACCATCGAACCCAGTGCTGTATCCTCGCCTATCCTGACCATTCAACTGACCGACGATAAAACCCAGAACAGTCCGCCCACTTCGCCAGTCGTAGTTTCGCCGGTCAACAATAGCTCAGGCCAATCACGCATACTCACCCTCCACTGGAAAGCGACCGACCCGAACCGGGATTCACTCACCTATACTGTACTCCTGTTCAAATCGGGCAGTACCACACCATCTTCGTCATTCACGGGTCTGAAAACCGATTCGCTGGCTGTTACCCTGGACTACAACACCCCGTACCTGTGGCAGGTGATCGTGAAAGATCGTATCCATACCGTCAATGGCGACATCTGGTCGTTTCAAACGGCTCCGTTTCCGGATTACAGCTACCTGTTCGTCCGTCGGGTAAATGACCTATACCAGATTTTCGGCTGCGATTCGGCCAGTGTGCCCATTCAGCTTACCAGTACAGCCAACAACTGGCGGCCTGTGGTTAGTCCAAACCGGCAACAGATCGCTTACATTTCCAATCTAAAAACCGCGCTCCATCTGTATGTGATGAATACGGATGGCAGCAACGCCCGCCAGGTTACAGCCGTACCGATCACTGGTTTTGCGCCTTCGCCCACGGATTTTTCATTCTGCTGGTCGCCCGATGGCAAGGAACTCCTGTATCCAGGCAATGATAAACTACTGGCGGTGCTTGCCGATGGGTCAAAAATAACTCGTACGGTAGCTCAGGCGCCTTCGGGTCGCTACTATATGGGTTGTGACTGGACCTCGCAGAACAATCGGATAGTCGCCCATACGACCAGTAACAGCGTGTACGATAATGAGATCAGCTATTTTCCGGCCACTGGCGGAGCGGCAACTACCCTGCTGACCCGAAAAGGCTATCGGGTTGGGAATCCGGTCTTCTCGCCTAATGGCCAAAAACTAGTAGTTACGGTCGATTCAAGTGGGTATACGGGCAATGTCGATGAACAATATGACTCTCGTATTTTCCTGATTGACATAGCCACTAAAAATGCAATGGATTTATCACGCACATCGGGTACGACCAACAAATCAGTCGACACGAATGATCTTGATCCACGTTTCTCACCCAGCGGAGCTCAGCTAATTTTTACGAATACGTTGAATACAGGCAACGGAATACGGTTTGTGTGCCGATCGGGTCTGGACGGTCGCAATCGGAAGACCCTATTTGTTGGGGCTGAAATGCCCAACTGGCGGCAGCAAAAATAGGGTTCTGCCTGCGGAACAATGATACGGTTCAATGTTTTGTGTAACACCAGGATTTTTTGAGCAAGCGTGCTACCGTTCAGTAAACAGATTCGAAAATGCCAGCCTGAAAACCGCCTGAAAAATCTAAATGTACTCCCTACTCGTATGTGTTTCAAACTAAGTGATGGGATAGCGGTTATACCTGCTAAAATGGATTCAACTACAACGTTATGAATAAACAACAGCTTAAAACAGGCTTATCGATGCTGCCCGGCCAGTTAGAGCCGGTATGGGTAGGCCGCCGATTATTTTTACGCTATGCCGGGTCTTTAACGGCTGGTGGACTGCTTTTAACGTCCTGCCTGGATGAAGAGAACCCGACAACAGTTATGGCTCCCGTTGACCTGGGTTCGGGCGATACGGGCATTCTGAACTACGCCTACGCCTTGGAACAATTAGAAGCTGCTTTTTATACACAGGTCATTGCATCGCCCTACAGTGGCATGACCGATGCCGAAAAAACCCTGCTCACCGACATCCGCGACCACGAAATTGTACACCGCGAATTCTTTAAAGCGGCCCTGAGCAATAATGCCATCGGAGCATTAACACCGAATTTCACATCGGTCAATTTCACGGATCGGGCTAGTGTGTTGGGAGCGGCCAAAGCGTTTGAAGATTTAGGCGTATCGGCTTATAACGGAGCCGGAACACTCATTACGAATGGCGATTATCTGACGATAGCCGGAAAAATTGTGTCGGTCGAAGCCCGTCATGCGGCAGCCATTCGGGACTTACTCAACCCGAAATCAGCTGATTTTGCGGGCGATGATGTGGTTGACCCTGCTACGGGTCTGGATGCCGCGAATGCGCCAACGGTGGTCTTGCCAATTGCTCAGAAGTACGTTAAAACGCAGATCACCGCCACAAATCTTCCCAAGTAAACCGACTCAACGCTATGGATCTCTTAAAATTAGTTGCTGATATACAACGGGTAGACCCCGAATTCAGCGATCGTTATAGTTTTCATTCACGCAGAAACATACTCAAATTCAGCTCAAAACTGATTGCTGCGGGCATTCCGGCCATTGTAGCAGGTTCACTCAATAAGGCACTGGCTCAATCGACCACCCCATCGCAGGCAGCGATCGACGCAGCCAACTTTGCCCTGACGCTGGAATACCTCGAAGATGAGTTCTACCGGATGGGTCTGGCCGCACAGGGCCTGATTCCGACCGAAGACCAGCGGGTAATTTCCCAGATCAGCAAGCACGAAACGGCTCACGTCAATCTGTTGAAAGGGGCGTTGGGCGCATTGGCTGTCGCCAAACCAACGTTCAAATACCCAACCGGGACCTTTACGAGCTACCCAACTTTTCTGGCCACAGCGCGGGCATTGGAAGATACGGGCGTACAAGCCTATAAAGGTCAGGCTCCCAACCTGATCAACGACAAAGCCATCCTGAAAGTAGCCTTACAAATCCACTCGGTAGAAGCCCGCCATGCTTCCGAAATCCGGCGAATGCTAGGCCTGAAGGGTTGGGTATCCGATACGACGCAAACGACATTTACACAGGGCGGAGTCAACCTGAAGACGCTTCCGAACGTATCCGGCATTTCGGACGATAACCTCCGGGGAGCGTTTGACGAGCCACTTACAAAAGCACAGGTATTGGCCATTGCAGCGCCATTTCTTGGCTAAACGATATAGGGAGGCCGGGAAACCGGCAATGGGTGACGGAAGGCATCGGGGATTTTCTCCGGTGCCTTTTTGATTACTGCTATCTGAATGAGTTTCATTAATTTAGTCAATCGAACGGCTGCATAGACTCCCATGCAGTTATGCGGAATCATGTAGAAGCTGACACTACGGTTATAGCTGGCTAATTGAGCACTTCTTACTGTATGTAGATTACAGAACAACTTAACTACCAATATGCACAAATTGAGAGCTGCTTTACTCTTTTTTGGTTGTGTACTTTTAGGCATGTCAGTTGGATCGGCGTTGACGCTGCTGATTGCCTATTTGGCTGGCGACATAAAGGCGATTAGCACCTTATCTACGTTTATCCAACAGGTCACTCAACTGCCTAACGGATGGTATATCTTCATATCCCTTCAGGCTATCAGCCATTTGTTAACCTATTTAATTCCTGCTTTAGCTTATTGGTATTTGTTTGAGCACGGTCGATGGTCTGACTTTCAGACTAAATCCTTAAGGGCTGTTTCCAGCTTATGGATAGGCCTTCTAAGTGTTGTTGTTATTGTGCCCTTCAATGAGTTAATTATCAACTGGAATCAGCATCTCGAACTACCTGGGCTTCTTGGCGAGTGGATGCATCGCAAAGAACAGGAAAGCAGCTTACAAACCAATCAGTTAGTGGCTTTTAACGCAGTAGATCAATTATTGATCGCCATCCTCATTATTGGCTTTGTTGCTTCGATTGGCGAAGAGGTATTCTTTCGAGGTATTATTCAGCGCAAGTTAGTTGGATGGACAGCTAATGCTCATGTTGGCATCTGGTTAACGGCCCTTATTTTTAGTGCCGTTCATTTTCAATTTTCTGGTTTTTTCCCCAGACTCTTACTGGGGTTATTATTTGGCTATTTGTACTTCTGGTCAGGAAATATATGGGTAGCTATACTAGCTCATTTTATCAATAACAGTTTACTTGTTATTACCACCTATGTTCAGCAACAGCCAGCTTATGTAGGTCTTGACGTAGGGCTGGACACAACTAATTGGTTCTGGATAGCGATTTCAGCTATTGGGGCAACAGCGCTGCTCTTTTACTTTCACCAAACAAATTATAAACGTACAGTAAACCTGGACTAAAGAAAACCCCTGTAAATCAAGCCATACGATCTTCTCACACATTTGACTCGCAAAGTCAGTCCGGAAAACGTAGAGTACAACCAGGTAGTCTAAACAGTGCAACCTATTTACCAGCTTCAACCAAATGAAAACCTTACTTTTTCTCTTTTTCATCGTAGGTGTAGCGCCTGCGTTTGCTCAAAGCCGATTCGCTGTATCGGCTCAACTGGCTCCTGTTTATGCCCATGCTGACTCAAAAATAACGGCCGGTGGCGGAGCGCCTGTGTCAGAGTTCATTATCAACTCCAATGGGCTTAGTTACTCGTTGGGTATTAACGCCCGATATGCCTTCTCCCCGAAATGGTCAATAACAACAGGCATCTGGGCCACCCATGTAGCTACCAGTAAACAGGATGTTGTACAGGACGGAAATTCGTATACGGTCCGATATGAATACAACCATCCGTTCAGTAACTTCTACAAAGCCCCTTTGTTGATCAATTATCAGTCATCCACCAAACGGCTTTCGCCTTATTTTTCACTTGGCGCTACGTTTGATTTTAGGGGTACGAGTTATGTTGATCTGAGTGGCAACGGGGAATATACGGCCGTAAAATTTGGCAAGGCCGTAGTTGTTACGCCTTTGGTAGGGATAGGAGCACTCTATAACCTGACTAAGCACACGGCCCTGATTGTTCAGCCAACCTTACAGTATGATATAGAGTCACGCCCTGCTTATACGTATTACCATTCGTATCAAGTAAGCTTACAGGCTCAGCTACTATACAGATTCTGAAAGCTATTGGCCATATATGCAAATGCTTACAATAGTTTTTTACGTAAGATAAGGTGGCAAGAAGATAAATTGACAAAACTACTTTACTATGGCCTATATCATGGTCGATGTGGAAAGTGACGGGCCTATTCCCGGCGACTTTTCAATGATTTCATTCGGAGCCGTTCTGGTTGATGACCAACTGGACAAGACATTTTACGGCAAGCTTAAACCCATTTCGGATCAGTTCATCCCCGAAGCCCTGGCCGTTTCGGGCCATACCCGCGATGAAGTGCTGACCTTTGATGAACCATATCAGGTTATGACAGACTTCAAAGCGTGGCTTGAGAAAACCTGTCAGGACCGTCCTATTTTTATCAGCGATAATAATGGCTTCGACTGGATGTTTATCTGCTGGTACTTCCATCATTTCATTGGCGTAAACCCGTTTGGGCATAGCTCACAAAATTTAGGCAGCTTATATAAGGGACTCGAAAAAGACACCTTCAAAAACTTTAAGCATTTGCGTAAAACAGCGCATACCCATAATCCGGTCGATGATGCACGGGGAAATGCCGAAGCATTATTAACCCTGAAGAAGTCCTATGGCTTAAAAATCAAGCTTTAAAACTGGCGTATTACTTCTCAGAAAATTGCCAATAATAACGAGCCAGCCGTTAACGCGACGGTCCCTAGCAACGTAAGGAAGGCGATTGGCAGATAGGGATTGACAAAAACACCTTTCTTGACGACTCGCTGGACTGCCAGGCCAGTAAAAAATACGAGGACGACCAGCAGCGGTAGTGTGAATGCTTCCTGAACGATTCCAAACAGCACAGATTGGATACCGAGCTGGTAAGCATTCAGGAACAAAAAGAGAAAGTATATCGCCAGGATAATACTGGTGAAAAAGAGCCTTTTATCAGTTAGTGCTTTCATACCGCTAACAGTTTAAAACGACTATCCATACGTCTAGTACAGCATCTTCGTCTGTTTTACCGAAATTCGCTCATCTAAGCGAAAGTACATGAAATTCCTCCGTATTCTTTTTAAAGTTCTGCTCGGTCTGGTCGTTGCCATCCTGCTATTTCTGGCCGTTAGTCTGGCCCCGGTCGATGAAACGCCTTACCAGCAAATGCCCTACTATTCCCAAACCAAACAGCGGCTGGAGGCTCTGCCCGCTCCTTCAGCTGCCAAAACTACGATTAGTGCGGGTTGGGCGAAAGTAAGCATAACTCCTCCCTATAGCACGCCCACAGGCGGCTACGGTGCCCGGCGTGGTAAGCATTGGCACATCATCAGCGACTCCATTTTTGCGCGGGCCATTGTCCTCGACAATGGAACAACCAAAGTCGCTGTCGTCGGCCTTGACTTGCTTATTACGCCACCAACCGTTACTGAAGCCCTGAAAAAACGGCTACCCGAAGTTGGGCTTCGTTGGGAGAACGTGTACATGGGCGCTATTCATTCGCACAACAGCATGGGCGGCTGGGCACCGGGTCTGGTTGGCCAACTGATTGCCGGTGGGTATGATGAGAAAATTGTAACCCGTATTACAGAGGGAGTGTTACAGGCCATTCGCACTGCTCAAACGAGTATCGCTCCCGTACAGATGGGTTATGGCGAAGCCGACGCTACGGATCATATTTATAACCGAATCGGCTGGTCGGGTCCCACCAAGCCACTCGATGGAAAAATCCATTTACTCAGATTAAAGAAGAACTCAGGCGAATCGGCGCTGCTCTGCACCTTTGCCGGTCATGCCACCCTGTTTGAAGATAGCATGTGGAACTACCTCAGCCGCGATTATCCGGGTTCGCTGGTGGACCGGCTGGAGAAAAAATCGGCCGATTTTGCGGTGTTTCTGGCGGGTGCTGTGGGCAGTACAGGTCCCGAAGCGAAAGGCAAAACTGATTTTCAGGAAATTAGAAATTATGCGGGTGATTTGGCCGCGCGGATTGAACGGACAGTGCCTACCATCCAGCTTAAATCGGACAGTGCGCTGGCTATGTTGACCTTACCGCTGGGCCTGCGTGAACCCCACCCACGCGTCATCGGCAACTGGCGTGTTCGGCCCTGGTTATTCTACGCCATCTACGGCGACTATCCGTCCGACCTGAAAGCCCTGCGTATCGGCCAAACCGTTCTGCTTGGCACCCCCTGCGACTACTCCGGCGAATTCGTTGCGGATTTCAAACCCCTGGCTCAACAGAAAGGCGTTAACCTGATGATTACCAGTTTCGATGGCGGTTATATTGGCTACGTAACACCCGATGCCTACTACAGTCGAACAACCTACGAAACTCGCGACATGAACTGGTTTGGTCCTTACAACGGGGCCTATTTCGAGGAAATGATGATGGGTTTACTGAAAAAAATATAAAAACCTCTCATGCCCATTCGTTTATTAGCAATCACCCTATTAGCCATCGTTACAGCGGCTTTTGTATTCCACACCGACGAATCGGCGGTTATACGCATTAACCTGCTGGGTTACCGACTGAATAGTCCTAAAATAGCCGTTTGGGGAAGCCTCACGGATCAAACCATCGGCAAATTTCAGCTTGTGGATGAACAGACGCACCAGCCTGTCAACGAATGGTCATCGGGCAAAGCCTTTGGGGCATATGGACCTTTCCGTCAAACCTACCGGCTCGATTTTTCGGATTTTCAGAAACCCGGCCGATATTATCTTCAGGCCGAAGACGGAACTCGCTCGCCCAGCTTTCGGATAGATGAAGAAGTGTACAAGGGGGCAGCCGATTTCTGTCTGCGCTACATGCGTCAGCAACGGAGCGGGTATAACCCGTTTCTGAAGGACTCCTGCCACACCCATGACGGCTACACGCTCTACGGCCCCATGCCCGACAGCACGCATATCGACGTAGTGGGCGGCTGGCACGATGCATCCGATTATCTGCAATACGTAACTACCTCAGCCAACGCGACCTACCACCTACTGGCGGCCGTTCGTGACTTTCCGACTGCCTTTACCGATAGCCATCATGCAAACGGGCTGACGGGTTCCAACGGCTTGCCCGACGCGCTGGACGAAGCCCATTGGGGCCTGGACTGGCTCCTAAAAATGCATCCCAAAGAAGACTGGCTTTTTAATCAACTTGGCGACGATCGCGACCATGCTGGCATGCGCATCCCGAAAGAAGACAACTTCTACGGCAAGGGCCTTGAACGACCCGTCTATTTTGCGACTGGCCAGCCACAGGGCATGTTCAAATACAAAAACCGGGCTACGGGCGTGGCCTCTACGGCCGGGAAAGTGAGCAGTGCGTTATCGCTGGGCTATCAGCTATTGAAAAATCGCCAGCCAGCATATGCCCAAACCTTACGGCAACGATCGCAGTCGGCCTATCGGCTTGGCGTACAAAAACCGGGTAACTGCCAGACAGCCCCCGGCCGGGCACCGTACTTCTACGAAGAAGACAATTATGTGGACGACATGGAACTGGCGGCCGTTGAGCAACTTAATCTTATCGGTCCAACAGACAAACAGGCAGCACAACTCCAGAAAGCAGCGCTGGATTTTGCCCGGCAGGAGCCCGTTACGCCCTGGATTCTGAATGATACGGCTCGACATTATCAGTGGTATCCGTTTGTGAACGTAGGTCATGCCGAACTGGCAAAAAAGCTTCCTGCCAATCAGCGAAAAGCGGTGACTGATTTTTACAAAAAAGGCATCGAAATCGTCTGGAACCGAGCCAAACAGAATGCCTTCTACCGGGGTGTTCAATTTACCTGGTGCAGCAACAATTACACAGCCTCGTTTGCGACACAATGTTTCTGGTATCGGCAACTGACCGGCGATGGCCAATTTACGGCACTGGAACAGGCTAATTTCGACTGGTTGTTTGGCTGTAATCCCTGGGGAACGAGTTTTGTGTATGGCCTGCCTGCGAATGCCGATACCCCATCTGATCCGCATTCGGCCTTTACGCACCTTAACCAGTACCCCATTGATGGCGGATTAGTCGATGGTCCGGTGAAAGGGAGCATTTACAAAAATCTGATCGGTATTACCCTCTATCAACCCGATGAGTATGCAGCTTTTCAAAGCGACGTAGCGGTTTATCACGACGATTACGGCGACTATAGCACCAACGAACCAACAATGGACGGTACGGCATCGCTCATTTATCTGCTGGCGGCCAAACAGGCCGAACGACTGACTCCATCAGGCAAAGCGGCCAAACCTAAAAAAGCAATTCAGTCTTTGCCGAAACGACTTCAGCCTACACAATCCGACCCCAAATCGACCTATGTCAAAGGAGCCCGGATTCGGGGCGACACAACAGCCCGGCGGCTGGCGCTGGTTTTTACTGGCGATGAGTTTGCCGATGGCGGTTCCGTAATTGCCCGAACGTTGCACACGCATAATGTTCGGGCTTCGTTTTTTTTGACCGGGCGTTTTCTGCGCAATCCCGATTTCACTGCCGTAATCGACCAGTTGGCCCGCGACGGGCATTACCTGGGTCCGCACTCCGATCAGCATTTGCTCTACTGCGACTGGCGAAAACGCGATAGTTTATTAGTTACTCACCAACAGTTTATAGCCGATCTACAGGCCAATTATGCGGCTTTGGCTCATTTTCAGCAGAAACCCACTACGAAGCAAATTTTCTTACCCCCGTACGAATGGTATAACGATAGCATCGCTGCCTGGACGAAGGCTGAAGAGATTCAACTGATCAACTACACGCCCGGCACGCTTAGCCATGCCGACTATACCACACCCGAGGATCGAAATTACCGCGACAGCGAGACCATTCTGCAATCGATCCGCACTTACGAAACCCGGCACCGCAGCGGCCTGAATGGATTTATCCTATTGATGCACATCGGTACAGCTTCCAGCCGGACCGATAAACTGTATACGCATCTGGAGACGCTCCTGACCGAACTCCGCCAGAAAGGCTATCAGTTCGTCCGTGTCGATGCGTTATAATTTTGGCCCGAAACTTTACGCATGAAAGCGAGTTGATATACAAGCCGTCAATGCCTGGCTATACCCTGTATTTCATTGGTGACTGTGCCGCGATTTAAGTAAGCACGGTCACTAATGAAACACAGGGATACTTTACTCAACAAAAAACGTTTCTTATGCGTACGGTCGTCCTTTGTTTCACCCTATGTCTGGCTGGCTCTTTCTGCTTCGGTCAGGCCGACTCGTCAAAAGTCATTAATCAACAGCCAGCGGATAGGCAGGTAGCCATTCCCGGCGTCGATACACCGGTATCGGGGCCAGGACTTACGGCACAGGTACCGCTGAATACGCCACCACCACAAAACGGGCGCAAAAAACGGCGGACCCAGCCCCCCAGCGACCCAAGAGCGTTTGGCGTAGGTATACCCATTGAAAAAGACAAAGCCAAGAAAGACACGTTGCGAAATTGATAGTCATTCAGTTGTCATTAGATGGTCATTGATTGTCATTTGTTGTCATTAACTAACACAACAATGACTACCAATGACCAGCTAATGACAACTGAATGACTACTTAATTGGTTGGTTTATCGGGCAGAGGGGCCGATGCGTGAAACTCCTGATAAATTCGGTGCATGTAGTTGTCCAGCAGACCTAAAATCTCCTGCCGATCATGGGAGCGTACGATCACCCCAACATGATATTCTTTTTTCATACGCCACCAGATTTCCGGTTCCGTAAATACCGACAGATCAGGCCATTGCTGCCGGGCCAGGGAGATGATTAAACCGGCATAGCTTGAGTCGTCCGCTGGCGGTACGTAATGCTCTTTACGCGCCATGGCTACTTCCAGTTTGGCCCATTCACGCCAAAGGTTTACGCCCGAAGCGGCTTCGACCATCTCGGCAATATTAGCGCCCCCAACGCGTGAGGAGGTTTCCAGAAAATAGAGTTCGCCATCGTGGTCGCCCCGAATATACTCCGAATGAGACGCACTATGGCGCATGCCAAAAGCAGCCAGTACCTGATCGTTCATCTGACTCAGCGCGGCCGTTTCGGGCGTTCCCAGCGGTAGTGTAGCCGTTCGGAAAACCCCTCCGCCATGCGCCACTTCCATAGGAGTTGCCAGATACTGACTGACACGCGTAAACACCGCTTTGCCATCTACCGACAGCGAATCGACGTGGTAGACTTTACCCGGTTTAAACTCCTCGATCAGATACTGATGCCGCTTATCTTCCAGCAAATGTATGGCCGACCAGGCTTCTTCCAGTGAGTGTACTTTGCGGATGCCTGTTGTTGAGGCTTCGGAGCGAGGCTTGATAAGCCAGGGCGATTCGGTCATTTGCAAAAAGGCAGTAACTGCTTCGTCGTTAAACAGGGGACTGAACCCCGGCACCCGAATACCTGCCGATGCCGCCCGCATCCGCATGGCCAGTTTGTCGCGAAAATATCGGGAAGTCGTTTGCCCCATCCCATCGATCCGAAACGTTTCGCGAATGAGTGCTCCTTTCTCCACATCAAAATCATCCAGCGCCACTACCCGGTCGATCCGTCGGGACCGCATGGCATGAGCCAGTCCTACAATCATTTGTTCCAGATCATTGGGCTCGTTGCTGGGCGATGGCAGGTAAAAAAACTCGTCGATGGCGTCACGCGGCCAGTCTTCGTCGGCCAGCTTCTGATTAGTCAACAAATAAACAGTGTTACCTAATTCTTTGCAGGCCCGCATAAATTCGTGCCCCTTAAAAAAGGTAGCAATGCACAAAAATGACAACTGGCTCATAGGGGTATAGTTTGTGGGTTCGGTTTACGATAACCTGTAAACCGAACACTATAAAACCTGTTCGTGTTTTCTCCGAAAAAGATACGGCCAAAAGATTAAATCACGAATTTTTCTTAGCGAGTTTCGACAGTGAGAGCCTGCAAATAGGCCGTTAGTAACCGAATTCCAAAGGCCGTCGCGTTTTTGTGCGATCCAAACTCGGTATCGGCAAAGGCCATTCCAGCAATATCGAGGTGCGCCCAAGCGGGGTGACTTTCTGTAAATACCTCCAGAAATTTAGCCGCGCTGATGGCTCCGGCTATTGGCTTCCCGCTGAAGTTTTTCACATCGGCCACATCCGATTTTATGTCCTCTTTGTACACATCCCAGATGGGCAATCGCCAGAGGTGTTCGCCGGTTTGATTTGCCGCATCGATAAGTTGAGCAGCCAGTTCATCATTCGCTGTAAACAGTCCAGCCGCATGATAACCTAATGTGGCAATCACACTGCCCGTCAGCGTAGCCAGGTCAATGAGTACATCGGGGCTGAAATGGCGCACCATATAGCCTAATCCGTCGGCCAGGATAACCCGTCCTTCGGCATCGGTATCGATGATTTCAATGGTTTTGCCTAGGTAAGACGTAATGACATCTCCCGGTTTGGTCGAGCGTCCGTCGATGGCATTTTCGGTAGCGGGCACAATACCGACCACATGAATGGGTAATTTCAGCTTAGTGGCCACTTCTACCGTTCCCAATACAGCCGCAGCGCCACCCATATCGCTTTTCATCAGGTGCATGTTCGATGACGTTTTGATGGATATACCGCCGGTATCAAACGTAACCCCTTTTCCAACCAGCCCAACCGTCAGCACATTAGCCGCATTAGTTGGTTTGTATTCGGTCACGATCAATACTGGGGGGACATCGCTGCCCTGACTTACGCTCAATAACGCACCCAGTTTCTGCCGCTCCAGTTCAGCCTTATCCAATACAGTTACGGTGTACCCATGTTGTTCGCCCGACGCTACTGCCCAATCGGCCAGGGTTTGCGGTTGTTTGTAGTTGGCCGGAGCGTTCATCAGGTCCAGCATGTGCCGCTGCGTTTGGGCGATGGCTTCGGCACGAGTCAGTGCTTCCCGGGCAACGGCTTCTGTTCTGGCCGATACAAATAGGGTGAGCGACCCCGTATCGGAGAAGAAAACAGGCAAGTCGGGTTTATCGGTCTGATACAATTTCAAATCATATCCACCCCAGCGAACGCCTAACACAACATGTTCGACCACATCACCGTCAACCTGGGTCAGATCAATCGCCACCCGCGCCGGTAGCTTTGCCTTCTGATCGAAGAAAAACTTTCGGAATACGCGCAACCAGTCCATTGCTTTCGGTTCGGTGCCTAATCCGAGCAGATAGGTTTTGGCGCCGTCAGCGTTATAATGGGTCAGTACTTCTTTAGCGTCCGCCTTAAAATCACATTGTAGTACCGACAGCGGAATGGCTAATTTCTGGGCAAGATCAGTTTGTTGACTGGTTAAATCGGTCTGTACAACCGGAATAATCAAATCGCCTGTCGATGGCGTTTGCGTTTGTAAGGTAATATTCACGAGAAAATAGTTTGACTTGATAGCTAATGGTAAACTTATCAATAAAATAGCCACTCCACTGCTTTCGGAAATTCCCGGCTCCAGTGGGCTTCCTGGTGGGTACCTGTAGGGTCGACGGACAAATGAATATCGATTGGATTACCACCGTACTGTTGCCGGGCCAGTGCTTCCTGAAACCGCTGGATATTCGGAATCATATACCGCGACTCCTGTTCGCCACCGTATGCATAAATTTTCATGGATACGGGTGCTTTAAAGCGAATGGCGTCGAAATAGATTTTAGGTGAAATCCAGAGCGAAGGCGAAAATACCATCAATCGACCAAACACATTCGGATGCATCAGTCCGGCATAGATGCTGATCAATCCACCCAGTGAACTTCCTCCAATACCGGTGTGTTCGGCATCGGGCAAGGTTCGGTAGCGGCTGTCGACAATCGGTTTGATGATATGACGAATGAAATCGAGGTAATATTGCCCCTTCCCTTTTCCGGCTCGGGTAGTCTGGAACGTAAACTCCCGAATCCGCCCCTCTTCGGCATGCTCGATTGACACCAGAATGACTTCATGGTGGTTTCGAGCTGCCAGCAGGGCCATTTTCTGGTCAATTTCCCAACTTCCGTACCCGGCACCTCCTCCAAACAGATTCTGCCCGTCGTGCAGGTAGAGAACCGGATAGCGTTTGTTGCTCTGGGCATAATCGTGCGGAAGCAACACATGCACCCGGCGCATCTGATTGATGTTAGGGGCCTCAAAGGTGTCGCCAAGCAGTTCGATTTTGGGCAGCCATACAGGGTTGAACGGCATGCCATACCACCGCCAGTGAGGTACAAAATCCTGCGTCTGCGCTATATTGGCCGAAACTACTCGGTTTGCGACCGACTCGCCGGATGCATCCAGCTCCACATGGTCCCAGCCTCCACGGGTGTATTTATAGTCAAGTTGTTGGGGAAGCGTCAATGTATCCGGAAACTCATAGCTATACTGCCCTGGTCCAACGGGCTGCATTCGAAACAGGTCTATATCGGGATACCAGTCACAGAAATTGCCCGACACAAATACCGGGCGATCATCGTGAACAGGCGTATTCAACTCTAAACGTAACGACATACGTACAGAATCGGATACCCTAAAAGTTGGTTCAAAAACCCGTCAAAAACAGTAGCAGGCGAGCCGTTGCCTTAGTATCAGGCTAATGCCCAGCGTTCGCTGAGCGAGGTGATCATCGTGACCAGTTCATGATAACTGGCTGGTTTGGTCAGACACTGGTTAGCGCCCAGAGCCAGGCTTCGCTGGCGGTCGGTTTTATCCGTAGAGGTGGTCAGCATCACAACCGGCAATTCAGCATAGGTAGGGGTGTTACGTAACTGAGCCAGTGTTTCAAACCCATTTTGCCGAGTCATATTAATATCCAGCAGAATTAACTGAGGCATGGTCTCGGCACGGCTTAAGTTGGGTAATACCTGATCCCCATCGGTAAGCATCAGCACACTAACCGGCGTTTTCAGGTCCTCAAAAGCCGAACGGATAAAGAGCCGGTCATCCTCATCGTCATCAACCACCCAGACAGAGGGCGGATTAACTGGGATATAGCTTGCTGACAGGTGAAAAGCCATGACTAGACTGGTTTGAGTACTTAGCATTTCACCGACTGATTACGGTGCGACGAAGGCCTTTTAAGACTAAGCGAATTCTATAGTTCAACGCCGATTACATGAGAATCGTGTTATTCAGCGAGCGCAAGAATTGCAGTTAGGTCGTTGGTGTGTTGCATTAGAGCGGACTCAAATGTACCAATCTACCGAATAATAAACTACTGATCAGGCAATTATTTAATATTCCTTTAATCAGTTTTTGCCAACATTCAGCCATTCATCTGCACCTAACCAGTAGGTTATTTAAAAAAAATCTAAATTAATTTTATACTTAGTCTAAATAGTGATTAGTTTTGCAGGCGAAATCTGACAACCGATTGATTCATGCTAAAGCTTTCTCGCCTTTCTCGACTCGTTCCTTTTCTCGCGTTATGTGCCGTTCTGGCTTCCTGTAAAGACGGAGATGAAAATCCAACAACCGTTCGTCCTCAACTCCGCAAATCTGTTGATTACGCCAAACTGACCGATACTACCACCTATGCTAACTTCTTTGTCGATGACAAAGGAGCCAAAACGGTCGACCTGACTACGGGCAGCACGTTACTATCGATGTTCCGGGCTATCAATACCTACAATGGTACGGCTGCCAGCACGGGTGCAGTGCTCGATGCGACTGCTCTAAAAAATATGTTTTCAAATACCAGCAATCCATTTTCGGGAACAGCCAATACCGCACTCAACACCTCAGGCGTTCAGCTTCGGGCCTTAACGGCTTCTTCGTTATCGTCGGCCGATGCCGAAAAAGAACGGCAAACCATTGAAGCGGCCTTCACCGCCATGGCAACAGCCAGCAAATCGGCTACGGCTACGGCCTCCGAAGGAAAAGCGGGCAAACTGGGCACCTACCTGGTCGATGAAAAAGGCATCGAATGGGCGCAGATTATTCAGAAATCACTCATTGGCGCTTTCCAGGTCGATTACATTGCCAATGTTCTGCTGAGCGACAAAAACCTGGCGGCCGACAACACGACGCTGGTAGCCGGTAAAAGCTATACACAGCTTGAGCAGAACTGGGATCAGATTTTCGGCATCATCACGGCCAATCCCGTTTACGGCTCAAAAGCAACCGCTACCTCATCGGGTGAAAGCTTCATTGGTTCATACCTGTGGGAGTATAATAAGGACGACTTCCCGAAAATTCATAAGGCACTGCTGACCGGCCGGGCGGCTATTGTCAACAACGACATGACGACCCTGAAAACGCAGGCCACCTTCATCCGGTCGGCGATGGAAAAAGCCATTGCAGGAGCGGCACTTGGCTATCTGGGCAAATGGAAAACGGCAGGCACCAACACAGCAGCCGCTGCTCACGCCATGGGCGAGGGTCTGGGTTTCATCTATAGCCTACGGTATGCTAAACTGAACAATGCCGATGCTGCCTTCTCCGATGGTATTTTAACGAATCTGGTTTACTCAGCCCCCAATGGCTTCTGGGGTTTAACGAATACTAAAATTGATGCGGCTTCAACCGCCATCAAAGCCAAGTTTAATATTCAGTAATCTTTCTTTTCTTCATCCAATTCAATGCGATACAGGGCGGTGTTTTTAATACCGCTCTGTCCCTTTTTCAAAACTCATGAAACAAATCAGGTGGAAACAGGTCGGTTTTGCGTGTATCGTGTTCGGTACGCTCTGGGCCTGCTCAGGTGGCGGCACCGATACGCCTACGCCAACAAACCCCACGAATCAGGCCGACAGCGACCGGAAGGCCATGCTTACCAGCATCGCCGACAACATTATTGTACCGGCCTATGCCAATTTTAAAACGAAGCTGGACGCGATGATCACCAAATCGGATGCGTTTGCGGCTAAACCGGATAAGGCTTCCCTGGCCGAGTTTCGGCAGTCCTGGGTGGATGCCTACACCGAATGGCAGAAAGTTGAACTCTTCGATGTGGGTCCGGCTGAGCAGTATACGCTTCGCAACTTTTTCAACATCTACCCGGCCAGTACAACGGGCATCGAAGACTATATTGCGGCTGGTTCGGGCTCCTTTGAGGTACCGCTCTCCTACCCGAAACAGGGGTTTCCGGCACTGGATTACTTGATCAATGGCCTTGGCAACACCGACGATGAGATGGTGGCGCGGTACACGACAGCCGCCGATGCCGCCAAACGAATCGCCTACCTAAAGCGCCTGACCACGCAGATGAACTCGGTGTTCACAACCGTGTATACCCAGTGGACGACGGGTGGGTATCGAGATACATTTATCAACTGTACAGCGCTCAATGCTGGCTGCTCCACCGGCAAACTGGTCAATGGCTACGTACTGAACTACGAACGCTACATCCGGTCGGGTAAAATCGGCATTCCATCGGGTGCCATGACCAGCGGGACCGTATCGCCCGATAAGGTAGAAGCGTACTATAAAAAAGATCTCGCCCTGACACTGGCCAAAACAGCCCATCAGGCATCTGTCGATTTCTTCAATGGCAAGAGCGTAAAAACCGGACAGGAAGGCCCCGGCCTGAAAAGCTACCTGACTAGTCTGGGCGCAAAAGACAGCCAAACCGGCAAATCGCTCGCCGATATCATCAATACCCAGTTTGACCTGGTCAATCAAAAGCTTAGCGCTCTGAAAGCCAACCTATCGGACGAAGTCAAAACCAATAACGCGGCTGTAACTCAAGTGTATACGGAAATGCAAAAAGCCGTTCGGATGCTGAAAGTGGACATGACCTCAGCCATGAGCATCACGATCACCTACACGGATAACGATGGAGATTAATTACAGTTTTCAGTCTACTGGTTTCTGTCTTTAGTTGGCTGACGCGAGAAACATGGATGCGTCAGCCAACTAAAGACAGAAACCAGTAGACTGAAAACTCTTTTTATAATGCCTGCTTATTTTCATAAAACGACCTCAGCAGCTCCGCTTGCCCTTTTCAGGATCTTGTTTGGGTTCATGCTCTTCGGGAGCATTATTCGTTTCTGGGGCAACGGCTGGATTGCGGAACTGTACGAAAAACCGCACTACTTCTTCCCATTCTACGGGTTTGACTTTGTAAAACCGCTGGGTGAATACACCTGGGTTCTGTTTGCGATTTGTGGCCTGTCGGCCTTACTGGTAGCGATTGGGCTAGTCTACCGGGTTGCTATCATAAGCCTGTTTCTGAGTTTCACCTATATCGAACTCATGGACAAGAGCACCTATCTGAACCATTACTACTTCGTGAGTTTGGTTTGTCTGCTGCTCCTGTTTCTACCCGCCCACGCGTACTTTTCAGTCGATGCGTATCGGCGTCGGACGTTGCTGGCCGATCAGATACCAGCCTGGTGTATCGACTCGCTCAAACTGTTTGTCGCCTTATTGTATGTATTTGCCGGTTTAGCCAAGCTGAACAGCGACTGGATTCTGCACGCGCAACCGTTGCGCATCTGGTTACCGGCCCATAACGACCTACCGCTTATCGGCTTTCTGTTCAATTACCCGTGGGTGCCCTATGTTTTTAGTGTGTTTGGCTGCATGTATGATCTGAGCATACCCTTTCTGCTCTGGAACCACGCTACACGACCGTTTGCCTATATCGCTGTCGTTGTCTTTCATGGACTTACGGCGCTGCTTTTCCCCATCGGGATGTTTCCCTACATTATGATTGTGACGGCGTTGATTTTTTTCTCGCCCAATTTTCATCAACGGATTATTAACCAGCTAGGTCATTGGTTCTCGGTATCCTCCCGGCTTCTGCATCCCCACCGAACCTATGCGTATTCGCCCGTTGTGAAGACAGCAACACTGGGCTTTTTCGCCCTCTTTTTTGTTGTCCAGCTTCTATTTCCATTACGCTATCTGTTGTATCCGGGCGAATTGTTCTGGACGGAACAAGGCTATCGATTTTCGTGGCGGGTGATGCTCATGGAGAAAGCGGGTTATGCTCAGTTCACGATTAAAGATCAGCTCGGCCATCAAACCATTGTCAATAACAGTCATTTCCTCACCCCCTTGCAGGAGAAAATGATGTCGACTCAACCCGATATGCTCCTGCAATACGCGCACATCCTGCGGGATTATTACGCGCAGCATGGTTTCCAGCACCCCGAAGTGTATGTAGACTCCTACGTAGCGCTGAACGGCCGACTCGGCAAACCACTCATCGACCCCAACACAAACCTGGCCAATGAGCAGGACTCATTCAAGCCTAAACCATGGATTACGCCATTTCATGATACGATTTACGGTTTTTAGTTTTTTAGCAAGCTTCGCGCTTACCACCAGTGTTTTTGCCCAATACCGTCTCCTGGGTACGGTACGGGCACGACAGGATAGCACTGTGATAAAAGGCTGTACAGTCTATCTGAACGACGGCAAACGTAGTGTAACTACCGATAGTCTTGGACGGTTCGTTTTTACCAATCTGCCGACTGGCGAACACCTGTTGCAAATAACCAGTCAGGATTTTAAAGCTTCCAAACAAACGGTATCCATTCGTAACCAGGATCAGCCCATAACGATTCTGCTAAGTAGTCGGCAGGAGAATCTGACGGAAGTGACGGTTACGGATAAGCAGTCGGACTTTGGCTTTACGCGCATGCGAGGTGTGGAAAGCATGGGCATTTACGAAGGCAAGAAGTCGGAAGTGATTTTGCCGGAACAACTAGTGGCTAATCTGGCCACCAACAATGCCCGGCAGATCTACGCCCGTGTAGCTGGGCTGAATATCTGGGAAAACGAAGGGGCTGGGTTACAGCTCAGTATTGGCGGTCGTGGCCTTGACCCGAACCGGAGTTCCAATTTCAACGTCCGCCAAAACGGCTACGACATCAGCGCCGATGCACTGGGGTATCCTGAAAGCTATTACACTCCGCCTATCGAGGCTGTTGGGCGCATTCAGATTGTTCGGGGAGCGGCTTCGCTTCAGTACGGTACGCAGTTTGGCGGACTACTCAACTTCGTCATGAAAAAGCCCGTAACCAACCGTAAACTGGAATTGACCGCCCGGCAAACATTCGGGTCGTTCGGGTTTTATAATACGTTTACCAGTGCCAGTGGCACCGTAGGCAAGTTAAGTTATTACGCTTTCTTCCAGTATAAAAAAGGCGACGGCTGGCGGCCCAATTCACACTTTACCAACTACACTGCCTACGCCGACCTCGATTACCGATTCTCGGAGAAAACAACAGTGGGCTTCGACCTGACGCAGATGAGTTACCTAGCCCAGCAACCGGGTGGCCTGACCGATGCCATGTTTGCCGAAGACCCGCGCCAGAGCAACCGCGAACGCAACTGGTTTGAGGTCAACTGGACAATGCCCGCGCTGCATATCGACCATAAGTTCAATACCAACAACGAGGTCAATTTGCGGGTGTTTGGGCTAAACGCGTATCGGTATTCGCTGGGTTTCCGGCCCAACCGAGTGGCCAGTGTCGATGATAACAGTGAGCGCGATCTGATCAAAGGGGATTTCCAGAACTGGGGAGCCGAAGCCCGGTACTTAAAACGCTATTATCTGGGGAAACAACAGGCCGTTCTGCTGGTCGGTAGCCGCTATTATCACGGGTTCAACCACAGTATTCAGGGCTTAGGCAGTACCGGCAAAGACGCCGATTTCAACTTCATTAGTGATGCCCAGGCCATTACCTACGACTACCGATTCCCGAACCGAAACGTGTCGGCCTTTGCTGAAAATATCATTTACCTGGGCGAAAAGCTCTCCCTCACGCCCGGCCTACGCTACGAATACATTTATACCACTGCCGATGGATTTTACGGTACGACGATTCGGGATCTGGCAGGTAATATCATCAGTTCGGCCCGAACCAGCGAGTACCGGACCAATGGCCGACAGTTTGTGTTAGGGGGACTGGGTATCAGCTATAAACCAACGAGTCAGCTAGACATTTACGGAAATCTATCGCAGAACTACCGATCCATCACGTTCAGCGACATGCGTATTGCGAACCCATCGCAGGTGATCGACCCGAACTTGCAGGATGAGAAAGGCTATTCGCTCGATCTGGGCATCCGCAGCACCCAAACGACGCTGTACAATTTCGACATCAGTGCCTTTTATCTGAATTATAACAACCGCATCGGCGAAGTGCAGTTCTACGACGAAAGCCAGCGGGTGCTCCGTCGGCGGGGCAACATCGGTCAGGCTGTTATTATGGGGCTGGAATCCTATGCCGAAGCGGATTTTCTGCGATTGGCCAACCCAGCTAATACAGACTTGAGCGGGGTTCTATTTGCCAATGTGGCCTTGATTCATTCCGAATACAAAGCCAGTGAAGTGGCCGGAGTGGTAGGTAATCAGGTTGAATTTGTGCCTAATGTAAACCTCAAAAGCGGGGTACGGCTGGGCTACAAAAACCTGAAAGCCTCTTTCCAGTACACCCACCTCTCCAACCAGTTCTCGGATGCAACCAACGCCCGTGAAGGTGGCGTGTCGGCCGTGATTGGCCTGATTCCGGCTTATACGATTATGGATGCCAGCCTGTCGTATCAGTTCAGCAAATTTCGGGTAGAAGGTAGCCTGAATAACCTCGCCAATACCACCTATTTTACCCGGCGGGCTACGGGTTATCCAGGTCCTGGAATCCTACCTTCCGACGGCCGCAGTGTCTATCTGACCGTGCAGGTGAAACTGTGAATCCTTCAGAGTGCTAGTCCGTGTGTCGTCGAAGCTGTAAACCGGTAGTACATCGGCGTTTGGGCTGGGCCGAAAAATGAGCCGGATATTTCGTTGTTTGGCACCGATACTGAAGTTCTGAATAGCCGTAACCACATCCGTGTCGATATAGGATGACTGGCTCCCGTCGATCTCGACAATTGCATTATCGGGTACACTTTTCAGCAGCTTCATCAAGCGGGCCTTACTCAGAAACGACACATAATCGCCCAAACTGACATGAATTCGTTTGATGTCGCTTTCCCACTCGGTCCGAACCCGGTGTGTGTTCCGGTAATGATCGCGCAGGATGAAAAATATGCCCGTCACCATACCGATGCCAATACCCATCAGCAGGTCGGTCAGCACAACAGCCAGGACCGTAACGCAGAAAGGAATGAATTTGGCAGGCCCCTCGGCAAAGGTAGTTTTGAAAATATCGACCCGTGCCAGTTTATAACCCGTTACCAGCAGAATCGACGCCAGGCTTGCCCAGGGAATTTTGTTCAGCACCGATGGCAGTGTTACTACGCAAACCAACAACAGCGACCCGTGCAGCAAAGCCGCTAGTTTGGTACGAGCCCCCGCATTGATACTGACCGAGCTCCGAACAATAACCGACGTCAGCGGAATACCGCCAATCAGTCCACTGATCACATTCCCGATGCCCTGTGCTTTCAGTTCGTGGTTAGCGGGTGTTTTCCGTTTCAGCGGGTCCAGTTCATCGCAGGCCTCAACCGCCAGTAACGCTTCCAGACTGGCAACCAGCGCAATAGCGATGGCCGATGAATACACTAGCGGGTTGTTCCACTGTGAAAAATCGGGAAAGGTAAACAACTGAAAAAAAGCGCCCACACTGTCGGGGACGGGTAATTGCACCAGATGATTACCCGACAAGGCCCATTGCGGAGCCATCAGTTTCATGAGCTCATTGGTCAGAATCCCAAACACAACGACGATCAGCGCTGCGGGTACATTTTTGGCAAACGCCTGCTGCTTAAATGAAGGTCGCTCCCACAGGAAAAATACAAAAAGCGAAACGATGGTAATCAGAATAGCAGTCAGGCTAAACTGGCTCATGGCCATGCGCAGTTGCTCGTTCAGGTCGAAGCCGTTTGGCTGAAACAGTACCAGTCCTTCGGCGGCATCGGCATCGTACCCGACCAGGTGTGGCAGTTGCTTGATAATCAGCATGACACCAATACCAGCCAGCATCCCTTTGATGACCGACGATGGAAAGAAATTACTGACGTTTCCGGCTCTGGCGAAGCCAAAACCGATCTGAAAAAGGCCCGCAATGCACAACGCCAGCAGAAAGGCAGGGAACGAACCTAATGCCTGAATGGCACTCAGGGTCACAACGATTAAACCGGCTTCGGGCCCCGAAATACTCAGTGCCGACCGACTGGCTATTCCAACGATCAGCCCACCCACAATACCGGCAATGATGCCCGCAAATAAAGGAGCCCCGGAAGCCAGGGCAATTCCCAGACAAAGCGGCACGGCTACCAGAAATGAAATGGCCCCGCCCCGAATGTCGCCCAGTCGGTTTTTCTTATCAATTGATTCATTAACGTTGAGCATAGTATAAGTCTTATCTGTGATTTGGTTGTATCCGATAAACAATAGTGCCTGCCCTAAACAGGCGGCTCTGTACGAGGCATTTCAGAGCAGCCGTTTAAGGCAGGACTTACGAGCATCGACCACTTACAATTCGCGGGCGGTCAATACAGTTGGTGAACCGGCCGGCTGCCGGGTCGACAGTTTTCGTCCGGTTGCGGTTTCTATCTGCTGAAGGCGTTGCTCCAGCCGGATGGTTTCTTTGTAGAGCGAATCGGCCCGCTGGCTCTCGATTTCATACTGCGTTCGGTACTCCTTCGTTATCAATCGCTTCTGCCGATTATCGACATACTGATTATAAGCAATACAGCCCACGACGAGCCCCCAGACCGTCAGCCAGTTGATGTATTTAGCTGGATTTCTCTTATTGACGTTCCTGTTGTCCATAGCTTGAAAACCGTTCATAAATCGTACGTAGCTTTTCAGACAACAAAGTTCTTTCAACTAACCTAACCCGTCATTAAGGGTCTGTTAGAAGTTCATGAGAGGTATGTTAGAAGTTGATTAGAGATCGATTAGAACGATTTGGGTAAGCGGACGGTGAAGGAGGTCCCCTGACCGGGTTGTGAGGTCACGTCAATCTGGCCGTAATGCAACTGAATGATTCGATAGGTCAGTGGCAAGCCTACTCCGTGCCCGTGAATGCGCTTGACATTCTGCGCCCGGAAGAACGGTTCGTAAATCTGCTTGAGATCGGCTTCCGAAATACCAATGCCTTCGTCGTCAAACTGGATCGTTACCCAGCGGCTGTTCGCTCCCAGCGTCACCTTCACCTGCTTTTTTTCGGAAAACTTACATCCGTTTTCCATCAGGTTGAAGAACGCCGAATACAGCAGCGATTTATTCCCCTCAATCGTCAGCGACGGCTGGATGGCTGCGACTTCACCATCAAACGAGAACACGACCGAGTACTCTTCCTGATGGTTCATCAGCATCTGAGCCGCCTGATAAATCACTTCATCGACGGCTACCTCACTGAATTTCAAGGGCGTAGCCCCCAGACTTACCAACGTCAGGTTGAGCAGGTTGTTGGTCAGTTTGTTCATCCGCTGAATCACATCCAGAGCCGCCCGCCACTTGGCCTCGTGCTCCTCAACAGTGCGCCGTTTCATGAGCGTCACCTCGATCTGACCGGTAATGATGGTGAGTGGCGTTCGCAATTCGTGCGATGCATTAGCGACAAAGTTGCGCTGTACTTCAAAGGCTTCCTGCATCCGGTCGAGCATCAGATTGAAGGTGCGGGCCAGTTGAGCAATCTCATCCTGATCGGTACCCGCCGTTAACCGTCGATTCAGATTAGATGCGGTAATCTGGTCTACTTCCTGAATCACTTTGGAAATGGGTCGCAGGGATCGGCCGGCATAGGCCCACCCCACCACACCCACCAACGCCAGGCTACAGACCAGCCCCACCGCCATGATGGTGCTCAGATGCCCCATTTCTTCGATCCCATACTGATCGTATGCCGACGCGACCAGCACATATTCCCGTTGCTTGTGCAGGTACGTAAACCCGACAATTTCGACCTGATTCTGCCGTAAAAAAATCTCTTTTTTCTCCCGAATCCGCTGTAAGACAACCGGTTCTACAATGGAGCGGGACTGCGTCGAATAAACGAGTCGCCCCTGCTGGTCGTACACGTTTATCTGTTCCTGAGGTAAGGCTGTCAGATTGTTTCGCTCGATAATCCGAAGCAACCGCGTATCGATTTCCTCTTCGTCGAGCAGCAGACGGGCCGTCGTTTTTGCCTTATCACTCAGCCGAAGATAGAAGTCCCGCTGCCGGAAATATTCGGCGGTGGCATACACCACAAACGAAAACAGGAGCAGTATAGCCGCAACGACCCCCACAAACGTAAACGAAAGGCGTGTGCGTATTTTCATGGAGTTACTGGTCGGAAACCTGCATAATGTAGCCGATACCGCTAATGGTATGAATCAGTTTGAGCGGAAAATCTTTATCGATCTTTTTACGCAGGTAATTGACGTACACATCGACCACGTTGGTCCCCGTATCGAAGGCAAGGTCCCAAACGTGTTCCATAATGTCCTGCCGGGTGAGCGCCCGGTTTTCGTTCTTCATAAAAAATTCCAGCAGGGCCAGTTCGCGGGCAGTCAGACCAATTTTTTGAGTACCCCGCTTCACAGCTTTGCTCTGCAGGTTAAATTCGAGGTCAGCGATTTTAAGCACCGTAGGTTCCTGAGCAACAACCCCGTTGCGTCGGTTCAGCGCCCGCAGCCGGGCCACCAGCTCCCGAAATTCAAAGGGTTTCACCAGGTAATCGTCGGCCCCGGCATCGAAACCCGTCAGTTTATTTTCGGTACTGCCGAAGGCCGTCAGCATCAGAATGGGCAGCGTTTCGAACTTATTCCGAATCATGCGGCACAGGTCGTATCCGCTGATGACGGGCAGGTTCACATCCAGAATGACCGTATCGTATTCATGCTCGGCAAGGTGCTGGTTGGCTTCCATGGCGTTGCCCGCAATATCGGCGCTGAAATCATACTCTTCCAGGCCATTTTTGATAAGCGATGCCACTTCCCATTCATCTTCTACGATTAAAATCCGCATAATGTCCTCCCATAGCGACTCACCCGGTCGCAGCGAAATTACGGGTTTTTTGGTTAGACCTTGCCCCTAGACTTTACCTTTATAGTCCCAGTGATCTTTGATAATAACCCCCTGGGCATTTTTCACAAGGTGTCGGTTGAATTGGTCGCCTTTGATGATACCATGTTCGTTGGCTTTCCCAACAAAGGCTAAAACTGGATTTCCTTCATCATCGGTCTTCACAGCGACATCGTAGCGACCAAACCGAAATGCCACCATATGCGATGGCTCATATTTTTTAGTGAGTTGCTTCAGTAACCGTTCCCCTAGTTTCATAATAGCTAGTCGTTTTTCGGTAGAACGGCTTCAGACCTCAACAGTTTACCTACTGGCGAACAAACAACCTCACTGCCGAATCAAAACCCAAACAATCAGCAAGTTATCTATCCGCCAAGTGCATTTACGAGGGGCCATTCCCTTATTTACCTATTGATCAGAAGACAATTCCTGGTGCAAACGGTTTCATAGATGTATGTCTTTGACCTACGTAAATGCATTCAACGTATGAAAAACCTACTGATTATTACGACCCTAATTTCGTGTGTTAGTCTAATGAGTGCCCGAGCGCAATCGTCCAACACCGAAACCAATGCCGGCAAGCAAGGTTCGGCCACGACCAGCCATGCCGGAAACGCCAACAATGGTCAACTGAAAGGGAAAGGCGTTCCCTATAACAAGGACGCGCAGCAGATGGGTAAATCGACGGGCAAAAAGTCGAACCGACCCATTCCTGAATCATCCGTCAGCACAGAATCGGATATCAGTCGCCGACAGGCTGGTAAAATGTCAACGGGCAGTCACAACCCTCAACGGGATAACGAAACGCAGTTCGATAAAAAGAAAGGTAATCGAATCCTTCCCCGAACCGGCAGCAAGACCGACAGTAGTCAACACCGCAGATAGCGTAATGGATGTGGTGGCAGATTCTTCAATCTGCCACTGTGCGGTTTCTCAAAACCGAACGAAACAATAGGTTTTGAGAAACCGCACAGTGTCGGTTATTAGTAACCGACACCACATCTGAAATGTGTAGCTGGGTCAGCTGGGGGTATACACAATACATGATTCTAAGCCATTACAATGCATCCAGCAGCCGGACAACGATCACAGCGTTCTGTTTGTCTTTGCTCTGTTCATAGGCTACCAGCGTTCCTTTCTCTGTCGATAATACCGCCGGATATGTACCATTGACCGTTTCGGGCGTCAGGTAGGTGGTAGCACTGACGTGTTGGCCAACCATCGTTCGCATTCCAATCCGCTGCACAAACGAACCCATTTCGCCGGAGCCGTCTTTAGAAACCGATTCATCCCAGACCCAGACCAACCGTCCGTTGACGGCTGAAATCTGCGGATGTTTGGCCCGATTCGTCAATACACTCGATACCAGCTTATCCGAGCCTAATCTGGCCAGTCGCAGGCCCGCTGACCCTTCTCTACCCGAAAACCAGGTTACCAGCATATCATTACCTAGCTGCGCCATCACCGGCCCTGCATGCGGACAGGCTGCTACCTGCCAATGATCGGCAAAAACGACCTGCGGTTTACTGAATGTTTTACCTCCATCAGCCGACACCGACGTACTCATATCACGGTCGGCGACTTTGCCTGTGCCCGTAGAGACCATATCCCGATAGGTCAGATGAATCCGTTTCTGGCTATCGACAAACACGTTGGTTCGGCAGCATTGGCAGGCATTTTCATCGACCAGTACAGCCGATCCAAACCCTTTGCCCTTAGTCGTTTGCGCAAATACCACCGGCCGACCCTCCTGCCCAGGCAATTTTTCATCAAGCCAGACAGCCCCAATTTCACCGTTCGGCAAGCGAGTGATATCGGCGAATGAATGACTTTTTCCGGGCGTTGCATCCTGGTGTACGGGCCGGTAATCCGTCCAGTTTTTCCCTCCATCGGTCGAGAGGGTGTATAGCAGATCCCCCGCAAATCGGGATTCCGCTGTGGGCCGGGGAACTTCAAAAATGGCCAGCATTGTTCCGTCGGATTTTACGGCTAGTTTAGGCATTCCTTCGGCATGAGCCGACAGCCCGGCGGGTGCTTTTACCCGGATTTTCTCCCCAAACGTTTGTCCCCCATCGGTCGAGATAGCGAAGTAGAACGCAGCTTCTTTTTCGCTGAGCTTTTCGACCCAACTCAACAATGGATTACCAGCCGCATCGGTCGTCAGGCGCGGTACGGCTCCCACAAACTGCGGGTCCGAAAGGGCCGTTTCTTTCCCCGGTTTTCCGGCGATCAGGCCCAGCAAAAAAAGTAAGGTCAATAAGCTTTTCATAAATTCTCTTCTTTATTGATTACACAGAAATGTTTTTCGACAGGATTAACAGGATGAAATAGGATGGCTACCAGAAAAATCAATCCTGTCGAAAAAGAACATTTTATTTACCTGAGAAACTATACTGAACCCCGATCACAAACGTGCGTGGTGCCGCTGGCGTGTAGGTTGTTCGGTCGGTGGCGTTATTGCCGCGTGTGGCGTTGGTCGCATAGAGTACGTTTGTCACGTTCATAACATTGGTATACAGCTCAATACCTTTCCATTGGTAGCCCAGTCGGGCATTGGCGAAGTCGTAACCATCATAGCGAATGGTGTTGATCTGGTTTTGATACCAGCCCGATACGTGCTGCCATTCGAGCGATGCCCGCAGATTTTTAGCCCAGGCCGGATAGTAACTTACTTCGGTATTCCAAAGTGTACGCGGTGCCGAAGGCATGTCTTTACCATTTACATTCTGAATCACATCCGACACCCGCTGACTAAGGGTAAACTCCACGAACCGATGCACCACATGCGTTCCGCCGAACCGGACAAACAGTTGTTTCGATGGTCGGTAGGTAAGCCCTAATTCAACACCCCGATGCATCGTCCGGCCTGCGCTCTGGTAATCCGTCGAGTTATCAGGCTGGCGGATACTGAGCAACTCATTAGTTCCATTCATCTGATACAGGGCCACATCGATGTACACTTTGTTGTTCAGCAGCGACGCCCAGCCGCCAATTTCCATATTGTCGAATTTGGCCGGTTGGAGGTTGTAGTAGAACAAATCGCCACTAGCCGTTGGGGTGGTTCGTTTCAGAAAAATCGAGGTAAGGGCTGGGGGCGAAAATCCTTTGGCATAATTGGCGTATAGTCCCTTGCCATTGCCCAGATCATAAGTAGCCCCAAGTTTCGGAGTTACCTGGCTGTACTCCTTACTCCCCGAGCTTTTATCGAGCGCATTGGTATAATCGAATGCCATGCGGTCGTAACGCAGTCCAGCCGATAACCGAAGTTTTGGCAAGGGCTCCAGATCGTATTGCACGTAAGCCGCCAGATTATGAATATCAGCCTGGTAGTTGGCTAGTTGAATATCTGGCCGTTCGGCCACCTGCGTATATTTCAGGACTGATTTTTTGTCAGCCCGCAACTCGGTCGTCAAGTCCGTCTGGTAAGCGGAATAGGTATTGGGCGACAGATCGAGTGTGGCCCCGACAATCAGCTTACTATTCAGAAAATTCAGTCGTTGTGTATGTTGAGCGATGAATCCAGAACTGCTGAAATCGTTGCTGTTAACCTGACCAGTTGCCGTTGCTGAACCCGTTGTCCAGCGAATCGAATAGGCCGGATTCTGCCCCACACTGTTATCCCGAACAAAAGCCGTCAGAAACGACTGTGAGCCATTCTTCCAGTCGTGTTCGAGGGTCAGCCGGCTTCGGAACGAGAACGTTTTCCGATACGTAAAATCCGTCGTACTCACGTATTGCCGGGCGAAAAAGGCTGTGCTATCGACGCTGCCGCTGGTTTGCGAAGAATAATCGTTGTACGACACCGTACCCGTCAGGCGAGTTTGGGGTGTAAAAGCATATTCAAGACGAGTAAAATACGACGACTTATCGTAGTCGGAGCTGGCGAGCCAGGCATTACGCTGACGCCCAACTAGCCCACCCACGTAGATACCGAACTTACCCTGCCGGGCACCCGCACCAAATTGAAGTCGTTTGTATCCCCACTGATCGAATTGAATGCCGACCCTGGCCGTTGGTACTGCCGTGGGGCGCTGGGTAATAAAATTGACGGCTCCTCCTACGGCCTCTGGACCATAGATCGACGAAACCGGCCCTTTCACCACTTCAATCGAGCTAACCGTAAACTGATTCAACTCCAGCAGAGCGTTGTGATTGAATACGCCCATCGGCCGAATCGGCACCCCATCTTCCAGGTACAGGAAATACGCATTGGTGGTCATCGGCTGTCGAATCGCCATCATATGCTGCTCGTTATTGAGATTCACCATCAGCACACCGGACGTTTTATTGATGACTTCGTAAATACTAGTCGGCTTGGTTTCCTCGATCAGTTTGGGCGAGAGTTTCGAGATGGCGATGGGCGTTTCGGTACGAAGGGCCGCTTCCCGATTGCCAGTCACCACTACAGTCTGTAAATTTTCAACGGCAGGCTCCAATGAGATTCGTACAGGCTGGTTAGGCGTTATAGAAACCTCCTGACGATGATACCCCACTGCCGAAACAACTACTTTCGAAGGCAGTGGAGCGAGTGCAAAATGACCATTCTCATCGGTAACGATTCCCGACTTACCCTCCGTCCAGGACAGTGTTACGCCCGGTAAAGGTTCTTTGGTCTGGGCATCGAAAACAAGCCCTTGATTGGCGTTCTGCGCCCACGCACAAAACGCAGTAATAGCCCACAGCCCGTAGGCCACGAGAAGTTTAAATGTATTCACGAAAGCTTAGTTTAAGTCTGAAAACGAATGGGTTACCAGACCCAAAGGCTGGTAAACGGAACAGAGCTGCTCAGACAGATCTGCCAGACGGCCTATCGGACGATAAGCCTGGTTAAACTTCGCTATGCGCAGGGCGGATGAAAAAATGAGGTAATCGGAGTAGCGTAAACAGGAACGACGTACGCTGAATAAGAAGACGAAAGAAGTGCCGTCCAGGCTGGATGAAACAGAAAGGGCTGATTACTATCGCAGAACAACTGCATAATGGGCGTATTCTGCACCCGTTCGGTAGTTTCTTTATCCTGCTTGTCCTGCTGGGCTTTCAGTTTTTTGGCGAGGTAACATTTACCATCGCAATTCAACTGGGGTTTATCGCGGTTTTCGCAGAGAACACGGGCAATGTAATCCTTATTGGCATGATAATACGCGATCGTTCCCCATTGACTGACCGTTGGCAGCAGTGTTGCGAAAAGGAGGATGTACAGGATCACGTTTTTCATGACGCCACAAAGATAGAACACAGTTGACGTTTATTAGATGACTAAAATCACTGATTCCTGCGGCTTCGATTGATTTCTGACGGTACCAACGAAATTTCTGACTGAATCGACAATAGGCAGTCGGCGCATAAACAGCCCTGATAAAGCGAGCCAATATACTGGCGCTGGGCTTCGGTAAGCGGTACAGACTGGCATTGGCAGAGATTGATACTCCCTACCCGACATTCGAACAAACGGCCACAACGTGGGCAGGCCGCATGCTCATGCTTTGCGTTTTCGTTCACGGACTGGTACCTCCTGTTCGAAAGCGATAAAATTGACTACCTGTTTCTGACGGTTCAGCACCGGTCGAATCTTTACCTGACATACATAAGGCGTCTGATCTTTTCGATAGTTGACCAGTCGTCCATTGATTGACTTTCGGCGGGCAATCGCTTCCCGTATCCGCTGGCGAGTGGTTGGCGAAGTTGCCTGCCCTTGTAAAAAGCTAGGTCGGCGACCGATGGCTTCGGCATAGACATATCCAGTCATTCGCTCAAAGTGATCATTTACATACTGGATAAATTGATTCGTATCGGTAACCACAACCGAATGGGTTTCGGCACGCAGGCCTTCACGAATGGGCTTCGTCAGTACCCAGTCGTTCGCTTTAGCTATTGCCTGCCATCCTGTATGTCCCTGTACGGGTGAAGATTTACCCCAAAACTCCCATCCCGCCAGCAGGGGTGTCAGCAAGGTAGGCCGATGCTGTTCGGCAAGTTTCTTGTCGTATGGTCCACAGAAATCCATCAGCACAAAAGTACAACCTTCTCAGGAAGGCTCAATCTATATCGTGTTGACTTAATAACTAATTAGCAGGTTATTTGGCTAGTCAAATCCCATTTTTTATAACACAATAAACATATTATGCTTACGCAATTGGGCCCAATCTGATTTTTCCAGATTTAACACACTGACTTTCAATCCGTTTTCAGTATCAACAAAAAACTCTCTCGGTTCGTATCAAGTCACTTTAGCTAGTAAGATAACGGATTTCCCACCGCCATTGGGTACATCGAAGCCCATTCAAACGTATTCCCGGCTTGTATAGTCGAGTACGCGTCGGTGGTAAATTCTCCCTACACTCAGGTTGTCGGCATTAATGAGTGCCACAAATATATTCTCCTTTATGACTACCTGTTGCATGAAGTCATAGGCTACTTTTGGGCCATGAAAGCGGTTATCCTCCTTTTATCAGTCTGGTTGCTTATCCTGGCAGGAATCCCCTGCCCCGATGCCGACTGTCATATTCATGAGGCCCCAACCGAAACTTCTTCGCATCAGGCCGATGAACACGAGCATGGCCACAAATCCCCGTGCAGTCCATTTTGTCATTGTGCTACCTGCCTGGGCTTTTCGGTTTCCAAACCGTTCGTCTATACCCTTCCTGAGCAACTGGCCGTGCCGGTCATGAGCCAGCAACTATTTGACTATCAGTCGCCCAGCCAGGCCGATGTAATAGTAGGCATCTGGCAACCGCCCAAACTTTAAGCGTTTTTCATGGATTTTTTACCGGCTGGGCATCTACCAACCGGAATGGTTCCTTGTATTCCTATTAAACTGGATGAAAAACGTTATTCTTTTTCTATTCTCATTATTGGCATTTAACCATATGGTTGCTGGCCAGGATACCTTACGCGTTTCTGTCCGGCATGCCCTTACTAATCAGCCCATACCGGGTGCTACGATATTGCTCGTAGGCACTGCCAACGGCACCAACACCGACCCGAACGGAGCAGCTTGGCTACGCTTGTCAGCCACAGGCCCGCAAAAGATTCGCATTTCAGCCGTTAGCTTCCTGACCAGTACGCAAACAATCACCCTCCCTCTGGCCGATACCTTACGGATAGCCCTCGAACCTTCAGAAGAAGAGCTGGAGGAAATCACCGTTTCGTCGACCCGAACCGGGCGTACCGTGGCTGATGAACCGACGCGTATCGAGATGCTGGATGCCGAAGAACTGGACGAAAAGGCCAATATGCAACCGGCCAACATTGCCGTTATTCTGCGCGAAAGTCCGGGCATTCAGGTGCAGCAAACGTCGGTCATGTCGGCCAACGCCACCTTTCGGATTCAGGGACTGGATGGCCGTTATACCCAGCTTTTGCAGGATGGGTTACCGCTCTATAGTGGCTTTTCCAGTGGACTAAGTCTGATGCAGGTGCCACCCCTGAACCTGAAGCAGGTTGAAGTCATCAAAGGCTGCCAGTCAACGTTATACGGTAGCGGAGCCATTGCCGGGTTGGTCAATCTGGTTACCAAAGAGCCCACCCGACAGCGCGATTTGTCCTTTCTGGTGAATGGCACCTCGGCGCTGGGGCTCGACCTGAACGGATATTATGCCCAACGAAACGATAAAGTAGGACTGACCGTCTATGCTACCCGAAACCTGCAACGAGCCTTCGATCCGAACCGCGACCAATTTTCGGATTTACCTCAAATCGCCCGGACAACGCTGCAACCCAAATTATTCTGGTATCCCAATGAAACGATAACGATTTCGGCGGGTCTCATCTGGGCCGACGAACAACGAACGGGTGGCTATTTGCCTACCATCCGCAATGAAGTGAGTGGCTATACGGAAGCCAACGATTCCCGTCGGCTGGCCACCCAGTTTCGACTGGAAAAGCGGTTTGCCAACGAATCGGTACTGACGATCAAAAATAGCTACAGTCGGTTCAAACGGGCTATTGTCCTACCTGACTATCAGTTCAACGGTTTACAGCAGTCGTCGTTTTCGGAGGTTAGTTATTTTAAACATCGCTCAAAATCGGACTGGATTGGCGGGCTGAACCTATGGACCGATCAGTTCCGCGATGAAAGCCCTGCCCCTACACTCAGCTCTGCTACGATCTACGCTCAGGCCATTGCCGGAGTCTTTGTGCAGAATACGCTGACCATTTCTGAAAAACTCAGCCTGGAGACCGGCTTGCGTGGGGATCTGGTTATGACCGACGTTCGGGAGGCTAATGAAGCAACCAGGCCGAAACTGTTTGTACTCCCCCGTTTTTCGCTCCTATACCGGGCTTCGGAACATTGGAGCAGTCGGCTGGGGGGAGGATTGGGCTATAAAGCACCGACCCTTTTCACCGAAGATGCCGAACGATTATCCTTCCGGGCTGTCGATCTACGAACGATCCGGCAGGATCAGACCGAAGCATCAATGGGTCTGAATTGGGACATCAATTACCGAACCGAACTGGCCGAGCGAACAACCTTATCTGTCAATCAGTTGTTTTTCTACACGAACCTGAACCGCTTAACGGTATTGACGCCCCAGGGAACCAGCTACGCCTTTCGTACAGCCGATGGCCACCTGTCGACGCGAGGATTTGAGACGAATGTGCGACTACTTTACCACGATCTGCATACATTTCTGGGCTACTCGTTCATCGACACCCAGCGTCAGTACGATAACTTGGCTGGTCCGCTGCCACTTACGGCCAAACACCGGCTTTATTTTACGACGCTGTACGAAACGGAACAACTTAAAACTGGTTTTGAAGCTTTTTATTCAGGTCTCCAACAGCGATCAAACGGCACAACGACTCCTGACTATTGGACGTTGGGCTACATGATCGAGAAAAAATGGAACTTCGGTCAACACATCAAAGGCAGCATTTTTATTAATTTCGAAAACTTCCTGGATGTCCGGCAGTCCCGGTTTGAACCGCTAGTGAGTGGGTCTATCACGCAACCTGTTTTCGTAACCGATATTTATGCCCCCACCGATGGTCGGGTCATCAATGCGGGGTTTAAACTAAAGCTGTAACGCGGACTTCCAGTCCGCAGGTTATAGAGCCGTGCCACGGTTTGTTTATGGATAATAGAGAACCGTGGCACGGCTTTCTGTGAAAGTCCTGTAGTCAATTTGTAGTTTTCGACTTGCGGACCAGAGGGCCGCGTTACCTATGGCACACGAACACGATCATCACGACCATGCCGGGCACCATCACGGGCCTACGGTTCTCACGGCTGTCAATCGGGCTTTGATTATCGGCGCCATCCTGAACACGCTTTATGTGGTGGTCGAATTTGGGCTTGGCTTTTATTATAACTCGCTGGCACTTACAGCCGACGCAGGGCATAACCTGAGCGACGTAGCCAGTTTGCTGCTGTCGCTGCTGGCGTTTCGGCTGGCTCGCGTTCGGCAAACGCCCGGCTTTACGTACGGGTATCGCAAAAGCACCGTACTGGCTTCGCTAACCAACGCGGTTGTGCTGCTGATCACCATCGGGGCTATTTTGTGGGAAAGTGTTCAGCGATTTCGACACCCTGAGCCGGTAGCGGGCGGAGCGGTGGCCTGGGTAGCCGGTCTGGGGATTCTGGTCAATGCAGGTTCGGCACTGCTCTTTTTTCGGAATAAAGAACATGACCTGAATGCCAAAGGCGCTTACTTACACCTGGCTACCGATGCCCTGGTGTCGCTGGGCGTGGTGATTGCGGGAATTCTGATTACGTACACCGGCTGGTTATGGCTCGATCCAGTCATTGGTATTCTGGTCGCTATCGTGATCATGGGCTCCACCTGGCGACTACTTACGGATAGCCTTCGCCTGTCGATGGATGGCGTTCCGGTCGACGTTGACCTGGCCGATGTGTTGACCGAACTACGGGCCGTTGCGGGGGTACAGGATGTGCATCACGTGCATGTATGGGCGATGAGTACAACCGAAAATGCTCTCACCGCCCACCTCGTACTGAAACCCGGCCTGACCGACGAACAGATTGCCACGCTCAAACATGATGCCCGCCATCGGCTCGAACACCAGAAGATTAGTCACGCAACCCTCGAAACCGAAACCGTAGCCTCCGACGACTGCGAAACTGAAATTTGCTAACCAGGCAGCTTCGTATTTGAATTAGTTTCCAAACTGTACGGTGGCTCCCGCCCCAAAAGTAAGTTGAGCACCGACCGCATAGCGAACGACAGCCGCTTTGGCCGCATAGCCAGCCGGGATAGTAACCCCATGATTGACCTGCACCTGATCCGTTGGAGCAGGAACCCGATTACACGACCATACGGTTGGGTCATCCCACGAGCCGGTGCGTATGGTGTATATGGCGAAGGTACAATCATCGGCTAGTTTAAATGAAGCTGTCAACTGAAATCCCGAACCACCTGAACACTGGCTTCGTACCTGCCATTCGTAATTCGGATAATTGGTGAGGTTGGTGAGCGTGTAGCTAGTCGATGTGATGCCCGAAATGGTAGTCCAGGTCGGTACACCAACGGGTCGCCACTGTAACTCATAGGGAACATTCTCACCAGATGAATTCCAATACAGATTAACCGATGTAGCCGTTATGGGCTGTGCCCTCAAACCACCCGGAACTCCGCACGTTGTCTGAAAAATCTGTGAAGAGCCATAACCAGGCTGGCATTCGGTACGCAGTTGCCATTCATACGCTGTGTTATTCGTTAAACCAGTGAGCGTATACGGTGACGTCACCACACCCGGTATGATGCTCCAGGCATTATCCCCTCTCACGCGCCAACGTAAGCCGTAGGTCATGAGTGGATTAACCGTCCAGGTGAGCTGGGCCGTACTGGACGTGATCTTATCGGTCACCTTTTCTTCAGGATAATAATTGGTACATCGGGGTGAAAATGAATTGGTTTGCGCAAAAGGTCCATTGCTGGCAATCGCACACGTGGACCGAATGCGGACTTCATAGCTTACATCTGCGGTCAGGCCTGTCAGCGTATAAGGCGAGGTAACATCCGAAATACTTGTCCAATCGAGGGAGCCTACTACCCGCCATTGAAGCTGATAGGTCGACTCGGCTCCTTCCCAGGTAATTCGAACCCGATCGGAAGCCGACGAATTTACCGACACATAAAAGGGTGTACTACACTGGGTTGTAAATCGTATAGGACTGGTATATACCGTCGAAATACCCGACTCACAATTGGTCGCCACCGCCCATTCATAGATCACATTTGTCGCCAGGCCAGTCAGTGTATAATTGGTAGCTGTCAGATCGGGAATGGTAATCCATGTATTGGCCCCGACGGCTCGATAGCGAACCGAATAGTTTAGCGCCGAACCGCTCCAGGTCAGCCGGGCCGATGTTGCCGTTATATTGGCTGTATACATCGGTACTGGCATCTGGCAGAGGGTTCGAAAGGTAACCGGATAAGTCACGTTCGTAATACTGGCCGAGCAGTAGGTCTGAATGCGCCATTCATAAAGTGTATTGTTAGTCAGGCCGGTTAAGGAATAGGTGTTACCGGTTAGTCCGGTTACTGAGTTCCAGGTTGTTGTTCCTGCTATACGCCATTGTAAAGACATGGGTAGATTAACCGAAACCCAGGTAAGCAGAGCCGACGTTGGCCTGATCAGGTTTGTATAGGTATTGGAGACTCGGGGGCAGGGTGTTGTAAATGAAGTTACAGCTACATAGGTTGCTCCATTATCGCCCACATAACTTACCCGAGCCTCATAATTCGTAGAAGGCGTTAAACCCGTAAGCAGGTATTTTTTGGTAGAAAGCGGCCCCGTTGTAGTCCAACTACCGCCACTGACTCGCCACTGAACGATGAAGTTGGTCTGGTCGGGCGCACCGCTCCAGTTCAGTCGGGCGGCCTGCGAAGTAAGGCTATCCGTATTCACATAGAATGTACTTGAACTATTGACACTCGCCGTCAGAAACGTATTACCACTGAACGGTGAGAGATCATTAGCGGCACACACGCCCTGAATTCGATATTCATACGTAGTACTAGGGCTCAAGCCAACCAGTGAGTACACTGAACCTGTCAGCCCATTCGCTTCATTCCAGGTACTATTCGAGCTAATCGTCCGCCATTGCAGATTAACAGCTGTATAATCACTGCCGGATAACCAGCTAATAATGGCCGACTGAGCCGTTACGCCATATAAGCTGTAATTGGTCAATCCCGAACACTGGGTAATGAACGTACTATTGGTTGAGAAAGCAGCGGTTGCCGTCTCACAGAGGGTACGAACCCGCCATTCATAGCTGGTTTTAGGAGCTAACCCACTCAACAAGACAGACGTACTGGTAACGCCACTTACTTCCGACCAGATCACTGTACCACTGACTCGGTACTGAACCGAGTACGCCACCTGCGGAGGCATAGTTGATCCACTCCAGGACAACCGAGCCCCAGTAGACGATACCCGGTCAACCGATAGCGTCTGAACCGACGGGCAGTTCGTCTGGAACGATACAACCGGTGAAAAATCGGAAAGATAGCCCGCTCCACAGTCAGACGCCACCTGCCATTCATAGCTTGTACCGTTTGTTAGACCGGTTAATGAGTAAGTGGTAGAGGAAACCGATAAGGCCGACCAATTCACTGAACCCATCATCCGCCAACGCAGCTGATAACGCTGACTCGACAGACCGGTATTGGTCCAGGATAAAACCGCCGATGTAGGCCCAATCTGCGTACTCGGGCCATACGGAATTGCACAGGACAGACCAAAATAGGAGGAATAGGAGAAGCCAGAGGTAATGCCAGCCGAGCAAGCGGCCCTGACCTGCCATTCGTAGCTACTACCTGTGGTTAAACCCGTAAGTGAATACGTAGTTCCCACAATACCCGTTACTAATGTCCATGTCGATGTACCCGAAACCCGGTATTGCAGATCATGAGACAGGTTAATGGCGTCGTTCCCATTCAAATTGTAGTAAGACCAGCTTAACCGGACCGATGTGCCTGATAGTGTCTCTGATCCAGTCAAAGCAGGAATGATACACTGAAGTTGTGTAGTGACGATTCCGGAAAAATCACCGGTAACGCCCGATGAGCATCCCTGCCGAACCCGTACTTCATAGGTTGCACCGGGCGTAAGATCCGTCAGAACATAGCCCGTATTGGTCAGCCCGCTTATTGTCGACCAGGGAGTGGTTCCGGCAACCCGCCATTGCAGATCATAGCCGGTCACAAATGTCTGAGATGACCACGAAACACTGATCGACGTGTTGGTTTGCTGATACGCATTAACGTATTGGGGAACAGAACATCCGGCGGTGAATAAAGGGCCATACAGATAATCGGTATAGACCGACGGCGCACAAAGCGCCCGAACCCGCCATTCATACGTTAGCCCGGCAGTCAGTCCATAAATGGTATACTGTTTCTGATAATAGTTCCAGTCAGAGCCACCAAAATTCGGGTCGGTTTCGGTCCCATCCGGTTGTAGCACAATCCAGTTGCCCCCAGTTATAGGTCGGTACTGAATTTCGTAAAGGGCATGGCTGCTAGCATAAAACCAGTTCAGTTTTACGGCATTGCCATCTAGTAAGGCTACCGACGGATCGGATAGTGGCGGACCGCACTGGGTCTGGAAACTCTGGATCGACGAAAAATCGTTGGGACCTCCTGATGGGCATGTCGATCGGACCCGCCATTCATAGCCTGTATTATTAGTCAGGCCGCTTAATGAATAGGTAGTGGTGGTCAGGCCCGGTATGGCTGTCCAATTTGCCGATCCTGCCTGACGATATTGCAATTCAAAAGGCGAATAGACAGCCGAGCCATACCAGCTCACCCTGGCAGACGATATGGTTATATCATTGACATAAAAATACGTGGGCTGTCCGCAGCTAAACGTAAATGTGGAGCCGTTTACATAACTGGACATCACCTGATCGGAGCACAGCTTACGCACTCGCCATTCATACGAGGTATTTAACTGCAGGTTCGATAAAACGTACCCTGCCGACGTGATACCCGATGCGGTTGTCCAGGCCGTTGTATTGGCAACCCGCCATTGAACTTCATACCGAGCCACAGGTTCGGTAGCGTTCCAGGATAAATTGACTGTTCCGCTACTGTTTTGCACAAAATTCAAATTGGTTGGTCCACCACAAACGACCTGAACAATCTGGGCGGAGGTAAAATCAGAAAAGTCGGTGGCCGAACACACTTTACGGACCCGCCATTCATACACCGTTGCGGCCGTCAACCCACTTAAGCTATACGATGCTGTTAAGATACCCGACACAGTCGACCAGGTTGTGGTTCCGGCGGGTCGCCACTGCACGTCGAACGGTCCACCCGATGGCGAATACCAACTTAAATCGGCGCCATTCGTTGCGTTCGAATAACCAGACGGATAAATAGGCGTGGCACATTGCGTGGTCAGAAACTGCGACGGTGTATAATCTGAGGTTGCTCCTTCTGCACATACTGTTCTAACCCGCCACTCATAGGTCGTATTGTTAGCTAGTCCGGTCAGGCTGTAAGGAGGTCTGGCGGCCAGGACAGTTGTCCAGTCGGCTGTACCTGCCTTCCGCCATTGCAAATCGCTGGCAGGTGCCAACCAGATTAAGGTAGCCAGATTATGACTAACAGCGCTAAAGCCCAGATTGGTCGGCAATTGGCAATTCGTCTGAAAAACCTGTGTGCTGGTGAACAGTGATTTTGATGTAGCTGAACAGGCCGTTCGAACCTGCCATTCGTAACTTGTATTGTTGGTTAATCCAGTCAGGATATACTCCGTTGAAACAATGCCTTCGATCAGTGTCCAGTTTGTAGTACCTGCGGGACGCCATTGCAGATCGAAAATGCCATTCGTGACAGGACTATCCCATTTCAATTCGGCGGCATTCGGATTGACCAGCGTTGTTCGGGCATTGGATGGTGGTAAGCAACGCGTCCGAAACAGCGAACCATTTACATAATCTGAAGTAGCCGACACCGAACAGACTGTTCTCACGCGCCACTCAAATGCGGTTTCGTCGGGCAACCCGGTCAGATCTAAAACCCCAGTCGTCAACCCACTCACAATTGTCCAGTCAGTAGTTCCAGCGGGCCGCCATTGCACCTCATAACTGGCGCCACCCGTTACTAACGCCCAGGAAAGCCGTACCGACTGATGGGTCACATTGGTAACGCTTGTGTAGTAGGGCTGAATGCATTGTGTTTGAAAGGTAGTTGTCGTACTATACGACGATGTATCGCCAGCCGCACAAATGGATCGCACCTGCCACTCATAAGCGGTATTGTTTGCCAGGCCTGTCAGGGACATAACCGTATTGGTCTGAACTGGACCTGTAGTCCAGGCCGTTGTACCTACAGTTCGCCAATGCACCTGATAGGTAGGTGGCCCACTACCATAATAAAACCAACTAAGCGAGGCTGACTGATGGGTTATCGTATTGGTACTTGTATAGCCAGGAGCCTGACAATCGGCATAAGCAGCTCTAAAGCCGATGACCAAAAATAGTAGCAAAAGCAGTAGAAAACGGGTGTGCATAGACAGAAGATACGGTTCATATCTTCTTCCATTCAGTGCAATTATTTGGCCAATTTCTTTACGACAACCCGTTGTTCATCGAATAATTTTTTCCCTCTGGCTCAAGTGTTCATAAGTAGGATTATGGCTGTTCCTTCTCTCCTATAAAGTATCTTCATATACCTGTTTCCGCTTTACCCTAAGGCGGTTATCTTTACGGAAGATCAAGTACGATCAGGACGTTTATAGTGAATAAATCATGAAACGCAGAGAAGCAATCCTTCAGGTCGCCCTTACGATGGGCAGTGCCCTCTCGGCCCCCACGATGGCATCGATTCTTGACGGCTACCAACCCCATCGGTCGGTTAAGCGCACGACTTCAGCCTTTACATTAGCAGGTGCTCAGGGAGCCTTACTCGATGAGATTACGGAGGTCATCATGCCGACTACCTCTACGCCGGGAGCCAAAGCCGCTAAGGTGGGCGAAACCATCCAGCTTATCCTGAAAGACTGCTACAAACCCGCTCAGCAGGAGCATTTTCTGAATGGGCTAAACGCCGTTGACGCCGAAAGCCAGAAAGCTTACAACAAGCCATTTGTTAACCTGACGATCGAGCAGAAAACGGCCGTCCTGAAGGAATTTGAACAGCGGGCGAAAGTCGAAGCGAAGCAAAATCCGAAGGGTCAGGAGAAACTGGCGAAAGACCCCGAAACGACCTTAAGTGCCGTTGCCGCATCGGGTAGCGAGCAAACCCAGGCCAAGATGGTGGATGCCGAAACGGGAGTTGTGGTGAAAGACGCCATGAAAAACGCGCCACTTACACCTTTTTTCACCCTCGTCAAAGAGCTTACCATTCTCGGTTATTTCAGCTCCGAAATTGGCTGTACGCAGGCACTCTCCTATGTCAAAATCCCCGGTCGTTACGAAGGCGTCGTTAAACTCAAAGAAGGCCAGAAAGCGTGGGCAACGTAATGTAGTATTAGGAGCGAGGAGTGAGTATTGGGAGTGGCCGACACTAAAATAAAGGCTTGCGTCAGCCACTCCCAATACTCACTCCTCGCTCCTAATACTACTTATACACTCCTCACTTCCCAAAAAAGATATGAACCTTAATCTTGACGCTAAAAAAGGAATGACTTACGACGCTATTGTCGTGGGTTCGGGTATATCGGGTGGCTGGGCGGCCAAAGAACTGACCCAGAAAGGGCTGAAAGTACTGATGCTGGAACGTGGCCCCGACCTGAAACACGTTACGGATTATCCGACCGCCATGAAAGACCCCTGGGAGTTTCCGCACCGGGGTAAGATCGAACTATGGGCGGCCGAAGAGTATTGGGCCAATGCCCGTTCCGGCGGAAAACCCGGCGAAGATCAACGGCATATGTTCACTAAAGATGTGGATGTGCCGTATATTGAAAAGCGCCCTTACGACTGGATTCGGGGCTACCACCTCGGCGGACGTTCGCTGATGTGGGGGCGCCAAAGCTACCGGCTCAATGAACGGGACTTTACTGCTAATCTGGAAGATGGCCACGGGGTCGACTGGCCGATTCGTTACAAGGATTTGGCCCCGTGGTATTCGTACGTAGAGAAGTTCGCCGGTATTTCAGGAAACAAAGATGGTCTGGCGGTGTTGCCTGATGGCGAATTTGTGCCGCCCATGCAGATGAACAGCGTTGAGCTGAAAGCCAAAGAAGGCATCGAAAAGAATTTCAAAGGTCGGCATCTGGTCATTGGTCGTCCGGCGATCATCTCCGTCGCGCAGAAAGTCCATACCGACCTGGGCCGGGCGTCGTGCCAGTTCCGTAACCTGTGTGTTCGGGGTTGCCCGTTTGGGGCCTATTTCAGCACGCAGTCCTCGACTCTGCCAGCCGCTATGAAAACGGGCAATTTGACCGTTATCACAGATAAAATCGCCTATCAGGTCATTTATGATGATCAGAAGGGTAAGGCGACGGGTGTACGCGTGATCGATCAGAACACCAAACAACATCAGGAATATTACGCCAAAATCATCTTCCTGAATGCATCGACGATCAATACAGCCTGGCTCATGATGCAGTCTACATCGAAACGCTTTCCAAACGGTTTGGGCAACGATTCCGACCAGTTGGGCCGAAACCTGATGGACCACCACCTGGGCGCGGGGGCATCGGGCGAGTTCGAAGGGTTGCAGGAATGGTACTACTACGGCCGTCGGGGTAATGGTATCTACATTCCCCGCTTTGCCAACTGGGGCGACGATAAACGGAAAGACTTCGTACGCGGCTTTGGTTATCAGGGCCGGGGCGCTCGTCAGGATTGGGTGGCCGGGGCTTCGAAAGAAGGCTTTGGTCCAGCATTTAAAGATAATCTGACCAAGCCTGGTCGCTGGGAATTCAACATTGGCGGTTTCGGCGAAACCCTGCCCGATCCCAACAATCGCATGCGTCTGTCGGATAAAAAAGATAAATGGGGGCTACCTATCGTCGAGTTCGATGCGGGTTGGGGCGAAAACACCGTTGGGATGCGCAAAGCGATGATGAACGATGCGGCTGAAATGCTCGAAGCCTCCGGACTGAAAAACATCAAAACCCGCAACGATCAGGACAAGAATCAGGGGATCGGCATTCACGAGATGGGTTCGGCACGCATGGGCCGCGATCCTAAAACGTCGGTACTCAATGCCTGGAATCAGGTGTGGGGGGCCAAGAATGTATTCGTTACGGACGGGTCCGCTATGGTGTCCTCCTCCTGTGTGAATCCATCGCTCACGTATATGGCCCTGACCGCCCGCGCTGCTGATTATGCCGTTCGGGAATTGAAGCGAATGAATCTTTAAGATGAACCTATTTAAACGTTTCCTTTAGTAGAAAGTGTAAGCCCCTTTTTGTCATTCCGACGCAGGAGGAATCTCAAGCCTGACTAATAAGTAACGTTGAGATTCCTCCTGCGTCGGAATGACAAAAAACCGAGCCAGTTTTACTAAAATGTAGAAAGTTTAAACAGGCTTATAAATCATAATCGCTCCGGCGGACCGGTATCATAATAATCTGTCGGTCCGCCGATGCGGTTCTGTCATTTGTCTATAACGTTCAACATCCTCATGGTACCAGTCCCGTTGATCTCGATTGGCTTCCAGAAAAATATTCCCTAAAAAGATGTTTAGATAACAAGCCTGCACGCGTTCGGTTAAGTTCGGGATAGTGAGTCCTTGGTTATCAGCCCACTGACGAAAAAGGGCGATATAATCGACGCCTAAAGTATCGTAGTAAGCCATATAAGCCAGATCATAGAGCCAGTCGCCACAGCGTAGCTCGGCCCAATCCAGAATGACCGTCAGGCGATTGTTTTCAGCAAGGGCGTTTTCGTAACCAAAATCACCGTGAACATAATGCTGCTCATTGGGTAGACAGGGCAATAAACGCACCAATCGCCGATAAGCATCCTGAACGAGATCTCTACTCAGAAACGTAGTTCGATATAACTCTTCCCACGGTTTATAAATCTCATCACCACGCGGGGTAAACGTTTCTGAAAAATCGTTGATAGCACTAATGAAGTCGGGCCAGGTTTTGTAGCGTTTCCGGCTTTCTCCTACCCCATTCAGGATTCCAAAACCCGTGTCGGGTGAAACAGAGACTTGCGCCATAGCCCATAGGCTGTCAAATACTGATGGCAAAAGGCGCTCCTTACCAGCTTTATCGAAGGTGGTCAAAACCTGTCCGGAATACCAGTCCGAAATGCAATAGAAATGCGATGCGTCGTACGCCCCAATGGCCAGTACATTCGGAATTGATACGGCCTGACCGAGGTGCTGAGCGGCAAACTGATCTTCTCGAACGCTTCGCGCGTCACGCCAATCCGCAGTACAAAAGCCTCCTTATCTGCTTCAAATCGATACGCTTGCGAAAACATACCGGCCCCAATCGGCTGAAGACTATGCGCTGTTGGATGGAAATGCGTTTGCAGAAAATGAGTCAACTGGGCAAGGTTCATCGGACTAAGCTTAGTCCGCAAAATAGCATATCATGCTTAAAAATTCGCTTATGCAACCGTTGATGGAGAAGGCCGCTAGTAAACGACGACGCAACCCCGCAGTTGCTAAAAAACAGCCTGTTGCGCTCGAATCGCTGGTGTATGAGGTGATGGACGGTCGGCCCCTGTATTACCGGGGATATGAAGATGTATTGGCCGGACGAAAATCTCCCGAAGAAATTATAGGTTCGAGTTCATTGCAATGGGTACTTGCTAGCTACTTTATAAAGCTAATGGTAGTTGGTCTGGATCGTAAAAAATATTGGTTTGCCTCCAACAAAGCGGGTGTTCATCTGGATCATCGAAACAACCTTTCCCATGACGTAGCTATCTACGACCGAACCGTATTAACCCCGGATAAGATTAATACGCAATACGTAACAGTACCGGCCAAAGTAACCGTCGAGATTGATGTCAAAGCCGATATATCAAAAGTGGCAGACTTTAACTATGTCAATCGTAAGACGAAGAAACTGCTGGATTTTGGCTCAGAAAAAGTTATCTGGGTATTCACCAGTTCGCAGCAGGTCATGATTGCCGAACGGTCGGCCGATGCGTGGTTGACGATGGACTGGCACCGCGATTTGGAGTTATTGGACGGACAATCGTTCAACATCGGGCAATATCTATCCGACGAGGGTATTTATATAACCGAGCAGTAACGTGTAATGTGGGTGGAAACCCGTGATTTTAACCTCATAGCGCGGGTTTCCACCCGCGTTACAAGTCTACTAGCTAAAATCGCAATTTACGCATGTACCGATAAGTCCCTGCCGTTACCAGCCCCCCTACCATATACCAGGCAACCGTCATAGCTGCCGTAGCTGGTGTTCGCTGTGTAGGGGTTGTTCCTAATCCCATCGGCCCCGGTAGGCCAACAGCGCCAACACCAGCAGCCAGTCCTAAAGCAGCCCCAGTCAGTAAGGCATCTTTCGGCTTCGACAGCCCGATCAGGCTATAGTAGAGCGTATTTGAGAGTATATCGCCACCCAGCGCCCAGTCGTGAAGTTCTTCGTCGGCGGGTGGTTCTTCGTCAACGCTTTCCATGACTTTCTTGATCGCACGCATGCCCAGAATGTCGGCACGGGGCGCATTGGGGAGAAGCCGCCGGGCCGACTCGTGAAGGATCGTCAGGGCAACAGCTCCCAGCAGGCCACTTCCTAATGGTGACAGAATGGTTTTATTTAGCTTTTTCATACCTGCTTAACCGACGAACCTACGCAAATGTTAAGCACCTTTATTTTCCTGGTTGTATCTTCCAGCCAATAACCATCGACCATTCGTTACTGATGACATTCTTCTTTCGAAACGACCAGCCTGAACTCGCCATCGACATTTTGCGCGAAGTCGGCCAGTGGCTGGTCGATAGCGATCAAACGCTTTGGGAAATCGATACACTCACGGCCGAAAACCTACTGGACACGTACACCACCGGCAATTTATATGTAATGTATGCCCAGCTTGGCGGTACCCGCTCGGAACCGGCGGCCGTATTTATTCTGCAATGGGAAGATCCGCTGTTCTGGCCCGATGTTCCACCCAACACGTCTGGCTTTATTCATAAATCAGCCATTCGCAGAGCGTTTGCCGGGCAAAATCTGTTTGCCGCCATTCTGGATTTTTGCCGAACAGAGTGCTTACGACGGGGTATCAAAACGTTACAGCTCGAAACAGATGCAACCCGGCCTAAACTCATGCAGTTTTATGAACGACATGGCTTTACGCCCACCTACAAGCGGTCCATCCAGGAGTTTGGGCAATCGTATCTCTGTCAGTTTTATGTGATGACCTTTTGAGTGCTACTTTACCTCCTTCGGCTATGTTCGTACTTCACCGGTTGGTTCGGCTGTCTTCCATCATCAACGGCATACTGATTACTAGCTTGCTAGGCTGTCATTCGTCGAGCTCTGATCCTGCGCCTTCCCAGTATAGTGTTCCGGCAGAAGTTGAGCCTTATATGAAATCATTTCGGGCAGAAGCGGCTAAACGCAACAGTGCCGTTTCAACCGATAACCTCATCATTACCTTTCAGGCGGGCCAGCAGGAAGACATTTGTGGACAGTGTTATTTAGAGACTGGCAAACCCCCGCGCATTACACTGAACAACAACTCATTTTGCTGGCAGGAAGCGAATCAGCAGGAGCGCGAAGGATTGATTTTTCATGAACTGGGGCACTGTCTGCTCATGCGGCTCCATAAAGCAGATCGCTTTCCAAATGGAGCGTATCTGACCCTGATGAATCCAGATAATGTAGGCGTGTATGCCCCCTGCCGGTATCCAATAGGTGGCGAAGAGTGCGACAAACGAAATCGGCGGGAGTATTACATCGATGAACTCTTTACCACCATAATGCCAACGCCCGACTGGGCAAAATAACAGAGTGTCTATAACGATCACTGCACCCGGATCAACTCAACTGCCGTAACAGGCCTGCCCGTCTCCGTAATACCCTGTATGGTTATACGTAGCGTCTGAACGACATCCGATAAGGGAAATACGACCTGGCTGTGTCCCTGACTATCGGTTTGTATTTGCGGTTTCCAGTATAGCACATCCCGACGGTCAACCTTTCCTGACGGGGCTTCGGTGGCTTCATAGCGAGGGACATAAAATTCGCGCTGAACGGTCGGAAAGCCAATCACCTGTAGCGGTTTCATCCCTTTTTTCTCTGTATTTGTCTGCTGACCGGGCCGGAAGCGTTTCGTATAAAAGGCAATAACGCCATTGCCTCCCCGTACCCCATAGATACCGGCTGTACCTGCGTTTTTTAACACTTCAATTCGTTCTATATCGCCCGGATTAAACACCAGTAAGCCCGTACCGTCGGGGTCCTGCACGTTCATTCCATCGATAAGGTATAAGGGTGTAGTGCCACTAACAAAACTACCTGTCCCCCGAATCGCTACTTTATAACTACCATTGATTGGCTCCTGCGTGACGGTTACGCCCGCTACACGACCACGCATCATCTCATACAGGTTTGCAAAAGGGGGCGATTTTTCATCAAATACAAGCGTTGCATCAGCGCTGTTATGTAAACTACGGCGCTGAATATCCTCTGGACGCTCATCGAACCGACGTGCTTTAACGGTAACGGCCTTTAATACTTTGACGGTTTTATCCCGGTACAAATCGGTATCCGATTCCTGGCGGACACGAGCAGCTTCCAACTGGCCACGCAAGGCTGTCCAGTTCGACAACAGACTGCTTGAATCAGCATCCCATGCAGTTCCTGGCCCCTCCAGCACCCAATGAGCATCTTTCTCGGGTAGGTCTTTCATCTGGTAATCGGTAAGCTGAGACATGAGTTGAACGGTATCGGCAATGGCTAAACCGCCCAGTCGGAAACGACCTTTTTCATCGGTGCCCGCCGATTTCACAAACGACTGCCCAGCCACAGTCGATGCCAGAAAAATCTGTGCGCCCGCAATCGGCTGATTTTTCGCGTTGAGTACCCGCCCCATCACCGATACACCACCCAGCAGCTCGGTCGATGGTGTCCCTCTCACCCGGCGCCAGCCCTGGGTTAGGAGCAAATCGTCCAGTGCCCGTCGGGTTTCGGGTGCGTTATCTTTGAGATACACATTCGGCTGTTCCACACGACCGCGCAATTCGCCAGTCAGCAGCATATGGGTTTGAATCGAGGCTTCAGCCGTATCGTCAGGCACCTGACTCGCATCCGTCACCGATGCCGAAAGGAATGCCAGCGATGGCAAACCATCTTCGCTCAGGTTCAGGTTCACGATGGCCCGCTCACGAGGCTGGTAACGCGACTTGTTCACCCCGATCAATACCCGTACAGGCGGCAATCGATCCGGCAAAAATACCAACCGTTCGGCTTGTGGCCTGGCTGAGGCATCGTACAGCGTAATCTGATGCAAACCCGCTGGGAGCGCTTCGGTTGGTAAGCTCACACGAGCAATACCGTTTTGCAATAAGATTTTACGCTGATCGACCAGGTGCCCCTGCCGTTGAATCAGGATATACACAGAATCCAACGGAGCCTTGTTTGTCGACGTAACTGTTAAGGTCAGTTGAGTCGTATCGCTGGTTACGTCGGCTGAAAGCAACAACCCACCCGGCTCGGCCGGTGGCAACAAGACCATCTGATGCTGGTTGTTATAGAGCACATCGGCATAGTATTTCTTGTCGGCTTCGGGCGTCATCGAAAAACTTCCCATACCGAAAGCATTCACGATTAATCGGCACACCTCTGCGCCTTCACCCGTTACAATACGGCCTGTTGCCAACACACCCTTTCCATTCGCATCGATGATTTTGATTCCGAGCCTGGACGGAAACCCTATAGCCCAGCGCCCTCCTTCGGGCAATATCTGTACATCCAACGGCTTTGAATCGGCGGATGCGCCCTTCGACAATGTATTCTGAAACAAGTTGTTGACAGCTATGTTACGCTCAAAGGCGGGACGATGCTGGCCATCATCTTCGTCGGTGTATGCCCGGAGTCGATACGTACCTGATGCCAATGTATCAGAGATTCGAAAACTACCGGAAGCTCGTCCGTCTGTAACCTTTAGCCATTGATGATGAATTGGCTTACCCGTAGGCGTTAGCAGGTCCACGTGCATGGCCGTTTCGCCAAGTGGGCGTAGGTTGGTAGCCGGATCAAGCAGGTACGAACTCAGCCAGACCCGATCGCCGGTGGCATAGAAGGGTTTATCGGTATGCAGGTACAGGATAGGAGACAGATTTTGAAACTTATCGCTGAAGGCTTTGGCAATTCGGCCTAAGCGAGCATCAGGCGGCATTAGTCGTCCCTGAGCGACCACGGGAGCGACCGTCGGATCGGTATCGGTTTTTGTGGGTTGCCAGTCGGCAGGTAACATCCGCGACAGCCGATCTTCGGAAAGTGACCCATACTCTTCCATGCCATTGGGCGATGTAATCGTACCATCGACGGTCATCAGCAACTCCCCAGCCGGTAGTTTAATCTCTGAATAGGCATAGCGTGCATCCAGATACGGCGAGTAGTTGGATGTTGCGTAGGTATAAAAGACGATCAATTTTTTGTCCGACACCAGCCGACGTTCAAATGGCAATTTCCCCGGCTGAATCAACTCTTTGACAACCAGCGGCTGAAGGTGCCCTTTAATAGTACCTGTTGAAATGGAACCGGCCAGCATCGTCCGATTGGCGATGGACCTGGCAACCGGCACACCTATATTTTCCTGATAGACCATGAATCCTTCACGCTCATAGGTGCTATCGACCAGACTTGCCATGAGGTGCCGGGTTGAGCCTTTGTAGGCAATCACCCGATTGCGCCGATACCGTCGGGCCTGACGTTCGTCGGCCGGTTTAAGCTCTTCAAAGCGCGCTGTTCCGGCAAAATACACCTTTTGATTCGTGGCATCGAAATACATCAGGTCATAATACAGCTTATAGCCCAGGGCCTGGTTTTCGATCTGAAGCGGTTCGTAGGCCGTTGCTTTGAGATGACCACCCGTTTCTTCCTTAAAACTGAGGGCATCGCTGTTAATGATCAGACATTGTCCCGCAAAGGGTTCGCCCAGCAGTTGTCGTTTGAACTGTTTCAGATGCCGCTCCCATTTTTTCTGATTACCCCGAACCGTAACCGCCAGTAAGGTTTGATCGCTGGGTTTTAATCGAAACGTAGCCCGGTTATCCTGCTTTTCCTCCAAACGAAATACTCGTCGCAACGGCTGATAGCCCACGAAGGATGCAACAATTTCGACCGTACCGAGCGGAACCCCCGTTAGCGTATAAGCACCCTGATCATTGGTAGTTGTGCCGTGCGTGCTGCCATTGACGTATACATTGGCGAAAGGCATCGGTTTGCCTGTCGATGCATCGACCACTAATCCGGTCAGGGTTGTTGTCGTCGTTTGTGCATAGCTCCCTACCGTCGGCCCAAGCAGCAGACAGATCATCAACCAAACGGAGGCAAGTTGACGAATCATAGGAAAGGAACCCATTGATTAAGTAGCCATAGAAGACGCAAGCTAAGGCTTTTTACTCACAGACTCAATCGGTTACCTCTTCTAATCGTTCGCCCGAAAAAGCGATAGCCCGCTCGGCAAATAATGCTTTGGTTGCCGCCCAGGTTGTCCGAAACAGCTTACTCTGTCGATACGCTTCGAGCGCATCAGCCGACTCCCACAAGCTATAGGTCATTCGAACAGCAGGATGGTTGGGATCGCACAGCAGTTCCAGATGCCTGTTGCCCGGAAAAGCCCTGATCTGATGTTTCGACGCGTCGAAAATGGTGTGAAACTCGGGAAGCTTATCTTCCTGAAACGTCATCCTTACAATTCGTACAAGCATAATTTTTTGGGGTTACACAGAGACGCAGAGGCCACAGAGGTTTTCTTTTCATTCAAAAGCGATGCTTTTAGGGTCTACACTTCGTCTTACGAATAAACCCCCTTAATCATGAACGAACTCGCTTATAACCGACTTACCAATAAAATCATAAATGCTTGTATTGAAGTTCATCGTGAACTTGGCCCTGGGCTTTTAGAGCGTGTTTATGAAGAGTGTCTCACCTACGAACTTCGCAGTATGGGTTTGTATGTGGAACGACAGGTTGAAATTCCGGTTATGTACAAAGGCCACGAAACGACCAAAACATTTTTTATGGATTTGCTCGTCGAAGATACCATTGTTCTGGAATTAAAATCCGTTGAAAATCTACTACCCATTCACGAAGTTCAAACCCAAACCTATCTACGACTAAGTACTCAAGCGTAAATAGTTTAGGGAATGCTACAAGGACGTTTCTGTCATCCCGACGCAGGAGGGATGACAGAAAATAACCTAATGTATTTTCACGAGCCTACTTAGCCGATAAACGGTTAGGTCTACTTATCAATTTCAACGTTCCTCTTTTGAAAGGGGGCATTCGGCGAAAAATCAATGGAAGCCTTAACGGTTGAATGCTTAAGGATAGCTAAGTTTTTTCAGTAAGCGAGTTAACAATTAATCTTATATACCCGACGGCTATTGCCGATCATAAAAATCTCTGTGTTCTCTGCGTCTCCGTGTTTAATTAAAACTTTTTATGCAATACCGAACATTTGGCCGAACAGGCTGGCAGGTTTCTGAAATTGGCTATGGTATGTGGGGCCTGGCTGGATGGACCGGCTCCGATAAACAACAAGTACTTCAGGCGCTGGAACGTTCTGTGGAACTGGGCTGTAATTTTTTCGACACGGCTTGGGCGTATGGCGACGGCGTCAGCGAAGAGATTCTTGCCCAACTGCTGAAAGCCCATTCCGATCAGAAGTTGTATGCCGCCACCAAGATTCCACCCAAAAACCGGAAATGGCCGTCGAAGCCCGACTTTAAGCTGGAAGACGTGTTCCCAGCCGATTATATCGTCGAATACACCGAAAAAAGTCTGAAAAATCTCGGCGTCGAAACCATTGATCTGCAACAATTCCACGTCTGGGAAGATAGCTGGGCCGATCAGGATGAGTGGAAGGAAGCCATCACCAAACTCACGCAGCAGGGAAAAGTACAGGCCTGGGGTGTTTCGGTCAATCGCTGGGAACCCGACAACTGTCTGAACACACTCCGTACCGGGCTGATCGATGCCGTTCAGGTGATTTACAACATCTTCGACCAGAACCCCGAAGATAACCTCTTCCCGCTTTGCCGCGAACTGAACATCGGCGTGATTGCCCGTGTACCGTTTGACGAAGGCACATTGACCGGTACGTTTACGAAAGAAACCACGTTTCCAGCCAACGACTGGCGTTCGACCTATTTCGTACCCGAAAACCTCAATAGCAGCGTGGACCATGCCGATGCGCTAAAACCACTCATTCCGGCAGGTATGACCATGGCCGAAATGGCGCTGCGGTTCATCCTAAGCAACCCCGACGTACACACGACCATTCCCGGTATGCGCCAGATCCGAAATGTAGAGTCCAATAGCGCAGCCAGTGATGGAGAAGGTCTATCGCCCGAACTAGTACACGAACTAAAAGGACATCGTTGGGACCGAACCCCAACCGAGTGGAGCCAATAGTGTCGGGCCCAAGCTCCAGCTTGGCCTGTTTGTTTGATTAAACAGCTAATTTTATACAGGCCAAGCCGGAGCTTAGCCCCGACACTATGAAAATTCTTCTGGTTGAAGACGAACCTGCGTTGCAACGATCAGTACAGCATTATCTCGAATCAGAAGGCTATACTGTTACCACTGCGCTAACCTATGGGCAGGGGGCAGCCAAAGCCAATGATTATGACTACGATTGTGTGGTCGTCGATTTGATGCTACCGGACGGAAATGGACTTGATCTGGTACGAGACTTGAAACACCGTCAGTCGGCAACCGGGATTATAGTGATCACGGCCAAAGATGCGCTGGCCGATAAACTGACCGGCCTCGACGCTGGAGCCGACGATTACCTCACCAAACCGTTTCACCTCCCCGAATTAAATGCCCGCTTACGGTCGGTACTACGCCGACGGCTGTTTGGGGGGCAAGCATCCGTACGGGCGGGCGAACTTACCCTCTGGCCCGACCAACAACGGGTCAGTATTCAGGATACCGACATTAAACTGACCAGCAAAGAATACGAGTTGCTGCTGTTTTTTGTGACCAATGCCGACCGAATCCTGTCGAAATCGGCCATTGCCGAACATGTTTGGGGCGATGCCATGGATGCCGCCGACTCACACGAGTTTCTGTACACCCATGTCAAAAATCTTCGTCGGAAACTGATGGTAGCCGGTTGCCCTGATTATATTCAGACGCGTTATGGAGCGGGTTATGTTTTCTCGACGCGTTCGTTATGAGTCTGCTCGGTCAAACCGCCCGTTACCTGTTGCTTTCGGCTTTTGCCATTGCACTCATCGGCTCGGTGGGGTTCTACATCCTGATTCACCGAACCATTCAACGGGAAGTGGACGAACTGTTGATGAATCAGGTTGAACTGGTCCGGCAACGACTCCGGGAATTGTCTCCCAATGCATCTTTGCAGATAGACTGGGATGATAACCCGCACGTCGACCGTATTTCTTCTGCCCAACTCTCCCAACCCACTTTTTCGGACCTCATGCTCCCCAATCCGCTGGACTCAGCCGAGGTTTCGCCTGTTCGGCAGGTGACAACGATCGTTAGCGAAAATGGGCAAACCTACCGGATTACCGCCCGACAGGCGTATTACGAATTCAACGAACTGGCCCGAATCATATCGGTGGGGGTCATCTGGAGTTTTTTACTACTCATGGGGCTATCAGTATTGATCGGCCTGGGGCTGTCGCGTCGGTTATGGCGTCCTTTTTATGCAACTATCCATCAGCTTGGGCAATTTCAATTGGATCAGGCAACAAGTCCGTTATTTCCAGACAGCCGAATTCGGGAGTTTGGTCTGTTAAGTCAATCCCTACAGGAGCTGACACTGAAGCTACGGAAGCAGTTTTTCTTACAGAAGCAGTTCACCGAAAACGCATCGCACGAACTCCAGACTCCGCTGGCAATTGCCATGACCGAACTGGACACGCTGATGCAATCCGACAATCTACACGAAGCCGAACACATTCATTTACAGCGGGCCACCGATGCACTGGGTCGGTTGAATCAGTTAAATCGATCTCTACTGCTGCTCACCCAGGTTGAAAACGATCAGTTTACCGCTAGCGAACTTGTGAATATCAGCGAGTTATTGAAAAACTTTACAGACGAGTATGAACCTTTCTTTGAGCATAAAGGCATGATCCTGGAACGGGCTATTCTGCCCAATGTCGAACTTCCAATGAACCGGCAGTTAGCGGGTGTCTTACTGAGCAACCTGCTTAAAAATGCGGCTCGTCATGGCACTCTAAACGGCATTGTTCGAATTGAACTCACTACTACTCGTTTACAAATTCAGAATACAGGCGATCCGCTTCCATTTGCCGATAATCAGTTGTTTAATCGATTTGTTAAAAATCCAGCCCGTCCCGATTCAACTGGCCTTGGACTTGCGCTTGTCAAACAAATCTGCGATCGGTATGGCTTACACCTTCAGTATGCGTATGATGCCTTGCAAACCCGTCACCTTTTCCAGATCGATTGGGGTCACTGAGGGTCAAATCTCATTAAAAACGTATAGATGGCCATCTATTTAGAAGTTCACTGATAGAATTAATATTATATTTATTGGTATTTAACAAACATGTTGCCTGTTTTTTGCCGATGGGTGCAACGTTCATGTTACAGAAACCATAACCTTTGATATAATTTACCGAATCACCGTCATCCAATCCTCTTTTCATGCGTGTCAATCAATACTGTATCTCTCCAGCCATAGTCAGTGAACATTTCGATGATGAAGTGATCATCGTCAATATGAGTCGGGGGAATTATTACAGTCTTCGGGATTCTGCTGCTATTGTCTGGCAGGGACTGGAAGCAGGCGCTTCAGAAGACACCCTTCTCACCTATCTATCCAGTACTTATTCGACGGATGAAACCGTCATTGGTGCATCCCTACGTTCGTTTTTCGACCAACTGGTAACGGAAGAACTGCTTGTGGAAGGTACTCCCCCGCCACTTGCCCCCCTTCAGAATCGTCATATCCAGAAACCATTTGTGCCCCCAACGCTAGAGGTTTATACCGATATGGCCGACTTACTAACTCTCGATCCAATCCACGATGTTAGCCCGGTTGACGGATGGCCTATCAAAAAATAGCCGATCGCTACCTCACCACTACGTCTTTCGATGAAGCCGGTTTTACTCAATTACTGGTAGATCGTTGCCACGCCTTTACACCGTCATCAGCGCGGTCGTTCGGGTTTGGTGACCTCACCTTACAGGTGATTTTTATTGGGGAAGGCAACCACGATTTTTTCACGAAAGCAATTGCCCATCGGGAAAGCTCGTCTCAACCAGATGGTTTAACTGTTTTCGTTATCAATTATAAAACGTCCGGAGTTATGCTCCCTCCGCCTTGCTGGGATTGGCAACAAGCCGACGGACACGGCACCATTCACGGACTGGCCGAAGGCTACGCGGGTTTGTTTCAGCAGGATACCGGACTATTTACCTGGATAGCTTATGCCGAACGGCTGGCCATTGTCTGGACAACAGATTTGGCTGCCTTACCGGAATGGGAGCGCAGTTTTCCCTTCCGGTATGTACTGCATAAATGGTTTGAAAATGACAATCGGTACGTACTCGTTCATGCGGGTGCGGTTGGCACATCCGCAGGCGGAGTATTGCTGACGGGTCGGGGCGGTTCGGGGAAGTCGACCAGCACACTCGCCTGTCTACAGAGTAAGCTTCAATATGCGGGTGATGATTTTGTGATGGTCGACCTGGATAAACTCGTTGTCCATAGCCTGTACAATGTAGCCAAACTAGACCCTGCAAACCTGAGCCGTTTTCCGGTTCTTCAGTCACTGACCGACGACCAGCCTACATTGCCCAGTCAGAAATTGCAATTCTATCTGCATCAGCATTATCCCGATGCCGTAACGAAGGGATTCCCTTTAAAAGCCATTATGCTCCCTCATTTTACGGGTAACATAACGACCACCATTCGGCCGGCTACATCCGCCGAAGCCCTGAAAGCACTGGCGCCATCGACTCTAGCCCTGCTCCGGGCCGATCAGCGGACGTTTCAGAAAATGGCTTGTTTAGTACAGAAACTCCCCCTTTTCTGGCTGGAAACAGGTACCAACTTAGCTCAGATTCCAGCGGCTATTTATTCCATATTACAATCGCTACCTGACTATGCAGCCACCGCTTGTTAGCGTTATTATGCCGGTGTACAATGCCGAGCGTTTTGTGGCCGAAGCCCTTACAAGCATCCTGAATCAAGGAATTGAGGCCATTGAGGTTATTTGCGTCGATGATGGCTCCACCGACCGCTCGGCCGAGATTATACAGTCTTTCGATTCAAGAGTACGCTATGTTTACCAGGAAAACCGGGGACCCGCGGCTGCCCGTAACAAAGCCTTTTCGTTTGTCAGAGGTGAGTTTGTTACCTTCCTCGACAACGACGATTTGTTCCCGGTCTACAAACTCAACCATCAGCTAGACCAGTTCGATGAAGACCCATCGCTGGAGGTAGTTTTTGGTAAAACGCAGTATGTTTTTCTGGATGGTTCCAACCCCGAACGCTTTCATTTTCCCGATCAGACACATACCGTTTGGAACATCCTGCTCGGAGCCGGTTTGTTTCGGACGAGCGTATTTCACCGGATTGGTCTGTTCAATGAGGAACTGAAAATTGGTGAAGATCTGGACTGGTACAACCGGGCCAAAGAACAAGGGGTCAACATGCGCACAACCGACGAGGTGATGCTGTATTACCGGCATCACAGTGCCAACTATACCCGCGATCAGGATCTGGTTAAAAGTACGCTACTTAAAGCGATCAAATATTCGCTCGACCGACGGCGAAGCGAATCGGGCGTTCGTACGCTCCCGCAGTTTTCTGATTTTCAGCAACCTAGTCACTCCGATCAGTTATGAGCCTGTCCGTTAGCGTTGTCATTCCCGTATATAATGCGGCCCCGTATATAACGGAATGTCTCGAATCAGTTCTGGCCCAAACCCGTCAGCCCGAACAAATTCTGGTGATCAACGATGGCTCTACCGATGAATCACTGGACAGATTAACCCCTTACGCACAAAAAGGATTGATTCAGTTAAAGACGCGCGAAAATCGGGGGGTAGCCGCTACCTTGAACGAAGCCCTTGACCTTGCCGAAGGCGACGTAATTGCGTTTCTGGATGCGGACGATGTGTGGTTGCCCAATAAACTACACCAGCAGATTACCTACTTGCAAACGACCCCTTCGATTGATGCCTGCTTTGGTCATGTTCGGCAATTCATCAGCCCAGATCTTCCACCGACGGTTCAGGCTGGGATTAGCTGTCCATCGGAGCCTCAACCAGGCTGGCTAAAGCAGACAATGCTGATTCGCCGGGCCGCTTTTCAGAAAACGGGAGCATTCAGTACAGCCTATCATACCGGCGATTTCATCGACTGGTTTATCCGAGCTAAAGAAGTTGATTTACAGTACACTATGCTACCCGATACGGTAACCCTTCGCCGATTGCACCGGAGTGGCCTGGCTTCGCAACAGCAATACCAGAAAGAATTTGTCCACATCCTGAAAGCCGCCCTCGACCGACGCGCAAGCCATTCCTCCAGATAATCTATGGCAATTGATAGCCTACCTACCGTCATTAACCCAGAACAGATTCTTTTGCTGAAAGCAGCGCTGTTTCCGGCTCAGGAAGCCCTGTCCTACTGGCAGCTCTGGAAAAAAGGGCGTGGCCTGGATCAGTTTATACCTACCAATACCAATCTGTTACCCAGCCTGTTCGATCCGCTCGATGGCGACTCGCAACGGCTGATGCCCCTCGTGTACCGCAACCTGGAAAAATCTGGCGACCCACTGATTGCTCATCTGCGGGGCATATACCGATACACCTGGATGAGCAATCAGCGGTTTTTACTGAAAATGAGTCAGGTGATCAGCGGGCTTCATCAAAATGGTATTGACACGATTGCTCTTAAAGGTATTCCGCTTTCCCTGCTGTATTATGGCGATATGGGAGTTCGGTTAATGTATGACCTGGATGTACTGGTCCCGACGGAGAAGGCAGACCAGGCTCGGTCTATTCTCCAAAACCCACCTTTTTCATTTAGATCAAGCCAATTTGAAGCAAAGCACCGGCATATTCTTCATGCCATGCACTTGTGGGACACCCATAATGTGGATGTCGATCTGCACTGGAATCTATTGTATCACCACACCTATACGAAAGCCGATATTCCCTTCTGGCACTCTCGTCAACCACTTAAACTCACCGACAATCAGTTTACCCATGCCCTATCGCCCACCCATCAGCTATTCCATAATCTGGTGCATGGATTCGATTGGGGCGAAACGCCTGCCATTCGCTGGATCGCCGATAGTTATGTGATCTACACCAAGCCGGGCCTTTCCATCGACTGGCACGCCTTACTGGATCTGGCCGAACAGTACCGGGTTTGCTATCCTGTTCAGCAGGCATTACAATTGCTAACGGGTGAGTTTCGCTTAATCTTACCTGCCGATGTTAGCGAACGGCTAACCCAGTTACCACTCAGTAGCACCGAAAAAACCTATTTTTCTTTAGTACGAAAACGCTCACCGAACCAGGCGATTAAAGCCATTCGCTACGTGCAGAAAAACTGGCTGGCCTACCAGTTGTTTCGCAAGGGAAAGTCGGACCTTTCGATGAGTCGCTATATGTATCGCCAGGTACGGCTCCGGCTCGACTGGCCGAAGCGCGACTTACCGTTCTAGCCCATGAGTTCCCAAATTCTTCTGGTTGCTCTGTTCACGTTTGTGATTCACCTCGTCGCTACCCTGTCGCTGAGTGTTCGCGTCGTGGGGCTCCAAACGCTGCGGTGGGCCGTGTCGTTCTCCCTGTTCAATATCATGGCCCTCTTTTCGCGGCTGGCCAATACGTTACAGGCTCCTTTACTGGCCAAAACGGTGGAGTTGAATATTCAGGCAGGCCGATTTGATCAGATTGCCGATTTCCGATGGATACTTGCTTTTTCCACACTAGCCACTATAGCCGGTATTCTGGTATTCCCGTCGTTCCAGCGGCTGATGACCCGACTGGTAGAGAGCTACTATCACCATCGGTCATTCGGCCGGTTACTGGTCCGAAGTTTATCATTCACTACGGTTCGAACACTTCCGACTCATCTGAAGTGGCCTGATCCAGCAAACTGGCAATCCATTTGGCAGAACCCCAACGTTCCGATACGCATCTTTGTGCTGAACACTCTGGCCAATGCCATAATCACCGTAGGCGTTTTAGCGACGCTGTACGCGGGTTATATAAATCCCGATCTACGGGCAACAGCTGCTTCCATGTCGGGACTGATCAACGGCATGGCCACCATCATAATGGTCCTCTTTGTCGATCCAGATATTGCGCTCCTGGCCGATGAAGTAACCGCCGGGCAGTATAGCACCGGTTATTTTCGGCGGTACATTATTCTGGTTTTACTGGCCCGCTTAACCGGAACAATTCTGGCTCAGTTTATACTGGTTCCAGCCGCTTATCTGGTTATCTGGCTCGCTCAGCACTTGTATACCTAGACAGAACAAGTTAATTCTTCAAATTCTCTTCATAATTGCTTCCGAATCTTGTAGAAAATACAACCAATTATGAAGAAGCTTATCCTGTTTTTAGTGGGCACGCTGACGGTACTACCGGCCTTCAGCCAGCGCATCATCCGGGTTGAAGATAGCCTGACGCATGACCCTATCATTGGAGCTACCATTCGGACCCCGTCGCCCATCAAGCCCGTTGTGGGAGCCGTCACTGATGCGAAAGGAATAGCCACGATGCCTGCGCTGCCCGCCAGTGTTACAGCCCTTACTGTCAGCGCTGTCGGCTATGAAACAGCCTCATTTCCATTCACAGCCGGAAGCGACACACTGGTTTTTCAACTGCACAGTCAGGAAGAATCACTCGACGAAGTGACGGTTACCTCTACCCGTACCAACTCACGCATAGAAGACCTGCCGATCAAGGTGGAGGTACTGGGCCAGGAAGATATGGACGAAGAGAGTGCTGTTGTACCCGGCAATGTCAGTAGTATTCTGGGCGATATTTCGATTATCCACGTCCAGCGAACGTCGGCCGTCAACGGCAATCAGGCCATTCGGATGCAGGGACTTGACCCCAAATACACGCAGATTCTGCGCGATGGACTACCGCTTTACGAAGGTTTTTCGGGCAATCTGGGCGTACTGCAAATCCCACCACTCGATCTGAAGCAAATTGAAGTGGTGAAGGGCTCAGTATCAACCCTGTATGGTGGCGGAGCAATTGGCGGTATGATCAATATCGTTTCGAAATCACCAACGTCTGAAACGCCCGAATTTACGGCCCTGCTCAACCGCTCGAATCTGAAAGAGACAAATCTCAATGCCTACTATTCGCAACGGTACGGCAAAACGGGGCTGACACTCTTTACGGGCTATACCAACCAGCAGGCCGTCGATGTAACCGGTGATGGCTATACCGATAGCCCCCAGATCAAGCAGTTTAATTTTCACCCAAAATTCTTCTGGAATCCATCCGATCATACCCGGCTGAACCTTGGCTATGCCTTCACCACCGAACACCGCGAAGGTGGATACCTGCCGGCTTTCGATGTGAGCGGCCCGCCGGGCTACAAAAACATCACCGATTTACAACGCCATACTATCGACTTCGATGCCAGCCACAGCCCCTCCGAAACCAATTCACTGACCGTCAAAGGCGCATTGAGTACGTTTAATCGGCAGAATACGGATTATCAAAAGCTGTCGGATGGGAAGCAATCGTCAGTGTATCTGGAAGCCAACGACCTGGTTCGCTTTGGCAAAAACCAATTAATTGTGGGTGCCAACCTGACCGTCGAAGCGTTCCGCAAGAATCCAGACAGTACCCGACTGGTCGACTATACCTACAACACGGTTGGTGCCTTTATACAGGACGATTATCAGGTATCAGAAAAAGTGGCGTTACAGGCGGGTCTGCGTTTCGATCATCACAATACGTTCGGCAATTTCCTGCTACCCCGTCTATCGGTAAAAATCAAACCGTCGGATCCGTGGACAGTCCGGCTGAGCGTTGGAACGGGTTACAAAACCCCGAATCTGTTTGTCAACCAAACGCCCGGTCAGTTGGGGGTCAGCCTGATCTTCCCACGATTATTGCCAATCGATGTGAATGCTGTAAAAGCGGAGAGATCCATTGGCACCAACGTGGATATTGCGTATTCCAAAACGTTCGAGAGCGGTTTTTCGATACAGGTCGATCAGGCGTTTTATTATACCTACGTCAACTCGCCGGTGGTATCGGCCTTTGCCAGCGTGTCCAGTAACCTGGGAGCCTATACGCAGCTCATCAATGCCCCTTACAACCTGTTTAGCGTGGGCACCGACACCTACGTCCGGCTTGAATACAAAGCCTACGAACTTTATTTCGGCTATAACCACACCCTCGCCCGTCGCGACGGACCGACCGACAATAGTTACCTGCCCCTAGCGCCACAGGACAAATTTTCGACTACCGTTGCCTGGGAGAACGAGCATTTCCGCTTTGGGATTGAGAGCAGCTACGTAGGCACGCAATACCTCTACAACAACGAGAAAGTACGGAATTATTGGTTCTTTGCTGGTGCCGCCGAATACCACTATAACGACCACTGGCGGCTGGTGCTGAACGCCGAAAACCTGTTCAACATCAAACAGGCCAACTACGAAACCGTCGTCACTGGCCCGGTCAATCAACCCACCTTCCGCCCTGTCTGGGCACCCCTCGAAGGACGGATTGTGAATGTAGCCTTAAAGTATACGTTATAGAGGGAGAAAGGAGGAAAGGGAGGAGGGAGGAAAGGAACTGATTCACTCACCCCCTTTCCTCCCTCTATTCCTCTTTCTTAATACTCTTGCGATAACGGGTGAATCATAAACTCATCCACAACTACATGGGCTGGGCGGCTGACGATGAACAGCAGCGACTCGGCCATATCTTCGTTTTTGAGCCAGCTAGACCGGCTTTCCTGGCGATGACCTTCCACATGGAAACTGGAATCGACCAGCCCCGAATACACGCCCGTCACTTTGATGCCAAACGACCGAATCTCCTTGCGTAAGGCACCCGTGAATGCTTCCTGTGCATACTTACTGGCCGTGTAGAGCGCTCCACCCGCAAACGTCCGCTTGGCTACATCCGAGGCTACTACTACGATATGACCCGAGCCTTGTGCCTTCAGATGCGGCAAAGCGGCTTTGGTAAGCAGAAAGGTTCCTTTCACGTTGGTCGCCATCAGGTCGTCCCACTCGGTAGCGGTGAGTTCATCTACGTTTTTGAAAACGCCATAACCTGCGTTGTTAATGACTACATCGATGTGCTGAAACTGGTCGATGGCCGTTTTTACTACTGCTGCCATGTCGTCTTCGCTGGTAACATCGCCGGGAACAGCCACGATTTTACCCCGTACATGACCTTCGGTGGCTTGCTTTTCGAGTTCGGCCAGTTCGCCGGCGTTCCGAGCCGTTACCACGACATTCGCTCCATGTTGAGCCAGTAATAAAGCGGTAGCCCGACCAATGCCCCGCGACGCGCCTGAAATGATGATGGTTTTGTTTTCTACGTTCATAGTGGATTGCCTAAACGCAAAGCGCGCAAAGGGTAACGCAAAGTTCGCAAAGAAGTTATAGCTTACGACCTTTACACTTAAGCTATTTCATCAACCTACTCTCATGGACAACATACTAACCGACAAACTTGCCCAGCTCGAACAGAAGTTCGCAGCGATGGGGCAGGATATGACCTCCTACCTCGAAGGGCTGCTGCAAGCCGACTACCTGACTTATTGGGATTATATTCACCTCGAAACCCTGCTGTCGTTACAAAATCCCAAAACGGCCTACCCCGACGAGCTGATTTTCGTTACCTATCATCAGATTACGGAGTTATACTTCAAACTGGTCCTGCACGAAATTGCTCAGGTTGCCAATGCCAGCCCCCTAACGACTGAGTTTTTTACCGCCCGGATGCAGCGTATCAATCGGTATTTCAAACTGCTCGAAGAGTCGTTTGAGGTGATGATTATGGGTATGGAGCGTGAACAGTTTCTGAAATTTCGGATGGCGCTGCTCCCGTCCAGCGGATTCCAGTCGGTGCAGTTTCGCGAAATCGAAATCGTTTCGACAGACTTCCGGAATCTGCTGGTAGCGGCTCCCGAAGAACCGGCTTATGTGAGTGATCTCTACGAGTATCTATATTGGAAACAGGGCGCAACCGAACTGGCTACCCAGCAAAAAACGCTGACGCTCCGGCAGTTTGACCAGCACTACAAAGCCAGCCTGATCCGACTGACGGAAGAATATGAAGCTAAAAATCTGAACCATCGTTTGCAACAATTAGGGTCGACAGGTCAGGTTTCGGATGAATTGGCCAGTGCCCTCCGGGAATACGATTGGCGGGTAAACGTTCGATGGAAACTGTCCCATCTGCGATCGGCGGTACAATACCTGCATAAAGAACCGGAAGACATCAAAGCAACGGGGGGCACTAACTGGCAAACGTATCTGCCACCGGTACAACAGCAGCGCGTCTTTTTCCCGTCGCTCTGGTCGGCTGAAGAATTGCAAAGCTGGGGAAAATCGGAGAACCACCCACAGCGTAAAGTTCAGAAAGGGTAGAACAACCGATTAAACTGTATTGAGCGACAAGATTATGAACTCCTGAGTCTGTGTCCTCACAGACCACCTGTCCGAATGGCCAATGTCTGCTGACGCATAAAGGGTCTGTGAGGACACAGACTCAGGAATTGACTCTAGAACTCAACACCCCATTCTAATCAGTTAATACGTATAAATAAATAAAATTTTCGAAGGTTAAAGTCCATTTAATCAACATAAATCAGATTTTTTAGACTCGTCTAAACTTTATTAGTAAAGCGCTTGTATATTTGTTACGGACACTCTGATTACCAGTAGTTAATGCTTAATCGGCTCCACATACATCGGTTGCACGTCGCCCGAATACTGCTTGGCCTGTTTCTGGCCATGTGGTTCAACGGCGTTGTGTTTCGGCACGCGCACCGACTGAATGATGGTAGGCTGATTGTTCACGCTCACCCCTACTGGCCATTTGGCAAAGGGCCGATCCTGCCTAACACGCACACGGCTCAGGAGATTTTGCTGCTTGATCTGGCGGCCAACCTGCCAATTGTTATCAGTAGTTTCTTTGCCTTTCTGTTCCTTCTCAGAACGCGTCTGTACTCAGCTTTCCTATTCACCAGCCGACCGTTCTATGCGTATTCACTGTTCTATTGCTTCTCACATCGAGGCCCTCCCGTCGTTCGGTAATTTACTGATGCATAGCAACCTACTGATTGTTGTATCAGTACGTTGCTATGCATTTCACTAGCCTATACACTTCCTGCTTCCACTGAGAAACGCTAGCCGTTGACAGACGATATCGATTCGGTACGTTCGTTTTCTGTTCGCTCTATAGGGTAGTCAGGAAAAAGGCTGGATTACTCAACCAAACGATATTCTCCTGAATGAAAGCATATTTCCTATTGCTCCTGCTCGGACTTACCGAGGGGCTACTTTACGCGCAACCCGCCCCCAACCGACTGCTTCGTGGCTCGGTCACGGACGCCGATAGCCATAAACCAATTCCGTTCGGCAACATTACACTGGTCGGCCAAAGCAGAGGAGCTATTACCGATGCGCGTGGGCAGTTTTCACTATCCATAAAAGCCGATACACTCGCTCACCAACTCATCATTTCCTGCGTAGGCTATAAGTCGGACACCATCACCGTAACGCCCGGCACCGACGTCTATACCGCCAACCTGTTATCAGTTGTCAACGCCTTGAATGAAGTGGTTGTAACGGGCGTAACCCGAGGAACGCTACTCCGGCAAAACCCGGTTGCGATTCTGGCAATTTCACACCGGGCTATCGAAGGAACGGCTAGCAGCAATATCATTGATGTACTGGTCAAAAATGCCCCCGGTCTGAATGCCGTCAAAACCGGGCCGAATATTTCCAAGCCGTTTATTCGGGGATTGGGCTACAATCGGGTACTGACCCTGTACGATGGTGTTCGGCAGGAAGGCCAGCAATGGGGCGATGAACATGGCATTGAGGTCGATAATTACAACATCGATCGGGCGGAGGTTATCAAAGGGCCAGCCAGTCTGATGTACGGCTCCGATGCGCTGGCGGGTGTGGTCAGCATGATGCCGGTGTACCCCAAAGACACGGAGGGAAAACTCAAAGTTGGCTTTGTAACCGAATACCAATCCAACAACCGGCTTCTGGGCGAATCGATCAGTCTGGCTTCGGGTGGTTCGCGCTGGGCCTGGAACTTCCGTGGGTCCATTCGGGCGGCTACCAATTACCAGAATAAAATCGACGGTCGGGTGTATAATACGGGCTTTTCGGAACGCACCTTGACAACCATGGTAGGCTATTCGGGGCATCAGGGCTATTCACGCTTTGGTGCTTCATTGTACGACAACTTACAGGGTATTCCTGATGGCAGCCGCGATTCACTCACCCGTCAGTTTACCAAACAGATTTTTGAACCCGACCTGGACGACATTCAGCATCGCCCGATCGTTCCAGCCAGCGAATTAACATCCTATCACCTCAGTCCGCTTCATCAGCATATCCAGCATTACCGGCTGCATACCAACAACCACTACCAGATTGGCAATGGGGAAATTGATGTTTTACTGGCCTTCCAGCAAAACGTTCGCCGGGAATACAGCCACCCCACTCAGGTCGATCAGCCTAGTTTGTACGTACGGCTCAACACCATCAATTATGGTGTACGGTATAACCTGCCCAACATTGGCCATCTGGCTACTACGCTTGGCGTAAACGGCATGTATCAGGCTAATAAAAACAAGAACGGAACCGCCTTCCCAATACCAGATTATAACCTGTTCGACGTGGGCACGTTTGTTTTCCTGAAATGGCAGGCCGATAAACTCACGTTGAGTGGTGGTTTGCGCTACGATAACCGCAGCCTGAACGGCGACGACTTTTACGTTCGTAACAACCTCCGAACGGGTTTTGATGAACACGTTTCACTACCAGACACAGCCGGTGCAACACTGCAATATCCGAAACTGAAGCAGTCGTTTACGGGCATTTCGGCCAGTTTGGGCCTGACCTATGAGTTTTCGGACAAACTATCCCTGAAAGCCAATATTGCCCGGGGGTATCGCGCTCCCAGCATTACCGAAATTGCCTCGAACGGACTGGACCCCGGTGCGCACATTGTGTATATTGGCAATCGGAACTTCCAACCCGAGTTCAGTATTCAGGAAGACATTGGCCTGACTGCCACCTACCCCGATGTAAACTTCGGTGTCAGTGTCTTTAACAATTTCATTCTGAATTACATCTCGCTGGCTCAACTGGTCAACGATAAAGGCGAGCCGGTTGTGATTGTGCCGGGCAACAAGACGTTTCAGTACCAGCAGGCATCGGCCCAGCTTTACGGATTCGAAACTCAGTTCAGTCTCCACCCGACCACCTGGAAGGGATTTACGTTCGACAATACCATCGCCGTGGTTTATGGCTACAACCGGGGGGCGAGGTATACCGATGCGGGTGTACAGGGCGAGTACCTGCCATTTATTCCACCGTTACGCATTTCGACGGGTGTCAGCCAGCAACTCCCCATCAAGCGCCAGTGGTTGTCCGACGTTACAGTCAAAGCCGATGTGGATTACAACGCCCGCCAGAATCGCTACCTCGGGCTGAACGATACCGAAACGCCAACGGATGGGTATACGCTTGTGAATATCGGTCTGGATAGCCAAATCCATATTGGTCGCGACCGCCCCGCCTTACGATTCCTGTTTCAGGTCAACAACCTGTTTGATACGGCCTACCAGTCGAACCTGAGCCGGTTGAAGTACTTCGAGTATTTCACCCAATCACCCAACGGGCATCTGGGCATGTACGGCATGGGCCGGAACATCTGCCTGAAGCTGACGATCCCGTTTAATTGATTCGGTCAAGGTGGTGTCAGATGCTCACATCTGACACCACCTTGACAACCTTGACAGATTAATTTACACGAAAAAGCCACGTTGTAGACCGGGCTTATTTGGCAGTCACCAGTTTCATGTTGGCCGGGTTCTAACGAACGATTTTCTTCCTGAGGAAACTTTGATTTCAAGCCAGCGTGGGAGCGGCTGCTTTTTGTTGTCGGGCGACGGGTGGACAAACCAGTTCGAATTTTCGTCGAGGGTCAGTTCGGTTCGGCAATCTGTCCGCCAAAGAGAGTAGGTTATCGCACCGACTTGCCTTGTCTTTTTCAACGATTTGAATAGCTGCACCTCTATAAATTTTGCGCTTATGAAGTTCACAACGTTATTGATTATATTGATTATCTCCTTCAGCGGAGCTTTGGCACAATCGAATAAAGAAGCAACTCGCGACGAAGCAGGTGCCAACAAAAAGCTGAACATCAACAAGGCTAAAAAGGTCTGGATGCTAACCTATTTCCGCCAACGGTATCCGACCCGTATTGAGATCGATGCGAAGGGCAATACAGTTGAGGTACCGTTGCCCGATCCGATGCTGATCAATAAGTTACACATCGCCTTATCGACAGATGGACGCCATTGGACGCCCTTAAATGACAATAAACCCGTATGGGACCAGCATGTCCGTGATCCTTACGTGCGACGGGGGCCCGATGGTCTTTGGCGCATCCTGTCGACGGGTGGCGGTAGAGGTAACGATCGGGAGAACGTTGGCCCTAGTTGTCTCTATATAACATCTAAGGATTTGGTCAATTGGCAGGTAGAAGGCCCTTTGCCTTTGATGAAAGACGTTCGGAATGAGTCAGGCGCTCTGGCCGGAAATATCTGGGCTCCAGAATGGTTCTACGATACTAAAGCCGATGAATATATCCTATTCTGGTCTTCGTCATTTAAGGATGCGGGTTGGAAAGAGAGTCGCCTTTGGTATTGTAAGACACGTGACTGGAAAACGTTTACAACCGCAAAAGTTCTCTTTGCTCCTTCCTATTCTGTGATCGACGGAACCTTACTAGAGCATAAAGGCACTTATTATCTCTATCATAAAGAGGAGGAATTTGGCGCCAAAACCGGTGAACGGCGAGCCATTCGCGTAGCCACAGCGAAGAATCTGGAAGGCCCATACACTATAGTGGAAGGCTCTTTGAATAATGGACAAATTGTTCCGGTCATTACCGAAGGTCCAACCGTCATTAAAGACCCAATCAAACCAGGCTGGCTGCTGCTCTATGACTATTGCATGACAAATCGGTTTGGGGCTTCGTACTCGCCCGATTTACTGCACTGGACAGTAGAAGAGGATGTTCAATTTCCGTCTGAAGCCCGGCATGGTTGTATTTCGCTGTTGACATCAGAGGAAGCCAGAGCGTTGATGAATGCGTATTCAAGATGAATAAAATTAAACCGCAAGGGCGCGAAGTCGCAAAGGGTTCGAATAAAGAACTTACTCTTTGCGACTTCGCGCCCTTGCGGTTTAATCCAATCAGGTCTGCTTCTTAAAATACCGGATCATTTCGCCGAAATTCATTTTCATCGATAGCCCAGTGATGGCCTGGGTGAGTCGTTTGGTTCGGGTTTCGATGGTTTTGGCGTCTTCAATCCAGTTTGAGAAATAGTTTTGGTGCCCCCGGCCAAGTGTCTGAAAATGTGCTTTTGCCACTGGATCATCCTCCAGACAATCGAGCAAATCGGCGGAAATCGGCATCGGATCAGTATCCACTTCGATGGTAACGCGTACGGATATGCCTTCGTCTTCCTTACACATTCCCCGGCGCATGCCTGCGTTGATAGGCATCATAAACCCACCTTCCAGCCCATCCGTAATTCGTGGAACCGTCTTTCCCAATGGCAACAGCGAAATTTGTTTAATCGGGTAATTATCCAATGTTCCTTTCACCCGAAAGCTTGTTTTCTGACCGGGTTTCAGCTCATCAGAGATGGCAATGGGAATTTCAATATACGTCCAGCGAGTCTTATCGCCTTTCTCGCCAAATTTTTGCAGGATAGTGGTAAAGGTGGGCATAGATTAGGAAGTCATTAAATGGTCATTGTTTGTCATTTGCTTTGCGTCATTCAGTAGTCATGCATTCTTTGTATTATTTGCGCAACTAATGACCAGTAATGACTACCAATGACGCAAAGCAATGACTATTTATCGACCATTATAATTCGCCAGCGTAGCCTCCAGCGATGTTTTCATTTCCCTAACCAGGCTCTCGGGTTGTAAAACGGTCAGGTGTTCGCCGTAACTGCGCAGGTGCATGAGTAAATCGCGATTAGGCGCCAGCCGAAGCCGGACAACGCATTCGGTTTCCGTATCGCTCAGAACTTCCTGCGTCTGGTGAATAGGCTTCGCTTTCACATACCGTCCAAACAATGGACTGAACGACAAGACAATCTCTTCGACCGGGCCGTGGCTGTCGGTGATGCCATAAATATGCTCGAATAGTTCGCTCACGCTGGCCAGTACGGCTGGGGGAACATCGCAGGGATCGTCCAGCAATTCCAGTTCGCTCATACGGTCGAGGGCGAAGGTTTTTTCACGACCGCTGGCGGCATCGTAACCGATCACATACCAGCTATCGGCCACTTCGCGCAATAGAATCGGGTGCAGAATCCGCAGTTTTGGTCGTTCGAGCGTCATCAGGCTGGATTCTTTACGAGGGTTCGAACGGGTTTTTCGCTGCACCTGACTGGTCATCGACACCGCTTCTTCGTGCTTAAGATACCGAAATGCCACCTGCCGATTCTGGTTGACAGCCCGAATCAGAACGGGTACATACTGGCGATTCCCACCCAGAATCTTTTCTTCCACATATACGACCCGGCGGGTAGGCGCATCGGTTTTCACCTCCCGGATAATGTCAAGACTCTGCCGAACCCGTTGCAGGGCATTATCGAGTTCATCGGCCACGGAGGCTCCCTGCGTAGCCGCCAGCACCTCGCGCGCCTGTTCCAGCGCATCCATATCGTCGGGCGTAAGCATGAGACTCAGCAAACGAAACTGCGGGTCGGTATAGTAATAACCGTTCAGTCGTTTGTCGTAGGCAATGGGCGCATCGTGGTCTTCACGCATCCGCTGGATGTCTTTTTCGAGCGACGATATGGACCGGATACCGCACTTGTCCTGACAAAGTTCAAAGAGCTTCTGTTTGGAATACCGCCGGGGATAACGGCTAATGATTTCGTCGATGAGTCGGTACCGTTGGAAAGCCGAACGAGTAATAGGCATAGGGATTAGTTATTTGTTGTCAAAAATGGTCAGGAGCGGTCAAGTATTGTCAAAAGGTTGTCAAGTGTAGTCATGAGTTGTTTAAAGTTGTCACACACAGCTTCGGAGCGATCCCTGACCATGCTTGACTACACCTGACAATACTTGCCGCGAAGCTACTGACATTTTTTTTCAACAAAAAAGCAGACCGTAAATAGATTACGTTTTTGGGGGTATATTTTTGAATCGGACATTTACATAGACAATCATGACTCATACCTCACGTCCGCGCACAGAAACCCCGGCTTACACAGCCCGCCCGTCGCTCTCGACCCGGCAATTAGTTGACCTCGAACTCGGCCTGTTCTTATTGCAGCAGGTAAATCCGACAGCGCCCCCAACGGCTCTGCCCGACCTGCTCCAGCCCGACGACCAACTCCGCTCTACTCTGACGCCCCGGCAGCAAAAATACCTCAACCGGGGCCGACTGCTCCTCTCGCATTTTACCAATTACGTTCACTGGCAAACGCTGCTTCAGGCATACGCAGCCTCACCAGGCCATCGACTAGCCTACGATCTCAGCCGCGATTGCAGCCATTTTTCCGAAAAAACCGTTGGCTTTTCCCGCAATCGCCTGGGCGTATTACGCAAGATGCTGGCCTAATTACATTGTCATTAATGGTCATTGGCTTCGCGTCATTAAGTGATCATTCAATTGGCATCAATAGCCATACATTGTTATAAACTATTAGTAGCAATACATGACAACAAATGACTAATAATGACGGTCAAATGACGCGTAGCCAATGACAACAACTAACCACTATCTGACACTCATCCATTATGCTGAACCAGTTGCTACAACGGGTATGGGGCCCATCTACGTCGAGCCATTCTGGCAAAACCATCCCCTTTCATCCAACGACACCCGGACCATCTGCCGACACAACAACGCCCGAACCTACTGACTCGACCACTGCGGTTACCCGAACGGTGAAGTTGATCATGGTGACGGCCGGAAATAATAACAAATACTACGAAATGTGTGAGAACGATGATGGTACGTTCACTGTGCATTATGGTCGGGTGGGTGGCATACGGACTACGGTTAGTTACCCGATGGCGCATTGGGACAAAAAATTTCGCGAGAAAGTGGCGAAAGGGTATGTAGATCAGACCCATCTGTACGCCCAGAAAAGTCTGGCAACCGATGCCAGCACCATTCCAAACCCAGTGGTTCGAACGCTGATGAGCCGTCTGCTGGATTTAGCCAACCAGTCTATTTATCAGAACTACATTGTGACGGCTCAGCAGGTAACCCGCAAACAAGTTGAGACGGCGCAACAGTTACTTGATGAACTGGCTGGTCTGCTAAAACCAGGCATGGACACAGAAGCTTATAACGCCAAACTCCTGGATCTGTTCAAGGTGATTCCGCGTCGAATGACTCACGTAGGCGACCATCTGGCTAAGGCAACCCCACAGTCCGCCAATGAGTTACAGCCACTTCAGGACCAGCTTGCCAATGAACAATCGACGCTGGATGTCATGCGTGGACAAGTTGAACTCGCTCCTGAACCAACCAGTCCGGAAGAAGCCCAGCCTACCCTCCTGGAGTCGATGAACCTGACTATCGAACCTGTCAGTGACGACACCATTCTGAAGCAGATTAAACGAATGATGGGTTCCGATGCCGCCAAGTTCGATGCCGCTTTCAGTGTACAGCATACCCTGACCGACAAGTCTTTTGAGGCTTATGTACATCAGCAACCAAACCGTAAAACGCTGGCTCTCTGGCATGGTAGTCGTAGTGAAAACTGGCTGTCGATTCTGAAAACGGGGTTGGTATTACGGCCAGCCAATGCGGTTATTACGGGCAAAATGTTTGGCTATGGCATCTACTTCGCCGATCAGTTCAGCAAATCGCTCAATTATACGTCGCTGAGCGGGTCCGTTTGGGCCAATGGTCGGCAACGCGAAGCGTATCTCGCTATTTATGAAGTGCATGTGGGCAATCAACTGGAAATTTCCAGGCACGAATCGAAGCACATGTCGCTGGATGCCGACGCCCTCAAGCGCATCGACCCAAGCTATAATTCAGTATTTGCCAAACAGGGCGTAAGCCTTCAGAAAAACGAATTTATTGTGTACAACCAGGCGCAGTGTACCGTTCGGTACCTCGTCCGAATCAAATCGTAAGATGAAAACCAAACGCAAAAAACTCGAACCACTGGCCATTCGGTTTGCCGCTACGGCGCTCATTCTGGCCGAAGGCAGCACCACCACGCTCGACGTTAAAAACTTTCTGCGTGAGCGCGGCTACGAAGCCCGCCAGGCCGACATTTCGCAGTGGATGCTGGTCATCGGCTTATGGGAAAACTGGTCTATCCAGAACAATGGCAAACACCGTATTTACAACTTCCCGACGTTCAGACCGTCGTTGCAATAGATAGGGAGCGAGAGGAGCGAAAAAAAAATAAAAATTTTCAGTACAACGTAAAAAGATTACGTTCTGAGTGTGTGAAATTTGATTCAGGAACAGTAAACAACAACAGACCAATGAACACGCTCCTCACCACCGCTCCCGCAACCCGCCCGGCCCTTGCCAGCTTACTCCGCTGGCAGGAGCCGCTGGCGACCCGCCTTCGGTTTCGGCATGCCCTGCCAGGGATGGTGGCCAACCGATTGTTGAACGTTGAATTAGGTTTATACCTGCTGGCCGAACTGGTTCCGATGGCACCTCCTCAGTCGCTGTCGGACCTGCTCAACGGTCAGGGGTTTGTGTACCGGCAGCGGCCTATCTGGTCGCCCCGGCAGCACCGTGCTCTGAATCAGGCGCGTATCCTGCTGGCTCCGTACCTGGACCGCAATGCCTGGTTGAAAGCTTTAGACAAATACGAACATCTTCCTGCCGATTTACGGATCTTCAACCTAAACGGCAATCTCCGCACCGATCTCAGCGGCTACCTTCTCCGCGAACGCGTAGGGTTGTTCACGAAGGCGCTGGCTTAATAAGTTGAATCAATTACCCAACCAGAATCGAGTGGTGTTTTTGACGCCACTCGATCTTTGATTTAAGATAATTGGTTTTCAGCACATTCGCACAGGCAGAGGCAGTGCGACCCCGTTGGGGTCGAATGTTTGTAGCATAGTTTTTTCTATAGAGATTCGACCCCAACGGGGTCGAACCAGCGTCCCGCCTTCTTATTGTATATTACCCCTAGAAAGGCCTAACTCCCTAGCTAGAGTGGAGTCGGTTACTTATAACCGACTCTGGGCGGTTTCTCAAAACCGAACGGTTTGCATAATCCGGTTTTCAGGACCGCAACGGCGAACCCTCCTCACTATGACAGATGCGCCCATCTGGACAGCCCCCAAAAGAGCAAACACATTTAGCCAAAGTCCTAAAAACTGCTAACTTGTGGGCTTGTCTCAGCCCTCATTTCTACAGTTTCCCCTATGAATCGCCGGAGTTTTATCAAAGCCAGTTCCGTTGTATCGGTTTCCACTACGATTGCCGCCTGCTCTTCTCCTAAAACTGCCACTACCGAAGACAAAGCCACTCCGTTCACCGATGATTTTGCCCTCAATGAACTGACGATTCGTGAGCTGCAACAGAAAATGGAATCGGGTGAATATACTTCTGAAGCCCTTACCCAACTGTATCTGGATCGTATCGACGCCATTGACAAAAAAGGTCCACGGCTAAACGCTGTGATTGAGCTAAACCCCGATGCGTTGACGATCGCCAAAGCGATGGATCAGGAGCGAAAAGCTGGCAAGCTTCGGGGGCCGATGCATGGGATTCCGGTATTGATCAAAGACAATATCGACACCGGCGATCAGATGATGACGACGGCTGGATCGTTAGCGCTGGAAGGCCATAAAGCGGCTCAGGATTCTTTTGTTGCAGCTCAGTTACGCAAGGCCGGAGCCGTCATTCTTGGCAAAACCAACCTAAGCGAGTGGGCCAATTTCCGGTCTAGCCGTTCGACCAGCGGCTGGAGCAGCCGGGGTGGACAGACGCGCAATCCGTATGTGCTGGACCGTAATCCCAGCGGTTCGAGTTCGGGCTCGGGTTCGGCAGCATCGGCCAACTTGTGTGCCGCAGCCGTAGGGACCGAAACCGATGGTTCCATCATTGCCCCTTCGTCCCATTGCGGCCTGGTCGGTCTTAAGCCAACGGTTGGGCTGGTCAGTCGAAGCGGCATTACTCCCATTTCGCACACGCAGGACACCGCTGGTCCTATGACCCGAACCGTGACCGATGCCGCTATTTTGTTGGGTGCATTAGCCGGTGTCGATCCATCTGATACGGTAACCCTCGAAAGCCGGGGCAAGAGCGTAACCGATTACACCCAATTTCTGAAAACCGACGCGCTAAAGGGCAAACGGATTGGCATAGAGAAATCGTTTCTGAACGGGCATGAAGGCGTCGTGACCCTCTATAAAGAAGCCATTGAAATACTCAAAAAACAGGGCGCCACAATCGTAGAAGTTGAGTTAATGAAGGGACTTCGGGAGATGGGCGGGGCTGAATTTACGGTACTGCAATACGAGTTCAAAGATGGATTGAACCGTTACCTGTCGAAAGCAAATGCTCGGGTTAAATCCCTGGCCGACGTGATTGCTTTCAATAAGAAGAATCAAGATAAAGCCATGCCGTACTTCAAACAGGAAACGCTCGAAAGCAGTGAAGCCAAAGGAGATCTGAGCAGCAAGGAATACACCGAAGCGTTAGCTAAAACCCGCAGTTGGCGCCAACGCATCGACCAGTTGATGGCGACACATAAACTGGATGCCATTGGCGGAACCAGCATCGGCTTTGCAGGCTGCATCGACCTCATCAACGGCGACTACGACACCGGTTTTTATTTCTGCCCACCAGCCGCTATGGCCGGTTATCCACATCTGACGATCCCGATGGGCACCGTTCACGGTCTCCCCGTCGGTTTCTCGCTCATCGCCGGAGCCTATCAGGAAGGGCCATTATTGGCAATGGGTTACGCCTATGAGCAGGCGTCTAAAAAGCGAGCGCGGCCGACGTTTGTGGAATCGTTGGTACCAAATGCAACGTTATCTTAGCGAATCGAGCATACATGCTGATGAAAACTGCAACCAAATCCGGTAAAGTCTCCTCTAATAAAAAGCCAAAATCGAATTTGAAAGCAGCTTTGGGTAAGTATAAAAGTAGTATTATGGAGAAAGATGGCTGTTGGGAAGAAGACCTGAACAAGACCATCTCTACTTAATGAAGTATTTGCTGGATACTTAGCAATAATTCGAAACTTAGTTCTAAACCCAACTTATCGATTAAGCCATTGGAGTATTTCTCGCAACGACTCCGGGGTTAGTGGTCCTTTTTGTGGAGATTCGTTTAGAGCAATACGAACAAATTTGATTCGATTGTTTGGGTACGTCAGCAATTCAGCCGACTTCTCGCCATTGCGGAGATTGATCATAATTTCGCCTACTGGCCCAGGTGATGTGTGGTAAATAGGTTGTCCAATTGCCGTAAGAAGCAGCGCAATATCGAGTGCCGCCAATACCGTTTGATGCGAAGGCGCAATAGCTCCATCCTCATCCCAGTTATCCACGAGTTGCTAATACGCAATGATAGCGGTCAGATGTTGTCGATTGGACGATGGTAAACCCTCAACGGATTGCGTTGGGCTGATTTCCCTGTCCAAAATATCCTGCGCGAAGTCAAGTGTATCAAACATAAATGAATAGAGTCAGCTCTTAACTGCGTACTGTTGTTGATTAAATTTATCAAATATGGGCGCATTTTCAAAATTAGGCTAGCCCACAGCGCACTTTATTTCCAGAAAATAGTCTAGACTGACAGCCATTATCATACAGAATTCTAACCTCAATTGCCGAATGAGTCAGGCAAAACCGTTACCCACCATAAAACCAGTAAAAATTATGCGTGTAGAAGACTTATCATCCCAGACACTCGACCGGATCAAGCAAAGCCGTTGGGACCGGATTATTGAGAAACATGAAGGCCCCGAAACGTGGGCGTGGAAGTTTAAAACGTACCAGCCCGACGATATGATTTTCCGCTGGGAACCCAACTTCGATCCGGTTGCCGCTCGTCCACAGTTCATGCAGATAGGTGATCATTGGGTACTTTTGCCCGTCAGCCGAAGCCACCATCCGAACATCACTATCCTGCATCATTTTCGGAGCGAAGACCACGCCAAACTAGTCATTTACCTTAAAGACACAACCTACGACGATAGCTTATTCGGAGCTGGATTTATCGCCATCGGCGACCTCCAACCGGAAGGCTTTTACCTGACTACGCTCTATCACGAATGGTTCATCATCGATTATGATGCCGAAGCAAAGGCTAAGCTTGATAAAGAGGCTAACTAGTTAGCTCTTATTTGAGAGAAAACGTATTGAAATCATCGATAACCAGGGAAGAAGAAAAGTCATAGTGAGATCTAGCAATCATTAAAATCCGAGCAACACTTTAATAGGCACTGGCACGCGATCGGCATTGAAAAAGGCCTGATAACGAGGATAGTTCACTGAATAGTATGCATCTGATTTTATCGTAAGTATAACGAAAATCTCAGAACGTCAGGCTGAAGGTACTGCCCTGGCCGGGGGTTGAATCGGCGGAGAGTTTGCCTCCGTGGAGTTGCATGATCTGGCGGGATAAGCTCAGGCCAATACCCGAACCGGTTTTCTTGGTGGTATAGAACGGAATAAAAATCTGCTCCAGGGCTTCGGGCTCAATACCCGGCCCGTTGTCGGTCACGCGGATCACTACATGCGGACCTTCAGAGAGAGCTTCCAGTTGAACATGCGGGTTGTCCATGCCATCCATACTTTCGATGGCATTTTTGATCAGGTTGAGCAACACCTGTTCAACCTGCGATACATCGGCCCGGATAGCCAGATTCGCAGAACCTACCGTTGTGGTGATCAGGCATTTAGGGGCGTAGGGCTGTACCAGTTGCACCACATTCCGCAGCAGCGGCTCAACAGGCACGTCCGCAAAAATCGGTTGGGGAATGGTCGTAAAGTTTCGGTAGGCATCCACAAACTGCATAATCCCGGCGCCCCGTTGCTGAATCGTCATTAGGGCATCGTGCAGATCCGTTACGGACTCATTCACATAATTCGGGACAAGGCCCGGCTGCTCAGTCGCCAGGGGGATCAGATCCGCTTCGACAATGTCGCGCATGGTACCCGCCAGCGATACAATCGGCGTGATGGAGTTCATGATCTCGTGCCGCAGCACCTTGGTCAGGTTTTGCCAGGCATCGAGTTCACGCTGCTGCAACTCCGTTCGAATGTTCTGCATCGATACCACCGTTACCAGTCGTCCCCGAAGCCGAACGGCGGTACAGCGCACCGATAGTTCACCATCGGCTCCCGTCTGGTAGGATGTCGGTACAGGCGAGGCTGTAGTGGTTTTGAGCAACTGAGCCAGATCGGGATGCGTCGGGTTGAGGTCGTTCAGGGTTCGTAATCGGTAAATCCCCAGCAATCGAAGAGCCGTCTGATTGACCAACTCTACCTGTCCGGCAGCATCGAACGTCATCAGCCCGACACTCACATGCTGCACGATGGTATTGACATAATGTAGATTGGCTTCCTTTTCGGCACGGGCCTGCCGGAACGCATCCAGCACCTCATTGAACTGATCGTTCAGTTCATAAAAAGAAGGGCCCAAATTGCTATCGGCCCGGAACGCGACGGCAAAATCAGAATAGCGAACCGACTCCAGAAAGCGCGTCAGCTTTCGGTTCAGGCTGGTCACGAAACGGTATAAGTTAACCGTCAGGATTATACCAAGAACGGCTAATGTAAAGATGACCAGCCCATTGGCCTCCTGAATCCGGAAGTACGTGATCGCGCTGGCCAGGGCTATCACACCCATTATACGCCAGCCTATGCCAATCGCGAACCGGTTCATAGGCTAGGCAGCAATCCAGCTAAACGGATATTCCAACGCCGGAATTTTTGTCCGGTCGGCTACCCGGCGGAGTCGGGCAGGAAGTGCCATCAGGTAATCGCGGGCGCGCTGAGCTTTATCATTCAGCCCATTGATCGAGTCAATTTTCCAGTCCTGAAGCAGCAATTCGGCAATCTCAATGTAATCCATTGTGGTGTACACACCCAGGCGTTGGGCAGCATCCGAAAAATGCGCGAAGGTTTCGCCCAGCTTTACGCCCGTTTCCCGCAGGAAGTGCGCAGGCATCACAATTTTCTTGCGCATCATATCTTCCAGCGCCAGCATCATTTCGGAGGGATCGACCTCAAAAATTTTAGCAACAAACTCCTTGTAGGCTTTGTGATGGCGCATTTCGTCGGAGGCAATGACTCCGCAAATCTTCGACAACTGATTGCAGTCTGCCTGTTTGGCCAGCGTTGCCGTCCGGCGGTGCGATATATTGGTGGCTAATTCCTGAAAGGACGTGTAGACAAAATTCCGGTATGGGTCGCGGCTGGTACCAATATCGAAGCCATCGGAAATCAGGTACTGCGTCGATACTTCCATGGCGTGCATGTTCACCCGCCCCGACAGGTATAGGAATTTGTTGAGTAGATCGCCATGACGGTTTTCTTCGGCCGTCCAGCTACGAATCCAGCGGGTCCAACTGCTATTCGGATTGCCCTGGTCAATACCTTCCATGTCCATCAGCCACGATTCGTAGGTGGGCAACGCTTCTTCAGTAATGGTATCGCCTACCAGAACGGCGATGTAATCGTACGACAGTTCACGGCAACTTTCCCGCAGCAGTTTGACTTCGTCCAGAAACGACTCGTTGGTGGTATCAGGCAACAGATCGGCTGGTTGCCAATACTTTTCTATTGGTTTCAAAAACTGGTCGATGGAGGCATCGATGGTTTCTCCTACGTAACGCATCACCTCTATGCGTGTGCCTGATAAGCTCATGAACTATAAACAAAAAAATGAATGATTTGTCCTAACGACTGGGTAAAGTTCGGCAATATAACCGATTGAATCTGTCTGATAGACGTTTTTTTACCTGACAAAAATCAGTTCGTCATTAATTTTATGGCGCGAATGGATTCGCCCTGATCTCTATGAAAAAAGTATTGGATTATCTGCTGAGTTGTGTATACCTACTGTACTTCGGGTTAGTACTGTGTATTTTCCACATTTTACAGGTTATTGCCTTCAACGTCTTTGGCAAAGAGGCTCACAAAAAATCGGTCGACTGGATGAATGCCGCTATCGCGTATGGCTGGTACTTGACCGGCAGTAGCATTCACTTCCGCGACCGGCCTAACCTTCCCACCGACCGTCCGATTATTTTCGTGGCCAACCACCAGAGCATGTTCGACATTTCGCCGATCATCTGGTTTTTGCGTCGGCATACCCCCATTTTCGTCTCCAAAATCGAACTCGCCAAAGGCACACCCGGCGTTTCGTACAACCTTCGTAAAAGTGGAGCCGCTCTCATCGATCGGAAAGATGCCAAACAGGCCCTTTCCGAAATTGCGCGACTTGGTAAGCTGATTCAGCAAACGAATCGTTCGGCGGTTATTTTTCCCGAAGGCACCCGGTCAAGGTCAGCTATTGGCGAGATGAAGCCATTCATGCCGGGTGGAGTCATTACGCTGCTCAAACGAGCTCCTAATGCACTGGTAGTACCCATTGCCATTCAGGGAACAGGTCGATTTAATCCTACAGGTCTTTTCCCGCTTACGGCCTTCACCCGAATGTCGTGGACGGTGTTGCCGGGTATTGAACCCGCCGGAAAAGCACCCGATGAAGTCGTACGCCTTTCGCAGGAAGCCATTAGCAAGGAGTTAGGGCTAGCGGTTGCGAGTTAGGCTCATTCCAGCGTACTTGAATTTTTGCCAACAAACTGGTATATTTCATAAAAAACAGCGGTATGACAACGATTGAAGTAACTGTTTTAGCCGACGAGGATCAGGACTTTGTCATGAATATTCTCAATGCCTTGGCCCAGAAACATATCATAGAATTTGATCGTACAGATTCGTTTCCAGCCGAAGGGCCAACCCTGACTCATGGTGAATTAGAAGACCGAATTCTTACATCAGAATAGAGTCAGCATTATTCTAAGGCAAAATAGATTTTGGCACCTAAAGTCCAAACTTCTCCAGCCGTCGGTACAAGGCCTGCCGGGATAGACCCAACTCCCGCGCTACGTCGGTGATGCTGCCCCGGTGCTTTTGCATGGCCTGCTGAATCAGTTGCCGTTCCATATCTTCCAACTGTAGCGTTTCGTTTACAGGCGAAACGGCGGCTGACCCATTTTTGAACACAAAATTCGTAGGTTCCAGCAATGTTCCCTGTGCCAATTCGGGGCGAGCCAGAATGACGGCCCGCTCCACAGCATGCTGCAACTCCCGAACATTACCCGGCCAGCGGTACTGCTTCATATCGGCCAATAACGCCGGACTCAAACCCGATACCGAACGATTATACTGCTTGGCGTATTTTTTCAGGAAGAATTCAGCCAGGGGACCTATGTCGGACGGGCGTTCGCGCAGGGGTGGCAAATGCAATTCGATGGTATTGATCCGGTACAGTAAATCCTGACGAAACTGGCGTTCGGCCACGCGCTCATTCAGGTCGGCGTTGGTGGCGCAAATTAGCCGCACGTCAATTGCCCGCGCTTTGTTGGAGCCCACGCGTGTTACCTGCCTTTGTTGCAAAACGGTTAACAACCGTGCCTGCTGGGCAGGACTTAAGTTGCCGATTTCGTCCAGAAAAATGGTTCCTCCGTTGGCTTCTTCAAATCGGCCCGCCCGGTCGTCGCGGGCATCGGTAAAAGCCCCTTTCACGTGACCAAACAACTCACTCTCAAACAAGCTTTCGGTCAAGGCTCCTACATCCACACTAACAAAGGGCTTATCGCTCCGGTCGGAATGTTCGTGAATAGCACGAGCCACCAAGTCTTTACCGGTACCGTTCTCACCCAGAATCAGCACATTGGCGTCAGTGGGAGCGACCTGCTCAACGGTGTCGAGAATGGGACGCATGGCCGAACCGATAATATTCGTGTGTTTGGTCGATTTTTTATCGGATGGCTCTTTTCCGTTTTTCTCTTTTTTACCGTTCAACTGGCCAGCCTCCTCCCCCGATTCCCGGCCGCCTTCCACGGCGTTTCGGATCGTATCCAGGAATTTGTCGTTCTGCCAGGGCTTGAGCACAAAATCGACAGCCCCCGCTTTGATAGCCCGAACGGCCATTTCCACGTCGCCATAGGCGGTAAATAGCACCACACGCGCTAAGGGGTTAATGTCGAGGATACGTTCGAGCCAGGCAAATCCTTCACGGCCACTGCTGACATCACGCTGGAAATTCATATCCAGTACAATGGCATCATAGCGGTTGTTGTTGAGCAGAAAAGGCAGTTTTTCAGGGTTTTTCTCGATGTCTACCGAAGCGACATGGCGTTTGAGCAGCAATCGGGCCGCCAGCAGCACATCAGGGTCATCGTCGACCAGTAGGAGTTTGGCATCTTGCATATACTAAAGATAATGAATTAGCCGATTTGTTGCACACCGGTTCAGATTCAGGGCCGAATTTCGTATTTCTTCCGTACTTTGACCAGCAAATTGCATGAATGGTCTTTTGTGGTCATTAAATGGTCATTCATTGTCATTAGGCGGTTACTCATCACTGGCATGTACTGGTTGCCCTGATGATTGTCATCTGCTTTACTGAACGATCTATCTATTACCCATCAATGACCAAAAGTGACTATCTGATGCCAGTAAATGACCGAACCTTTTATGCCCTTGTGGCTGTCGGTATTTTTCTCAACTCCACCGGGCTTTTTCCGCCCATTATGGAACTCGATGGAGCGCTGTATGCCTGCATTGCCAAGCAAATGGCGCAAACCGGTGATTTTGTAAACCTCTATGCTGTTGGTACCGACTGGCTCGACAAACCCCACTTCCCGTTCTGGATTGCCGCTTTAAGTTACCGAATTTTTGGCATAAATACCTTCGGCTATAAATTTCCAGCCCTGCTGGCCTTCCTGGGCAGTGTTGCCTACACCTATCAATTTGCCCGAATTACGTATTCAAAAGCGGTAGCCCAGGTAGCTACTTTAGTCCTGTTAGCTGCTTTTCATGGTGTGCTGTCCAACAGTGATGTGCGCGCTGAACCGTATTTGATGCCGCTGATTATTGGCCCAGTCTATCATTTTTACCGTGTCTTTCAGAAAGGCCCTTTTTATCAGCTACTACTAGGATCGCTGCTAACAGGCTGTGCACTGATGACCAAAGGTGTTTTCGTCCTGATTCCGATTGGAGGAGGTTTGGTACTGCACTGGCTCCTGACCGGTCATTGGCGCGAACTGCTCAATTGGCGCTGGTATCTGGCCATTGTCCTGTCGTTTGCCTGCACCTTACCCGAAATCTATTGCCTATATCACCAATTCGACTTGCATCCAGAAAAGGTAGTTTTCGGCAAGACGGGCGTATCGGGTGTTCGGTTCTTCTTTTGGGACAGCCAGTTTGGCCGGTTTTTCAATACTGGTCCTATCAAAGGTGAAGGCGACAAATTCTTTTTTGTTCATACACTGCTTTGGGCATTTTTACCCTGGTCATTGCCCTTGTATGTGAGCATTGGCCAAGCCATTACAAGACTGATCAAACGACAGGACGCGCTACCTGAATACGTTTCGCTGGGTTCCGGGCTGGCAACATTTGCTCTGTTTTCGCTGTCGGGTTTTCAGCTTCCGCATTACCTAAATATTGTATTCCCGCTCTATGCTATCCTGACCGCCCAGTATTTAGTTAGTCTGGCACCGACCGCGTTACGCCGATGGACGATTGGGCAAACGGTTATTGGTGTGCTAATCGCGATCCTGGCCATTGCCCTACTGTTGCTTGTCCAGCCAGGTCAGGTCATAAGTGCCGTTGTCTGGGTAGTTATTATCACCCTGGCGACGTTCTATTTTTTCCGGCAAATCTCGCTTGACTCACTGCTGGGGCGGATGATGGGAGCCATGCTCGTTCTGGCTGTAACGCTGAATCTGTTTCTTTTTCCTCTATTTTTTCAGTATCAGGCAGGTATGACAGCAGCCCGATACGCCAATGGGCAATCTGCGCTGGCCAAACAGCCTACCATTTTGTATGAGCCCGGTACAGGTGTAGGTGGGGGTAGTTTCTGGTCGTACGAATTCTACGCCAACGCGCCAACTCACTACGCCCGAACCGACTCAAGCTTACGCCTGCAACTCCGATCAGGCAAAAAACAGGTGTTCCTTACGGCCGAAGATGCCGACTCTCTCAGCAAACGGGGATTTACTCTTCGTACACTGGCTGTATTTCCGTATTTTCACGTCAGTCAGCTCACGTATGATTTTCTAAATCCAGCTACCCGTTCCCGGACATTATCGCCATATGTGCTGGCAGAAGCGGAGTAGCTGGGTGATTGAGTGGTTGATTAGTTAATTGGTGGTTGGTTGTGTTGTGTAGGAAGTATTTCCGATGAACTAATTAACCAATGAACTAATCAACCAATTACCTCCCACAAAAGCGGACAAAACCCGTCCGAAAGCGGACAAATGGCTATGTTCTACAAAAGTTAAACTATTGATTATCAACACACCCATTCATCTGGCATGACTATTGGCATACTATAGGATAGCGGACGAGTACAGTGTGAGTATTTATGTTTTATTAAGTTTTTTCGCTCATTCGCTCATTACTAAAAATGGATCGCGTCTTACCTAAACGATTTTGGACAACACAACGCATTGCTATTTTCGGTGGCGGTGCACTTTTAGTAGGCTTGCTCGCTTACACGTTCTTCTTTGCCGACCGTCGGTCGAAATTGAATGTTGAAAAAGACAAAATAACCGTATCCGATGTCACCACAGGACCATTTGAGGATTTCATTGCTGTTACGGGCGTCGTTCAACCCCTGAAAACCATCCGGCTCGACGCCATTGAAGGAGGATACGTGACTCAGAAGCTCGTTGAGGGCGGCAACATGGTTCAGAAAGGCGAAGTACTCTTAAAACTTGAAAATCAGAGCCTGAAACTGAGCTTTTTACAATCGGAAACGGAAGCCAACCGACTCGTCAACGACCTGCAAAACACCCGCCAACGGATACAGATCGAACGGTTTACCCTACGTAAAACACTGGCTGACGTAGATGCGCAGATTGCTCAGACGAAAGACACCTACGAACGCCAGGAAAAGCTCTTCAAAGATAAAGTCGTGTCGGAAGAAGACTACCTGAAAGCGAAGCGGGCGTATGATCGACTGATGAGTCAGCGCACGATTGAAATCGAAACGCAGAAGTATCAGGAAGAAAATGCCAAGGCCCAAATCAAACAATTGGAGGGAACCTTGCAACGTACACAAAGAAACGTCGCTCTTTGGCAACAGACACTGGATAACCTCGTGGTAAAAGCACCGGTTTCAGGTCAGTTATCGAGTATCGATGTAGAAGTCGGTTCAAACATCAATCGGGGTCAGAACATCGGCCAGATCGACGACCTGAATGGGTTTAAAATGCGAGTGGGCATCGATGAACACTACATCAGCCGGGTATTTTCAGGGCTGAAAGGTTCGTTCGAATTCAATGGTAAAAACCACGACCTGGAAATCAGCCGGGTGTATCCAGAAGTAAAAAACGGCCGGTTCGAAGTCGATATGATTTTCCCGAAAGGTACGCCCGAAGGCATCAAGCGGGGGCAATCGTCGCCGATTCAGTTGGAGTTGGGGAAAGCGGCCAAAGCGACCCTGCTTCCCGTAGGTGGCTTTTTCTCCGATACGGGTGGCAACTGGGTCTACGTAGTCGACAAATCAGGCAAGCGGGCCGTGAAACGTTCGATCACGCTGGGTCGTAAAAATCCAGAGTTCTACGAAGTGTTGAGCGGCCTGGAACCCGGCGAGCAAGTCATTACAAGTTCTTACGAAAATTTTGGTGATAACGAAGTTCTCGAATTTTAATTTTTCGACAGGATTTACGGGATTTATAAACCTGCCTTTAATCCTGTAAATCCTGTTAATCCTGTCAAAAAACTATGATCCAAACAATTAACCTGCAAAAACTCTTCGCTACCGAAGAAGTAGAAACCACCGCCCTGAATGGCATCAACATGGACGTTAAAGATGGCGAGTTTGTGGCCATCATGGGTCCTTCCGGTTGTGGCAAGTCGACCTTGCTCAACATCCTCGGCTTACTGGACAATCCAAGCGAAGGTGAGTATAACTTCTATGGCACCGAAGTTGCCAAAATGACCGAACGGCAACGGGCTCAGCTTCGCAAGGGGTCGATCGGCTTTGTGTTCCAAAGCTTTAACCTGATCGACGAACTAACCGTTTATGAAAACGTTGAGCTTCCCCTGCTGTATTTGAAAACCCCTGCCGACGAACGGAAAAAGCGCGTAGAAGAAGCATTGGAACGGATGAGCATTATGCACCGGCGCAACCACTTTCCGCAGCAACTCTCAGGTGGTCAGCAGCAACGTACCGCCATTGCCCGTGCCGTTGTCGCCAAACCTAAGCTGATCCTGGCCGATGAACCGACGGGAAACCTCGACTCGAAAAATGGCGAGGAAGTAATGAAACTGCTGGGTGAACTGAACGAAGAAGGAACGACCATCATCATGGTAACCCACTCCCCTTACGACGCCGGTTTTGCGCATCGCATTGTCAACCTCTTCGATGGCAAAGTGGTGACGGAGAATTTCCACGTGTAATAACAGACTGGAAAGCAAGGGCATATAAGAAGAAGGGGACGAGAGAGCAATATCTCCTCCCCTTCTTCTTATAAAAACTGATTCAAATCCAGATTTAGTACATCTGAGAACGATGATTCGGTAGCTACTCCCCCCTCGCCCTTTCTGTAACGAAGCCAGTGCCGGGTTTTGTAGTTGTACACGAAGCCTTCAAGAATACCATATTCGTTTTCGTCTATCAGCCAGATTATTTTTTTGAGGTCATTCTTCTGGCCGTTTGTTTGACAAACTTCAACAACGACTTTGGTCTCTTCTTCAGCGTAACTGTACAAACTGACATCGGGCATAGGGCTAGCATATCCTTCTGTCAGCATCATCTCGGGCAAAGGTTCTAATGCAATAGCTCCAGCGCGGTATAGCGGATAAAGACCGCCTGTCAGTTTAGCAATGGCACTTTGATGATAACGGGTCGAATTAACTCCCATATCATCTTCCAGAACCATAAACTTCTGTGGAATTGGGGCTGAATAGTTCATTAGTGAATTGGTTTACAGTATACCAAACTTACTAAAAATAACACAATGTTCACCAACTACCTTAAAATAGCAATTCGAAACATCCGAAATGGAGGTTGGTATTCAGCACTTAATATAGGGGGACTAGCAACCGTACTGGCTGTCAGTGTCTTGTTATTCTGGTGGGTAAAAGATGAACTGAGCTTCGACCGGTTTCATGCGGATGCCGATCGTATTTACCGGGTCAATGCGCATTTTGGGAAAGGTGTGGACGAAACGTTCTGGACCGGAACGCCCGCACCGATTGCCGTAGCCGCAGCCAGCAAGGTTCCCGGTGTGGAGAAAGTGGTTCGCGTAACCACCTTATACGACTTCCATACGTTCCTGATCAAAAACGGGTCGAACGATAAAACCCAATCCTTTTCGGAAAAGAACGACAACCTGGGCTACGTCGATGAAAACTTCCTGGATCTATTTACTGGCTTTCAGGTGCGTTACGGAGACAAGTCCAATCCATTTCCGTCGCCGAACTCAGTCGTTCTTACGGAGGAAATCGCTGAAAAATACTTCGGAACCCAGAACGCCATTGGAAAAACCATAAGCGTATCCGACAGCAATCGGACTTTTACGGTAGGCGCTGTACTAGCCAACCTGCCCGACAACTCATCGATTGCCTACAAGCTATTTTTTCCGATGAGTCTGAAAAAACGGACGTTCGGTGGAAACGGCGACTGGAAACGGCTGGACGACGACTGGGGGAATTATTACTTCCAGACCTATCTGAAATTAAGTCCAGGTATTAACTCCGCAGCCATCGGTCAAAAACTGACACAGATTCAGGCCATCGCCCGTAATACAAAGCCCGGCGACGGCTCATCGGATTACCAGCTTCAGTCCCTTCCGAAAACTCATCTGTACGAGCCCAATGGTAAAAGTACGGGTATGCAGCAGGTTCGTATGCTGGGGTTGATTGCGCTGCTTCTGTTGAGCATCGGTTGTATCAATTACATCAATCTGACAACAGCCCGTTCCACCCGACGGGCTCGCGAAGTGAGCGTGCGGAAGGTGATTGGTGCCGAATCGAGTCAACTGATGGGACAGTTACTCACCGAATCGACCCTATCGATGGGCATAGCGCTCACGCTGGCGGTACTACTTATTCAGGCTCTGATGCCCTTTTACCACGATCTGACTGGTAAACAGCTAGGCTTCTCGTTACTTGACCCACAGGCATGGGCGCTGCTCATCGGTACGCTGCTTGTGACCATGCTGCTGGCTGGCTTATATCCGGCCCTCATGATTTCGGCCTTTAATCCGCTGCGTTCATTACGTGGCAAAGGCGAACACACCGGCCAGGCCAGTTTGCGCCGGGTGCTGGTGGTTACGCAGTTTGCACTGGCCACCGGGCTTATCGTAGGCACACTGGTCATTGGTGGTCAGTTGCGCTACATCCGCGAGCGAGATTTGGGATTTAATAAAGAACACACATTTGTATTTTATGCAGGTAGCAAGGCTGAGCAGTACAAACGTGAACTGGAAAAGGAAAGTAGCATTCGATCCGTTGTTACCGACACAGGCGGGTTGTTGGGCGGTGACGGCAGTACCGGCGATACCGACTGGGATGGCAAAGCCCCTGGCCGGTCGTTTATGGTTAACCAACTCGGTGTGAGCCACGATTTCATTCCTGCTTATGAAATCAAAATGAGTCTCGGTAAAAACTTCACAGGTACTAAAGCCGATTCAACAAGTTTTATTCTGAATGAAACCGCAGTCAAGCAGGCGGGTATCCAAGATCCTATTGGCAAGCGATTTAAGTTTCACGAAACAGAAGGGCGGATTATTGGCGTCGTCAACGATTTTGCCATTGCATCAGTTCGTACACAGATCCAGCCTATGGTGCTATTCAGCGTACCTCGGTACAACGGCATGGTGCATGTGAAAACGACAGGACAACGGGCGTCTCAGGCTATTGCCGCAGCGGAACGACTCTGGAAAAAAGATATGCCTAATGAGCCATTTGAGTACAGCTTTCTGGACGAAACCTATGACCGCATGTACCGGGCTGAGCAGCGAACCAGTCAACTGTTCAGCTTTTTTGCAGGCGTAGCTATTATTGTTTGCTGTCTGGGCTTGTTCGGCCTAGCCGCATTCACTGCCGAGCAGCGGACCAAAGAAATTGGCGTTCGAAAAGTACTGGGGGCTTCGGTCGGTGGACTCGTTGCCCTGCTCTCAACAGATTTCCTGAAACTGGTTGGTTTAGGTATTCTGATTGCGATGCCGATTGCCTGGTGGGCCATGAACCAGTGGCTACAGAATTTTGCCTATAAGATCAACATCGAGTGGTGGATGATGGTGCTGGCGGGTGTACTGGCTATCCTGATTGCTTTTCTGACGGTGAGTTATCAGAGTATCAAAGCGGCCATGGTGAATCCGGTGAAGAGTTTGCGAAGTGAGTAATCCGAACCAGGATTTTTGTGATTTGACTGACCGACTTAGATGTTCTAACAGCCTTCGAAGAAGGCCTAATCAAAGTCGGTCAGTCAAATCACAAAAATCCCGGTCAGAGAAAGGTATCCAGATCCAGTTGGAGGATTTCGGAGAAGGACGATTCAGCAATGAGCCCACCATCGCCAAAGCGGTAGCGGTACCACTGCTGAGTTTTGTAGTTATAGACAAATCCTTCACGAATGCCATATAGATCATTATCGATGAGTTGAATAACCTTCTGAATGTCATCCTTTTGGCCTTTGCTATGGCAAACCTCAATGATAATAGGCGTCTGATCGGTTTCATTACTGCACAGTGATAAGTCGGGCACCAGGCTGGCCTTGCCTTCATCGAGCATCGTTTCAGGCAGGGGCTCAAGCGAGATACGTTTTTGATGGTAATAAAGAACGCCTAGCCCAGTAGTCAGCTTGGCAATAATACGCTGATGATCGGCAGGTGCCCAAACACCCTGATCTTCCCCGACAAGGGATGGAGGAGTTAACGGTGGGAAATACATATGTAACGATTTTTACCAAATTTAACCAAAATATCATGTTCCGCAATTACCTGAAAGTGGCCTTCCGCACCCTCTGGAAAAACCGGACGCATACGCTCATCAACATTGTGGGCTTGTCAGTAGCGTTCGGTACGGGCATATTATTATTTCTGACAGCGGCCTTCGAACTATCGTATGACCGGTTCCATACCAATGCCGATCAAATTTTCCGGCTTTACTTCCTGTCGTCGAATCGGGATGGTTCACCCGACAAGGGATCGACCATGCCCTATCCGATTTCACCCTCCCTTAAAGCCGAATTTCCGGAAATTGAGGGGGTAACCCGCTGGTTTGACCGCGGTGCCAGTGTTCGTCGGAACGATAAAAATTACAATAAGAACGTTCGGATGGCCGACGCGGATTTCTTACAGATGTTCTCGTTTCCGCTCCGCAAGGGTAATGCAAAAACGGCGATGAACAGCCTGAGCGACATTGTCATCAGTGAAAAGATGGCTACCGAGATCTTCGGCACCGAAGACCCGATTGGCAAACCGCTCCAGCTACGGATGAATAATGCCTGGCAGGCCTTCACGGTTACGGGCATATTGAGTGATGCCCCTAAAAACTCGTCGTTTGAATACGATGCCCTGATCCGCAGTGAAAACGCTGGAGATTATCAGGAGTTTAAAGGCCGCTGGGACCATGGTAATCATGATGTGTATATCAAGCTAAAGCCAGGTACCGATCCCCAAACGCTCCAACGGCGAACACAGGCATTCATGGATAAATACTTTGCGTCTGACATCAAAGATCGTCAGAAGCAGGGCTACCCGAAAAATGAGTTAGGCTACCAACGCAGTTTACTATTCCAACCGCTGCTTAATGTTCATTTCGATACCGAAACAACGCATGGCATGGGCATTAGCCGGACGTATGTGTTTACGCTGCTGCTGGTTGGGTTGTTCATTCTGGCCATTGCCTGCATCAACTTCATCAACCTGACTATTGCGCAATCGCTCACACGGGCGCGGGAAGTGGGCGTTCGAAAATCGCTGGGAGCACACCGAGGGCAATTGTTTGGCCAAATCTGGGGTGAAACCCTCTTGCTTTGCCTGGTAGCATTGTCCATCGGCCTAGGCATGGCCTATGGTCTGTTGCCAACCTTCAATCGTTTGTTCCAAAGTCATCTGTCGATAGCTGACTTCCTGACACCAACCGTTTTAACGGTAACAGGATTGAGTTTTTTACTGATCACATTGGTTGCTGGGGGCTATCCATCCTGGTTTGTCACGCGCTTCAATGCAGTTGAGGTCCTGAAAGGAACGTTGAAATTGAGCCGTCCGGGTTTATTGCGCAATTCCCTGATTGTTACGCAGTTTACCATCGCCTGCCTACTCATCGTTTGCACGCTGATCATCCGCCAGCAGATTAGTTATCTGCAACAAAAACCGATGGGCCTCGATAAGGAACAGGTCATCAGCGTTCCGGTGGGCAATGAGTTAAACGGAATCGATGCTCTCAAGGCGATGCGTACCCGGCTGGCCGATCAGCCGAATATCGTAGCCATTTCGGGTTCAGCCGTAAACATCGGATCGGGGCTGGATGGCAGTTCATCACGGATGGTTTTCGGCTTCCGCTATGGGCAGCGGGATGTAGCCTGCGACTGGCTACGCATCGATACCGATTACCTGAAAACGATGGGCATCAAGCTCCTGCAAGGCCGCGACTTTAGTAGCAGCTTTAGTACCGACTCGAGTTCGTCGATCCTGATTACCCAAAGCATGGCAAAAGCCCTCGGTGAGAAAAACCCGATCGGTAAATTTATTAAGCCCGACGACAAAGAGTACCAGATTGTGGGGGTTGTATCGGACTTTAATTTGTACTCACTACACCAGGAAGCCCGGCCTATTTCCCTGCAAATGCAATCAAAATGGCCCATTAATTACATCCTGATCCGGGTGAATCCGCAAAATCTGACGGGCGCTATGGAAACCATTAAGGCAACCTGGAAAACAATTGCTCCCAAACAGGAATTCATTGGTTCGTTTCTGGACGAAAACACCGAGCGCTGGTATCGACGCGAACAGCGGCTGGCTAATATTTTCTCGTCAGCGGCTGGCATAGCCATTATCCTCTCCTGCATGGGTCTGTTCGCCATCGCCCTGCTCACTATCCAGCAGCGAACCAAAGAAATTGGCGTTCGGAAGGTACTGGGTGCTTCAGTTGCCAGTATCGTCACGCTCTTGTCCAAAGATTTCCTGAAACTGGTCATTGCAGCCATCCTGATCGCCAGTCCGATTGCCTGGTGGGCGATGACTAAATGGCTGGCCGATTTCGCCTATAAGATCGACATCGAATGGTGGGTCTTTGCGCTGGCGGGTACGCTGGCCATCCTGATCGCCTTCGTCACCGTTAGTTTCCAAAGTATCAAAGCTGCCCTGATGAATCCTGTAAAATCACTAAAAACGGAGTAAATAGCTTGGAGCAAGGTGCAGGGAGCGGGGTGTAATACTGCCAATACTCCTTGCCCCACGCTCCTAGCTCCCCGCTCCTTGCTCCTGTCCTATGCTTCTTAACTACATCAAAATTGCCCTGCGTAATCTCTGGAAGGCTAAAGTCTTCACAGCGATCAATGTGGCCGGGCTCGCTATGGGGATCGCTGCGTTTGTGCTGATTCTGGAATACATCAGCTTCGAGAAAAGCTATAACCAGTTTCACGCGAACCTTCCTCATCTATACCGCGTCCTGCTTCAGGATGGCCCGTCAGGCACACCTGAATCGTATGCGCCTTCGGCTGTCGCTCCTGCCTTAAAGCAAAACTTCGCCGATGTCGATGCGGTTTGCCGACTCGCTGAAGTGCACAAGGGTATTGTCACCTTTTCCGAAAAGGCCAATAGCCTTAGGTCGTTTAAGGAAGAAAATGTACTGACGGCCGACGGTGATTTCTTCCGCATGTTTTCGTTTCCAATCGTGGCGGGTTCACCGTTGCTAAACCAACCCAATACCGTAGCGATTTCAGCCACCAAAGCCCGAGCCTATTTTGGAAAGGCCAATGCCGTCGGAAAGGTGTTGACCCTTAACAATCAATTTGGGAAAACGCTGTACACCATAACTGGTGTATTTGCCGATGTGCCCGCCAACTCCGATCTACAGTTCGACATGGTTTATTCGCTTTCGACGTTGGAAACACCGGCCGGCCGGAACGGCAATGACTGGGCCCGGTTAGATGCTTGGCAGGGCGCTTTTTCGCAAACGATTGTCCAGCTCAAACCACAGGCCAACCTGGCTAGCTTTGAGCAGAACGCTCAGCAACTGATTCGAAAAGCCCGTCCAACGTCGAAAGATGTTTTCTCCTTACAACCTCTTCGGTATGTACACCTTGGCGCTGGGCTTGGCGACAACCGCCCAACCGAAGCCAAGCTGGGTTTTATTTACCTCATCGGGGGCGTTGCCTTACTAATTCTGACCATTGCCTGGCTGAACTACATCAATCTATCCACAGCGGGGGCAATGAAACGGTCGAAAGAAGTGGGCGTTCGAAAAGTAGTCGGAGCCAATCGAGGACAGATCATCAGCCAGTTTCTGAGTGAGTCGTTGCTCCTGAATCTACTGGCTTTACTTATAGCCTTTGGGCTTATCAGCCTGTTGCAGCAACCATTCAACAGCCTGATTGGCAAGGATCTGTCACTTGCTGTTTTCCAGGAAAACCAATTCTGGATTGTTGGATTGGGAGCTGTCGTAATCGGGGCTTTGGTATCAGGAAGCTATGCGGCTTTTGTATTATCAGGCTTTTCGATTCTCAATGCGCTGAAAAGCAGTAAGGGTAAATCAGGGCGGGGCTCGCTCAGCTTCACCACTTCCATCCGTCAAGGACTGGTCGTGTTTCAGTTTGCGATTTCTATTCTGTTGATGGTCGCTACGGTTATATTATATCGGCAGCTATCGTTCATGAAAAACCAGGATTTGGGCATGAACATAAAACAGTTGCTGGTCATAAAAGGGCCTGAAGTTGGCGAAGAAGAAGCCCGAAGAGCTGGAAGAACTGCATTTCGCAACGAAATCGCGCGTTTGCCGTATGTCGAAACCTATTGCAATTCAGGCAGTGTACCGGGTGGTTTTTACAACTTCAACGCCGACGGTATTACCCGCCAGAACCCGGTCCCCGGCGATGAGAAAAAGAGCTATGCCATTACGTACGCCGACGATCGATTCCTGCCAACGTATGATATAAAATTGGCAGCCGGACAAAATTTCACGCCCGATATGTGCGACAAAGGAATGAAAGCCCTTCGGGTTCTGATCAACGAGAAAGCCGTTAAATCGCTGGGATTTGCCTCGGCGAAGGCGGCTGTGGGGCAAAAGGTGAAATTTGGCGAAGCCTTCGAAATCGTAGGCGTTCTGAACGATTACCACCACGAATCGCTGCAGCGAGCGATTCAGCCCCTGATTATTTTCCCTGGCTATCCCGGCAGCAACTATACCCTTCGCCTGTCGACCGATCAGATTCAGGCAAAAATTGGCGACCTGGACAAACTCTATAAACAGATTTTCCCCGGCAATCCGTTTGAGTACTTTTTTGTGGATGAGCAGTACGACAAACAGTATAAAGCGGAGCAGCAGTACGGTCAGATCTTTATCACAGCCGCTGCCCTGGCCATTCTGATTGCCTGTCTGGGGCTTTTTGGGCTAACCACCTTTATGGCCGAACAACGTACCAAAGAAATCGGGGTTCGCAAAGTATTGGGTGCATCCGTTAGTAGCCTGGTGACCCTGCTCTCCAAAGACTTCCTGAAACTGGTCCTGATTGCTCTGATCATTGCCACGCCCCTTGCCTGGTATGCCGCCAACCGATGGCTGGAAGATTTTGCCTACCGAACAACTGTTGACTGGTGGATTTTTGCCCTGGCAGGCACCTTAGCGATTCTCATTGCCTTCGTCACGGTCAGTTTTCAAAGTATCAAAGCTGCCTTAGTGAATCCTGTTAAATCACTTCGTTCTGAATAGCATGGTGCAAGGAGCGCGGAGCAAGGCGTATCCCTTACCCCCCGCTCCATGCACCCCGCTCCATGCCCCAAGCACCCTGCCTCATGCTAACAAACTACCTCAAAATTGCCTGGCGGAATCTGACGAAATACCCGACTACTACGGGCATCAACTTAATCGGGCTTACCCTGGGCCTGACGACCTGCCTGCTCATTGGGTTGTTTATTCACTATGAGTGGGAATTCGACCGGTTTCACCCATTGGGCAAGCGAATTTATCGCATCAACGAAATCACTAAAACCGGTAATGAAACGGAGAAGTCAGGTATTGTCCCCTATCCGCTTGGGGCCGCTATCCGCACCGACTTCCCGGACTGGCCCGTTGTGGCCAGCATCCACGCCGAAGAAAACGCATCCGTAATTCTCTCAGCCGACAAAATCCTGTCGGAAGATCGGGTATTGTTTGCCGAGCCACAAGTATTCGATCTGTTTGTGCTAACCATGCGTACAGGCAACCCAAAAACGATTCTGGATCAGCCGAATCAGGTGATTTTGACGGAAAGTACAGCCCGGAATTACTTTGGTACTACAGCCGCCATTGGCAAAACCTTTAAGCTGGGACAAACCACCATGCTACGGGTGGTTGGGATCATGGAAGACATGCCCGCACAAACCCACCTGAACGCTAGCATGATTGTGTCGTACAAGACCCTGAAATCGTACATGTCCTGGGATATTACCCAATGGGGCTTACGGTCGGCGGGTAGTGTCTATGCGCTTCTGCCGGAAGGACGGCAATCTGAACAGTACTCAGGTCGTTTGGCAACTGTATCGAAAAAGTATTTTGCCGACGAAAATAAATCGGGCAGTCAACGGCACCTGGCCTTGCAGCCACTCGAAGATATTCACCTGAATCCCGACTTTGAGGGTACGGTCTATGTCCCTCCCATTGCGCCTACCTATCTGTGGGTATTTGGCATTATTGGCCTATTTGTCTTGCTGATTGCCTGCGTCAATTTTGTCAATATGGCCACGGCGCGGGCTACAACCCGTGCCAAAGAAGTAGGCGTTCGGAAAGCGATTGGCGCCACGTTCAATCAACTGGTGGGTCAGTTTTTAGGCGAAGCATTCTGGCTGTCGATGGTTTCGGCCGGACTGGCTATATTTCTGGCGTATCTGGTTCTGCCATCGCTCAATAGTTACTTACAGAAGCAGATTCAGTTCAGTGGGCCAATGATTGCCGGGGTTGTGCTGGTTCTTGCCCTGTTGACGGCTTTGGCCGCCGGTACCTATCCGGCCTTTTTCATGGCGAAACTGAAACCCGTTAAAGTGCTAAAATCACGTGCTGAGGTTGGTCAGGGGAGTCAGAGCTGGATTCGGCAGGGGTTGGTTGTGTTTCAGTTCTCCGTATCCATCATTCTGGCCGTGGGTGTATTGGTCATCTATAGTCAAATGAAGTTGTTTCGGGAAAAGGATTTGGGCTTCAGCCGCGATGCCGTCGTAACGGTCTCACTGCCCGATGCCAATAAAAACACCGATGCCTTTCGTAATTCACTCCGTGAGATTCCCGGTGTTCAACAGATTTCCTTTGCGATTGGCGCTCCTACCTCGCGGAACAACTTTACAACGGGTATGCATCCCGACCCAGCCAATCCAACTCAGCGTATCAATGTCAATGTGAAAGTTGTCGATGCTAATTACCTTGAAACCTACGGCGTAAAACTGGTCGCCGGGCGGTTCTTTACCGACTCCGATACGCTAGGTTTCTCCAAAAAAATCCCCTTTGAGCAACGCCGGTATGTATTTGTGGTCAACGAAGCACTCGCCAAATCGCTTGGTTATGCGAAACCAGAAAAACTACTGGGACGTAAAATCAAGATCGGCCTAAACGACATAACGGCCGAAATTGTGGGCGTTACCCGCAACTTCCACGCAAGTTCACTGCGCGAAACGATTCAGCCGGTCGTGATGCTTAATTTCCCCGACTATTATTTCACCGCAGGCCTGAAGCTGCAACCGACCAATCTGCCGACAACCATGGCGGCCGTTGAGCGGGTTTACAAGCAATACTTCCCGAACTCACTTTACGAAGCCGAATTTCTGGATCAGAGTCTGCAAAAGCTGTACGAAGAAGAAGGCCGACAGTTTACGCTGCTCCGGGTCTTTGCAGGTCTGGCCCTGATTATCTGCTGCCTGGGCTTATGGGGCCTGGCTACCTTCACCATCGAACGACGGACCAAAGAAATTGGCATCCGAAAAGTGCTGGGGGCTTCAACGGCCAATGTGGTCACGCTCCTATCCAAAGATTTCCTGAAGCTGGTCCTGATTGCCCTGGTCGTTGCCTCACCGATTGCCTGGTACGCCATGAATCAGTGGCTGGAAGATTTTGCGTATAAAATCACCATCGAATGGTGGATGTTTGCCCTAACGGGCATTCTGGCAGTAGCCATTGCTCTCCTAACGGTCAGCTTCCAGAGTATCAAAGCGGCCTTGATGAATCCAGTTAAATCACTTAAAATGGAATGAATTGCATAGGGCATAGGGCTGGGGGCATGGGGTGAGGTGTCGGCGTGACCCTATGCCCTTACCCCTACGCCCCGAGCCCTCTGCCCTTACTCCCTACCCCTATGCTACGTAACTACCTCAAAATCGCTCTTCGCAATCTGGCGAAACATAAGGCTAATACCGCCATCAATCTGGCGGGTTTAGCGATTGGTATGGCCTGCTGCCTGCTGATCGTTCTGTATGTGACGGATGAATTAAGTTACGACCGACACTGGGCCAACGGTGACCGCATTTACCGCATGGCGCTGGAACGTATCTATCCGGGCCGTAGCACAAGATATGCGATTATTCCGCCCTCCTATGCGCAATCGGTGAAGAAGGAGATTCCGGAAATTGAGCAAACAACGCGTGTGTTTACGTTCGGCAATAACCAGCAACCTACCCTCATCAAACTGGATGGCCGGACGCTGGAAGAAAAAGGGTTTCTGGCAGTCGATTCCACGTTTTTTCAGGTCTTTCAAATCCCATTGCTGCGTGGCCAGACTACTAAAGCATTGAGCCGCCCGAATACAGTTGTGTTGACCGAAAGCACAGCGAAACGATTGTTTGGTGCTACAAATCCTATTGGAAAGCAATTTGAAGTAGTGCAGGGGCCAAAACTCGAAGTGACCGGCATTTGTCCAGACCCTACGCATAATGCGCATTTCTCGTTTAACTTCCTGTCATCTACCCGTGGTTTTCCCGTGGCTGAGCAGCCCAATCACATCAGTTTTGCGGCACACACATACCTGCTCCTTCGCCCCAATACGCGCCCGGAAACTGTTCAGGCAAAACTACCCGCTGTGGTCGAAAAGTATGCGGCCGGAGAAATCGAGCGAAACTTCGGTGTTTCGTACCGCGACTATGTCAAAGCCGGAAACGGGTATTTTTATTTCCTGCAACCCCTCTCGAACATCCATCTCGATTCGCATCTGGAAGCCGAGTATCAACCGAATGGCAGCCGGGCGCTGGTGTCGATTTTCTCGATCATTGCGGCTTTCGTACTGCTGATTGCCTGCATCAATTTTATGAATCTGGCCACCGCCCGGTCGTCGGAGCGGGCGCGGGAGGTTGGGATTCGGAAGTCGCTGGGTTCCACCAAGCAACAACTGGCCGCCCAATTTCTGACCGAGTCCGTCTTGTTGAGCCTGTTCAGTCTGGTTATCGCCGGGTTATTAGTTTCGGCGCTGCTGGGCCCCTTCAACGCATTAGCCAATAAATCGCTGGCCCTGAGTTCGCTGGTACGCTGGGAAACGCTCCCCTTACTTATTGGTGGAGCCGTTGCTGTAGGCTTATTGGCAGGCAGCTATCCGGCGGGTGTATTATCCACTTTTGAACCGATAAAAGTCCTGAAAGGCAGATTCTCGTCAACCAAACAGGGGCATTTACTGCGCAACGGACTGGTCGTATTTCAGTTTGCCATCTCAGTACTGCTGATCGTTAGTACCATTGTGGTGTTCAGTCAGTTAAATTTTATTCAGCAGAAAGAGCTGGGCTTCACCAAAGAATCCGTGGTTACCGTAAAAGGTGCCTTTTTTCTGAATAAAAATACAGAAGCCTTTAAACAGGAAGTGGCCAAACTATCGGGTGTAACGAATGTGGGCGGAACCAGTAGCGCTCCAGGCGAAGAAGGTTTTTTTGGCATTGTCTTCCGCAAAAAAGGCGATAATGAAACCGTAACAGGCAAAGGTTGCGTGGTCGATGAGCAATATCTCCAGACCATGCAGATGAACATGCTGGCCGGGCGTCCATTCAGCCGACAGTTCGACGATTCGCTCTCGGTTATTCTCAATGAAGAAGCCTCCCGGCAGATGGGTCTGTCCGATCCTATCGGCAAACAGATTACCAGCCCCGACAATTTTACCCAGCAAAATGGTCCGCCGGTTACCTACACAATAGTGGGCATCGTCCACAATTTTCACTTTGGATCGCTACACCAACGTATCAGCCCACTATTTATCCTGAACAATCGTATTTTCCGCCAGACCGACAATCAGGTAGCCGTACGGGTCCGGGCCGATAATCCGAACGCGGTTGTGGGCCAGATCGAACAGATCTGGAAGCACTACCTACCCGACCAACCGTTTCATTACTCCTTTCTGTCGTCTGACTGGAGTGATTTGTACAAGTCGGAGCAGGTGGCTCAACGCATTTTCGGTGTATTTGCCCTGCTTGCCATTTTCATCGCCTGTATGGGATTACTGGGTCTGGCTATGTACGTGATCCGGCTGCGAACCAAAGAAATTGGCATTCGGAAAGTGCTGGGGGCAACCACCCCTGGCCTGGTGGCCCTGCTCTCGAAAGATTTCCTGAAACTGGTCCTGATTGCCATTGTCATTGCTACGCCTATTGCCTGGTACATGATGAACCGCTGGCTTCAGGATTTCGCCTATAAAATCGACATCGAATGGTGGATGTTTGCGGTGGCTGGGCTACTGGCCGTCGGAATTGCCATACTTACCGTAAGTTTTCAGTCGATCAAAGCAGCGTTGACCAATCCGGTTACGTCTTTACGAAGTGAATAACTAGCAGGGAGCATGGGGCTAGGAGCAAGGTGCATAGAGTGATTCAACCCTTGCACCTTTCTCCACGCTCCCAGCTCCCTGCTCCACGCTCCTAGCTCCTGTCCTATGCTTCAAAACTATTTCAAAATCGCCTGGCGGAATCTGGTCCGCAACAAAGCCTTTTCGGCTATCAATATCCTGGGGCTTGCCATCGGCATTGCGGCCTGTGTGCTCATTCTGCAATACGTCACGTTTGAGCTGAGCTACGATGATTTTCATACCAAAGGCAACCGAATCTACCGAGTTCTTCAGGATCGGTACGACAAAGGCAAGCTTAGTACGCAATGGGCGGGTGGCGCTCAGGCAGCCGGCAATTCGTTTAAGGCAGCCTTCGGCGAAGTTGAGGATTATGTAAAAGTCCTGAAACGCGGGGCACTCATTGCCGACTATGGCGAAAAAAGCCTGAAAGTAGAGCATGTCTTTATTGCCAGTGAATCGTTCTTCAAGATTTTCTCCTATCCGCTCGTCGCTGGCGATGTCAACACCATTCTGGCCGAGCCGAACACGATTGCCTTGTCGGAATCGGTAGCGCATCGGCTGTTCGGGAATGAGAATCCGATGGGGAAAACCATCCGAATCAATCAAAATCGGGCGGTTAAAGTAACGGGTGTGTATCAGGATATGCCCGCTAATACACATCTCCATGCCGACCTGCTGATTCCACATGTCACTTTCATCAAGGAAGTGGGCAAGGACAATAACCCCGATCAAGCCTGGATGTGGGACGGTGCCCTATCTTATCTGCTACTTCGGCCCGATCGCAACGGCGAACCGGCTAACCCTAAGGCCCTCGAAGCCAAATTTGTACCTTATATCCAGAAAACCATTGGCGCTGAACTGAAGAAATACGACGCCGATGCGGTGTACAAACTCCAGCCCCTGCGCGACATTCATCTGTACTCACACTTTATGGAGGAAGCCGAGCCCAATGGTGATGGCAACACGGTCTATCTGCTGCTAGGCATTGCGTTTTTCATTGTTGTGATTGCCTGGGTCAACTACATCAATCTAGCTACCGCACGCGCCATCAATCGGGCGAAGGAAGTGGGGGTTCGAAAAGCCGTAGGTTCGTTGAGGGGGCAGCTTATGCGTCAGTTTATGACCGAGTCGGTGGTGCTGAACGGATTGGCGGTTGCACTAGCGCTGCTCATTGTCGTTATAGCCATACCCATCTTCAATCAGTTATCCGGTCAGCAGATGTCCTTTTCGTTGTTAGGAAGCTCCACATTCTGGTTGCCTCTGATCGGGTTATTTGTGGTAGGAGCGTTTCTATCCGGGCTGTACCCTGCCTTTGTTTTGTCAGGCTATAAGCCCGTGTCGGTGCTGAAAGGGAAAGTTAGTACCTCATCGCAGGGTATTTTATTGCGCAAGTCACTGGTTGTATTCCAGTTTGCCGCATCGCTGTTTTTGCTGGTTGGTACGCTGGCCGTTTTCCATCAGATTCAATTTATGCGGGCACAAAGCCTTGGCCTCAACATCGATCAGACGCTGGTCATTAATCCACCCATTGTCAAAACCGATTCGACATTCATGCGGCAGATGCTGGCTTTTAAGGATGAATTGCTTCGACGGCCCGGCATCCAGTCCATTGCCGCTTCAACAGTGGTGCCGGGTCAGGCTTCGGACTGGAATGCGGGCGGTATCCGGCTAAAGGGAACCGACGAAAGCAAAAGCCAGCAGTATCGAATTATTGGCGTCGATTACGATTTCCTGAAAACTTTCGATCTGAAACTAGTGGCCGGGCGCAACTTTTCCAAAGAGTTCGGCAGCGACCCCAAAGCACTCATCTTCAACAAAAAGGCCGTGCAGCAACTGGGTTTCAACCGGCCCGAGGATGCCATTGGCAAGCAGATCGAGTTCTGGGGCGAAACGTTTACACTGGTTGGGGTTACGGATAATTTTCATCAGCAGTCGTTGCGCGATGCGTATGAACCACTCATCCTCCGTCTGATTCCCGACGTGCGGGGTTATTTCTCGATCAAGCTGGCATCCAGCGAACTCAACAGTACCATCTCAACCATTCGGACGGAGTGGAATCATTTTTTCCCCGGCAATCCGTTCGAGTATTCGTTTCTGGACGAGCGGTTTAACGAGCAGTACCGAGCCGACCAGCGATTTGGGCAGGTCTTTGGTCTATTTACTGGGTTAGCGATTCTGGTCGCCTGTCTGGGCCTGTTCGGATTGGCGTCCTTTACAACCGCGCAGCGCACCAAAGAAATCGGCATTCGGAAAGTGCTGGGCGCATCGGTAACCGAGATTGTGCAGATGCTGTATCGTGAGTTTGCTATATTGATTCTGATTGCCTTTATCGTGGCCACTCCATTAGCCTGGTACGCTGTCAGTCAATGGCTTAAGGGGTATGCGTTCCGGGCAGCGATCCAATGGTGGCTGTTTGCCCTACCGTTTGCCTTAGTACTGATAATTGCGTTACTTACCGTAAGTTTCCAGAGCGTCAAAGCCGCTTTAGTTAATCCCGTAAAATCACTTCGTTCTGAATAGCGGGGAGCGTGGTGCCTGGAGCAGGGAGTTATTTAGCCTTGCACCACGCTCCCCGCCCCTAGCTCCAAACTCCATGCTCACAAACTACCTCAAAATCGCCTGGCGGGGTCTGCTGAAAAACCGCCTGTTCACCTCTCTGAATTTGCTTGGGCTGGCTACGGGACTAGCCGTAGCGTTGCTGCTGATCCTGTATGTGAAAGACGAACTCCAGTTCGATAAGTACCATACCAAAGTCGATCGCATTTACCGGGTTGGGTTAACGGCCACCTTCGATGGCAAAAGCATGAACTGGGCCAATGCCCCCAATGCTGTTGGGCCAGCCCTCAAAACCGATATTCCTGCGGTAGAGCAACAGGTCCGGTTTCTCCGTCATAATTTCGGACAAACGGCTTTTGTCAAATCCGGCGATAAGAAATTTGCCGAGAACAATTTTTACTGGGCCGATGGTAGTCTGTTCGATATCTTCGACGTCGCGCTGGCAAAAGGAAATCCCAAAACTGCGCTGGATAGCCCACACAAGGTTGTACTGAGTCAAGCGACAGCCGAACGGTATTTTGGCAACGATAACCCGGTCGGCAAAACCCTGTACGTCGACAACCGAGATACGCTGGAAGTAACGGGCGTATACGAGAACTTTCCGGGCACCTCGACGCTGGATGCCGATATGATTGGCTCATTCAGCAGTGTTCGATGGGCGCGGAATCCAAGCTGGAGCAATGCCAGTTTTGAAACCTATGTTCTCCTCAGCCCGCAGGCGCAGGAAGCCCAAGTCGAAAGTCAGATGGCAGGGCTTGTGGATAAAAACGTTCCCAAAGCCGAGCAATGGTTCAAAATCTGGCTTCAGCCCTTTACAGACATTCACCTGCACTCAGCCGATATCACCAATGCCAACACGACCCGTATCGGCGACCTTCGTCAGGTAAAAATTCTGCTGATACTAGCTGTCGTTATTCTGCTGATTGCTTCGATCAATTACATGAATCTGGCGACGGCTAAAGCGCAGATTCGTTTCCGTGAAGTCGGCGTTATCAAAACAGTTGGCGCATCGGTTCAGCACCTGATTACCCGCTTTTATCTGGAAACCGGCCTGATGGTTACGCTGGCGCTCATGCTGGCGATTGGGCTGGTTACCCTAGGTCTACCGCTTTTCAATCAGATGACGGGCAAGCAAGTACCGTTTGTGGCACTGCTGACTCCAGAAGTAATCATCGGTCTATTGCTGATCGGATTACTCATCACGCTCATTGCCGGTTCGTACCCGGCTTTTTACCTATCGTCGTTTTCGCCAAAATACCTGCTCAGTACCTCTTTCCGAAATCAGTCGGGAGCGGGGTTATTCCGGCGCTCGCTGGTCGTGATTCAGTTTGCGGCATCGGTGATTCTGATGGTCTGTACCTTTATTTTTTATCAGCAGTTGCAGTTTATCCAGACGCAGAAACTGGGGTACGAACCAACACAGGTAGTCGCAATTATGACCTCGGCTGCGAAGGATAAAACGCAGATCGACGCGCTGATGAACGACTACCGAAGCCTCAGTAATGTAGAGGAAGTCTGTCGGGCGCAAACGTTTCCGGGGCGCGGTGGCAGCGGCCGTACGATCAGCCGGCCAGGCAGTTCGGGTAGTTCCAACGAAGGCATGGCTATTCAGACCAACCGGGTTGGAAACGAATTTATCAATGTACTGGGTCTGAAGCTCCTGGCCGGACGTACCTTACCCGCCACAAAAGACGAGAAAGACACGACGGTACAAGTTGTTCTGAACAAAACCGCTGTCGATTATTTAGGTCTGACTCCCCAAAAAGCTATTGGTCAGAAAGCACATAATCTGTTTGACCTAGACCGGGCCGAAATCATAGGTGTAGTTGACGATTTCCACTTCCAATCGCTGCATATGCCGATTGGTGCGTATGCCTTTCATAATGCCGATACCGAATCGCGACCTTATCTGCTGGTCAAAACCCGTACAGCCCAGTTGAGCCAGACCATGCGCCAACTGGAAGCTATTTTCCAGAAAGACATGCCCGATTCGGCCTTTGAGTATACCTTCCTGGATGAGTTTCTGAACACACTCTATCGGTCGGAGCAGCGCACGGCTCAGGTGGTACTGGTATTCTCGGCCCTGGCTATCCTGATTGCCTGTCTAGGACTCTTCGGGCTGGCAGCCTTCACCGCCGAACAACGCACCAAGGAAATTGGGGTTCGGAAAGTGCTGGGAGCATCCGTTTCCAGCATTGTTGCCCTGCTGTCAAAAGACTTTCTCAAGCCTGTACTGATCGCCATTTTGATTGCCAGCCCGATAGCCTGGTGGGCGATGAGTCAATGGCTGGAAGATTTTGCGTATCGCGTCAACATCGAGTGGTGGGTCTTCGTACTGGCGGGTCTTCTGGCCGTTGGCATAGCGTTACTAACGATCAGTTTCCAAAGCATCAAAGCCGCACTGACGAACCCAGTGAAGTCACTTCGTTCTGAATAGCAGCGGGCAAAGGGGTAAGGGCAAAGGGTCATTGCGACATCTTACCCCTTACCCCTTACCCCTTACCCCAGGCCCTATGCTCCTCTTCCCTGTCCACCCCCGTACAAATCCTGTCCGATAGCGGACACCGCCACCAATATAATCCCCTAAAATCCAACCAGTTAACTAGATGGCATAATCTTCGCTGTGTTGTAGTATAACCTTTCCTATTGACTACAACCGAACGATGAAAGCACAACTAATCTTTCTTAGCCTGTTCCTAAAAGGATTATGTATGCTGTTGATTATTGCTCTTTGCTTCCTGATTAAACCACCTCAGCCAGCCGATACACAGAAAGCTCAATCCTGTTTGACCCCTAAAAAAGGGGCCCTGGCTTTAGATACCATCAGGCAGGCTGACCTGATGAAGATTTAAAAGCCATTATCGTTGGCCTATCTGAAAAATCCCCTGTTTAGTCCCATGCGTAACTTAACTTTTACTATCAGCCTTTTTTTGTATGCTCTGGTTTGCCAGGCACAACTGACGACAGCCCCCATTGGAGGCAACAAAAAAGCATCCGTCTCCGAGCAAATTGGCCTTACAACCGTTACGATTCATTACGATCGGCCGGGTGTAAAAGGCCGGGAAGGGAAAATCTGGGGGACACCCATTGCGCATTATGGTTTTCAGGACCTCGGCTACGGACCGGGCAAACCGGCTCCCTGGCGGGCAGGAGCCAACGAAACCACGACAATCACATTTTCGGATGATGTGAAAGTAGAAGGAAAACCCCTCGCAGCCGGAACTTATGGACTGTTCATGAACCTGGGTGAGCAGGAAACGACCGTTATTTTCTCCAAAATTGTCGTCTCCTGGGGAAGTTTCTACTATGATCCGGCCCTGGATGTTCTTAAGGTGACCGTAAAAAATCAACCGCTGGATCGATCCGTCGAATTGCTTACGTATTCGTTCTTGAACCAGACCGATAGTTCGGCAGCCGTGGCGCTTTCGTGGGAAAAGCGTATGATTCCGTTTACGGTCAGCGTTGATCTGGTTTGGCAGCAAATGGCTTCGTTTCGAAAAGAATTACTTTCCAAACCGGGCTTTACCTGGCAATCGCTGGTGCAGGCGGCTACTTACTGCCTGGAAACCAGCCACGACCTGAATCAGGGGCTTATCTGGGCCGATCAGTCGATTAATGCCCGCTACATTGGCCAGAAAAACTTTCAGACGCTAAGTACAAAAGCTGCTGTTCTGACAGCCATGAATAAACCTGACGAAGCCTCTGCGCTCATGAAAGAAGCTATGCCGTTGGGTACGCTAAACGAATTGCATCAATATGGCCGTAGCCTGTTGAACCAGAAACGGAATCAGGAAGCGTATGCTGTCTTTAAAACCAACTACGACAAAAACCCGAATCAGTTTACTACAAACCTCGGCATGAGCCGGGCGTTGGTGGCATTAGGGAAGCCCAAAGATGCCCTGCCGTATTTGCAGGCAGCCCTCCCACAGGCACCCAATGCATTGAATAAAACGAACGTGGAGTCCATGATCAAAGCTATTACCGAAGGCAAGCCGATTATAAACTGATTTCTTTATGCTAACCAACTATATCAAAATCGCCTGGCGGACCTTGCAGAAGCAACGGGGCTTTTCGGCCATCAACATTTTTGGATTGGCCGTCGGTCTGGCTTGTTGTCTGCTCATAACACTCTATGTGCTGGATGAACTCAGTTACGACCGCTATAACGAGAAAGCCGATCGGATTTACCGAATACATTCCGACATAAAATTCGGTGGAAACGATATGCGGTTTGCTGTTTCGCCCGATCCAGTAGGCCCTACGCTCAAAAAAGATTATCCGCAGGTTGAACAGTACGTACGGCTGCATCAGCGAGGCACCTGGCTGGTAAAACGGGCGGGCGAAACTACCAATCTGCGCGAAGACAACGTTACATTCGCCGACTCTACGCTGTTCGACGTTTTTACGTTACCACTCATCGCCGGCGATCCAAAACGCGCACTGGCAGAGCCCAATACAATTGTCATCAGCGAATCAGCGGCAAAACGACATTTTGGTAATCAGAACCCAATCGGGCAAACGCTGCTTCTTGACAACCGACTGACGTTCAAAGTAACGGGCGTTATGCGCGACATGCCCAAAAACGCTCATTTCCATGCCGACCTTTTTCCGACTATGCTCAACGACGATTACCCATGGGGACAATGGCTGAGCAATAATCATTATACCTACATTGTGCTCAAGCCGGGCACCGATCCAGCCACTTTTGCCAAGAATTTTGAGACCGTTATCGAAAAATACGTAGGGCCTCAGGCACAGCAGATGATTGGTACCTCAATGGCTGAGTTCCGTAAGGCCGGAAATAGCATCCGATACTGGATGATGCCGCTAACCGACATTCATCTGTACTCAAAACAACAGATTGAACTGGCTCCTAATGGCGACATCCAGTATGTGTATATTTTCTCGGCGGTAGCGTTGTTTATCCTGCTGATTGCCTGCATCAATTTCATGAATCTGGCCACGGCCCGCTCGGCCAATCGGGCGCGGGAAGTGGGTGTCCGGAAAGTGATGGGTTCGGAACGGCAGCAACTGATTGGCCAGTTCATGACCGAATCGGTGCTGACATCGACGCTGGCAATGGTTCTGGCTATAGCCTTTGTGGCGTTGGCGTTACCCGGTTTTAATACCATTGCTGCTAAAGAACTAACCCTCGATCAACTTACCTCGTCCTACCTGTTACCCGCACTTGTGCTATTACCGTTCATTGTAGGTGCATTTGCCGGAAGTTATCCCGCTTTTTTCCTATCGTCGTTCCAGCCAATAAAAGTCCTGAAAGGAGGATTATCAGCCCTGAAAATGGGCTCAGGTATTGGCGGTGGTAGCCTGCGAAGTGGGCTAGTGGTGTTTCAGTTCATGATGTCGGTTATTCTGATTGTGGGTACCATTATCGTTTACCGACAGATTACCTACATCCAGACAAAAAATGTCGGCTTCAATCGCGAACAGGTCCTGACGGTCAACGATGCCTATGCCATTGGCAAGCAGGCTGAAACCTTCCGGCAGGAAGTATTGCGACTACCCGGCGTTCTGAATGGCAGTATATCGGGCTATTTACCTACCCCATCGAGTCGGAACGACAATGCGTTTTTTGCCGAAGGGCAAACCGATTTAAACAAAGGAGCCAACATGCAAACCTGGGGTGTCGATCACGACTATGTAAAAACGATGGGGATGCAGCTCGTCAGGGGCCGTGATTTTTCACGTGATTTCGGTTCCGATTCATCAGGAATTATTTTGAACGAAGCAGCCGTGCGTGTTTTTGGCTTTAAAGATCCGATTGGCAAACACGTCTGGCGATTCAATGATAATGAAGGAAAAACCCGGAAGTCGTACACGGTTATCGGCGTTATGAAAAACTTCCATTTCGAATCACTTCGACGGAATATCGGGGCATTATCGCTTGTTCTGGATTCAAACTCGGGAGCGGTATCGTTCCGGCTAAGTGGCAGTAATGTACCTGTGCTGGTCAAACAAATTGAAGCGAAATGGAAGCAGTTGGCACCAGGGCAACCGTTCAGCTACCAATTTATGAACCAAAGCTTCGACGAGATGTACCGGGCCGAACAGCGTGTTGGCACCATCGCCCTAACATTCGCGGCATTGGCCGTACTGATCGCTTGCCTGGGTTTGTTTGGACTGGCGGCTTTCATGGCCGAACAACGGACCAAAGAAATTGGGGTACGGAAAGTACTGGGGGCCAGTGTTACCAGCATTGTCGGTCTTCTCTCCAAAGACTTTCTGAAACTCGTGCTGATTGCGATTGTCATTGCCAGTCCAGTTGCCTGGTGGGCAATGAACCAGTGGCTGGCCGATTTTGCCTATAAAATTGACATCGAGTGGTGGATGTTTGCGCTAGCCGGGCTACTAGCCGTCGGTATTGCGTTGCTCACCGTCAGCTTTCAGAGTATCAAAGCCGCCTTGATGAATCCGGTCAAATCACTTCGTTCTGAATAGCGTGGAGCAAGGAGTGATTTAGCTATTGCCCCATGCTCCTTGTTCCACGCTGTCTACCGCCGAACGGGAAGATAAACCCGAAAAATACTTCCCTTTCCGGGCTGGCTGCTGGCCGTGATGGTTCCTCCATGGCGTTCAACGATTTTATGGCAGATGGCCAACCCAATGCCTGAGCCGGTGAACTCGCTACGTCCATGCAGTCGCTGGAATACCTGGAAAATCCGGTCCAGGTATTTTTCGTCGAAGCCGATGCCATTATCGGCAATGGAAATTTCGGCAAATTGGACATCTGACGACTTCTTTTTCATAGTCTTTGACGACGCCATTAGTCCGGCAGGCAAATCGGCATCATCGACCAAACGACCACTTATGTTCACAATGGGCATGGTGTCGTAGTAGCAGAACTTGATGGCGTTTGACAGCAGATTCTGGAATAACTGACGCATCTGCACCTGATCGGCCATGACCAAAGGTAGCCCACTCAGACGAATCTCCGCCTTTCGCTGATAAATCATTTCCCAAAGCTCATGCTCCTGCAATTCCTGAATCAAACTACCTATGTTTACCAGCCTAAACGAATCCTGTCGCGTTTCTACCTGCGAGTAGGCCAGTAAGTCATGAATCAGCAGACGCATGCGAATGGCGGATACATTAATTCGCCGAACAATATCCGAGGCTTCTCCATTGAACTGATCTGCATATTGAGTAGCCAGCATATCGGAAAAGGAAATTATTTTGCGTAGCGGCTCCTGCAAATCATGCGAAGCCACAAACGCAAACGACTGAAGATTTTCGTTGGACCGTTTCAGTTCGATATTTGCCTGTTCAAGTTGCTCCCAATATTGATGCGCAGGGGTAATGTCCTGCGCAGCCAGTACGACTCCGTCGCCAAAACGAACTACCGAAAAATCATACCAGCGATCAGCCCAGGGCACTTCCATCCGAATCGGTACGCCCGTTTCGATCACCTGCTTGCATTGGTCAAACAAAGGGGTATCGGCCGAACCAGAAATGTAGCGGGATACGCGTCGGTACTGAATCTTTTCAATTGGATTTTGAAGAATGTCGGCAGCCATCTGATTCAGCTTCATCATGCGTAAGTCGATGATTTCACCGGCTTCATCCCGAATGCTCTGGTTAAGCACAATGGCTGCGGGGGTCATATTCATCACCTGTTCGAGCAGGGCTACGTTCTGCTGCTGTTCCAGCTCGGCTTCTTTGTAAGCTGTCACATCGGTGTAGGTATACAGAATGCACCCATCCACACAGCTAAACGTCCCATCGAACCAGCCCTTCATGCCATACTGCTCATAAAAAAAGGTAATCCGTTTAATTTGCCGAGTCTCAACGGCTTCTATATAGTGCCGAAATAGATCGGAATTCTGCCAGCCCGGAAATAAGTCACCTACCAGGGCACCCGTCATCTCAGCCACCGATCGACCGGTGATGCGGGCATTGTATTCGTTGGTCAGTATGTATTGAAAGTCGATAATTTCGGCCCGTTCATTCCGAATGGGCTTAGCCAGCAACATACCAGCCTGGGTATTGTCTACTACCTGCTGATAAATCATGTCGCGATGCAACATACTCCGCTGAGACTGCTCCATCGCTATTGTAGCTGCGGGTGCGTTACTCAGAACAGACTCGGTAATAAGTTGCTGACGGCTAATGCTATTGTTATAACTCACCAGGACTCCATCCTCAAGCTTCGTCAACTGCATCTCATACGACGAGCCATTGCCCAACCAGCGACAATCCATCTGCAACTGAACAGGTCGTTCAAACTCCACGACAAGGCTAAACTGCCGGATCAAATACGAGCCATCGACACCAGTTATTAACCGGCTAAGTAATTGATCAACGAGTTCGGCTTGCGGCTGTCCCCATAACGCCAGCGCAGGGGCATTCAGCATAACGAGCCGAAAGTCTGTAATTTGACCATCAGAACCGCGAATGGTCCGATACAATTCCATGCTGGCAGTCGACGAATTCAAGCCAATATCAGGGAACACACTGGTTGGTGCAAACAAGGATTCCATACGGGTACATAACAAGTTGACGGTAGTATCACAGAGTAACGTATTCGATCGGGGCTATCAGAAAAATTCAGGAACTGGCCTGACAAACGAACCATTACTCACCAAAAGAAAGCGGTGTATAAATCTAATCTTTTTCAGCGTATAAATTGTCACCAATTTTTATGACCGGTATCTGAGCTCTCCCATACTCGACTATTTCCCTCGAGGGAAATAGCTTACTCACCATCAGCCTGCAAAGCCTAAAACCGCATTGGCCAACCCCGTAAAAAGCTTACGAAGCGACTAACGCCTTCGTTCATACGACCGCATGCTCCAGATCAGGCCCGCATTTATCGGTAGCAAGCCAACACTTGTCACCGACAAATGAAGGCTTTTTGTCTGATTTTTATCATAGGTCACCGACGGCCATCAATCGTATCATTGCGTCCAGGCAGTTAATTCTTTAACTGTCTTAACCTCTCATTACGTTGAACTCCGCCGAAAAAACAGACGCTTTCTGGACGCAGACAAGTGCTTACTGGTCGCAACAACTTGGCAGCTCCGAACATGGATTAACCGAGCAAGTCGCTCAACAACGACTAAAAGCTGCGACGGTAAAGCACCCCGAATCCGTTTGGCAAAAAGACATCCGGCTGTTTATTGTCCAGTTCAAAAGCCCGCTGATGCTTCTGCTCATCGGTGCTGTTCTCCTGTCTACGTTTTTAGGCGATACTTCGGATGTCTTGATTATCCTGTTCATCCTGCTATCGACGGGATTGATCAGCTTTTTTCAGGAGCGCAATGCCGGGCGGGTTGTGGAAAAATTGCAAGCCCTGATCACCATCAAAAGCGCCGTTCTTCGAGACGGTCAGGAAAAGGAGATTCCGGCTTCGCAGCTCGTACCGGGCGATGTGGTCTTATTCAATGCCGGGGACGTCGTTCCCGCCGATTGCCTGCTCATTCAGGCCAATGAACTGCAAGCGAATGAAGCTAGTCTGACGGGTGAATCGTTTCCGGTACGCAAGAAACCCTGTGTTTCAGACGAGAAAGCGGCTTTGTCGCAACGCCCGAATTGCCTATGGGAAGGCAGTAACATTGTCAGTGGCAGTGCCAAAGCTATGGTTATTCATACCGGAGCGAATACAGTATTTGGTAACGTCGTCCAAAGCGCCAGTTCGGTTGTCGAAACGGCTTTCGATAAAGGCCTGAAGGACTTTGGGTTTATGCTTATGCGGATTACGCTGGCGTTAAGCGGCTTCATTCTGGTTATTAACCTGATTAATCAGAAAAGCCTGATCGAATCGGCGCTGTTTGCGCTGGCGCTGGCCGTTGGCATGGCTCCCGAATTATTACCGGCCATCACCACCATTGCCATGAGTGCGGGTGCCAAACGCCTGCTGGACAAAAAAGTGATCGTTAAAAAACTGAATTCCATCCAGAATCTCGGCGAAATCAATCTGCTCTGTACCGACAAAACGGGCACCATTACCGAAGGCGCTATTCAGATCAACGGGCTTGTCGATGCGTGGGGCCAATCCAGCGACTTTGTCAAAACGATGGTGTATTACAATGCCCTTTTCGAAACGGGCTACTCCAACCCCATCGACGAAGCCATACGCGCCCTAACCTTCGATACATCCGTCGCGAAACCAACCAAACTTGGCGAAATCCCTTACGATTTTACCCGCAAACGGTTAAGCATTGCCATCGATACCGGTATCGAAAAACGGCTCATCAGCAAAGGAGCCTTTACCGAATGCCTCGCCATCTGCGCCACCGTACGCATGCCCGACGGAACCACGAACCCAATTGCCAGTTACCGACAGGCCATTGAACAGCAGTTCGAACAGTTTGGGCAAAACGGCATGAGAGCGATTGCGGTTTGCTACAAGAACAGCCAGCAGGTAACCTTTACCAAAGTCGATGAAAGCGATATGACGTTTGCGGGTTTTGTGCTGATGAAAGACCCGATCAAAGCGGGCGTTGTGGAGGCCATTGATGCCTTAAAACAACTCAACATCGACTTTAAAATTATTTCGGGCGATAACCGAATCGTAGCCCAGGCCATCGGCAGGCAGATTGGCATCAGCAATCCAGTGGTGATTACGGGTAAAGAACTGCTGGAAATTGACTCAGCCGAACTTCCCCAAAAAGTAAAATCAGCGCATATTTTCTCCGAAGTTGAACCACAGCAAAAAGAGCATATTATTCAGGCACTGCGGCACTCGTACACGGTGGCCTACATGGGCGACGGGATCAACGATGTGCCCGCCATCAATGCCGCCGATGTGGGAATCACCGTCGATAATGCGACCGATGTGGCCCGCGATGCCGCCGATTTTATCCTGCTCGAAAAAGATTTATCAGTTATTGCTGATGGCATTAGCGAAGGGCGAAAAACATTCGCCAATACGCTGAAATACATCTACATCAGCACCGGATCGACGTTCGGCAATATGTGCAGTGTGGCGCTGGCTTCGCTGTTTCTGCCCTTCCTGCCGATGTTACCCAAGCAAATTCTGCTGACCAACTTCCTGACCGACTTCCCGTTTCTGAGCATCCCATCCGACAATGTCGATCAGGAACAGATTGCCAAACCCGGTAAATGGGACATCCAACAAATTAAGCGCTACATGCTTGTGTTCGGCATTCATAGCTCGTTGTTCGATGTCATCACGTTCAGTACGCTTCTATTTGGTTTTCGCCTAAAAGAATCGGGTTTTCAATCGGGCTGGTTCATCGAGTCGATCCTCACTGAGTTGCTTATTTTCTTCATCATCCGTACCCGCAAAAATTTCTTTAAGAGCAGGCCCGCCCTGTGGATCAGCCTGTTGAGTATCCTGTGCATTCTGCTGACGGTATTCCTACCCTATTCGCCCTTTTCGGCGACGTTCGGTCTTACCCCGCCACCCGTTCACCAACTCGCAGCTATCCTACTGATCATACTAGGGTACGTAATCACCGCCGATCTGCTAAAGGTTTGGTTTTTCCGACGGTATAAGGGGGAATAGGCAGGGAGCGGGGAGCAAGGAGCTGGAGATAGCACGGTTTTGTCCCTGCCATTCCCGCAACCCCTACACCCTGCACCCTGCACCTCGCTCCCCGCTCCCTGCCCCTTAACATTTTTTAACAGCCTGTCAATCAGATTAAAAGGCAAACAAAACGCGATAGTCGATACCTTCACGGCATCAACTAGAAGGTCGCGCAAATCGTTTGTCTTATGCTCCAGAATTACCTTAAAATCGCTCTTCGCAATCTACGCCAGCGTCGGTTCTATGCGCTGGTTACGCTCCTCGGTCTTACGGTTGGTATTACCTTTCTGCTCCTGATCGGCAACTACATCCAGGGCGAACTGGCCGTCAATAAAACGCTACGGAATGTAAACCAACAGTATTTGATACAAAGCCGCTGGAAGGAGCCAACCATGGGCATGGACATCACCAGTCTGGGGCTTCTGGGGCCGACGCTCAAACAACGATACCCCAATCTGGTGGCTAATTACTACCGGTTCTACGGTGTTACGGCGATTGTGTCGAATGGCGACAAGCATTTCCGGGAAAGCATTGAGGTTGGCGACTCGACGCTGGTGTCGATGTTTGGATTTCCACTGGCCTACGGCGATCCAAAAACAGCCATGCTCGCACCCAATTCGATTGTGATTACGGAAGCGATGGCGCTGAAACTGTTTGGCCGTACCAACGTGCTCCGGCAACCTGTAACGGTCCAGACACCGCTGGGCGGCAAGCAGATTTTTACGGTAACGGGCGTGTTACAGGAACCACCCCGCAACAGTGTGCTCGATTTACTGCCTACTCGTGACCAGATTTTCATTCCGATGCGCGATGTGGGTTACTTCACCCCCAAAGCAAGCATCGACTCCTGGCAAAACCAATACATCCCGAACTATCTGGAACTACAACCGGGTGTTACGGCCGATCAACTTACCAAACCCCTTACGGATGTGCTGGCCAACTATGCACCACCAGGTTATAAAGAGAATTTGCATACCTATCTGAGCCCACTGACAACCTTTTATCTGGAGGCTAACAACGGGCTGGTCGAGAAAATGGTGCTGGCGCTGACCCTGATCGGTGTATTCATTTTGCTGATGGCCGTAGTCAATTTTGTCAATATCACCATTGGCATGTCGGCCACCCGCATACGCGAAATTGGTGTCCGAAAGGCATTAGGTGGGCTAAAAAAGCAGTTGATTGGCCAATTCCTGACCGAGTCGCTTTTGCTTACTGCTGGTGCTACTGTGCTGGCGCTGGGCTGTCACGAAATTTTCCGACCGATGTTTGCCAGTATACTGGAGCGCTCTATCCCCTCATTCATTAGCTGGTCGCCAGTGGCGTATGGGACACTTATTGGGCTGGTCCTGCTCATTGCCGTACTGGCGGGCAGTTACCCGGCTTTTATCCTATCGAATTTACCCTCGGTCGAATCGCTAAAAGGCAAGCTGACGGCATCGGTCCAGAAAGGAATTGGTTTGCGCCGGGCCCTGATCGTCTTTCAGTTTACGGTAGCCATTTTCGTATTTGTCGGGGCCATGGTGGTGGGTCGGCAGGTGACGTATTTTTTCAAGAAAGACCTGGGCTACACCAAAGATCAGGTCCTGACGGTAGCTTCGGTGCCACGTGACTGGTCGCCAGCAGGGGTGCAGCGCATGGAAGGTATCCGCAACCAACTGGCGCGGGTGCCGGGTGTCAGCGATGTCAGCTTTTCGTTTATCATTCCCGATGGACGAAGCAGTGGCAGTGGCCAGGTATTTCGGCATGGGCAGGACAGTACGAAAGCGGCTACCATAGAGGTACTAACTTCTGATGAACGATTTGCTCAAACATATGGGCTTCAACTCCATTCTGGCCAATTTTTCAACGCCAAGGGTGGCGGGTACGATTCTACAGAAGTAGTTTTAAACGAATCGGCAGTTAAAGCTCTGGGTTGGAACGATCCAGCCAAAGCCATCGGCCAACAGGTGCGATTTTATGGAGGAGGCTACCCCTTAAAGATCGGGGGGATACTCAAAGACTTTCATTTTAATTCGCTGCACCAGACCATTAAGCCACTTATCTTCATTAACGTTCGATCAAATCCGGTTTACCGTTATTTCTCGTTCCGGCTCAGGCCGGGGCAGTTACCCGAAACGGTAGCCGCCATTGGGCAGGAATGGGCCCGTTTATTTCCCGATGCACCGTTTGAATACTCATTCATGGACGATACGCTTCAAAAGCTCTACCAGACTGAACTTCAATTGCAGAAAGCCTCCCGGTTAGCCACGACATTAGCCCTGATCATTGTATTGCTGGGTGTGCTGGGGCTGGTTTCGCTCAACGTGACCCGCCGAACCAAAGAAATTGGTATTCGGAAAGTGCTGGGAGCCAATACCATCGGCATCGTCAATCTGTTCATGAAGGAGTTTGTGCTGATTTTGCTGATGGCCAACCTGATTGCCTGGCCGCTGGCGTATTACCTCTTACGCGACTGGCTCACGCACTTCGCCTACCGCATCGACTTAGGCTGGTCGCCGTTTGCGCTGGTCGCCGTTGTCCTGGCCTTGTTAACCGCCCTAGTTGTCAGTACGCAGGCGATTCGGGCGGCATTGGCCAATCCGGTAAAGAGCTTGCGAAGCGAATAACGTAGAGACGCAATCCTTTGCGTCTCCTTGGCGTCAGCAATAAAGACCATACGGTACAAAAACCATCTAGTACAAAAAACCATCCGGACATGAGACGCGAAGGATCGCGTCTCTACATAACATATGCTTCGCTCCTACCTAAAAATCGCCCTCCGCAACCTGCGTTCACAACGCATCTATACACTTCTGAACGTGGTTGGCCTGACTATTGGCATGGCGGGTGGACTACTCATTTTTCTGTTTGTTCGGTACCACCTCAGCACCGACCGGCATCACACCAACTTCGACCGTATTTACCGCATTGTCGTCGATCTCCATCTCGATGACGGATCTGTTGAATACTATCCCGAAGCGCCATTACCCATGGCCAAAGTGCTCCGAACCGAGTACGCGCAGATCGAGCAGGCGGCTTTTTTAATGGTCAATCGATCCGTGACGGTCAGTATACCCCAGTCGGGTCAGGTAGCTCCCAAACGGTTTCTGGAGCATGATGGTACGGCACTGGCTGAAGGTGAACTACTTCAGATTTTCGATTACCGATGGCTGAGCGGTGACCCGAAAACGGCCTTACGCGAACCTAATACGGTCGTTATGACCGAATCGTGGGCGAAGCGGTATTTTGGTACAAGCAACGCTATAGGCCGCACCCTTGACCTTAATCATACAGTCAAGGCCACTGTAACGGGCATTGTTGCCGATCCAACGGAGCCTACCGATACACACATTGGTCTGTATCTCTCAATGCCCACCATTCGACAGTTCGACCCTGATTTCAACGTGAACGAGTGGGGACAACTGAACAGTACTTATCGGCTCTATTGTACGTTGAAAGACAATGCACCAGCCACAGCGCAGCGGATTGAAGCAACGTTTTCTGACTTATCGAAAAAGCATTTTGGCGATGTAGCACACGTTTTTCAATTTCATATCCAGCCACTGGCCGATGTCCATTTCGATGTTGACCGTGTGGGGGGCGTTATTCGACCGTCGTTGCTCTGGTCGCTGGAACTGATCGGCCTATTTCTGGTGCTAACCGCCTGCATCAATTTTGTCAACCTGGCGACGGCGCAGGCGTTTCGACGCAGCAAAGAAGTGGGTGTACGCAAAACGCTGGGCAGCTCGCGCACACAACTGGCCTGGCAATTCCTGCTCGAAACCGGCCTGATTGTGATGGCGGCTACGATACTGGCCATACTGGCAGCCTTACTTAGCTTGCCTTTATTCAACAACTGGGTACACGTCCAACTTTCTTTCCAGCCAGACATTTCCATGCTGGTGTTTATTAGCCTGTTGATAGGGCTAGTCATTCTACTGGCTGGCGGGTATCCGGCTTTTGTGTTGTCGGGGTTCAGCCCGTGGGCAAGCCTACGGGGGAAACTCACGGCTGCATCCGTGGGTAGATATTCGATACGGAAAGGGTTGGTTATTCTACAATTCGTCGTTTGTCAGGCGCTACTGGTCGGGGCACTGGTGGTGATGAAACAAATGGCCTTTATTCGACAAACCGACCTGGGCTTTCAGCAGGACAACACGCTGATTGTAAACCTTCCTCTTTCCGAAAACAAGTCATGGGAAGCCTTTAAAAATGAACTCCGCCAATACCCCGACATCAAATCGGTAACGTTGCAATACCGTCCCCCCTCGGCCAATGTTATGAACGGCGGCTCCTTCAAATTCGGTCCTAAAAATGATTGGACGACCTTCCCGGTACGGGAACGACTTGCCGATGCCGATTATCTGAAAACGTATAACCTACAACTCGTAGCGGGCCGCAACATTACCGAAGGCGATTCGATCCGGGAGTATGTCATCAACGAAACCTTGCTTCATAAACTCGGCTTCCGCGACCCACAGGCCATCCTTGGCAAACGAATGCAATATTACCTGTCGTCGGTGCCGCTGCCTATTGTGGGCGTAGTCAAGGACTTTCATCAGAAATCGCTACATGAAGTAATTGCTCCCTGCTTTATTGCCACGTACCCCAACATGTACAAGCAGGCTGGCATTCGAATGTCCGGGGCTTCATCAACGCAGACGCTCGCACACATTCGGACGGTCTGGCAACGGCTTTACCCGAACGATGTGTTTGAGTACGAGTTCCTGACCGATCAACTGGCCAAATTCTACGAAACGGAAACGACCATATCCAAACTCGTCAATACGTTTGCGCTGATGGCGATGGTCATTTGCGGGCTTGGCCTATATGGCTTGGTGGCGTTTACGGTTGGACAACGAACCAAAGAAATTGGCATTCGAAAGGTGTTGGGCGCATCCGTCGCGAGTATTGTGGCCTTGCTCTCCAAAGACTTTCTGAAACTGGTGCTAGCGGCTATCCTACTGGCTTCGCCCCTGGCCTGGTACGCCATGAACGAATGGCTGACCGGGTTTGCCTATAAGATCACCATTGCCTGGTGGGTCTATGCACTGGCGGGGGCTTTTGCCATTGGCCTCGCCTTACTGACCATTAGTTTCCAAAGCATCAAAGCCGCCCTGATGAACCCCATAAAGAGTTTGCGTTCGGAGTAAGGCTCGTCCGCGATTGTATCGCGGATGCCTGAGGTCCGCGTCTGCGACGCGACAAAGATTCCTGTTAATCAAATCGGGTTTGTCGACGCGTCGCAGACGCGAACCTCGTACATCCGCGATACAATCGCGGACGAGCGGAGAGCGGAGGACGAGCTGTCCCCTTATCACGTAAGCCGTTTAATGCGTAAACCAGCTATCGGGAATGTCTGTTGGCTCGGAGCCGTTCAGACTGTATTTCAGTTTGAGGGTAAAGCCACCACCACCTTCGATAAAATCTGCTTCGAATGGATGAGTGCCTTTTTGTAAAGCCACCTGTCCACTTTTTTCGATAGGAAAATGATTGCCATCGTTATCGACCACCATTCGGTCGGCAATGCGCAGGATACCCCCATCGTCGCAAGTGTAGAAGAAGCTATAAACGCCCGTTTCGGGTACCGTCAGATACCCCCGAAACTGAATACCGAAGCTGGGCGCGCTGACCGATTTCGGAACTACCAGATTGTTGACCGTATAAGTACTGTCGGCAGTTCGCTGTTTCATCAGTTTGGTTTCTTTGAAATAGGCTTTGAAGTAGCTGCTTTGTAACCCGGCTTGCTGACTGGCAGGTGTGGCTGGCGTTGCATAGGCTTGCTGCTGATAGCGCAAGGTGTAAACATCTCCGCGTACACCCGATGGCGTAAAAGCTGCTACTTTAACGGTTTGGGGTTTGGTAATGGATAAACCCATCGGAAGCTCGGGCGAGGCTGGCTGTGGCTGTGATCCATCGACTGTGTAGCGAAGCACATAACTTTCCAATGGCTTATTGATGCGAAGCGTAGCCCGGTCAATAAAAACGTTTTCTTCGGCAAAACCAGTCAGATCGGGTAATCGGTAATGAATCCCCATTTTTTCCATCCGTAGAAAATGCGGCAATAGTCGTTGCTGGAACGATGGGAAATCATTTTTGCCTGTCCAGACCACTTCCGAAAGTGCCGTCATGCGGGGCATACTCATGTAATCGACCCGGTTTTCGGTGGGAATATACTCCGTCCAGACATTGGCCTGTGCGCCCAGAAACTGCTTTATCTGCTCTACCGTAACACCCGGAGGTACGACCGCCAGATTATACACATTTTCGACTGACCGGATGCCGGGCGGGCTGTCGAAATAAAGGGCACTTACGGGCGTCATGACCACATCATTTCCGTTTCGAGCGGCTTTCTGGGCCGCATCTTTCACCCAACTACGCCAGTACATAACGGCCGTAGACGGCTTGAGACCTCCTTCCAGAGCATCGTCCCAAACCAGGAGTTTCTTGCCCTTAGACTGTACAAATTTTTCAATCCGATGCACGAAGTAGCTCTGTAACTCCTCAACATTCCGAATGCCTTCCCGCTTCATCAACTCCTGACAAGCCTGCGACTTGGCCCAGGTTGACTTCTCCACTTCATCAGCTCCAATATGCACGTATTCGCTGGGGAACAGGGCTATCACTTCGCTCAGGACGGTTTCCATAAACGTGTACGTCGGCTCATTACAGGGGCAAATCGGCACCGAAAATGTTTTTCCCCACCCTTCCTGGCCCGTGCAACTCAGGAATGGATACGCTTTGATGGCGGCTGTCAGGTGACCGGGCATGTCGATTTCGGGTATGATCGTAATGTGTCGGGCGGCAGCATAGGCAATCAGGTCCCGCATTTGCGCCTGGGTGTAGAATCCACCGTACTGGGTCTGGCCGTTCTGCTGGCGGATAAATTGCTTCGGCAGGTCAAAATCGGGATCTGTGACGGCCCGCTTCAGCACCACTGAATCCTGATTATTGAACGTTCGCCAGGCGCCCTCGCTTGTCAGTTTAGGATATGCCTTAATTTCCAGCCGCCAACCCTGATCGTCGGTCAGGTGCAGGTGAAACGTATTGAATTTATACAGCGCCAGCCGGTCGATGAATTTCCGCAAATAAGCGGTTGAAAAGAAATGACGTGATACATCGAGGTGCATACCTCGCCAGGCATAGGCTGGTTGATCCTGAATCTGAACCGCCGGAAGGGTGAGCGACACCGACGTTTTCGAATGCCCTTCGATAACTACAGGCAGCAATTGGCGGATCGTCTGAACGGCACGAAACATACCGGCTGGCTGACTTGCTTTCAGCGTAACCTGCTGGGGCGTTATCACCAATGCATATCCTTCGTGCGCTGTAATAGTTGGGTCCTGTCGCAGTACAATTTTCGGCCCGTTACCTTTTGCAGGCAATCGTTTTCCCAATCCCCACTGGATTAACTCCTGCAACTGAGCGGCCTCGGCAGCAAACCGACGATCCTCAACAACCAATACGGTTTGAGCCGTTATGGTAAACTGCCCGGATGCGGGCGTAAGCGATGTTGGGTATGGAATAAGTGGATACCGCTGAGCGAGATCCTGAGCCTGTATACTTTCGGTAAGAACCAGAGCCAGCAACAGGACATACAATCGAATCATGAGAATACCGGTAAATGTAGCATCTTATTCCAGCCTCTTGATTTGAAGAAGTTAAATGCAGAAATAAGAATTATTAGCCCACGGCTTTAGTCGTGGATTCGTCAACAATCAATCGTATAGAAATCAACCGTTAAAACGGTTGAACATTTTCTCTTCTTTTTCGCGGCCCACAGCCAAAGCGCTGGGTTGATAGGAGTTGGAGATGAAATAGGCTGTTTCTAGTTAGCTATACTTAGGTGACAGCTCTACTTGCTTCCACTCATCAGGCCATTGACAACGGAATGTTCTGGTGTTAACGCCCAGTTGTTCGTATAAAAACCGGCCATTCGAACGCCTTTGCTGCCATCCCGAACCATATCGAGTCCGAAAATCATAAAATCGGGGAATCCGCTGGCTCCGGCAAAATACTGATTGGCCGAAGCCGCTTTCATACCTTTTAGCCCAGTGCCGCCAATAACCGCTACCAATGCTGTTTTCGACCCTTTGATGGGCCAAACGAAATACGTACCCAGGTCGTCGCCCTGCCATTGCTGGCTACCCGCCCGAATTTGGTTGCGCTCTACCCGAATGGGACAATCGGCTAACAGCGACTGCCAGGCTGCATTATTGGTGGCATTACCAAACAGAACTACGCCCCGATCGGCGTATTTAGATGTTGAATAATCCGTGTCGGCGATGATGTCGACGGCCCCATTACCCCGATACAACCAGGTTTCGGCATCGTAGCGGGCTTTCTGAAGGTTCCAGTCATTTTCGTCCTTTGTGCCCTTAGTACCGTATACAAACACCATCCGGTTGTTGAATGCATCTTTAAACGTACCGTTTCGATGGGGGCCTTTCTGCCAGGCATCCGGTTGTTTCGTCTGTACCCATTGCCCGTTTTCCCGGCGCAGGAAAAGCGTATCCTGTGCACTTGTTGTGGTATAGGTCAGCCCAGAAGCACCATCCAGCGTAATCGTTACGGGCGTTTTTGGGCTAAACTCATTCAGCGCCAGTTTGAGTAGCGCAACATTGGTGGTCGTTCCTGTAATGGACTTACCCCGACGGCTAAGTTGAATATGGCTGTATAATAATGGCTGGGTCTGCTGCTCAATCGACGCCCACCGATAGGCCGATGAAATACCCGGATTTGCCGTTGTGAAATCAATCGTGTTCACGGCTGAATCAACAGGAATCTCATGCCATTTGAAAAAATCGAACAGGGGTTTCCAGTCAACACTATGATCGCCGAACCAATGGCTACCACCGGGGTATTCGTAATAGCTCAGGTCGGGCTGCGACTGGCCCAGCAACTTGCGCATTTGTCGGGCATAGGTAACCGGCACCGTGCGGTCGGCATCGCCATGGAATACGTAAACACCCAATGGCTTATAATTGGCCGTTAGTTTTAATACATCGCTCTGATTGCCCGAACGAAGTAGTATCTGTTCCAGCGGATTACTGCTGGAATCGGGAATTACGCCATCGGCCGAACCGTATTCTTTCAGGGTCGGATAACCGGCGCAGGGCGCAATAGCCGCCCACTTATCGGGATAGGTAGCGCCCAAAAACCAGGTGCCATGGCCACCCATGGAATGGCCCGTCAGGTAAATATGCCGTGGATCGGGTTTAAACTGATTCTTCGCAATGGCCAATACTTCCAGCGCATCGATCCGTCCCCAATCTTCCCAGTTGAATCCGCGTGGTCGCCGATTGGTAGCCGCCACCAGATTGCCCCAGTCTTTCGCCTTGTATGCCCGTGCCTGGCCACTGGCCTCTACCCCAGCTCCATGTACGGACAGAAATAAAGCCGATGAAGCAGTCGTACCCGACGATTGGGGTGTTACGGCATAGTATTGCAGGCTCCCATCAATATGGCTGACGAACGTTTGGCTATAGGAGGCACCGGGCGGAACGGCTTCGACGGAGATACGACCGGCATCAAGCGTCTTTCCTTTCTGAACCAGGCTTAGCTCACAGGATTGTGCACCGTTTGCCACAACGCCACTCCCATCGAATCCAAACGCTACTTTCCGACTCGACAAAGGCGGTATGGCGGGCAGCGTCGTTGTTTGTGTTTTACCCGCCAGTTTGCTAGTCAGTTGCAGATCGGTGAGCGGTTTAGCTGATGTGTTAATGACAACCACTGCCCCTTGTAGTGTAGCGTTCAATTCGCCCAGGCGGATACTGGGTAACGTAGGATCGTCGGTGCTTAGTAAGGCCGGTTTCGTTGGGAAATCCAGTGCAGCCGTTATCATAATACCCCGCACGTAAAACTCATTCATCCCTTTGCGAAGCTTTACCGGAATATGCATATACCCCATGTTGTAGGCATCGCCCATGTGCAGTTCGCCGTTTACGTAAACATTACTGTTTCCTTTGATCGTGAGCAATCCCACTTGCTCACGTGGCGATGGGTAAGTCAGATAGATATAGCCGCCACTACCGCCAATTCCACCACGCAGGCTACCAGCGACTACCCCCGGTCCGGCCGGGGCTCCTCCATTACCCCGATTATTGCCCCGCAGCCGAATCCGGTTCAGGCTGTCGGCTTCAACGGCAACCCACTTAATCTCGCGTCCTTGTTCATCGGTGCCAAACACGGTCCCTTCGGAGGGTGACTTGAGCGCACCGGCATACAACTGATACGCCAACGGATCGGTATAGATGGCTTCTCGTCCGTAGCGGCTACCGGTCAGCGCTGCCAGTCCTTTTGTAAAGGTGTAAGTTGTTGGCTGAGCAGGTGTCGGAGCCATCTGAGCCCACAGTTGACTTGTTGAACACAGCAGGAAAGCCAGGAAAGAAAAACGTTTTGTCATCGTTGATCGTGATCAAGGGATATGTGTGAGCGTATGAGAGCTACGCATTGCTAACGGCATACTATTGTCTGGATACTTTAAACACCCAGGCTGGTTGCGTGCTCAGCCATGTTCGTGCCGCATCGGGCAGCGATACGGTAACGCCTTCCGGTGACTTACTGACTTTCAAGGGCTTTGCATAGCCCAACAGTCGCACAACCAGCTTTTTACTATTGGGAGCATTGTTGAGTGTAATTGTAGCCGGGGGCGTTTCCTGTTCCGCAGGCAGGTAGGTCTGGTATAGGGTCGAGCCATTACCCGTATACGCCCATTGTTTTTGCCGGTAGGGAGCCACAGGCTTGGTATTGTAAATAGACTCCCCGTTGACGCGTAGCCAGGCGCCTATTTCCTGCAAGCGCTGGTATGCTTCCGGGTGCCAGTCGCCATCGGGGCTGGGCGCGATGTTCAGGAGCAGGTTACCGTTTTTGGCCACAATATCCACCAACGTATGAATCAACTTACGCGTCGACTTAAAATTTTCTTTCGGAATGTATGACCACGAATCACCCATCGTCATGCACGACTCCCACGGAATGGGCATGTATGCGTCAGGAATGGACTGTTCGGGGGTTACGTAATTCTCAAACTCACCCGTCACGGTACGGTCTACAACCAGCAACCCCGGCTGATGGCTACGGCCCATGCGGGCAATACGTGCCATGTCGATGTCCTGATCGTAGGGGATAGTACGCTGCCAGCTAATAGTGGAGTCGATGGTTGCGGCCGGGCGAACCCAGCCCCCGTCGAGCCAGAGAATATCAACTTTACCGTAATCGGTCATCAGCTCCTGAATCTGATTGTAGGTGAAATCTTTAAATTGCTGCCAGCGCTCGGGGTATTTTTTTGGTGCATACGATACGTTTCGGTCTTTAGGCGGGAAATAAGGGTCCCAATAATAAGGCGTATGCCAGTCGGGTTTCGAAAAATAAGCACCTACCATGAAATCCTGGGCCCGGAACGCATTGAACACTTCTTTGGCCACATTACTGCGCGGATTCGACGAGAACGGCGATTTCGGATCGGTGATTTTGTAATCCGTTTGTTTGGTGTCGAACATGCAGAAGCCGTCGTGGTGCTTGGTCGTAAACACCACGTATTTCATACCAGCGTCCTTGGCCGCATTAGCCCAGCGTTCGGGATTGAACTGGGTAGGATTGAAGGAAGTCTGAAGGTTCTCGTAAGCCCGTTTATAATCGTACCAATTGGCTGCGTATGGACCCCTCCGTACGCACCAGCCTTCGTCTTCAGGACACAAGGACCAGGATTCCACAATACCCCATTGGCTGTATGTCCCCCAGTGCATCAATAGCCCGAACTTAATATCCTGCCACTGAGCGAGTTTCTGACGAACCAGACTGTCTTTAGGCGTTACATAGTGGGCATGGTTCTGTTCGGAATGCTGCTGAGCCAGCAACGAACCGGGTAGCAGGCAAATGGCGAGTAACGAACTGGTGAGAAACGAGCGGAACGGGTTGCTTTTCATAGGTATTTTTCTGCCTGACTTTTCCATTACTTTAGTCCATTAACGACGGTATCGAGCAGGGCTTTGTGCTTCAGATCATAAATATACTCCCAGAACATAATGCCCCCCAATCCTTTGTTTTTCACATAGTTAAGCTTCGGAATAAACGATTCGGTATCGGCATACGAAATAAAGGTTCGCGATGTCGGATTCCACAGATAAGGCGCTTTGGCATCAGCATCCCAGTAGCGCACAAACCCGTTTTTGTTGATGTATTTATCCACCAGTTCATCATGACTAATGAACGAATGTTTGCCCGTTGACGGCTGATATAGACCATTATCGACCGGTCGGACATCCGCCCAGCCACGTCCGTAGAACGGAATACCCAATACAATTTTACGAGCCGGAACCCCCGCCTTAATATGCCCATCTACTGCCGACATCGAACTGTTTCGCGACTGATCCCCTTTTTTCGATTGCGCCAATGGGCTGTGGTGGCCCGTTACTTTATCGTTGCCGTGGTAGAGGTCATACGTCATGATGTTTACGTAATCTAGGTACTGCTGCGCTTCGCCCAGGTTGGTGTGACTCACAAAAGCAGTATCGCCCCCGGTAGCGGCCGTCAGCAGGTAATGATTGGCTCCTGTACGCTTATCGAGTTTCCCCTGTTTGTCGAGCTGGTCCCGGATTGCCTTGAGAAACAGCGTAAACGTCTCTTTGTCTTCGGGACGGTAGATGTTTCCAGCCCCGATCTGAGCGGGGTACTCCCAGTCGATGTCAACACCATCGAGCTTGTATTTTTTCAGAAAAGCCACGGCACTGGCGGCAAACTTCTGGCGGGATGCATCGGTTAGAGCAGCATCTGAAAAGTACTTGCAGCCACCCCAGCCGCCAACCGAGATTAGTATTTTCAGGTCTTTATTAACCGTTCGAAGCGAGGTTAGTGCTACCAGATTGGCCGAATCTTTTGGCGATATGCGAGCCAGCTCACCATGCTGGTCCGGAACGGCAAAGGCGTAGTTGATGTGGGTAAGTTTCTGGGCTTCAATCTGCTCTTTGGTCCATCCATGCCCACTCACGTAGCCAATCAGTACGTATCGCTTTGAGACCGGCTGGGCCGTGCCCGTAAATGAAGTGACTAGAAATATGCCGATGAGGTAAACGGCCAACGAAATAGATGGTAATTGCCGATGAGACTTCACTATTTTTTGGTCAAAATGAGTACAGGACAAAGGTATCGATATTTTAATTTTTTTTATAAATTATAAGATTATTAAGAAAAATATTTAGTAACTATGTTGAAAAATGGCACAAACGTTGCTCAACGTTATGTAATTGGTAAGTTTCCTGAGTTTATCAATAGAAAAAGCACGTCTATGTCTTATAAAGCCTAAGACTCATTCTCTTCTAACTAAACGACTGCTTTCAGAAGGTAGTCGTTCATGTATATGCTCTCATCCACTGCTCCGGAAGGAAATCTTACCACTAAACGCTCCATTGTTGCTTTTAAAAAAAACCAGCAAGTCAAAAAGGCGCTTCTCTATCTCTACCAGGATGGTTCGTTAACATTGGCTAAGCTAGCCGAATTATTGAACACCAGTATTCCTTCTGCAACACAGATTATTGATCAGTTGACGGATGACGGCTGGGTCAATACCGTTGGAACGGTATCAGGCAACAGTGGTCGGCGCCCAGTTCTTTTCAGCCTAAATCCAGCAGGTCATTACGCCATTATTCTGGACAGCAACACGCACGGCACATCGTTGCTACTGGTCAATCCGTTACGGGAAATTGTTTTTCAACGGAGCGTCGACACGGTATTAGAAGACACAAGGGCCTTCTCCAATTTTCTGGTCTCATTTGTCAATGAAGCAGTTGCCGAGTCGGGTGTTGCCAAATCCAGCATCATTGGCGTGGGCTTATCTTTACCGGGCCTGATTGATTCACGGCATGGACTTAACCTGAGCTATCCAAATCTCGGTTTACCTGAACAGTCGCTTACGGCCTGGCTGGAGCAGCAATGGGAGTTGCCCGTATTTATGATCAACGATACCAAAGCCACGGCTCTGGGCGAACATCGATTTGGGAGTAGTGTGGGTAAACAGCACGCCCTGACCATCAATATCGACTGGGGTGTGGGCTTAGGGATTATTATCAATGGCGAGGTTTTTCATGGTGCGTCGGGCTTTGCGGGCGAACTGGGGCACATTCAGGTAGCTCCTCAAGGAGAGTTATGCTATTGCGGTAAAATTGGTTGTCTGGATACACTTACATCGGCTTCGTCATTAGTCAAGCGTGTACAGCGGGAGGTGCAAGCCGGTCAGGCTACTAAACTGGCCATATACCGCAACGATCCGAGCCAGATTACCATCAGCCATGTGATTCAGGCAGCCACGCAGGGCGATACCTTTGCGATCGATCAACTCCACGAAACCGGCTATCAACTCGGAAAAGGGCTGGCCATCGCCGTTACGCTGTTCAACCCAGAAATTATTGTGATCGATGGGGTGCTGGCCGAAGCCTCTCTGTTCATCACCAACTCCATCAAGCTGGCCATCAATAAACATTGCCTGAGTGGATTCCGCAATGACTTACTGGTGGAGGTCACGCAACTAAATGGGGCAGCCAAGTGGTTAGGTACGCATGCGCATGTGCTCGAAAGCCTGTTCGCCGATACCTGATTTTTTAAGTTATTTCTGTAAACGAATACCTGATGCTTCCCCTAAAAACTGGTCTGCTTCTCTTTATTGCGGTTGGCATAACCTCTTTTGCCACTATTGACCAGAATTTCGATACGGTTCGTCAGGCAACAGTCGTCAAGGATTCAGCTTTAACCGGGAAACAACTGGCATCACGTTACTGCGGAAGCTGCCACCTGGTTCCCGAACCTGAATTACTGAATAAAAAAACCTGGACCAATCGCGTTCTGCCCATCATGGCCATGCGCCTTGGGCTTAAATTGCCAGGACAGGATACGCTCCGATCCCTTCCGCCAGAGGAAGAAAAAGCCATTAGTGACTTGCATCTCTATCTGGATACGCCCGTACTGTCGATGAGCGACTGGGAGAAGATCGTGAACTACTACGAACGGGCCGCTCCAGAAGAACCTTTACCGCAAAAGCCTCATGCTCCAATAACGGACAACCTGCCGTTTTTTGCCGTTAAAGCCGTATCGCTCGGCGATAAGCCCGTACCCCAAACAACGTTATTAAAATATAATCCTACCACTGCACAGCTCTACGTGGGCGATGCGCAGAATGCGCTTTACGTGCTGGATAAAAATCTCCAACTGGCCGATACCTGGTGGATCGATACCCCACCAACCGATATAGATTTTCCTCAAAACGCCCCTCCACGTCTGTTAACTATCGGCGTATTTAGCCCATCCGATCAGCATCTGGGTCGACTGATGACGCTGGAACGCTCGGCCAAACCGGGTTCTACCCCCATCAATATCAAAGGCTTACCGCGCCCTGTTCAATTTGCAGCCAGCGACCTGAATGGCGATGGCCAACAGGATGCGGTTATTTGTGGGTTTGGGAATAATGCTGGAAAACTGTTCTGGTACGATAATTTCGACCCCGCAAAAGAGCATGTTCTGAAAGCATTGCCTGGCGCCCGAAACGTACAGATTGCCGATTTCAATCACGACAAAAAGCCCGATATTATGGTCCTGATGGCCCAGGCGCGGGAAGAAGTGACGATCTTCTATAATCAGGGCAACGGTAGCTTCTCTGAAAAAACGGTGTTGCGTTTTTCCCCTTTGTTTGGGTCCAGCTATGTTGAGCTGGTTGATTTTAACAAGGATGGTTTCCAGGATATTCTGCTGGCCAATGGCGACAATTGGGATTATTCGGCTATCCATAAAAACTACCACGGTGTACACATCTACCTCAACGACCGGAAAGACAATTTCAAAGAAGCCTGGTTTTTCCCCATCTATGGTGCCAGCAAAGCCATTGCCCGCGACTTCGACAACGATGGCGATCTTGATATAGCGGCTACCGCTTTTTATACCACGCTGGAGCAGCCCGAACAGAGCTTTGTTTATTTCTCGAACGAAGGCAAGCTGACCTTTACCCCCTTCAGCACACCAGAGGCCGCGTATGGAAAATGGCTAACCATGGAAGCTGCCGATGTCGATCAGGACGGCGATACCGACATTGTTCTGGGATCGTATTTTCATACGGTTGGCGAAATGACCCAACTCCTCTTTAAGGGCATTACAACCTTTCCGCAGCTATTGGTACTGGAAAACCAGCAGCAAAAAAAATAGGCAGACCATCAGTCTACCTATTTTATGCTTAACCAAACCTACTCTAACTTTAACTATATCGATTGCCGTTATAACGGATACTTATTTACCCCACCCTAAATCCCTCCCCTGAAATCAGGAGAGGGACTTTACCAACTTCCGGTTTAAGCCCCTCTCCTGATTTCAGGGGAGGGATTGGGGTGGGGTAAGACGCAAAAGCCAGTTAAATTCGGCATCACGGATCACTTCACATCCCAGAAAACCTTGGTTGTCAGTTTATCCGACGCCCGTACCGTCTCGTAATTGGCGGTATTGTAGGTAATTTCGTTGCCAGGGATTGTCCACTTCACGGGCGGTAACGTCTGGTTGTTCGAATTATCAGTCCAGAAGCTCAGCACGGGATAATCCAGCCGACGAATATCCGACCAGTTCTCGTAAGGCTGAACCAGGTTAGAATGCAGCCATTTTTGGGTAGCAATCAGCTTTAGTTTGTCGGAATTGGTAGCCGCTTTGGTCCAGCTTACCCCGTTGCTCGCTATGTAGGTAGCAATCGAAGCATCCGTAGCGGGCGCGGGTTTCGCCGAACCCGTGATACCCGTCGCATTGGTAAGTGCCAAAATGCCATTGTAGAACTGAACCGACTGGCCAATTGCCGTTTCGTAGGCCGTTTTGGCAGCGGCATCGTTATTGGCTCGTAGGTAATACTCGGCCTTGATCAAATTGACCTGGGCCGCATTGATCAGAATGCCGGGGAAGAACTGGTTCCGGCTCAGCGTATAGCGGTTATAGATCGCAATCTGTCCACCATTGATTTGCGCTGTCTGGGTTGCCGAGGTAGCCATTGGATCAACGCCAACATATTTACCACCCGCATTGGCACCAGGTTCAAACAACAGGGGCAGACGTGGATCACCGTTGGCATTCATGTTGTCGATAATAGCTTTACCTGCCGTATTGCCATACCAGCCATCGCCCTCAATACCACTTTGAAATCCTTTGGAGTTAATGTCAGTGTTAATATCATAGACATTCATCTGGATGTTCTGTGCGTTTGTCTCAACAACCGGATAGGTAGTTGGATTACCCAGAATTTCAGCCATTTCAGCAGTGGAACGCGCCTTAAAGCTATCGACATCCGAAACCCGGTTCAGCAATCGCAACCGGAGCGAGTTGGTATACCGTTTCCAGAGCGAAATATCACCTTTGTTGAGGAAATCCTGCGTCTGGAACGACTTCTGGTAGCCCGCGTTCAGCGTGATGCCGTTCATCTCGGTGGCAATGCTCTTCAGGTCGTCGAGCAGGAAGGTATAAACACCATCGGCGGTATCGAACTTAGCACTCGACGCCTGGTAATCCCCTCCATTCGTACTTAACAAACCAGCCTGACTAAATGGAATCGAGCCGAACAGATCAACCATTTTGGCGGTATAATCGTACACAAAAACCGCAGCACTCAGCATGAATATGCGCAGTTCTTTCTGCTGATCGGTTGGCTTTGCCGCATACACTTTTTGCAGTTCACGATACTGCGCCAGTACGTTGTAATAGTTGTACCATACATCTTCGACACCCGACGAACCGGGTACATACTGACCCGATTCGTTGGGCCAGCCTACGGCCTGGTTGTATCGGTTCAGGGATGTACGTAGCGTAACGAAGTAAAACCGATAGCCCGGAAGTACGTAATCACGGCTGGCGTAGAGAACGCCGGTAAATTGCTTTTCAACCGTCGTGGTCGAAATCTTGGACGGATCTGGATAAGCTTCCGTAAACTCAGCATCCTTACAGGCTACGTTTGCCAGGAGCAGGCCTGATAAAAGCAGTAATGATATATGTTTCTTTTTCATGATTGCAGTAAGATTTAGAAGCTAGCCCGTAGCATGACGCCCATTGTACGGAATGATGGGTTGTTCCCGGCATTGCTGATGTTATCGGTCCAGCGGGTTCCGGTATTGGCCTGTTCAGCATCCATGTCTTTAATGGTTCTGTAGATAAAGAACAGGTTCCGGCCAAACACCGACAACGTCAGGTTCTGCGTTCCGATTTTACGGGTAAGGGCAGCCGGCAATCGATAACCCAGCGATAGCTCCCGCATTTTGATGTAGGTGTTTTCCTTTACATACAGCTCATACCGTGAGTTGCCATATTGTGGACCACCCCAGTTATACGTCGAGTTGTAGTATACCGCCTGCGACACCACGTTGGTATTCTTTTCGCCCGTAGCCAGCACTCCATCCATCAGCATACCGTCGTGGTAAACCGTTTCGCCGTTAGGACCAGCTGCACCCGTTGTCTGAACCCCCTTGCCAGTGGCATCCAGATAGTAGGCAAGTCCACCGTGCTCGGCATCCATCGCATTGAGGCTCTCTTCGGTCAACCCACGAGAGGTCAGCCAGTTGATACCCGTTGGCATAATGGCGCCACCAAAGCGAAAGTCGGTAATCACATCCAGCGTCAGGCCTTTGTAGGTGAAGTTATTCAGCAAACCACCCGTTAGTTTCGGCATAGCATTACCAGCCTTGATCCAGTTATTACCATCCAATTGATAGATACCGTTCGGACCTACAATTTTCTGGCCCTGTGCATTGGTCAGGATACCATGTACATAGATATCGCCCATTGGCTGGCCTACAATCGAACGAAGCTGAGCGGCATTACCGTCGTAGTCAGCATGCAGAAGTTCGGTGGAACCGTTGGCCAGTTTCTCTACCTTGTTGGTGTTTTTGGCCAGGTTCAGCGTCAGATCCCAGCGGAAGTCGGTTGTCCGAATGGGCGCTATGTTCAACGCCATTTCCAAACCCTGGTTGCGAAGTGTACCGATGTTGGCCAGTACAGTTTTAGCACCCGACGAAGCGGCAATGGTCAACGGCAGTATCTGGTCGACGATCTGAGCGTTGTAGTAAGCCAGGTCGATCCGTAACCGATCTTTAAACAGACGGGTCTCTAAACCGAACTCAAACTCACGCTTCTGTTCAGGACGAATTTTGTCATTGCCAAAATCGCTGCTGATGTTTGTGTACAACACAGAGTTTCCGCCCGACTGCTGCACGTTCAGGTTCCCCTGCGTATAGGCATTGTTGGCCCGATAAATGGACGGATAGTTACCCACAATACCATACGACGCTCTCAGTTTGGCATAGCTGATAGCGGTAGGCAGTCTGAACAGATCACTTATGATAAACGAGGAGTTTACGGATGGGTACACAAAGGCGTTGTTGCCAGGGGCCAGTGTCGATGTTTTATCCCGGCGCAAGGTACCTTCTATGTACACAATGTCTTTATAGTTGAAATTCAACGTACCCAGGAATGCATCCCGCACCCAACGATCACGCGAACTGCTACCACCTACTGTATTTACAGAGGCCGACAGATCAAAGAAATTCTCAGTGCTCAAGCCACCATTGGTCGAACGGGTCATCAGGGTGTTCAACTGCTTGTAGGCATTATAACCGCCCATGGCCGAAAGCGTGATATCGTCGTTCAGCTTTTTGGTATACGACAGCAATACGTCGGTATAGACATTGCTGTACAGGTTGTTGCTCAGCCCAAACGAACCTGAGTAGCCAAACGCCAAGGGCTTATCGCTGCGCTGTTTGTCTTCGATACGTTCCGAGGTAAAATCGGTTCCGACACGACCGCGTAGGTTCAGGTTCGGCAGGATTTCCCAGTTCTGGGTAATGCTGGCAATAACCCGGTTGCTGTATTCATCGTAGGTATTCGCCCGTGTACTCCATACGTAATCGGCAATATCCGTTTTAAACCCGTTCCGAATGATATTTTCGTTCGGCGTCAGGCTCTGGTTCGTACCGGTCACGTATTTGTAGCCCAGGCTGGTCTGATACTTGTTGAAATACCAATCGGCCGATTCAAAGCGGTTCATCATCCCGGTGAAGTTGTTGATCATCCGGTCCACTTTAAACGGGCGATTGTGCGTGTATTGATTGATGTAGTTCACCACCAGATCCGTCTTCAGACTTTTGCTTTCGCTGAAGCTGGCATTCAGGTTCATGATGTTCTTTTCGTTTTTCGCTTTGTAGCTGATCATGCCATTGTCCTGGCGGGTATACGAAAAACGAACCGATGAGTTTTCGGTAGCTTTAGAAACAGACAGGTTGATGTTGGCACTGCTTGCATTTTGAAACAGATCGGCATAACTGTTGTTCGAGGCTGAGAAAGGCCGAACAACCCCATCGAATCCCATTATGGGCTGTCCGTCGAATTTAGGACCGAAGTTAACCGTGGCGTTAAGCAGTCCCCGCGTATCGCCTTTCCCGTCGCCATTCGTATCGTAGTAAATAAACCCATTGGCATCCTGACCACCATTGGCGTAGTTCAGCATGTAGCCCGGACCGCGCACGTTCTGATACCGGGGTAGGTAGGCAATTTTATCGACGCTATAGCTGGCGCTGAAATCCACCCCGAGCCCTTTTTTGCCTTTACCACTTTTGGTGGTTACCAGAATAACCCCGTTAACGGCTTCAGAACCATAGAGGGCAGCCGCTGATGCACCTTTCAGAATCGACAGGTTTTCAATGTCGGCTGGGTTCAGGTCCAGAATACCATTTCCCCGAATCCGCTGGTCGCCCCAGTAGTCGTTGTTTCTGGCTTCGCCGTTCCGAATGGGGATACCGTCCATTACGATTAGTGGCTGCGTATTGCCCGTAATCGACGACAGGCCACGGATATTGATGTTTACAGCACTCGTAGCACCGCCCGGTGTTGCGTTGATCGTTACGCCGGGTGCCTTTCCGTACAGAGCGGTGGCAAAGTTTGGCGTTGCCGTTTTGACCAGTTGGTCATTGTTCACAATGGCTGTGGCATACCCCAACGCCCGTTCTTCTTTCTTGATACCTAGTGCTGTAACGACAAACTCATTCAGCATGGTGGCATCTTCTTCCAGCGTCACATCCACCGTTGTCCGGTTGTCGATCGCAACTTCTTTGGTTTTGTAGCCAATGTACGAGAACACCAACGTTCGATTTCCACCGGCTGCAATTCTGTATTTGCCTTGTGCATCCGTCACTGTTCCTGAAGCGGACCCTTTTACCACAATAGATACACCCGGTAAAGTCTGTCCATCCGTAGTTGTGGTAACCTTACCCGAAATGGTCTGAGCCAATACGGGACTACTTATTATCAGCAGTAGGATAATAAGCCTGAGTACAGTTTTTGCCATAGATAAATCTGAAGATTTATTAAATAGGTTAATTTAACACAATATTAATATTTTTTTTTAAGTCAATAGTATAAAATAAATTATTTTAAAAATAACCCGTTTAATTAAAATATATTATTTTAAATATATAAATAAAGGGCTCGTTAGATTAACTGATCGATTATTTCAGGTAGATGATTGATAGTAAATAATTTACCATAAGGATATCATGTATTTACCCTTCACTGGCAAAACCTCATTCATCATAAGCAACGACATATGATTTAAATATAATACATAAACGTGTTACGATGAACAAATCAGAATTATGATGACTAACATTATCCATCCGAATAGTCAGCCTGAACATATAATAGCCAGGACAATCCAGATCGATGCTCCCATCACAGCCGTGTGGGACTCATTAACGAAGCCAGATTTGATAAAACTATGGATATGGGAATCCGATGTAGCCGTGTACACCGACTGGCGCGTTGGCAGCCCAATCAGGATACAGGGGAATTTCCACGGGCTGGGTTTTGAAAACAAAGGAACCGTTTTGCACTATGTACCGGAGCGCAGCCTTCAGTATAGCTATTGGAGCACATTATCCGAAATCGCCGATGTACCCGAAAACTATTCGGTCATCGAATTTTCGTTAGATGAACATAATGATCAGACGAATCTTACGTTTCGGCAAAGTCAGTTCGCTACCTACGCCATTTTCAAACATTTCGAATTCTATTGGGGTACAACGCTTTATATCCTGAAGCAACTCTTGGAGACCTCTCTTTCAATAGAGCAGAATTATACAAGAAGTTAACCGTATGACCCCGATGGAGTTATACTTCTTATTAGTTGCAGGATTGCCCTTCCAGCCGGAAATATCTAATTTTCACGGGCATTATCGCCGTTGAATCCACAAATCCTTTGAGCGCAAATAGACCGATATACTTGGGCGTCATACCAAATTCGTAGGTAGTTAGCTCTTTAAATGAAAAATTGTCGACCGGACTGGCTGAGTAGAGAATCCGAAATTTCCGGTCCTGTTTCTCAACGCGAAAGGCAAAATTTTTCAGATTAGTGTTGGCAATCCGCTGGTCATCGGCATTACTAATGTGAAACAGGGGCTGATGAATAAACTCTTCCAGATTCGTATCCGCTTTCCCGTATGACGAAATAGCCTGAATCAGAATCTCAGCCGGGCGACGGAAGCCGCCGAAGAAATCGTTGTACGAGAGCGACAGCCGAATGCTTTTACCCGTAAACAAAGTATCTTCCATCAATAACAAACCCGCCTGCTGCCAGTTTCCCCCAGGAACGAAATCGTTGATGTGCATTTCGGCCCGAAAGCAATCGTTGCGTATTTCGCGAATGAGCAGGTTCTGCACCTGTGGTGTTTCGCCGGTTTTGGGCCAGTTATCCCCCTTGAGCGTAAACAGCGTCAGCCGACCGGGGTTTTCGTTCCGTCGTTTCCAGTAGGATTCATTTTTATGCTGTATTACCCAACCGTTCTGGCTAAGATAGTCATCGGCTGTGTTGCGAAAATCTTCCTGGATCTGCTCCAGATTCGACTGGTGCAAAAAGAGATAACCTACTCCCAGCACGATCAATACCAGAATAGCTGCATGCCAGCCATCGCCTGTTCTTTTTGGTTTACTGGCCGGTTCTTCAACCCGCATAGGCGTACCGATCTGCTCCCGATACCGAAACCAGTACGAAAAATTCTCACCTGATCGTTTACGTTCAGCTTCAGTTGTCGGCGGTATATCCAGCACATAACGCGCCAGTGTATCGAGCGTAGCCAGGGAGGGGTTCTCCTGCTTATAGGGCGAAGGATTTAGGACAAACGCCGTATAGTTTTTAATGCTTCGCCAGCCAATCACCAATCCAGTCTGTTCTTCGATTTCAGCACTCAGGTGTTTGCTCTCCGGCTCCGAAAGCGGGCTGTTCAGCGTATGGTCGAAGCATTTCCTGACCACCGCATTCATCAATTCGGCAAAAGCCCGCCGGTCGAAGTCGTCTCTATACATAGGTTATATGAATGGATAATGTACGATGAATAATAACCTGCGATGACCAACGTACCTATTTAAACTTTTTAGAATGACTTAGAATGAGCGTATTTTTTGTCATTCCGAATGACAAAAAAACAGTCAAATCGACTTGAAAAATAAACGGTTAAACAGGTTTAACACATTCATTTTTGCAGAATCCGCGTTTCCGTGACGTTTCCGCCCTAATTCCGCCCGATTCTGTTCGTGCGATGAAGTTTTGTCGAAACAATTTAGTCATCGATGAAAACTCTGCTTCTGTCTTTTTTATGTCTGATTGTGCTGGCTGGCAAAGCGCAGCAACTTCAGCTTCATTACGATTTCCGCCACTCACTCAACCCCGCTTTGAACCGAACGAATTTTGCTTCGCTTTCTTTTGAGTATTTCAAGAGCAATGACTCTACCGGCTCGTTTCTCCTGAAAATGCAAACCGATTTTTCGGGCGAAAATAACAACATCGGGCAGCTTTTTTTCCAGGTGTCGAAGAATCTGCGATTCTGGCGTCCGAAGGTTTATCTGGCGCTCACCTACAGCGGTGGACTGGGTGTAGCTCCGCCGTCGTACGGCTACTACCTCACCAATACGTTTGTGGGGGCCGCCTATCCGTTTCAATGGCGTGGTGCCTGGTTCAGTACAAGTCTGGTCTATCGATACAATGCATTTCCGAAGCCAAGCTATGACCCACAGCTTACCTTCTATTTTGGTAAAGGCTTTTTTAATTATCGAATTATGATTGCCGGAAGTCTGGTAGCCTGGAGCGAAAACCGAAATCAGGGTACTGATTTCACGAAGGAGTTAACCGGCAAAAAAGTAGCGTTTTTTGCCGATCCGCAATGCTGGGTTAAAGTGGGCAAAACAGTTTCTATCGGCTCCCGCATCAACCTGTTTTACCACACCTTGACGAACGAAAACCGTATTCAGGTGTTCCCTACGCTGGCGCTGAAAAATCAGTTTTAATTTCTATTAACTATTTTTCCCCTCAGATGAAGGTTGCTTAAGAAGAGAGCAAAAAGCGTCGAATGTCAGTACATCAATTTTAGGAAAAGGAATCGTAGGCAAGTGTCCAAAATGCCCGTCGTTTGTCACGATATAATCAGCATTTCCAATTATAGCGGCATCGGTGAATTTATTGTCATCGGGATCGTTCGGAATAAGCAGGAATCGAAACGCGGGCTCTACCCGAATCACTGTTGGAAAATTATCTAAAGCTAACAAAGTACGTTCGGCGAATGTGGCTGAGTACTGACGTTCAAGCAATTCAGCGTACTCATCTAAAATCTCGGTTGATACCACTAATTCAAACCGACCTTCCTTCAGGGCATCATACACCCAGCGATAAGCGGAAAAATAAGGTGTAATGACCAAAATAATATTGGTGTCGAGTAAGACCCTCATTATGGTTTGTAGGGAGTACGGAGATGCGCAGTTAATAACTCATCCATATCTTTCTGAGTCATTGATTTTTGTTCTTGCAATCTGACCATTTCTTCATCGGCTCTTCTGATAAAGTAGTCTGCTAATAAGTTTTTAATGTCCTTGAGTTCACTTTGGCTCAGGTCATGCGAGAACAATTGCAGCAGATGTAATTGTACGGGGTTGAGTTTTGTTGTCATTGTCATTGATGGATAGTCCCAACCAAAGTTACACAATCTAAGGAATTAGATTGTGATATCTCTGTCCGTAACTGTACCCTCAAACGTCCGCAAACGGACACGCAGCCCTAAAAGCCCAAAACACCTACTTGACAATCAACAATTTAACTTTCTGGTACGGCATTTGGGCAAGTTTTATGGATAAACTTCTGATGCTGGTATGCTACGCAATTATTTGCTAATCGCTTTTCGTAATCTGCGGAAGCACAAAACATTTAGTTTCATCAACATTGTGGGCGTAGCCGTCGGGTTGGCGTGTTTTCTGCTCATTGCACTTTACGTACAGGACGAACTTAGCTACGACCGATACAACGCCAATGCCGACCGGGTTTACCGGCTTACCCGAACGTTTCTTACGTCGGATGGATCACCTTCGCTGAAACTGGCGCAGGCAGCACCGCCCTTCGGGCCGCTGATCAAACAGGATTTTTCGGAAATCGAACAGGTAGTCCGAACGCTGGACATAAGCAATGGATTATTACGTGTCGGGGAGCATTCGTTCAACGAGCCGGACATTTTCCTGGCCGAGGCCAATCTGTTTAAGGTATTGAGTTTCGATGTCGTGAGTGGCAATCCCGATCAGGCACTGGCCAATCCGTTTTCGATCATGTTCTCCCGGCCGATGGCCCAGAAATATTTCGGCAACGAAAACCCTGTAGGCAAGACAGTCCGGTTCAATAACCAGTTCGACCTGACTGTTACGGGCGTGTATGAACCGCTACCGGCTCAGGCGCATTTCCACCCCGGCTTTCTGATCTCATTTTCTACCCTGAACGACAACCGGATTTATGGGGCCGAAGGTTTGCGGACCAGTTGGAGCAACAACTCTTTCAATACGTATGTGCTGCTAAAACCGAATACTGACCCTAAGCGGGTCGAAGGGGTTTTCCCGGCTTTTCAGGATAAATATGTTCCGGCCGAAGAAGGGCGCAAGGCTTCAACCTGGTCGGTGCTAAACCTACAAAAACTGGCGGACATTCATCTGCGGTCGCACACCGATTCGGAAGTGGAACCTACGGGCGACATTACCTACATCTATCTTTTTTCGGCCATCGGTTTATTCATTTTGCTGATTGCCTGCATCAACTACATGAATCTGGCCACTGCCCGCTCGGCGGGGCGAGCCAAAGAGGTTGGTATGCGCAAGGTTGTAGGGGCCTTGCGCAACCAGCTCATTGGTCAATTTCTGAGCGAATCCCTGGTACTGGTACTGTTTGCCCTGGGCGTTGCTGTTTTCCTGGTCATGCTCGGCCTGCCAGCCCTCAACGATTTCACCAACAAGCAACTGTCGTTCAGCCAACTCCTGAATCCGGTTTTTCTGGCCGTTCTGGTCGGCATTACGCTTCTGACGGGGCTGGTGGCTGGTAGCTATCCCGCCTTTTTCCTAACCGCATTCCGGCCATTGGGTGTACTGAAAGGGCAAATTGCATCGACCGTGCGGAGTGGCAAACTGCGGCAGGTGCTGGTGATCACCCAGTTCTCTATCGCCATTGTCCTGATCATCAGCACCGCCGTGGTGTACAACCAGATGAAGTATATCCAGAATTACCGGCTGGGCTATGCGAAAGATCAGGTACTCATTCTCCGCGATGTGGGCGATTCGACGACGAATTACGAAACGCTGAAACAGCAACTGGTTCAAACCGGATCCGTGCGCGATCTGGGTCGTTCATCGCGGATACCGTCGGGCCGATTGCTGGATTCGTACGGCGCTATGGCCATGAAAGGCGACACAATGGCTCCGGTCAAAATAAACCTGCGAGGTCTGAGTGTCGATTACGATTTTATTCCGGCCTATCAGATCGGCATGGCCGCTGGGCGTAACTTTGCCCGTACTTATTCGACCGATACGGCGATGGTTATTCTGAACGAAACCGCCGTTCGGCAACTCGGTTGGACACCGGAGCAGGCTATTGGCAAACCGTTTCAGTACGGACCGGCCAAAGGACAAATCATCGGTGTCACGAAAGATTTTCATTTTGAATCCCTGCATCAGCAAATGGCGGCTCTGGCGATGATTCTGCGACCTGGGCAGCTCAACTGGCTTTCAATTCCACTCAAAGGCAACACGCCCGAAGCGGTCCAGCGGGTCGAGTCGGTCTGGAAGCAGTTTTTCCCGCAGCAACCGTTCGATTACAAGTTTCTCGACGAACGCTTTGACCGGCTCTATGCCCGTGAGCAAACCCAGCAAACCCTATTCAGTATCTTTTCTGGTATCGCTATTCTGATTTCGTGCCTGGGTCTGTTCGGGCTGTCGATGTTTATGGCCGAAGCTCGTACCAAAGAAATTGGTATTCGGAAAGTGCTGGGCGCGTCGGAAGCCAGTCTGGTAGCGCTATTCTCGAAAGACTTTATGAAACTAGTGCTGGTGGCGCTGGTGATTGCTTCGCCCGTGGCCTGGTATGCCATGCACAACTGGCTGAAGGATTTTGCCTACCGCACCGACATTCAGTGGTGGGTGTTTGTGCTGGCCGGTGGCCTGACGGTACTGATCGCCCTGTTGACAGTCAGTTTCCAAAGTGTGAAAGCCGCGCTATCAAATCCTATTAAATCACTTAAATCAGAATAGCGTGGAGCAGGGGGCTAGGCGCATGGAGTCATTCAGTCCTTGCACCTTGCTCCCAGCTCCATGCTCCCAGCTCCCAGCTCCATGCTTCTCAACTATCTCAAAATAGCCGTTCGGAATCTACTGAGGAGTAAGTCGTTCTCAGCGATCAATATTTTTGGTCTTTCGGTCGGGATGACCTGCTGTATGCTCTTGCTGTTGTACATCCGCAGCGAATTGTCGTACGATAAACATCAGGAACATGCGGATAGACTGTACCTGATGGCGCAGGAAACCATCATTGGTAAGGGTAACAAAGGGGCCGGCATGGAGAAGAATTCGACGGCATCGGCTCCCTATGCATTTGCCCTGAAATCCGAATTCCCGGAAATTGAGCAGGTAACCCGCTTATGGATCAACCTGATCGACGATAAAGCGCTGTTACAGGTACGCGAAAATGGCAAATCGGTCAAGGCATTCTACGAAACAAAGGGCTATCAGGTCGATTCGACATTTTTTGACTTGTTTTCGTATTCGTTTACTGAGGGCAACGTCCGTACTGCCCTGATCGATCAGCATTCGGTGGTGTTGTCGGAGGAAATCGCCCATAAGTTATTTGGCAATGGACCCGCCCTGAATAAACTGATTCGGGTTGGTGGCACATCGGGCAATGGCGAAGATTTCAAGGTTACTGGCGTCTACCGCGACGAAAGCGCTCGCTCACATATCGACGCTAAATTCTTTTTACCGATGTCGGCCGGGTGGGTCGGCGGTTTTCTGCGCGAAGGCAAAGTGGATTTTTGCTGCAACAACATGTTTGTAACATACCTGAAGCTACAGCCCAATGCCGACCCTGCCCAGTTAACCCAAAAGTTTCCGGCTTTTATGGCGAAGTATGCCAGCAACGATTTAAAAAATGTTGGCTTCGACAAAAAGCTATTTCTGGTTCCGGTGCCCGAGATACATCTCTTTGACGAAATAAATACCATTGTTACGCCGACCAACACCACTACGTATCTCTACATTCTGGCGTCGATTGCCTTGTTTACGCTGTTGATTGCCTGCATTAATTTCATGAATCTATCGACGGCTCGATCCGCGAAACGGGCGGCTGAAGTTGGGGTTCGGAAAGTGATGGGTGCTGAGCGTGGTTCTTTGATCGGGCAGTTTCTGGGCGAATCTATGGTGCTGTCGTTACTGGCACTGGCCATTGCGCTGGCGCTGGTCATGACGCTGCTACCTGTTTTCAATCAGCTGACTCATAAGTCATTGCAGTTGCCTGAACTATTCGAACCACGTATTATTCTGACGTTTGTCGGCCTTGCGCTTCTGACGGGTCTGCTGGCCGGTAGCTACCCTGCCTTCTACCTGTCGATGTTCAATCCGGCGCAGGTACTGAAAGGCAAATTTGCCAATACGTTATCGGCAGTGGCGCTACGTCGCGGACTGGTGGTGTTTCAGTTTGTCATTTCGGTGGGGCTGGTTCTGGCTACGTTCGTGATTCAGGAACAAATGCGTTTTCTGCGAAACACATCGCTAGGCTTCACGCAGGATCAACAGATTGCGATTCCGCTCAGCAGCCGGGAAGCACACGAAAGTTACACAGCGTATCGAAACGAAATTCTGCAAAACAATCAGATAGTTGGCGCGGCTGGCACTCAATACTATCCAGGTATAAATAATGCGACTGACTTTCTTTTGTACAAACCCGAGCAAACTGCGCTAAACGGCCAAAGCGTCAAAACGAATCAGGTCGATTACGACTATCTACAAACAATGGGCTTTAAACTGGCTGCGGGTCGAATGTTTTCCCGCCAGTTTCCGGGCGATACAGCCAATCGGCTCGTGGTGAATGAAGCAACGCTACGTAAATTTCAGATTCCGCTGAATAAAGCCGTTGGACAAAAACTACAATTTGATTGGCAGGGCAAAACCCACCGTTACGAGATTGTGGGCGTGCTGAAGGATTTTCATTTCGAAAACCTCCGTCAAACGATCCAGCCGTTTACGTTTCTGCTGAACCGCCAGCCCGATTTCAATTACATTATCGTGCATGTCAATACGGCCAATATGTCGAACGTAATAAGTTTTCTGGAGCAGAAATGGAAAGTGTTGCGTCCTGATGAGCCGTTTGCCTACACGTTCCTGAACGAAGATTTTCAGAAGAATTACGAGGCCGAAGCCCGCACTTCACGCATTGTCAGCTACTTTACCATCATCTCCATTCTGATCTCGTGTCTGGGGCTATTCGGACTGGCTACGTTTGCGGCTCAGCAACGCACGAAAGAAATCGGGGTTCGGAAAGTACTGGGCGCATCCATCACCAACATTGTACTCCTGCTTGCCAAGGATTTCCTCATTCTGGTCGTCATTGCCATCGTGATTGCTTCGCCCATTGGCTGGTACGCGATGAACAAGTGGTTGCAGAATTTCGAGTATAAGATCGATATACCCTGGTGGATTTTTGCTGTGTCGGGCGTTCTGGCCATTGCCATTGCATTCATTACCGTCAGTTTCCAGAGTATCAAAGCCGCGTTGATGAATCCAGTTAAATCATTGAAAACGGAATAAATAGCAGGGAGCAAGGTGCAGGGAGTAAATTCAGCCACTGCCCCATGCACCCTGCTCCATGCACCTTGCTGAAAAACTATGAAAACCCTCATTACAACTCTCCTGGCGCTGGCAAGCACATTGGCAATGGCGCAAAAACATTCCTCGATTAGCACGAGCATCAACGACGATGAGAAGACCCTCTCGATTCGTGTAAACGGTACGGTCGATGGACAGAAGATCGATTACGACCGCCGTTTCGATGTATCGGGGTTAAACCTGACCGAGCGGAACGCCCTTCGTGAGCGCATTCTGGATTCACTGCACATCAGCAGACCCGAGCCACCGATTCCGCCCATAGAGCCTTCGGTCAGTATGGCACCCCCAGTTCCGCCAAAGGCCCCAAAGGCACCTAAACCTCCTCGTTTTGAGGGTAGTGAGTCAGTCACGATCATCAGTAGCGATGGCCCGACCGTAACGAGTAGTAATGGCGGTAATCAGGCTGTAGCCGTTGGCGGGAAGAATCCGTACACTAAAGAGGTGAACTACGATCAGGAGACGGGGAAGCTTTTCCTGCGCTATCGGTTCACAAAAGATGGTGAAGACATTACCTACGAACGCACGCTCAACGCCCGCGACAAGTCGCAGCAGGAACGGCAGCAGCTTATTGAGCGGATTGAAAAAGAAATTGGTGTACCGAAGAGCGGAAAGTGATTAGCCTTCAAAGATTTCGCTCAACTGGAGTTGAATGCCGGTTACGGGGTCAGCAACGAGGCCATTCGCAAAATTAAGTTGACGACGATCTGGCAATAGGATGGAAACGGTTTGGACAGTGGGCACTACTAGCCAAACCGATTTAACGCCAGCCGGGAAATGTTTTTTGTAGATACGCTCGGTCAGGTTGTTCAGGCTTTGCTCAGGGGATAGAATCTCAATAGTTGTTAACGGAACGTCCTGAACAACGATCTCATCGGCCAACCAGTCTGCTTTCCGTTTGGGCATAATAGCGAGGTCAGGGCGGGTCTTGCCGGATGCAAAATCGAAATCAAGCTCAGTCAGGATACTGTATTGGGTACGATAGGAGAGTTTCAGCAGGAAAGCCAGATGGCTCTGCAACTCAGAATGATTATAACTCGACATTTTTTCGTCTTCGAACTCGGTGGGTTGATCAATGACTGCCTCCATAACGCAACGAAGTTTTTTTACCAAAGATAACAAAAAGGCCATAAGATGCTCCTTAACTATATCAAAATCGCCTGGCGAAATCTGGTTCGCAACAAAGCCTTTTCAGCCATCAATATTATTGGATTAGCCCTTGGGCTGGCTACCTGTCTGCTCATCAGTTTGTACCTGTTCAATGAACTGAGCTATGACCGATACAGCGACAAAGCCAACCGGATTGTGCGGGTTGTTTTTCGGGGAACTATGAACGGTGGCCAGATCAATGAGGCCAATGTGATGCCGCCAGTTGGTCCGACACTAAAAGCAGATTACCCCGAAGTGGAAGAAGCGACCCGTATTCGTACGGTTGGCTCACCGAGCCTTACCGTCGACGATAAAACGTTTCGGGATGATCAGCTGGCCTATGTCGACTCCAACTTCTTTCAGGTTTTCACCTTGCCACTGCTTCAGGGCGATGCCAAAACGGCGCTGATCCAGCCCAACACGGCTGTGATCACCCAGGCGATGGCGCGGAAGCTTTTCGGTACTGACAATCCAATTGGGAAATCCATTAGCATCAAAAGCTGGAACGCCCTCTTCCGTGTAACGGGCGTAATCGATAAAGTACCCATCAATTCGCACTTCCATTTCGATATGTTTATGTCGATGGCCGGGGTATCCGATGCGAAATCGAATTCGTGGATGACATCCGGTTTTTTCACCTATCTGGTACTGTCCAAAGGTTACGATCCGGCAAAGCTGGAAGCGAAACTGCCACAGATGGTCAGTAAATACATGGGGCCACAACTTCAGCAAGCTTTTGGTATGAGTCTGAGCCAGTTTCGTCAGAAGGGTAACGATGTCAGCTTCCTGATTCAACCCTTAACCGACATTCATCTGCGCTCGAATCTGACGGGCGAGCTGGAACCCAACGGCGACGCCCAGTACGTCTATATTTTTGGGGCTATTGCCCTGTTTATGCTGATTATTGCCTGTATCAACTTCATGAACCTGAGTACTGCCGGGGCCTCGAAACGGGCGAAAGAAGTGGGCATTCGGAAGGTGATGGGCTCGGTGCGCCAAAGCCTGACCAGCCAGTTTCTGATCGAGTCATTGCTCCTGACGGCCATTGCGCTGGTGCTGGCTGTCGGGCTGGTTTATCTGACCTTACCACTTTTCAATGAACTGGCGGGAAAAGAACTCACCTTCAACTTTTCGACCAAACCCTGGCTCCTACCCGGTCTGCTGCTGCTAGGTGTTGTAGTGGGCGTACTAGCCGGAAGTTATCCTGCCTTTTTCCTATCGTCGTTCAGGCCCGTTCAGGTGCTAAAAGGTACCAAGTTTACGGGCGACCGAAAAAGTATTGGGCTGCGAAGCGGCCTGGTAGTGGTTCAGTTTTTTATCTCGATCACGTTGATGATCGGCACAACAGTCGTGTATCGGCAGCTTAGCTACATCCAGAATAAACGACTGGGCTACGAAAAAGATCAGGTGCTGGTACTGCCCGAAACGTGGCAACTCGGCAAACAGGCAGAGGTGTTCCGCAACCTGGTTATGCAGGACTCTCGGGTGGTTAACGTCAGTACATCGGGGTACCTGCCAGCCGGACCGAGCTACAACAATAACTACATGATCTACCCCGAAACTCGTTCAACTCAGTTGATAAAAGCGCTTCGGTACGAGGTCGATTACAATTATATTCCGACACTGGGCATGCAAATGGCTTATGGACGAAATTTCTCCAAAGGCTACGGTACCGATTCCTCGGGGGTAATCCTGAACGAAACGGCCGCTCGAACGTTTGGCTGGAAAGGCAATGCCCTTGGCCATACAATTACCCATACCGAAAACGACGGAAAACTAGGAACCTACCGGGTTATTGGTGTGGTGAAAGATTTTCATTTCCGCTCGATGCATGAAGCCATTGCGCCCCTGGTCATGGTATTGGGCAGAAACTCTGGTGCGGTCATTGTGAAGATTAAGACCAAAGACATCAGTGGGTTACTGGCTACGCTGAAAAAGCAGTGGGAGCAACTAACGACCGAAGCGCCATTTGCCTACTCGTTCCTGGACGAACGCTTCAACAGTACGTATCTGGCCGAACAGAAAACCGGGCGCATTCTGGGCATTTTCGCCGGCTTGACCATTTTCGTAGCCTGTCTGGGTCTGTTTGGCCTGGCAACGTTCATGGCTGAGCAACGTACCAAAGAGATTGGGGTTCGGAAAGTACTAGGTGCCAGCGTCCCCAGCCTGGTTGGGCTGCTTTCCAAAGATTTTCTCAAGCTGGTTGCTATTGCCATTGTGCTGGCGAGTCCGGTTGCCTGGTACGCCATGAACCGATGGTTGCAGGATTTCGCCTATAAGATCGACATCGAATGGTGGATGTTTGCTGTGGCGGGTGTGCTGGCAGTCGGCATTGCTCTACTGACGGTCAGCTTCCAGAGTATCAAAGCCGCCCTGATGAATCCAGTCAAATCGTTACGAGCGGAATAAATAGCGGGGTGCAGGGAGCAGGGAGTAAATTTAGCTATTGCCCCATGCTCCATGCACCTTGCTCCCTGCCCCTCGCCATATGCTTCTTAACTACCTTAAAATCGCTATTCGGAATCTGAGTCGTAATCGACTGACCACGCTTCTTAACGTTGCGGGTCTATCAGTCGGGGTTGCCTCCTGTCTGGTCATTTATCTGATCGTACAGTTCGAACTGAGTTTCGACAAACGAGTGCCTGATCGTGAGCAGGTTTACCGACTCGTCTCCAAATTCAAGTTCGGGGATGATTTTTACCACAATCCCGGCTTATCGGCGCCCATCCCGGAATTGGTACGAACCAAACTGACCGGCGTCAGAACTATAGCTCCGTTCCATTCCAGCAGTTTCCAGGTCGTTGAAGTACCCAGGCCGGGTAAAGAACCGCTTCAGGTTCGGGCTGGAAAGGATGGGCCAGAGTGGATGGTTAGTACGAACGAAGCATTTTTCGAGATTTTGCCCCGAGAGTGGTTGGCGGGTTCGCCTAAAACATCGTTGTCGAAACCCGGACAGGTAGTGCTTACCGAGAAGCAGGCCCGGTTATATTTTGGCGACGCCAGTCCGGCACTTGTCGGCCGACAGTTGATCGGCAAGCAATACAAAGACACCCTGATGCTTACCGTTTCGGGATTGATAAAAGACCTTGAAACGCCCAGCGATTTCGATTTTCAGGCTTTCATATCCTTATCGACACAAACCACCAGCAAAAAACGTCGGGATAATTTAGGGTACAATCAGTGGAACAGTACTAATTCGTCGTCGCAATGTCTGCTCAAACTAGCACCCGGTACCGGCCCAAAACGCGTTGGTGAGCAAACCACCAAACTAGCCGAAGCCAACGTACCACCTGAAGAAGATTCGGGCGATCGCTGGCTGTTACTCCAGCCACTAGCCGACGTTCATTTCAATGCCGATTACGCCAGCGGTCACCACATTGCCCATAAGCCAACCTTACTCATTCTGGGCTTAGTGGGTGGGTTTCTGTTGCTGTTGGCCTGTATCAACTTCATCAATCTGGCCACGGCCCAATCGACACAACGAGCGAAGGAAATTGGCATTCGTAAATCGCTGGGCAGTGAACGAAAGCAGTTGATGGCCCAATTTCTGGGTGAAACCCTATTGCTAACACTGCTGGCCGGTCTTCTATCCATTCTGCTTTCGCAGGCAGCCCTGACGTATCTGGACAAAATAGTCCCGAAAGGCGTTGTCCTCGATTATACCCGACCGAGTCTGTACCTCTTTCTGCTGGGCGTAGCCCTAATTACAGCACTACTGGCTGGTTTTTACCCCGGCACCCTACTGGCCCGACTCTCGCCCGTGGCTACCTTACGCAACCAAACCGGACAGGCGAGTGGGAATGCAACGTTGCGAAAAGGACTCATTGTCGGGCAATTCACCATAGCCCAGGTATTCATTATTGGGGCTTTACTGGTCGGCCAGCAACTCCGTTTTATGATCAACGCCGATCAGGGCTTTCAGCGGGAAGCCATTGTTACGTTTCACACGCCAACCAGCTCGTTTTTCAATGGCGATCACCACGATGTTCGGTTTACGCTGGCCGACCGAATTCGCAAACTGGCGGGTGTCGAGCAGGTCAGTATGGCCAATCAAACCCCTCTTTCGGGTGGCTGGTCTACTTCTACATTGGAATTTACGGGCAAAAAAGGCAAGTCGGAGGTAAACGTGTACCGTAAGGAAGTGGATACTAACTTCATCGCTCTGTATGGGCTAAAGCTGTTGGCGGGTCGAAATCTGGTGGCAAGCGATACCGCCAATGAATTTGTCATCAACGAAACCCTGGCCCGGCATATGGGGTATCAAAAACCATCGCAAGCCATTGGCAAGATGCTGGCCAAAATGCCGATTGTCGGTGTTATCCGGGATTTCAATCACCGTTCACTACACAATACCATCCAGCCTACGGCCCTGATGAGCCAGAAAGAGAACCTGCATATGTTTAATGTACGCTTCAGGCGGACCGGAGCCACTTCGTTCGACCAGACACTGGCTCAGGTCAAAGCCCTCTGGGACGGTACGTATCCAGGGGAGACCTTTGAGCCCAAATTCGTTGACGAATCGATAGCTGAACTCTACGGCACCGAACGCGACCTGGGCAAACTCATTTCACTGGCAACGGGGATCGCTGTCTTTATTAGCTGCCTGGGACTATTTGGTCTGGTCACCTTCACGGCCGAACGTCGTACCAAAGAAATTGGTATTCGGAAGATTTTAGGAGCCTCCGTCGCCAGTCTGGCCGCTTTGCTCTCGAAGGATTTTCTGGTCCTTATCCTGATTGCCATTGTCATTGCATCGCCCCTGGCCTGGTGGGGTGTTCGTACATGGCTGGACGGGTTCGCCTACCGCATCGACCTGCCTTGGGGTATGTTCATTCTGGCCGGAATGCTGGTCATTGGTATTGCTCTATTGACCGTGAGTTTTCAAAGCATCAAAGCGGCTCTGATGAATCCGGTGAAAAGTTTAAAAGCGGAGTAAGGGAGCAGGGAGCAAGGTGCAGGGAGCGTGGAGCAGAGAGAAAGGAGGAGCGAATCCCACTATTCCTCCCTGCTCCTTGCACCCTGCTCCACGCTCCCTGCACCTTGCTCTTTTTACCACCTTTTCCCATCAACCCAAATCCCAATTCTGACGGTTCAACCAGGTTACCCTATCTAATTTTTTGCTCACGTTCTACCTTGCTGACTTAACTAATTTAAACAGCAGGTAACATGAACAGATGGTTTATGGGTACCCGATGGCAGTACTGGCTCAGCCTGAGCTGGCTCATCGGGAGTGTATTATTGACAACGGCCACCCTGGCACAGTCGGTCAGTAAACAGATTATTGTCGACCAGTTCGGCTGGCGACCGTTGGCGAAAAAGGTGGTGGTTTTCGCCAATCCCATTACGGGACAAAATGCCGGGACACCCAACTCGCCCGGTAGTCAGTTTCAGGTACGCCGATCGGCCGATCATGTCGCGGTGTTTACGGGTAATGTAGTACAGTGGAATGGCGGTAACACGCATACCGACTCGGGCGACAAAGCCTGGCACGGTGACTTTTCGAGCCTGACTACGCCCGGAACGTACTATGTATACGACCCGGCCACGAACCTTCGGTCGTATGATTTTGAGCTTCGAAACGACATCTACGCAGCTCCGCTCAAAGCTTCGACCCGTACGTTCTATTACCAACGGTCAGGAACGGCTATTCCGGCACAGTATGGTGCAAATTGGACGCATGCGCCTGCACATATGCAGGATGCCAACGCCCTACTGTACACGACCTCAGCGCAAGCCGGTACGCAACGGAATGTGACAGGTGGCTGGTATGATGCGGGGGATTACAACAAGTACATTCCGTTTCTGAACCACACGCTCTGGAACCTGATGGTCGGATTTGAACTGCGCCCGTCGGCTTTTACGGACAATACGAACATCCCCGAATCAGGGAATGGGGTGCCCGACATGCTAGACGAACTGAAATGGGAACTGGACTGGATGCTACGCATGCAGGAAAGCAACGGCGGAGTACACAACCGCGTGACCGTAACCAGCTACGAAAACGGTACTGACGATCCATCGACGGATACCCAGCCGCGTTATTATACCAACGTAACGACCTGGGCAACGGCGACTTTTGCGGCCGTGATGGCCCATGCGGCCCGGATTTACAGCGGTTACAACGGAGCCTATCCGAACTACGCTAACACGCTGCGAACAGCCGCCGAAAACGCCTGGAACTACCTCGAAGCCAATCCAACCATGCAGCCTGCTTCGGGGAAAGACGGAGCATCGACCGCAGCAGCCGATGCCGGTTCGGACTCCCGCGACGACAAACGGCGTCGGGTAGCTGCGGCTGCCGAACTGTTTGCGACGACGGGGACGGCGAAGTACAAGTCGTTTTTTGAAGCCTCGTACAACGACGTTAACGGAACCAGTGAAAACAATTTCCATCCGTTTTCGAGTGGTTACCTCGATGCATCGCTCTGCTGGGAATTGAACCGGGCCTATTACGTGTATGCCAAAGCAGCCGGGGCCAATCCTTCCATTGTTTCGGAAATCAAGACCCGTTATCAGAACACCATGGACTGGTTTATCGAGTCGTATTACAATCAGAAACTCGATCCCTACCTCGGCTTTATGTGGAGTGGCCATTACACCTGGGGCTCCAACCTGCAAAAAGCGCTGTGGGCCATGATTCCCATTCTAACGGTGGAACTGGGCATCAATCCAGGGAAGGCGATGCTCTATAAAGAGATTGCTGAAGAATACCTGCACTATTTTCACGGACGGAACCCATTATCCTGGATCTATCTCAGTAACATGGGCAGTCGGGGAGCCAATGCCGGGGGCGACAATAGCGTCGATGAGTTTTACCATAGTTGGTTCCGGGATGGCTCGGCCAGGTACGATGGCGCTTCCTCGCAGTACGGTCCTCCACCGGGTTACATTGTGGGTGGCCCAAATCAGAACTATTCGGGCTCGGCAACCCCACCGAAAGGTCAACCACCCATGAAGGCCTATCGAAACTGGAACACCTCGTACCCGGAACCCTCGTGGGAAATTACCGAACCCGCCATTTACAACCAGGCAGGCTATACATTCCTGGTCGCTTATTTCACGAACATATCGAGCCAGGACCCTCCTACCTCGAACATCACCGTAAGCAGCAATAGCCCGCTGTGTCCAGGTCAAACCTTAACCCTGAATGTCAGTGGCGCCCCTAACGGATCGACTTACCAATGGAGTGGACCCAACGGTTTTAGCGCGACCGCCGGGAATCCATCCTTGAGTAACGTGACAACGACCGCAACAGGAACCTATTCGGTAACGGTAACCATACCATCCGAAGCGCCCCGAATCCTGAGCGTTAACGTAACCGTCAATCCAACACCAACGGCCGTAGCCTCCAGCAATACACCGGTAGCTACTGGCCAAACGCTAACCCTGAGTGCCGCCGACGCAGGACCTGGCGCTACGTATAGTTGGCAGGGGCCGAACAACTACAGCGCCAGTGGTCCTGCCCAAACCATTCCGAACGTAACTCCCGCTGTTGCCGGAACTTATACGCTAACCGTCGGGCAGAATGGGTGTACGAACATCACGACTACGGTGGTATCGGTCACCGGGACAACGCCTACGCCCTCGGGCAATTCGCTCATCATTTACGAAGATGTGTTACAGGCTGGCTGGTCCGACTGGTCGTGGAGTACAGCCCGGACTTACAGCAATACAAGCCCGGTTTATAGCGGTGCCAAGTCACTGGCCGTTCAGTACACGTCGGGGTGGGGCGCGTTGTATCTTCATCCTAACGACGCCATTACGCTCAGCCCTTATCCGTACCTCAAATTCTGGTTACACGGTGGCACAACGGGCGGGCATCGGATGCAGGTGGTTATCAACAGCAGTGGTTCGTTTGAATTCAGTACTACCGCCAATCAGTGGACCCAGGTGATTGTGCCATTTGCTTCGCTCGGAAATCCAGCTACGTTGCGCGACATGTTTATTCAGGACATAACCGGCAAAACCCTACCTGCGTTTTACATCGACCAACTGATGCTGTCGTCTTCGGCTGGCGATACGCCTACACCACCTATTTCGGTCAGCGCCAGCAGCAACAGTCCCGTCTGTGCTGGTCAATCGGTCAGTTTATCGGCCGTTACAGTGAATGCACCCAATGGTGTAACGTACAACTGGGTTGGGCCAAATGGATTTACGGCATCGATTGCGAATCCGACGATACCCAATGCGACTACAGCCGCAACGGGTTTGTATCGACTAACAGTCGTGAGCAATGGGCAATCGTATACAACCAGCGTTCCGGTCAACGTATCCAACTGCTCAACGACGCCCGATCCAACGCCAGACCCCAATGCGTATCTGATCTATGACGATGCGCTGAAAGCCAACTGGTACGACTGGTCGTGGAGTACAACCCGCACCTACACCAATACAGCGCCCGTAAAAGCAGGAAGTCGGTCGCTGGCCGTTCAATACACAGCTGGCTGGGGTGGATTATATCTGCATCCTGAAACACCGGTCAATCTGTCGGCTTACGCTTACCTGCAATTCTGGGTACATGGTGGCGCATCGGGTGGCCAGAAATTCGATGTAATCATCAATGACAACTACAAAACGTATACCGTACGACCAACCTCCAATAGCTGGACGCTGGTGAATGTTCCCCTGTCGGCATTAGGCAATCCAGCCACGTTGCGCGATTTGTACATTCAGGATACAGGTGGTGGATTGGGCACGTATTACATCGATAACCTGCAACTGACGACCTCGACTGCATCGGCACGGGTAGCTGCGTCCAGCCCCGAATTCGAACCAGCCGTACTGCTCTTCCCGAATCCAGTACGTGAACCTCAAGCCCGTCTGCAACTAATCTTTAGCGGTTTCGCAAGTGGTGAAGATGTGATCGTCAAGCTAACCGACCTGCAAGGCCGTCTGCTTCAACGACATCAACTAACGTTGACGACGCCCAATCAGGAGGTGGCGCTGGACAAACTAACACCCGGCCTGTATTTGGTAACCGTGCAGGGCCAATCAGCCCAACTGACCAGGAAGTTATTAGTAGAGTAAGGCACACCTAAATTCATTTCCTATCCTGTCCGCAAACGAATAAACAACCGTCCGTTTGCGGACATTTTCAATCTAAACCTTACCGTAACTCCCTGACAGTAAGGTACTTACTTTCGTGGTACATCATTTGAGGGCATTTATATAAAGAAGATAAGCCAAGAAGCCAATCCCTCTGTTTCTGCCTTTCTCTATTATGCTGAAAAATTATTTCACCACAGCTCTCCGTGCGCTCCGACGCAACTGGAACTACACGGTTATCAATGTCCTTGGGTTAACCTTTGGCCTGGCCTGCTGCCTGATTCTGTTTCTGGCCATTCGGCATGAACTGAGCTACGACCGACATAATGCCAACGCAGATCATACGTACCGACTCATCTCGTACAATAAAAAATCGGAAGATGATGGGCGTAATGTAGGCATTCCATTACCTGCCTTAGCCGCCCTACGCAACGACTTCCCCGAACTGAAGCAGCAGGTCACGATGGCGTATGGACTGTATGATGGCCTGGTTAAAGTGAATGACAAAAAGTACAGCAAATTTCAGGAGCGTAGTGGCGTGATTGCCTTCATAGAGCCGGAATACTTCCGCATTTTCGATTACCAGTGGAAAGCCGGAAATCCACAAACAGCCCTTAAAAATCCGAACACGGTTGTGCTTTCGGAGGCCATAGCGCATAAATACTTCGGGGATGCTGACCCAATGGGTAAAAGCATCCGGGTAGAGAATAAAGCAGACTTTACCGTAACAGGCATTGTTCAGAATCCCTCTGCCACCAGCAGTGTCCCCTTTGACGTGCTGCTGTCCTTCGCATCCCTCAAACAGTACGGTGCTAACGGCGGCTGGGATGATTGGGGCTCTTCGTACAGTGGTGCTCATATCTACCTGACCCTCCCCAATCAGATTACCTCGGCGCAAATGGAAGCCCAACTGGTTCCGTTTATCAGGAAATACATGCAGCCTGAGCAGGCCAGCGAACTACAATATGAACTACAGCCGCTAACCAGCATTCATTCCGATACGCGCACCGAAAATGCAGCCGGACGTACCGTGAGCAAACAGATGATCTGGGCAATGGGCCTGATTGGCCTGTTCATCCTGTTTACGGCCTGCATCAACTTCATCAATCTGGCTACAGCACAGGCCATTCGTCGGGCCAAAGAAGTAGGCGTTCGGAAAGTGCTGGGCAGTTCACGCATGCAGTTGGTACGGCAATTTCTGAGCGAAACGGGGGTACTTACCCTACTGGCTATCGTGCTGGCGTTTGGCGTGGCCTCTCAATCGTTACCCTACGTTTCAGAACTGCTGGACATCAAAGCGGCTGCGCTTACGCTGTTCGATCCTACGGTGATTGGTTTCGTGATTGTTTTGGCCCTTCTGACAACGCTGCTGGCTGGTTTTTATCCGGCCTTAGTGTTGTCGGGCTATCAGCCGGTTCAGGCATTACGCAGTAAGATTCGCATGGCAGGGAGTGGTCAGTTAACCCTACGCCGGAGCCTGATTGTGTTTCAATTTGCCATCTCGCAGATACTGGTCATTGGAACCATCATTGCCTACAGCCAGATGAAATACTTCCGATCGGCCGATCTGGGCTATAACAAGGATGCCGTACTAACCGTCAATATTCCTGAACGTAAGCCGGGGCAACTGGAACAACTTAAGTCCGAAATTACCCAACTGCCGAACGTAAAAACGCTGAGTTATGGTATTTCCATTCCATCGGCCGACGGTAACTGGTGGACGGGCATCCGCTATGAAAACGCCGATAAAGATGCCGACTTTGGTGTGATCATGCGCTATGCGGACACCGCTTATTTCAGCACCTATGGCCTGAAGCTGGTTGCCGGACGGATGTATCAGCCGGGCGATACCGCTCGCGATATTGTCGTAAACGAATCGATGGTCAAAAAGTTGGGACTCCGCAGCCCTCAACAGATTCTGGGCAAATCCATTACCATTGCGGGCGGCAACAACCCCAAAAAACAGGTCGTTGGCGTTGTTCATGACTTTAACACCTTCTCGCTCCATCAGCAAACGAACCCGTGCATTCTGGCTCCCCGTCGTAGTGCTTACCATACGCTGGGCATCAAGCTATCGACCCAACAGGGTGGAACAGAAGCCGTCAGCCGGTTAATCCATCAGGTCGAAACCAACTGGAACGCCGTCTACCCCGACTTTGTGTTCAGCTATGAATTTCTGGATCAGCGACTGGCCGATTTCTATAAGGGCGAAGAGCGTTTCTTCTCCCTCTTCCGATTACTGGCTGGTATTGCCATTTTCATTGGGTGCCTGGGACTATATGGCGTGGTGGCGTTCATGGCCGAATCACGTACCAAAGAAATTGGCATCCGCAAAACGCTGGGAGCCTCAACAGCCAATATTTTCAGCCTGTTCTCGGTCGATTTTGTCAAACTGGTGATCGTCGCTCTGGTCATTGCGTCGCCTGCCGCCTGGTATATCATGACGAAATGGCTGGCCGATTTTCCGTATAAGATCGACATAGCGTGGTGGATGTTTGCTCTGGCCGGTGTGCTGGCCGTAGGAATCGCCCTCGTCACGGTCAGCTTCCAAAGCCTGAAAGCCGCGCTCACGAATCCAGTGAAATCACTTCGTTCTGAATAGCAGGGAGCGAGGTGCCAGGAGCCAGGAGTGAATGATCTTTGCTCCTTACTCCTTGCACCTCGCTCCCTGCTCCTCGCACCTCGCTCCTTGCCTCCTCCCCTATGCTCCAAAACTATTTAACCATCACCCTTCGAACGCTGCTGCGCTACCGGACGTATAGCCTACTGAATATTGTAGGGTTGGCGGTTGGTATGACCTGCGGCATCCTGATTTTTCTGGTCGTTGGCTTTCAACTTAGCTTCGATACCTATCATCAGAAAGCCAACCGGATTTACCGGATCGTCACCGAACTGAGGCACGAAAACATTACCTATTCGCGTGGTACGCCGAAGGCGATGGCCGAGGTATTGCGACGTGAGTATCCGTTTATTGAGCATATTGCCCGGATCAAACGGGTACGAAGTTGTTTGCTCAGTTTGCCGAATGCGAATGGGAGTCTTCTCAAAAAATTCCAGGAAGACCGAACGGTTGGTTTCGTTGATCCGCAACTGTTCGATGTATTTGATTTCCAATGGCAGACCGGCAATCCAGCGTCGTCGCTGACCCGGCCCAACTCCGTCGTATTGACTGAGAAATATGCCCATAAATACTTCGGCGATACCAATCCAATTGGCCGGACACTTCGGCTCGACAACCAACTGAACCTGACCGTAACCGGCGTTTTGAAAGACCATCCAACGGCTACGAATATGAGCGATGAGGTATACATTTCCTATAGCACTGTTCCTGGCCTGAGCAAAGCCGTTGCCGAGTCGTTTCAGAATTGGGAGAATCTCGATAGCGAAGAAATGACGTATGCCGCCCTACCCGAAGGCACGGCCATCAGTCGATTGGATGCTGTTTTTCCGGTCCTTACTAAACGTCAATATAGCCCGGAAGCGGCCAAAATTTACCATTTTCACGCCCAGCCGCTGAGCGATGTTCATTTCAACGTCGATTATGGAGGCCGCATGCAGCATTCTCTGCTCTATGCGTTAGGCGCAGTTGGGTTATTTCTGCTACTGGCAGCCTGTATTAATTTCATCAACATGGCTACCGCCCATGCGATTCGACGGTCGAAAGAAGTAGGCGTGCGAAAAGCGATGGGCAGTACACGGGCGCAACTGTTTGGCCAGTTTATGACCGAAACCGCCCTCATTACACTGACCGCCGTTGCTGTGGCATTGGGCCTGGCTCAGGCCAGCCTACCGATGGTCAACAAAGCAATGGCCGTTTTCAACCCCGCCTTTTCGCTAACAACCCTCCTGCAACCAAGCTATTTAGCTCCGTTTATTCTGCTGATCAGTGCCGTTATCGGGCTGGCTGGTTTTTATCCATCGCTCATTTTGTCGGGCTTTAATCCCATAGCTGCCTTGCGCCGATCCATGACCACAGCACAGGTAGGCGGCATGTCGGTTCGGCGGGGTTTGGTGGTTATTCAGTTTTTCATTACCCAGCTGTTTGTCATCGGCGTGCTGGTTATTATGGCGCAACTCCGGTACGTACGAACGATGGACCTGGGCTTTACCAAAGAAACTGTCCTGACCATTCCGGTTGCGAGCACCGATCCGCTAAAACAGGAGACACTTCGTAACAAACTACGTTCGATTGGAGCCGTTCAGGATGTCGCTATCGGCAATGCCCCGCCTGCCTCACCCAATATCAACGAAACATCATTTACCTACGACAACCGAACGGAGCCGGAGAAATTTGAAACTAAAACCAAAGTTGGTGACAGTCGTTATCTTCCGTTGTTCGATCTGAAACTGCTGGCGGGCCGAAATTTCCTGACGAACGACACAATGGCCCATGAAATCATCGTCAACGAAATGATGGTGAAACGACTGGGTCTCAAGTCACCGAACGATATTCTGGGGAAACGGATCAACGTTTGGGAAGCCAATCATACAGTTGTCGGCGTTGTGAAAGACTTTCATGTCAACTCACTGCGAAAGGGCGTAACCCCAACGGTGATCTTTCAGGATTTCACCGAAAACCGGATGGCGGCCCTGAAACTACGTTCGACCAATCTACCCGAAACGGTGAAGCAAGTGGAAGCTGCCTGGAATGACTTATTCCCGGAGCAGGTATTTCGGTATCAGTTTATGGACGAAATTCTGGACCGCTTCTATACCGCCGAAACCATTATGCTGAGTTTTGCGCAGGTGTTCTCCCTGATCGCCATTCTGATCGGTTGTCTGGGACTGTATGGGCTGGTGTCGTTCATGGCCGAGTCGAAAACAAAGGAGATTGGGGTTCGCAAAACTCTGGGCGCCAGTGCTGGGCAAATTCTGTGGCTATTTGGTCGCGAGTTTGGCCGACTCATTCTGCTGGGTTTCGGGCTGGCAGCTCCGTTGGGCTGGTGGCTGATGCGTACCTGGTTGCAGGATTATACCTACCGGATTCAGTTGGAATGGTGGTTCTTCGGCCTAACCGTCCTGATTGCCACCGTCATTACGCTCATTACGGTTTCTTATCAGTCGCTTAAAGCAACATTTAGAAATCCGGTTACGTCTTTGCGGAGTGAATAACTAGCTGGGAGCATGGGGCTAGGAGCAAGGTGCATAGAGTGATTCAGTCCTTGCACCTTGCTCCTAGCCCCATGCTCCTAGCTCCTAACTCCTGTCCTATGCTCCTTAACTATCTAAAAATCGCCTGGCGGAATTTGCGAAAAGACAAATTCTATAGCCTTATCAACATTCTGGGCCTGACCATTGGGGTCACCTGTGGACTACTCCTGTTGCTCTACGTAACCGACGAGCTGAGCTACGATCGGTATCAGGCCAATGCCTCGCAGATTTACCGCATCGTTTCGCACATTACCGAACCCGACAAGGTCAACCGCTGGAGCAGTACCCAACCCGCACTGGCCCCCACGCTGAAGAAAGACTACCCGTTTGTCAAAAATTACGTGCGGTTCTTTCCCTATGGTCGGATGCTGTTTCGCCAGGGTGAAAAGCGGTTTTACGAGGAAAACGTCTATTCGGCCGACTCTACGGTGTTCGATGTATTCAGTTATAAATTCGTGGAAGGCGATCCTAAAACGGCACTGCATCAGCCGGGCAGTGTGGTTCTGACGCAAACAGCCGCCCAGAAATTCTTCGGGTCGAAAAGTGCGCTGGGGCAATCCCTGCAAACCAACGATACAACATTTTACAAAGTAACAGGCGTACTCGAAGACATTCCTAAAAATTCCCATTTCACCTTCAACGCTCTGCTATCGACGGGCCGTGACGAACGGCAGGCGGCTACGGTTTGGGGCGGTTTTTACATTTATAGCTATCTAGTGCTACCCGAACATTTCGATACCAATGTACTAGTCAGCAAGTTTCCGCAGGTGTACGACAAATACATTGGCCCGATCTTCAAACGGATGGGCATCAAAGTAACCTACGAACTACAACCGCTGACAAGTATCCACCTCTATTCGAATATGGAGGGTGAATCGAACGGAAACATCGGCTATGTGTATACGTTTAGTGCTGTAGCCTTTTTCATGCTTCTGATTGCGAGTATTAATTACATGAATCTGGCCACGGCCCGTTCGGCCAAGCGAGCCAAAGAAGTTGGTCTACGGAAAGTGATGGGCTCGGTACGAAGCCGGCTAATGGCCCAGTTCCTGACCGAATCGGTGCTGATGACCGTACTGGCCTTGACCTCCAGCCTGATTCTGGTTCTGATTCTGCTTCCCTTTTTCAACAGTGTTTCGGGCAAGGATATTCATTTTGTCGAGTTATTACGCCCGCAATTTCTGCTGATTGCCCTGGCGATTGTGGTCTTTACGGGTTTCATTAGCGGTAGCTATCCAGCGTTCTATCTGTCGGCTTTCGAACCGGCAGCGGTGCTCAAAGGGTCGTTCAATGCTAAAGGGGGCAGTTTCTTCCGAAAAGCGTTGGTGGTCGCTCAGTTTTCGATCTCGCTCATTATGCTCATCTGCACCTGGATTGTGTATAAGCAACTAAACTTCATGCGCAATCATGACCTGGGTTACGACCGCGAGCAGGTGCTGACTATCAATTACCAGGATCGACAACCCCGCGAGCGTTTTTATTCCCTGCGAAATAGCCTGTTAGCCAATCCGAACATTCGGTCGGTTGCCTCGGCCTCCTCACCCACCAGCAACATTGGCGGACGGGTTATTTTCACCGTCGAATCAAATACAGGGTTGAAAGAAATGGGATTCAAGCCCGTACAGGTCGATTACGACTACCTCCAAACAATGGGAATGAAAGTTGTCCAGGGCCGCGATTTTTCCGATAAGATTCCGGCCGATACGCTCAACTCTGTCATTGTGAATCAGGCGGCTGTTGAGCGTATGGGCTGGAAAGAACCATTGGGTAAAAAGGTCCTTCTGGGCAGTCTGCCACAGGCAGGGCAGCAAAGTCCACCCAGTGCTCAGGTAATTGGCGTGGTAAAAGATTTTCATCAGCAATCGCTCTACAATCCGATTGAGCCATTGATTATCTTGTGTCGTCGGGCCAACCCGGTGATTCATATCAAAATACAGCCGCAGAACGTCGAGCAAACGGTCGCGTTCATCGGCCAGAAATGGCGCGAAACTTACCCCGACAAATTGTTTGAATACCGATTTCTGGATCAGGATTTTGCGTCGGCCTATGAGGCCGATGAACTACGGGGTCGGATCTTTACAGCGTTTTCGATGCTGACCATTCTGATCGCGTGTCTGGGTCTGTTTGGTCTGGCTACGTTTACTACTGAGCAACGGGTCAAAGAGATTGGCGTGCGGAAAGTGCTGGGGGCATCGGTGTCGAGTGTGGTGGTGCTGCTGAGCAAAGACTTCACGAAACTGGTACTTTTCTCGTTCCCCATCGCTATCCCGATTGCCTGGTATTCGATGTACAAGTGGTTGCAAAACTTCCCCTATAAAACCGACATTGGTGTATGGGTATTTGTCTCCGCTTGTGTACTCACCCTGCTGATTTGCTGGGCAACGGTAATTTACCAAAGCGTAAAAGCGGCTATTACAAATCCGGTGAAAAGCTTACGAAGTGAGTAAGTCTGAACCGGGATTTATGTGATTTGACTGACCGACTTTGATTATGCCTTCTTCGAAGGCTATTAGTAAAAATCAAGGTCGGTCAGTCAAATCACATAAATCCCGGTTCAGACTGTCCGCAAACGACAACCCCGCGTCCGTTTGCGGACAGGACTTTTTACACCACTTAATTATAAATTATTCATAGTCAGCACAATAAATAAGAAAATAGGTTTTGGTCATGTATTTGTTATAGAAGTAGCATCTTAACGCTAAACGCCGGTCATGATCAGAAACTACCTTAAAATCGCCCTGCGGAATCTCTGGAAGAACCGCCTGTTTAGTAGCCTTAACGTTATGGGCATGGGGATCGGACTGGCGGCTGTTGGGCTGATGAGCCTGTATATCATCCACGAACTCAGCTACGACCGTTTTCATGCCAATGCTGATCGAATCGTTCGGGTGGTGCATTATGCCAACTGGCCCGGCGGCAATCTACAATTAGCTCCCACATCTGCCCCCTTCGCCGACGCGCTGAAAGCTGAATATCCTGACATTGAGAAAACGGTACGCATTCATCCTGAAGGTGGAGGTCAGATTACTTACAGGGATAAAAAACTGGACGTTGGCGACATTATGTTTGCCGATAAAACAGTCTTCGACGTCTTCTCCTTTCCGTTTCTGTACGGCGACCCAGCCCATGCCCTCACGCAACCACAGAGTATTGTTCTGACCAAAAGCCTGGCGGAGAAACTATTTGGCGATGCCGCTAAAGCCGTCGGTCAAACCATTGAGTTCAGCAACCACTTCCCCAACAAGGTCACGGGGGTTATTGAGGATATTCCGTCCAACTCGCATTTGCAGTTCAGCGCCTTGCGTTCGCTGCCCGATAAGTACACCAACGGCTGGCAGAATTTCGAACTATATACCTACTTACTGCTAGCCAAAGGCAGCGATTACAAAGCGCTGGAGCCCAAGCTGGCTTCTTTCTTCCCCAAATACCTCAAACGGGAAATGGGTGACGTAACCTACCGAATGGAGCTTCAGCCGATTACCTCGATCCATCTTCATTCGCACCTGGATTACGAAACTAGTCCCAATGCCAACAGCACTACCATTTATACGTTCGCGATGGTGGCCGCACTGATTTTGCTGATTGCCGGAATCAATTACGTGAATCTTTACACAGCGCGTTCCATCGCCCGTACCCGCGAAGTGGGCGTTCGGAAAGCGATTGGCTCCCGGCGTGGTCAGTTGGTAAGTCAGTTCCTGACCGAGTCGATGCTTATGGCTTTCCTGGCCAGCCTGGTTGGATTGATGCTCGCCAATGTTGCATTACCACTGTTCAATGAGCTGGCGGGCAAATCGCTAACGCTTACCCAATATGGGCCTTTGACAACAGGGAGTGTGCTGTTTGCCTTTACAGTTCTGCTTGGTGTTGGCAGTGGGCTTTACCCGGCTTTTCTCTTATCTGGCTTCCGGCCTGTGGTGGCCCTCAACGGGCGGCTGGGTATGAAGCTGGGTGGAAGTCGTTTTCGTGAAGCACTGGTTGTATTTCAGTTCATGGCGGCCGTTGTCTTGATCGCCTGTTCGTGGGTCATATATCGGCAGATGGGTTATTTTCTGCATAAAGATCTCGGCTTCAACAAAGATCAGGTCTTAACCTTCCACCTGGATAATGAAGGCGTTCGCAAACAGATTCAATCGTTGAAAGAAGAGCTGCGGAAAAGTCCGTTGATTGAACAGGTTTCGGCCGCCACCAATCCGATTGGTAATAACAATATCGGAACCAACGGCATGTTTTTCGAGCAGAATGGCGTAATGCCCACCGCTACCCAGATCGTTCAAACGTTTCAGGTCGATGCCGACTACCTGAACACCATGCAAATCAAGCTGCTTGAAGGTCGCAACTTTACAGAATCGGTTAGTGATGGGTTTGGTGCGGTGCTGGTCAACGAAACACTGGTGAAAAAGATGGGCTGGCAGCATCCGGTGGGCAGACGCGTCAAGTATTTTCTGGGCAAAGATCAAACCGCCGACGCACGGGTGATCGGCGTTGTCAAAGACTTCCATACGTATTCACTCCAGCACAAAATTGAACCGCTGGTACTGCAAATGCCTGCTCCTGACCAGAAAGACAACCTGTATGTACGGATTCGCCCTGCCAAAACGACTGAAGCGCTGGCTTACATCCAGTCTGTTTACCAGAAATTTGACCCGGATGCAGAGCTAAGCTTCCATTTTCTGGATGAGAATTTCTCCAGACAGTATCAGGCCGAGCAAAAGCAGGGGCAGGTTTTACTCACCTTTACCATATTGGCCGTACTGATTGCCTGCATGGGCCTGTTTGGACTGGCCGCTTTTGCCGCTGAAGCGCGAACGAAAGAAATTGGCGTTCGGAAAGTATTGGGCGCTTCGGTCGCGAGTATTGTCGCCCTGTTGAGCAAAGATTTTTTAAAACTAGTCGTCATCGCAATCGTCATAGCCACACCCCTTGCCTGGTACGTTGCGAATCAATGGCTGCAAAGTTTCGCGTATAAGATTGATCTTGCCTGGTGGTTCTTTGGGCTGGCTGGCCTGATCGCCATTGTCATTGCCTTGGCCACCGTCAGTTTCCAAAGTGTCAAAGCAGCTCTGATGAATCCAGTTAAATCATTGAAAACGGAATAAATAGCATGGGGTATAGGGCGTGGGGCATAGGGGCACTCCGACACCTTACCCCATGCCCTTACCCCTCTGCCCTCTGCTATTCCCCCCCTTTCCTATGCTTCGATTCGCTATTCGTAATCTCCTGAAAACCAAAATATTTGGTTTATTGAATGTAATAGGTTTGGCTGTCGGGATGGCGGCTGCGGTGCTTATTCTGCTGTGGGTGCAAAATGAACGGAGCTATGACGGATATCATGCTAAATCGGCCCGTACTTATCCGATCATCGCCCATAATCAGGTCAACAAAGAAGAAACCTGGCACTGGTCTACCACGCCCCTACCGCTGGCAGAACTGGCTAAGCGGCTGCCGGAAGTTGAAACAATAACTCGCCTTTCCAAACCCTTCGGGAACGGCCTGACCATGAAAATTGGTGGTCAATTGATTCAGGAACCCAAAGCGGTCTGCGTCGATGAAAATTGGTTTTCCGTATTCGACTACCCGCTCGTGGATGGTAACCTGACCGATTTTAACCGCAATATGCGCAGCCTAGCCCTGGCCGAATCGAAAGCCACTAAGCTGTTTGGATCGACTAAAGCAGTTGGGCAGTTGGTCCGTATCGATACACTGGATTATGTAGTACGGGCTGTTTTTAAGGATAATCCAGTCAATTCGAGCTTTCAGTACGATTGTCTAATGCCTTTATCGGCTCACCTCTCGAACCCCAATACATATAAAAACGACAACAACTGGAGCAATTTTAACTACGAAGCGTACCTGGTTCTCCGCCCCGGAGCCGACGCACAAAAAGTAAGTAAAAAGCTAACCCATCTCGTTCAGGTTGCCAAAACCGACGAGAAAACCGGTAAACCTGATACCAGCATCACCCTCGAACTGGAGGCTTTGACCGATATGCACTTCGACACCGTCGACCGATACGGTAGTGAACAGGGTGACCGACGGACAGTCTATATCTTCTTTGGCCTGGCACTGGCCATTCTACTCATGGCCTGTATCAATTACGTCAATCTGACGACCGCCCGCGCCAGCATTCGAGCCAAAGAAGTAGGCGTCAAGAAGATTATTGGGGCCGGGCATTCGCAATTATTCGCGCAGTTTATGCTGGAATCCATCCTGATGTGTACGGTAGCTCTCGGGATTGCGCTCGTTGTCACCTATAGTTTCCTGCCTGTTTTTAATAGCCTGACCAACAAAACCTTTTCAATCCATTTTAGCGACCCCTCGATATGGACGGTTCTGCTGGGTACGGTAGTGACCGCTATCGTTCTGACCGGCATTTATCCGGCAGTATTACTGTCCTCATTTCAACCGGTTCGGGCCATCCGGGGTCTGAATGTGCTGGGGTCTTCTAACAGCCTGTTCCGAAAAAGTTTAGTGGTTGTTCAGTTCTCCATTTCCATTGCGTTCCTGATTGCCACACTGGTCGTTTACTACCAAATTAAGTTCATTCGTACCACAAAACTGGGTTATGACCGCGATCATATTCTGTCGCTTACCATTCCCTGGAATGTTCAGCCGAAGGTCGATCCGCTGGTCATGAAAAGCAGGCTCCTGGAACATTCGAGTATAAAGGAAGCAACCATTGCCAGCCAGAACATCGTAGAAATCAAAAGTGCGCATAGCGGCAGCCTCGACTGGGATGGTCGCCCGGCCGATTTTCAGCCCACCGTCGGTCAGATCTCGGTAGAGCCTTCGTATCAGAAAGTATTCAACCTGAAGCTAACCCAGGGCCGTTGGTTTGCCGAAAACAATACAGTTGATGAGCAGAATGTTGTTCTGAATGAAGCTGCTGTTCGCAAATTTAATTTACGGAAGCCCATTGTCGGTCAGCGTTTTCATTTTCAGGGATCAAAAGGCGTCGTGATGGGCGTGGTAAAAGATTTTCATTTTAAAAGTCTGCACGAAGAAATTGGCCCACTGGTGATGTTCAATAATCCCGGCTGGCGAAGTGGGATTTATGTAAAAGTTGTGCCGGGTAAGGAAGCCGATGCCATTAAAGCCATTCAGCACATCTGGACAGAACTGGTGCCGAGCCGTCCACTCGAATACACCTTTCTGGACGAAACCTTCGACCGGCTCTACAAGACCGAAGCCCGCACCGCTACGCTGTTTAATGCCTTTGCCCTGGTTGCGGTTCTGATTTCCTGCCTGGGCTTGTTTGGGCTGGCTACGTTTACGGCCGAAATGCGAACCAAAGAAATTGGTATCCGAAAAGTGCTGGGGGCCTCGGTAGTTAGTCTGATAACACTATTATCGACCGACTTCCTGAAACTGGTGTTGATCGCCATGCTGGTAGCCATTCCCATCGGGTATTATTTCATGCATAGCTGGCTTCAGAGCTTTGCCTACAAAATTAGTCTCGACTGGTGGCTATTCGCTCTGGCTGGTCTGCTGGCTATAATTGTCGCCTTGCTAACCATCAGTTTTCAGAGTGCCAAAGCCGCGCTGACCAACCCGGTGAAAAGTTTACGAAACGAGTGAATAGCGAGGAGCAGGGAGCAGGGTGCAAGGAGTATTAAGTCAAACTCCCCGCACCTTGCACCTTGCACCCTGCTCCCCACCCCCTTGTCCACTGGCGTACAACATATTGTCCGAAATCGGACAATGTATTTCTTCCTATATAGCGAACAAATTGATAAACAGACAAATACACACTTGGCATGATGATAGATGAGAGTAATTTTACTTAACTCTGTCTTATTCCTTATCTCTGCCGATTCATGAAAACGTTGTTTACGCTATGTCTGGTTGCGGTTAGCTTTGGTGCGATAGCACAACGGTCTTCGAACAAGCATGTAACGACCGATGGTCGGCATTTACGCATTCGGGTTGATATGCAAGAGGCCGGAAATTCGCTGCATTACAATCGCTCGTTCGATGTATCGGAGATGGAGAAGAGCGAAGTAAAAGCGTTGGAAAACAGTATTATCGATTCGCTGGAGCGGGCGTTTAACGAACCAGCCGTAGCCGTTACTACGAGTCGAAAGCGGGATAGCTGGAGCAAAAACAAAGCCTACCAATCCGAGTACTCGCCAGCCCAACAGACATCCTACGACGAGCAGCAGATAGCATATTCCCGAAATTCTGAAGCCAGGGAAAAGGAGTACAAAGAAAAAATGTACGAGTTTTCTACCGAAGCTAAGGCCAACCCTTCGTTCTCACCCAGTGACGTCTCGCCCTTATCGGTGAAAGTTCAGGAAGATAAGGAGGCCGGTCGGCTCTGGATGCAATATACGTTTATGAAAGACGGCGAAGAGCTAATCATTGAACGAACAGCCAATGTAGTTGGTAAGAGTGAACGCGAAAAACAGGCCATCATCCGTGAAACCGAACGTAGCTTCGGCATCAAAATGGGAAATCAATAAAAGGATAAAGGCGAAAAAGAAAAAGGGAGGAAAGGAGTTTGGCTTTAGCGGCCTTTGCTCCTTTCCTCCCTTTTTCTTTTTCTCGCTTCGAGCGACAATCAAGTGTAAAGAATTGAGAATTCGTTAATTCCTGATTTCTTTTTTATTTTACTTCGTTTCTTCGATTCCGCCAACCTTCCATGTTCCGTAACTACCTTACTATCACAGTTCGTAACCTTAAACGCAATTTCCGTTACGTCATTATTAACGTATTGGGGCTAAGTATTGGGATTGGCTTTGGTATACTTGCCTACCTTAATTATCAATACGCTCATACGTTCGACAACTGGCATAGAAACTTCACTCGAATTGCTCGGGTCGAGAGCATAAAGGCGGACAATCAGGCGCTGTATGGCACTTGCCCGTCGCCACTGGCTACGGATGCCCAGCAAATCACAGGCGTAGAAACAAGTCTCCGATTCGACGCCCGGCGGGCAGTCGTCAACTATGGCGAAAATACGTTCAACGAAATCCTGAATTTTGCCGACCTGGCCTTCTTTCGTGTATTTGACTTTCAGGTTCTCAAAGGTTCTGCCGATTTTTCAGACCCTTCGAGCGTATTGATTTCAAATGAAATTGCTACGAAGTATTTCGGCAGTCAGAATCCAATCGGCAAATCCATCATCATATATGCCGATCAGCCGATCAAGAAAGCCCTGACCGTACGCGGTGTGATTAATAGCCAGCAAAAACAATCCAGCATTCGGTTCGACTTTCTGACGCACTTAACCAACCAGTTCGACAACAACAAACCCGTCGATTATACCGATTGGAAATACCGGGCCGACGCTGTCTTTCTGCTGCTGAAGCAGCCCTCCGACCGAACGGCGGTTGAAGCCTCGCTGGCCAATTTGGTTCCTCGTCAGCAATCGGCCGACCCCGACTGGAAAATCAGCCGGTTTGTGGTTGAACCCTTTGCAACGGTGGCCCTTTCGGGCCGAAGTCTGCGCAACAACAGCTTATATCCGTCGTTGCCGCCAGCGGCTGTTTGGGGAACCGTGGCAATGGCCATCATGATTCTGCTGACGGCCGCGCTCAATTTTGCCAATATGACCATTGCGGTCTGTAATGGCCGATTGCGCGAAATAGGAGTTCGGAAAGTCATGGGTGGTACGCAGGGGCAATTGGTGGTGCAATTACTAACCGAATCGAGCGTGATCTGTACCCTGTCGATTTTGCTGGGTATGATTCTGGCCTATCCGATTGTGAGCTGGTACAACCATATGTGGTCGTATCTGGAACTCACCATCGACTACACTAATCCAGCACTGCTTGTGTTTTTGCTGGGCTTACTGATTTTTACCACCCTCCTGGCGGGGTCATATCCAGCTTTTTATGTTAGTGCGTTTCGCCCGACACACATTTTTCGGGGAGCCCTACGTTTTGGCGGGTCTGGTCTTTTCTCCCGCATCATGATGGGTATGCAAATTGCTATTTCCCTCACGGCAGTCGTAACGGGTCTTAGCTTCGAACGCAATGCCGAGTTCAATCGAACCGCCGATGTAGGTTACGACCGGCAAAATGTAATCGGTGCTTATGTAGCTGACGAATCGACCTGGCGGGTTTTCAAAACAGCCGCCCAGTCCATTCCGAATGTGGAGGCCGTTGGAGGTACGCAAAACCTGCCCGGTTTTAGCTATAGCATGACCAATTTTAACCTGAATAGCCAGTCGCACGAAAGCATGCTCTACAATGTGGGTGATGATTTTCTGCGTATGCTCCAGATTCAGCTTCGTGATGGCCAGCCGCTGCACCCACTTCAGGGCGATCAACCTGCGCAGACAGTACTGGTCAACGAAACCTTTGTACGCGAATTTGGTGAGGGTAAACCACTCATCGGTCAATCCATCCGGCTGGATTCAACCACCTATCAGATTGGCGGAGTCGTGCGTGATTTTATGACCAATACACCGTTTCGCCCTATTTCTTCGGCCATTATCCGGCCTGTTTCGCCCAATCGGTTTGTCTATTTTATTGCTCGTGTGAAAGCAGAACATCAAAAGCAGGTATTTGCCGAACTCGAAAAGACCTGGAAGCGCCTGTTCCCCTACAAACCGTTCGATGGTGTTTACCTCAACAATGCGCTGGCCGAAGCAGAATCGGTGTCGACGAGTATTGCGGTAACCATGGGCGTTTTCTCGCTGGTAACGGTATTGCTGGCCATTTCGGGTCTCTTCTCATTAATCTCGCTCAATGTCCTGAAACGGATGCGCGAGGTGGCTGTTCGGCGGGTATTAGGAGCTACTGGAGCACAGGTAGGCTGGGTACTGCATAAAAACTACCTCTGGATTTTGGCCATAGCCACGCTTGTCGGTTGTTCACTAGGTTACTATATGGCGATCATGCTCATGAACAGCGTGTTCAAAATCAACAACGGCGTTTCGGCGGTCGCTATCATCCTCTCCGCTATCGCTGTACTGATCATCGCCTTTTCGACTATCCTGCTCAAACTCTGGCAAACCCTGCAATTGAACCCCGTTGATGCGTTGAAGGCGGAATAGGCAGAGGGCAGAGGGCATTGGGGTAAGGGCAGAGGTTGGTCTTTGCTTAATACCCTCTGCCCTTACCCCAATGCCATATGCCTAAAAATTTTTCACTTTCTCTGTAACCTTGGTCAACATCCACAGTTTCCAGTCCAAAACCCACTAAACGCAACAGCAAAACGGTTTGAACGCGCTGACAGACAACGCACTCATGCTGCAGGTAAAAGCAGGCAATCTGGACACGATGGGCTTACTCTTCGAGCGATACCATCGGCCCTTGTTCGGCTTCCTGTTCCATATGACCAACCAGCGGGAGGCTAGTGAAGACATGCTGCAAACGGTGTTTTACCGGATGCTGAAATACCGGCATACCTTCACGGGCGATGGCGAGTTCAGAAGCTGGATGTATCACCTGGCCCGCAACGTACTGGTCGATCACAGCAAACAGAACAAGCACACGTCGAAGCAGTACGATCTGGCCGATGTTGCCGAGCGAGTCGGTGGGGGACCAATGGCCGACGAACGATTCCAGAAAGAACAGGAACTGGATACACTGAATCGGGCCATGGCCAAACTGAGTCCTGACAATCGCGAAGTATTAGTGCTAAGCCGGTATCAGGAATTAAAGTACGAAGAAATTGCACGGGTACTCAACACGACAGAAGGTGCGATAAAAGTACGGGTACACCGGGCGATGGCTGAGTTAAAAAAAATTTATCTGACTCTTGAGAATGGAAAAACTGCCTATAAACTGTGAACAAACGCAGGAACAATTCAGCGAATGGCTCAGCAACCAACTGCCCGATGGGGAGCGAGCCATTATGGATGCGCACCTGGCCGACTGTTCAGCCTGCCAGGAAGATGCCGAATCGACCCGGCAACTCTGGCAAATGATGGGTAAGTTACCTGCACCCGAACCAAGTGCAGCCGCACGGGTACGGTTTCAGGCCATGCTCGAAACCTACAAGGATACGGCGACGGCTGAAAAGGAAAGCGTGTTCGATACACTACTGGCTAAACTTCGGCAACTCTGGACACCTCAGTATGCCATGCGACTAGCTTATAGTATAGCCCTGTTGGTCGTTGGAGTGGCCGCCGGATACTGGTTTCAGCGATCTAATACGCCCACAGTAGCATACCAACAGCAGGTCGATACGCTGTCGCGGCAGGTGGAACAGATGCGCCAGATGATGATGCTCTCGCTGCTGGAAAATCCGGCGGCTTCCGAACGGCTCCGGGCGGTGAGCTATACGGAAGAAATCAATGAGGTCGATGATAAAGTAATTGACGCCCTGCTGACAACATTAAACAACGACTCAAACGTGAACGTCCGGTTGGTTACGCTCGAAGCGCTGGCGAAACTGGCCGATAATCCGAAAGCTCGGGAAGGGCTGGTCCAATCCATCGCCCAACAGGATTCGCCCTTAGTGCAGTCGGCACTGGCCGATGTGATGGTGAAATTGCAGGAGAAACGCTCCATTAAACCCCTCCGGCAATTGCTCCGCGACGATAACCTCAACCATATGGTGAAAGGAAAGATTGAACAAAGTATTCGGGAACTGTCCTGATTATAGTGTCCGGGCCAAGCTGTATCCGTGGTCTGTGTCCTCACAGACTACATTGACCGGATGGTTGACATAGCTGACGCACAAGTGGCCTGTGAGGACACAGGCTACGGATGAGTGTTTTTGTCATCCCGACGCAGGAGGGATCTTCGGTAACAGTACGCTTTAAGATCCCTCCTGCGTCGGGATGACAAAAGAAAAAACCATAAACCCCAAAAAACTATGCAACTGTTTATGATCCCCGTTTTGGCGGGGCTGGCCTTCTCTTGTGCCCAAACACCGGCCAGCGCCCAGGAAGCTAAAGAACATATCCGTAAAGAATTTACGGTTTCGAAAGGCTCCAGCAACGTATTTGCCCTGTACAACATCAACGGCTTCGTGAAAGTCGAAGGCTATTCGGGCGACAAAGTCATTGTGGAGGTCGACAAAGCGATCACGGCCAAAACCAATGCCGATTTGGAAATTGGCAAGAAAGAATTTCAACTTGGTTTTGATCAGAAAGGCGACAGCGTTATAGTTTACATCGCCGAACCGTTCGATTCTAGACCCCGGCGGCAACGACACAATAATTGGAACAACGACCGGGATATTGAGTATGATTTCAACCTTGACTTCACCGTGAAAGTGCCCAATCACATGAACCTGGTCGTCTCGACCGTGAACCGGGGTGAAGTGACGGTGAAAGATGTGAGCGGCACCGTGAAGGCCCGGAATGTGAATGGCGCCATTACCCTGAGCAACATCAAAGGTACTACCGATGCCAACACGGTGAACGGAGCCGTCGATATCAACTACCTGGCCAACCCACCCGAAAACTCGTTTTACCACACCATCAACGGCGATATTCGGGTAACCTATCAGTCCAATCTATCGGCCGATCTCCAGTTCAAAAGTATGCATGGAAGTTTTTACACCGACTTCCCCAATGCCGAAGCCTTACCGATGGAAGCTATCAAATCAGAACAGAAAACGGGGAGTGGCACCGTCTATAAGCTCAACAAAACCACGGCTGTCCGTATTGGCAACGGAGGCAAAACATTCAAGTTTGAAACACTAAACGGAAGCATTTACATTAAAAAACAATCCTGATGAAAACGATTAAATTAACGCTTAGCGCTCTCTTACTGAGCGTACTCACCGTAAGCTCTTTAGTGGCGCAGAATGAAGTAAAAGAACAACTGGTGGTGCCGCTGAGCGATCCTGGCAAACCAGGTACGCTCCGGGCCAACTTAATCAACGGGTCAATCACGGTGGTTGGCTACAGCGGCAAAGATGTCGTGATCGATATTGTAGCCAGTGGAAGCAAACGGGGCCGACGCGATGACGACGACCGGGATCGGGACAGAGATCGGAACGGCAGTACCTCATCGGCAGGTATGAAACGGATCAACGCTGGTAATCCGCTCGATGTAAGTGCCCGTGAAAAAAATAATACCGTTAATGTGGACGCCAACTCGATTAATCAGCCCATTGATCTGACCATTAAAGTACCGCAACAATTCAACTTGCGTATTGGCACGGTCAATCACGGCGAAATCTCGGTCGATAATGTATCGGGCGAACTGGAAATCAACAATGTAAATGGAGCTATTGAACTGACGAATGTGGCCGGATCGGCGGTTGCCAACACAGTGAATGGGGTAGTAAAGGCCGTTTTTAAAAACGTGAATAGCGACGCGCCCATGGCTTTCTCGACATTGAATGGAAATGTTGATGTAACGTTCCCGGCTTCGGCAAAAATGAACGTCAAACTCAAATCAGATCGGGGCGATATGTACAGCGACTTCGATATTGATGTGGATAAGACCCAGTCGAAAGTGAACCGGACCAATCAGAACGGTATGTATCGGGTGAGCATCGATGATTGGGTACAGGGAAAAATCAACGGAGGTGGCCGTGAAATCATGATGAAAAACATGAACGGCAACATCTACATCCGCAAAGCCAAGTAAACCATTCAATCTCATCAGCAGGTGTCTTATGCGTACGCAATCGATTATCATCACGTTCTGTTTGTCGGCTCTAGCCATCAACTGGTCATCCGGGCAAACCACTTCTCCGAAGGTCAGTTCCGCAATAGCTATCCAGCAACTGGGTACGGCCTTCGTTCAGGCAAACGGACACGTGGGATTATCGGTTGGGATTACCCGAAACGGGAAAACCGCTTTTTACAATTTCGGTACGGTGGAGAAAGGGAAAAACCTGATACCTACGCAGAATACAATTTACGAAATTGGCTCCATCAGCAAAACGTTTGGTAGCCTGCTGCTGGCAAAAGCTGTCCTTGAAAAACGGGTTCGGTTAGACGATGATATCCGACAATATCTTGACGGTGACTATCCAAACCTGGCTTATCAGGGACAGCCTATCCGGCTGGTGAATCTGACCAATTGGACCTCGGAATTACCGGACAATTTCCCCGACCATCCCGATGCCTACAAGCAGGTCAATCCTGACTCCGTTCCATTCCGAATTGTCAATGAGTTGCGTGCGTATACAAAGCAGGATTTTTTCAACGATCTACATGCGGTAACACTCAAATCCGCTCCAGGCCACAATCCACGCCATAGTAACGTGGCAGCTCAATTGCTAAGTTATATACTGGAGAATGTCTACAAGATACCTTTCGACGAATTGGTAAAAACCCGCATCGAGCAGCCTCTCCAAATGCACAGCACGTTTGGTCTGTCAGCATCAGATCCATTCGCTATTGGCTACAACAGTACTGGTATTCAGATGCCAGCCTTTACCATAAAGGCTATGCAGGCTGCCGGTGGACTTCGATACAGTTCTGCGGATTTGTTGAAATATGCAGCGTACCAGTTAGCCGAAACCGATAAGGCTGTACAACTGAGCCATCAACTCACCTGGGGTAGTGTCGACAATCTGGCCTTCGGCCTGAACTGGTTTCTGCACAAGACCATCGATAGCAAACGGCAATTGGAGCATTCGGGCGGCACATTCGGATTTGCCAGTTACTGCGACCTGTATCCTGATCAGAAAACCGGTATCGTATTGCTGGCCAACGACGCAGGCCAATCTACCCAAAATCAATTGGGGGAGCTGTCTAAACAAATTATGAATGCCCTCTATGGCGAACCTCCTGCCGTAACGGCGTTGACGAATGAGTTAAAACGACGAGGGTATGCACAGGCTATTTCAGTAGTGAACGATGTCCGAAAAAAATACCCAGAACTGCACCTGACTGAAGATTATGTAAATGAGTGGGGTTATAAGTTAGTCGGAGAAGGAAAGCTTGAGGAAGCCATCGAGATTTTTAAACTGAACGTCAGCTTATACCCCAATGGCTGGAATACCTACGACAGTCTGGCCGAAACGTACGAGCGCATCGGAAACCGTAAACTGGCCATTGAAAACTACAAACAATCACTGGTTCTGAATCCTCAAAACGGTAACGCAACGGAGTTTTTCAAAAAGATCGGTGAGTCTGCTGGCAAGTAGTTTAGTCATGAACGGTAAAGTAAGCGTTTGAAACAACGAAACTCGGCTACTCACGCAACCTCTTTGTATCGAATTGCATCTTGTCATTGATACAACCTCCTAAACCAGCTCAATCCCATGAATGTCTGGCTCACTTCCGTTCTTTTACTCATCACGCTGACGGCAGAACCTGTTCATCCTAAACACGTACCCATAAGAAACAGGTTACCTGAAAAAGCATCGACCGATAATCCACTGGAAACCTCTGTCGATTCGCTGGTCGAACAGGCTGCTCAGCAATTTATGCGGATGCCTCAGGCTGTCGGGCTTTCAATAGGTATTGTCAAAGATGGGCAACCGTTTGTGTACAACTACGGAACCATCGAACGGGGCCGACATCAACTTCCAACCAGCCAGACCGTTTATCCGATTGCGTCCATTACCAAGACATTTACGGGGGCGCTGCTGGCTCAGGCCGTAGTGGATGGCAAAGTAAAACTCGACGACGATGTTCGTATCTATCTGACCGGTGATTACCCAAACCTGGCCTATCAGGGGCACCCCATTCGACTCGTTCACCTGCTTAATCATCGGTCTGGCTTACCCTTCCTCCTACCCAACAAACCCGAAGCCTTCAGCAACACCAACACGCCCGCGTCGGCCGTGGCTATGGAACTCATGCGCCCTTACAGCCGCGCCGATTTTTATGCCGATCTGCGTCAGGTTACACTGGACACGATTCCGGGCGTTGCCTTCAAGTATTCGAATACGGGCGCTCAATTGCTGGGGTACATTTTAGAGCGGATTTACGGCCAATCGTTCGAACAGCTTATCCAGCAAAAGCTGGCCCAGCCGCTGGCTATGAACGATACAAAAATCACGCTGCCAACTTCGGCCCAAACCCGTGTGGCCAAAGGCTACAATTGTGAAGGAATCCTGATGCCCGACAGCCCCGATGAACTACAAGCCGCTGGTGCGTTGAAATCGACCGTAGCCGATATGTTGAACTATGTTCAGTGGCACATAGCCGAACAGACTCACACCGCCAAACTAACGCATCAGCCAACCTGGACGAATGGTGGTCAATATGCATCGGGCTTAAACTGGCAAATGCTGAAATCGGCAGGAAACCGGGTAATCTGGCAGGATGGCAACATTCCGGGGTTCAGCAGTTTATGCGCCAACTATCCCGAACAGAAGTTGGGCATTATCGTTTTCGCAAACGAGTGCGACCGTACTACCGCTTCCCGCATAAAAGCGCTGACCAATCAAATTATAAAACAACTGGACGGCCGGGCTGTATCATTACCCAATTAGCCTGTGTCCTGACCAGAGCCTGACTTGTCCGCAACTGAACTAAACACGTCCGAAACCGGACGCACCGCCTTTATTAAATTAAGATAACACACTTATAGTCAAAGCACTACAACAGATGGTATAATATTTGAGCATACCTTACCCAACCTAAACGAACGGGTATACGATGCTCAGCAATTACCTTAAAATAGCGGTCCGAAATCTCTGGCGAAATAAGCTATATACCAGCCTGAATGTCGGTGGTTTGGCTGTTGGCTTAGCGGCCTGTTTGCTGATGGCCTTGTATGTCGATCATGAGTTTTCGTATGACCGCTTTCATGCCAACGCCAGCCGGATTGCCCGCGTCACCAGCGTGATGAAAACGCCGGAAGCGCCGTTGTCTATAGCCGCCAGTCCGCTGCTGTTAGGCCCCACGCTGAAACACGACTACCCCGAAGTAGAAACAGCCGTTCGGTTTCTGATGACTGGCGCTACCGTCCGAACGAAGAACCAATTGGCCGAACAAACGGACGTGTACTATGCCGACAACGACGTTTTCTCAGTTTTCAACTATCCGTTTTTAGCCGGTAATCCTAAGACCGCCCTACAGAATCCGAACAGTGCTGTCGTTACGAAACGGTTTGCCAACAAATTCTTCGGACGGACTGATGTCGTATCCCAATCGATTCAGATCAACAAAGAAACCTACCAGATCACGGGCGTGATGGCCGACCTGCCCAGCAATACCGATCTGCCGATTAGTGCGCTTCTCTCCGTAAAACCAGCCAAAACAGCCAGTTGGCTGGAAGATGATTTTCCGGCCTACACCTATGTGCTGTTCAAACAGGAGCCGAACCTGGCCGATTTCACCAAAAAGCTGGACCTGTTAGCCAAAAAACACATTGACCCGGAACTGAAAAAAGCAGGTGCTGAAAATTACTCCATCACCTTTCCGACCGAGTTATTACAGGATGTGCATTACAGTCAGGGTAAGCTGGAAGATACCCCCAAAGGGTCAAAACAATACAGTTATCTGTTTGCCTTTCTGGCCGTGTTTGTACTGGCCATTGCCCTGCTCAATTACATTAATCTGGTAACGGCCAAAGCAACCGAACGGGCCAAAGAGGTAGGGATTCGTAAAGCCAGTGGTGCCCACTACGGCCAGTTGGTTCGCCAGTTTCTGTTTGAATCATTCCTGCTAAGCGGGCTGGCCATTGCCTGCGCCCTGCTTTTGCTACAACTCACGATCCCGGTTTTTAATGAGCAGCTGACGATCCAGTTATACCTTAACACGCCCGAAGCCATACCGCTCATCGGTTTTACGTGGTTCCTTGTAACGCTGTTGGGTGGTCTCTATCCGGCCTTCGTTTTATCCGGCTATCGTCCGGTCGATGTGCTGAAAGGCCGATTGGCCAGTTATGGAAAGGGGCTGTGGTTCCGCAAATCCATTATTGTGTTCCAGTTTGTGCTGGCGGTCGGTATGATTGCCGGGGTACTGGTTGTTCATCGGCAAATGGATTATCTCCGGCATTATGACGTTGGTTTCAGCCGCGATCAGATTCTCAGCCTGTACTTACCCGACGATTCGACGACACGGGCGGGCGCTCCTGCCCTGGCCAACAGCCTTAAACAACGTTCCGAAATTGGGGGAGTAACTCTGGGCTCCGGGTTGTCAGACGGCCCGATGGCAATGGCCTCGACTACGATCCAGTCGGGCGGTAAAAAACGCGAAATGATGGCCAACTACATGTTCATCGACGAAACGTTTGTGCCCCTGCTAAACATCCGATTGAAAGCCGGGCGCAATCTATCAACGCAGTATAAAACGGATATAAAAGGTGGTTTTCTAGTCAACGAGGCTTTTGTGAAACTGGCGGGCTGGAAAGACGGCATCGGACAGGCTATGGAAGGATTTGGCCATAAAGGGGCGGTGGTTGGCGTACTAAAAGATTTCAACTACCGCTCGCTGCACAATCCGGTCGAACCGCTAATCCTCATTTACCGTACCTCCCTGATCAACAACGTGATGGTACGCGTCAAACCCAACGACTTGTCAGTGGTCAAAACGATCTGGCAGCAACACTACCCAAACTACCCGTTCGACTATAGTTTTCTGGATGCATCGTTCGATGCGAAGTACCGAAAAGATCAATTGATGATCCTGGTGTTCAATTGTTTTGCCGCGCTGACGATTCTGGTTTCCTGCCTGGGTTTGTTTGGTCTGGTCGCCTTTACAACCGAACGTCGAACTAAAGAAATTGGCGTTCGGAAAGTACTGGGCGCATCGGTTGCCAATATTGTTACACTGCTCACCAACGATTTCCTGAAACTGATTGGGTTAGCCATTTTGATTGCCAGTCCGCTAGCCTGGTGGGCTGCTGATCGCTGGCTACAAGCGTTTGCGTATAAAACCGATCTGTCGTGGTGGGTCTTTGCTCTGGCGGGCGTACTGTCCATCGCCATTGCCTTACTGACGATTAGTTTCCAAAGTATAAAAGCAGCCCTGATGAATCCTGTCAACTCACTTAAAACGGAATAAATAGCTTGGAGCAGGGTGCAGGGTGCGTGGAGTAATTTAGCTCTTACTCCACGCACCCTGCACCCTGCTCCCTACTCCAAGCTCCACGCCCTCTATGCTCCAAAACTTCCTAAAAACGGCCTTTCGCAATCTCTGGAAACATAAGCTGTTTACCTTCATCAACATCTTTGGCCTGGCGTCGGGGATGCTGGTGTGTATGCTGGCGATGATCGACATAAAAGGGGCATTTGACTACGACACCTTTCATCCGCACGCTGATCGAACGTACCGGATTATTACCGACGTTACAACGACCAGCAACGACAAACAGGGATTTGCCACCTCACCTCTGCCCCTGACCGAAACTATAAAACGTCAATACGCTTTTGTGGACCGGGCCACCCGAGTCATTCGTAACTATGGCGACTTTACGGCTAATCGAAAACAATTGCCGGTCGTATATAGCGCCGTCGATCCTGACTTCTTTACCCTTTTCGGGTTTCAACTGGCAAAAGGACAGGCCGCAATTACACCACGCACAGCCGTATTGACCCCCAAAACGGCAGAACGTTTTTTCGGCACGGCCAATCCAATTGGCAAACGCATCGACCACCCCGAGTTGGGTGCGTTGACCATTTCAGGTATTTTGGCCGAACCACTCGCTAAAACCCACCTAAATTTCGATGTACTGATTTCAACAGCCTCCCTTTCCGGTTCGGATTGGAATCAATTACGCACCGACTGGAAACAGTATACGCAAGGTTATACGTACATCTCGCTGAAGCCCGGCACCCCGGCCAGCGCCCTTACGAATGTGCTCCCCGCACTAGCTACCCAGGTAACAAAAGGCCTGCATTTTGCCAACGAAAAGGGATATACGTTCCGCAGTCAGCCGCTGGCAACCCTATCGCCATCGCGGGAAGAGTTGATGCTGGGCACCTATGAACCTTCGGCGGGTAAGCTGGAAACCGAAATGATCGTTGGCTTACTAACGCTGTTACTGGCTTCCTTCAACTACATCAACCTGACATTAGCCCGCTCCCTGAGTCGCGCTCGCGAAGTGGGAATCCGGAAAGTAGCTGGAGCCTTGCGCTGGCAACTGATGGGACAATTCATGGCCGAATCAGCCATTCTATCGATGCTGGGGCTTGGCTTAGCGTATGGGATGCTGCAACTGGTAAAGCCTATGCCTTTTGTCCAGCAATGGCTCATTGGTGGTGTACAGTGGGAGCAGGATGTACGCGTGTGGATTGTGTTCATTCTCTTTAGCCTGATCACGGGTATGCTGGCGGGTCTGTTGCCTGCCCGCGTTCTCTCGGGGTTCCAGCCAGCGCAGGTGCTACGGAGCCAAACGGGTCTGCGCGTGTTCCGGGGAATCAGCCTTCGCAAGTCGCTGATTGTAGTTCAGTTTTCGATTTCATTGATCGCCATGATTGCTTTACTGGGTATGGCTCGGCAGCAACACTTTATGGGCACAACCGACTATGGATTTCAGCGGGATAATGTCTTGATCGTACCGCTCAATGGAGCTGATGCTGATCGGTTGACGGCCGAGATCAATCAGTTAGCAGGTGTCGAAAAACTAACAGCTACATCCGATCTGTTCGGCGAAAATGGCGGCCGCTGGCAGATGATCCGACGCCAGCGAGCCACCGGTGACTCGGCCAGGGCCCACATCTATGCAACGGATGCCAACAGGGTTCAAGTAGCTGGATTGACCGTACTGGCCGGACAGAATATGCCTGCTTCCATTGGTGATTCAGCTTCCCGATTTGTCTTAATCAATGAAGAGGCCGTTCGGGCCTTCCATTTGAAGGAACCCGGAGCTGCTATCGGGCAAATGCTCTGGCTGAACGACAGTACCGAAGTCCAGATAGCGGGGGTACTCAAGGATTTTCATTTTTCTACGCTGGCCAGAAAAATAGAACCATTTGTTCTGCGCTATGAACCCAATACATTCCGATACCTGAACGTCAAAGTAGGCACTGGAAAGCCCGAAGAGACTCGGGCAGCTATTGCTCAGATCTGGAAACGACAGAATCCCTACGAACCCTTTGCAGGCGTATGGTACGATGATTTTCTGCGAAATCGCCATAACCATACTGACGATATTTCATTTATGGGGTTATTGCTTGGTTTTGCCTTATCGATTGCCTGTCTAGGGCTATTGGGTATGGTAACCTATACGACTCAATTGCGCACCAAAGAAGTGGGCATTCGTAAGGTAATGGGCGCCCGTATCGATCAGGTTATCTGGCTGTTATCGTGGGACTTCCTGAAGTTATTATTAATTGCCGGAGCCATTGCCCTACCCATCGGGTATCTGGCCACCAGTTTCTTTTTGATGTCTTTCGCCTATCACATTTCGGTAGGTGTGGGTATGTTAGGTGGCTGTTTTGGCACAATGTTGCTTTTAGGCGGCTTAACGATTGGCTGGCGTACGTACCGAACGGCGTTGACCAATCCAACCGATAGTTTACGATCTGAATAGCGTGGGGCAAGGTGCAGGGAGCAGGGTGTTTTGCTCCTTACTCCATGCACCCAGCTCCACGCTCCATGCTAACTAAATTTTAAATCATATTCCTTTTCCTAACACTATGTCATACATCGCTATACCTATTTCTTCGATGCCTGGGAAACAGGAAATCGAAATCGACGTAACCATCAATGGCCAGAAGCAAGCTTTGCACTACCGCGTCGAACTGTTCTACTGGAGCGATTGCCTGGTTCCGACCTTCGACCGGGTCGAGTGTATCCGGCATTTGCTTTCTACCTACGATCAGGACTGGACACTCTATTACATCGGCTCACCAACCGATGAGTTTGTACCAATCACGTTTGTCAAGAAAGAAGACCTGGCTAAACAGCGAACGCTGCTCATGTCCAGATAAAAGAACCTGATAAGTTGTAAAGAATGCATAACCAGAAAGGGCCAATCAACTTGACTGGCCCTTTTTTTGTTTGATTTTTACAGTTTTCTCTTTACCGTGTCCGTGGTCTGTGTCCTCAAAGTAAATAAACCGTCAGGGAAACTGCGTACCGCTATCGGCGTCAGCTCCGATGTTTTCATCCCGATGAAGGAATAGATCAGTACGGCGTTTTTGAGCAGATTATCAGGAACGGCAATGGAGTAAGCTCCTTCTGCGTTTGCTGATGCGCCAATGGTATTGCCTTTGATCACTACGTTTACACCGGGAAGTCCTGAGTTATCTTCGCCGGAAGTCACCGTACCTTTAATAACCGGGCTCTGGGCGAGAAGCTGAAGCAGGATACAACTAGTAATTTCCCAGGCTCAATACCATCAGCTAATTGTTTCGGCTAGCTCATTCCTCTTTACTTGTCCGTGAATGAACGTCCACTTGTCCGCTGCCGGACAGGCTCACCACAGGCCAAAAACATAATACTCTAAATATCAAATGTTTATCAAACTGGCACATCCCTTGCCAATCCATTACTAACCATATGGCTAACGCCTGACGGGTAATAACAACAGCTAATGCAACCTTCGTAAGCGAAAGCGCATCTTTGATACATCGAAATCAAAACCAATCGTATGAAACGAAATCAATTCTTCTTAACACTCCTCGGCGTAGCAACCATCTCGCTGACAACCCTTGCCAATCGCCCTTCCGACGATTCGCCTTACCAGACCAAAACCTTTTCGGGTAATATCAACACCGTTCGGGCCGAAACCTCCGGTGGTAGCCTCACTGTAGAAGGTGGTTCAGGAAAAGACGTAAAAGTAGAAATGTATGTACGCGGCAATAACGGCAACGGCAATCTGGATAAAGCCGAAATCGAAGAGCGGCTCAGAGATTACGACATCTCGATTACGCAGGAAGGCAATACGGTAGTGGCCACCGCCAAACGCCGAAACAACGACCGTGACTGGAAACGCTCGCTCAGCATTGGCTTCAAATTTTATACTCCCCGCAACATGGCTACTGACCTGCGGACATCCGGCGGTAGTATTCATCTGGCAACTCTGACCGGCACGCAGAAATTCCGCACGAGCGGTGGTAGCCTGCACATGAGCGACGTGGATGGCGATATCAACGGCCAAACTTCGGGCGGCAGCATTCACCTTGATGGTTGCCAGGCTAACGGTACCGGCGAAATCGATCTGCAAACCTCGGGTGGTTCCATCGAAGCAAAATCATCCTCGGGTAAAATGCGGTTGCACACCTCGGGTGGCAGCATTCGCCTGACCGATCTGAAAGGCCCTATCGATGCTCAAACCAGCGGTGGCAGCGTAAATGGCGAAGATATTGAAGGCGACATCAAAGCGGGGACCTCGGGCGGCTCGGTTCGCCTGGAAAACATAGCCGGTAGCATCGACGCCAGCACCAGCGCCGGTGGTGTAGAGGTAAGCATCAGCAAACTAGCCGGTCCGATTCGTCTGTCGACCAGCGCCGGTAGCGTTCGCGTCAGAATGCCTCTCGACAAAGGAATCAGCTTAAATCTGAGTGGCAACCACATCAAAATCCCGCTGAACAACTTCAGTGGCGATACGGACCGGAACCACATTAAAGGTACGCTCAATGGTGGTGGCATCCCCGTTACACTCTCGGCTTCGGCTGGTAGCGTCTATGTGAACCAGTAAGCAATGAAAAATGTAGAATGAATAATGGACAATGTCCGAAGTGTATTGTTCATTATTCATTCTACATTTTTCATTACGAATGAACGCTTCTTTTTTCGACCGCCGACTCCTCCTGAATATCCTTCTGACGCTAATTGGGAGTGCTTTTCTTCTGTATTGCATTCGCGTTGCCATAGCGGCCCATCTTCCTTACCTGGTCGCAACCATTCTGGCAACGGGCCTGGGCTTCCTGGAACCCCGCAAAGGCTGGCTTCTGGCCATCGTACAGGCACTGTCGATCTGGCTTGTATATACCTTCTTTCTCGAACACCCGACCAACTCCTTCAATATCGAACTGGAGAATTTCGGACTATACGGTTCCATGATTCTGACGTTTGTAGGTAGTTTTATCGGTAGTCGGCTGAAGCGGGTCTTTGATCGGGGCAAGTGAATAGCTTTTCTTACTCCTCTATTGAACAGTAAAAAGGCTCCATTTTCAGAAACAACGTTCCGCTACCTATTCGATGGTGGGTAAACTTCTGCTCATAATACTTCATCCTGCGTTGTTCGAAACCGGTAAGTGTCGTAATAGGAACATAAGGAATATCTACCTCTCTCAGTACATCCAGGACGTCAGAGACATTCCGGAATGTAGCCAGTTGGGTAGGCTTCACCATAACAGCCATATCGCCATCCGTTGCTTTTTTCAACCCTTCCAATAGTTTCGATATGTTGTCTGTTTCAGGACTGATCTGGCTCAGTTCGACCATATCGTCACCTTTCCAGTATTGCATAATACCGATCTGGCTTTTCGCTAGTAGATAAAGGGTAACTACTTTTTTTGGAGTATGCTGGATCTCAAGCTTTCGGCATTCTTTCGGTATCGCAACGCCCATAACTTCAGGCTCTTTGGCCGCCTTCACCCAAACAAAAAATACGATAACCAATAAAGCCACACTCACAATGGGCTTAAAGTCAACCTGAAGAGTTGTAGATATACGTCGTGTCAGCATAGTAGCGGTCGTTTATCCGATGGATGACTCAACACGGTCATTTCCATAATTTACTATGCTTTCTTACCTTCGATGGTATACACTTCTGCTTTAAGTTCAGACATGACTACGTATGAACGAATGACCAATTGGCTAACGATAGTTCTGCTAACGCTTCTGACAACCCTTTCCATTGCTGGAGCGATGTGGTTGCCTAGTCCAATAGCCATTCACTACAATCTACATGGCCAGCCCGATCGATGGGGCAGTCCGGCAACATTACTGATCATACCGCTCATTGCTTTGTTTGTTACTGGTCTACTTTGGGTATCCTAAAAAATGCATCCCGATTTCATGAACTTTCCTGGTCCACGTACAGCAGAGAATGTAGGCCGCCAGCTAGGTAATATTCGTCTGATGACTGCCAGTATGCGCCTGTTTGTGGCCAGCTTATTTCTTCTCATTCATGCTCAATCAATTTGGGCTAAATTTTATAATCATGACCACCTAATTGGCTGGACAATTCCCAGTATAGTCGGATTGATGCTGGTGGTCGTGGGCTTTTTTGTCTGGAGAGCTTACAAACTGGTTCCAAAGCAGTGAACTGAGTTTCTTTGTACCTTTGAGGTATGTTTCGTCTTCCTCATAAACCGCCTTTTGCCTCGCTGGAGCCTTCGTTCGAAGGAGACCTCTATTTCGATGAATCACCTGAACACACCGCCCAGCGCTTACTCTACGCCACGGATGCATCGGTTTATCAGGAGATGCCCATTGCAGTAGCCCTGCCCAAATCAGTCGCCGATATTAAACGACTGCTACGATTTGCGCAACAACATGGTTTAGGACTAATTCCACGGGCTGCTGGAACCTCGCTGGCTGGCCAGGTCGTCGGTAGCGGTATAGTGGTCGACATCTCCAAGTACTTTGGAACCATTCAGGAAGTTAATACCGCCGAACGATGGGTACGTGTACAACCCGGCGTTATCCGCGACGACCTGAACGCCTTTCTAAAACCGCACGGTCTGCTGTTCGGTCCCGAAACCAGTACCGCCAGCCGGGCTATGATTGGCGGAATGATTGGCAACAATTCCTGTGGCCTTCACTCCATCATCTGGGGCACCACCCGCGACCACCTGCTCGACGTTCGGGTCGTTCTCAGCGATGGTGCCGAAGTTACGTTTGGCCCACTAACCCAGGAACAATTCGACGCCAAATGCCGGGGCGAAAATGTGGTTAGCCCACTCGAACAACGGCTCTACGTACAGTTCCGCGACTGGCTCTCCAACCCTGAAACCCAACAGCACATCCGCGAAGGTTACCCCAAGCCGACCGTCACTCGTCGGAACACCGGCTATGCGCTGGATGCGCTATTGAATTTTTTTAGCGGGGAGCAGGGAGCAGGGAGCAAGGAGCAGGAAAACGTGAGTTCGGCGTCCCTTCTGACCCCGCTCTTCAACTTCGCTAATCTCATTGCGGGGTCAGAAGGGACGCTATGCTTTATTGTCGAAGCCAAATTGAATCTGCTGCCATTGCCACCCAAAGAAACGGCTCTGGTTTGCGCACACTTCAACACGATCCGCCAATCGCTGGAAGCCAATCTGGTTGCACTGGCCCATCAGTGTTCGGCATCGGAGCTGGTCGATGATTATATCCTGCAACTGACCAAAACCAACATCGAGCAAACCAAAAACCGGGCGTTTGTGGAAGGTGATCCGAAGGCGATCCTGATGGTTGAATTTTTCGATGATACAAAAGAAGGGGCTGCGCAAAAAGCCAATGCCTTTGTTGCTGACCTGAAGGAAAAGGAGTTAGGTTACACCTATCCGATTCTATTCGATGACGAAACGAAAAAGCCCTGGGCACTGCGCAAAGCGGGATTAAGCATCATGTACAACATTCCGGGTGATGAAAAACCGGCAAACGTGATCGAAGATACCGCCGTCGATGTTCATGACCTGCCCGACTACATTGATGAACTGGACCGGATGGCCTGGGAGAATCACGGGCTGAAACTCGAATATTCGGCCCATGCCGGGGCGGGCGAAATCCATGTTCTGCCGCTCATCAACCTAAAATCGTCGGAAGGGCGAGCCAATTTCCGGGCGTTACTGATGGATACGGCGCAGTTGGTCAAAAAATACGGCGGTTCCTTATCGGGTGAGCATGGTGACGGTCGGCTACGGGGCGAATTTATTGCCTATATGCTCGGCCCCGAAAACTACCAGTTGTGCAAAGACGTTAAAACCCTCTGGGACCCACACAACACGTTCAACCCAGGCAAAGTCATCGACCCGCCACCGATGAACGAGTCGCTGCGTTCGGAGGCCGATGTGGTAGTTGCGCAGCCCAAAACGGTGTTTGACTTTTCGAAAGATGGAGGTTTGCTCGAACTGGCCGAAAAATGCTCCGGCTCCGGCGATTGCCGTAAAACCGAAATTTCGGGCGGAACCATGTGCCCAAGCTACATGGCTACCCGACGCGAACGCGATACGACCCGGGCTCGCGCCAATATTCTCCGGCATTTTTACAGCAATCAATCGACCCCAACCGAACTGGACTATGCAGCAGCCAAAGAGGTACTCGACTTGTGCCTATCGTGCAAAGGCTGTAAAGCGGAATGCCCATCGAGCGTCGACATGGCCCGGATGAAGGCCGAATTCACGCAACAGCATTACCACGAAAAAGGCGTTCCGTTACGAGCTAAACTGGTCGGTAACTTCACCAAACTAATGTCGCTGGCCAGTCTGGCTCCTTGGGCTTACAACGCGGTTTATAACGCTCCTGCACTTCGTCGGGTGGCTAATCAACTCGTCGGCTTCCACCCCGACCGCAGCATGCCGCATTTGGCGGGTACGACGTTAAAGAAGTGGGCGAAGAGCAGGGAGCAGGGAGCGGGGAGCAAGGAGCTCAATTCCCACTCCATGCCCCATGCCCCACGCCCCTTGCTCTTCGCCGATGAATTCACCAATTTCAATGACGTTGAGGTCGGTCAAAAAGCGATTCAGTTGCTGGAACGACTGGGCTATACGGTTACGATTCCTGAACATGCGGAAAGTGGCCGTACCTATTTATCGAAAGGACTGGTCGATGAAGCCAGGAAGCTCGCTATTCGGAACGTAACGTTGTTGAAAGACCTTGTTACGGACGATACACCGCTGATTGGTTTGGAACCGTCGGCCATTCTGACCTTCCGGGATGAATACCCCGATTTAGTGCCTAACGAGTTAAAAGACGATGCCCTGCGTATTGCCAAAAACGTTTTTCTGTTCGAAGAATGGCTGGCACAGGAAGTTGAGGCTGGCCGAGTGGATAAGCGCTTATTTACCGACGAAGCCCGACTGGTGAAAGTACACGGACACTGCCACCAAAAGGCGCTATCATCGATGGTTCCCGTGAAAAAGGTGCTCTCCTTACCAGCCAATTATAACATACAGTTGATTCCGTCCGGTTGTTGCGGCATGGCAGGTTCGTTTGGTTATGAAGAAGAGCATTACGAACTATCGATGCAGATTGGCGAGCTAGTCCTTTTCCCTACAGTACGAAAAGCAGTCGATGCCATCATTTCGGCCGCTGGTACAAGTTGCCGTCATCAGATCAAGGATGGAACTGGGCGAAAAGCTCAGCACCCCGCCGAGATTTTATTTGACGCGCTGAAGTAACGCGGACATCTAGTCCGCAGTGGTTATTGACTGCGGACTAGATGTCCGCGTTACAAAACCTTTTGCGTTTCCAGTAGTTTTCCATAAACCTAAAACATTCACAATTGTCATGGAAAACTCAAATTCTTCAGCCCTTAGCGATGGCGCTCAACAGGCCAATCTGGTATCGAACGAAAATGCAGAAGCGATGTTCGGCGCCGATCAGGGCGAAACAAATATGGTCAAACTCGTCGACGGTAAACTGACACCCATCGGTGATACCGAAGACGATGTTGTGGATGAACAACTTCGCAACCGATATAGCTCCGACGAAGAGCGCACTGTTCAGGGCGACCCATTGCGGGGGAAAACATACGAAAATTCGGAAGCTTCGCTGCATGTAGGCGAAGGTGTTGATGAAGCGATCCTACCAAACGATCCGATTGCCGTTGCCGATATTACGGGCAATCCTGATGCGGGTTCGACAGTGGCAACAGGCTTATCATCGGAGGATGAGTCACCAAATTCGACCAATACAGACTCGAAAAGTACGTCGACCAATTCATTTGCTGGCTGGAATTACATTGGTGGGGTTCAACCACTGGGAGGAGACTCTTTCCAAAATATGATTCCCCCAACTCCCGGCACACCTGACCCAACGCAGCCGATTCCGCCTACGCCGGGTGTGCCACCAGAAACGCCCCCTACTCCACCGACCCCTGGTCCCGAAATTCCTGATTTGCCAGATACGCCCAAACCAGCAGTTCCAGATATACGGAATGCCGCTAATCCATTGACTACATTCACAGCTACGGTAGCTGCTCCGGTAGAACCTCAGTCGGTTAATGCAGAAAAGGGCTCTCAGTATGAAGGGATTCATGAGGATATAGCCGAAGCAGCTAAAGCCGTTCCTGGTACTGAGGAAGGTATGGAAGATGCGCCAGATACGGGTGATTCAGCCCGTCCTTATGATGTAAATGCCAAAGACACGACTAAAAACCAGCCGGGCGAACGACCCGAAGAAGGTCGGGAAGCTGAGAAATTTCCACGCGAAATGGCCGACGAAAGTAGTATTGCTGCCCAGGATATGATCTCCGGCCCCGACCGTTCCGATCAGAAATCGACCGAAGGCCTCGACCGTAAATACAACGACCTGGACGCAACCCGCGATATGGCAACCTAGATACTGAACACTCTCTAACCTGAAAGCGCCTAAAACAGAAGTTTTTCACTGTTTTGGGCGCTTTCAGGTTAGAGAGTAACTCGATTAGTGACTATTTATCCAGTTCGGTTTTCACCTTCCGCACAAAATCTTCTGAGACGCTAGCGAAGTTAGCAATCTCAGCATCTGTAAACTTTTGTGCCAGTAGCAGTTTACGGACCACTTCAAGGCTTTTTTGTTCAAGACCTTCTTCAAGCCCTTCTTCTCTGGCTAACATTTTAATTGTGTCGATGATACCCATAGCTCTCTGACTTCCGGTTAGCAGTTCAATCTCCTTATCAAAATTACGATTTATGTCTGGATCGCCAATGTAAATAAAGGTCTTTAAAAAGAACAGAAAACGTCGAATTTGTTCACTATCGTACCGTTGGCTTTGAATCAACGCTTTGGCAATCGTTAGTCGCTGCTCTCCCAGTTCTTTTTCAGGAATCTTGCCTAACAATAACGCTTTCTGCGCAGCCAGAACAATAAGCGCAAATGGATTATTCATGGCCACTAACTCGCTCTCCGAATGATCCAGGATATGGTAAGCGTTATAGGTATAGGTGATTTCAGTACCTAAAAAGCTTTTGTGATACTGATTCGGTTTAGGCTGATTTTTACCACCCGTAAATACAGCTAAGGCAACAATATCCACTTCATATCGATCATAAATGCGATACCAGTACTGCAACATCCGATGGGCAAATCCGCGCGTATCCTCACCCTGAATTTCCAGGTGTACCAAAATCCATTCTTCAGTACCATCCAGCAACCAGGCTTTGACCAGCATATCCACAAATCGTGAACCGCCCTGTTTTTCCAGTTCGGGAAAGAGTTCACTCAATTCTTTGTCCATGAACTCAAACCCTCGGGCCATATCGAATAATTGATCGGCCTCTGCAAAGAAAAATCGCAGCAAATCAGGAAAAGCTTCCTCAAAAGCGCTTTTTAATAAAATGTCGTTCTTTCTACGCATGCGTGCAAAGATAGTCGACATTCGAATCTGTAGTTATCATTTAATATTTTGGTTACTTTTATCTCAAAAAAGCTAAACTCCATGAAACGACTGTTGCTTCTCAGTGTACTGTTTTGTCCATTATCCTTCACATTTCCCCCAAAATGGACCTCATTATTTGACGGAAAAACGATAAAAGGCTGGCACAGCTACCATAAAGATGGGATAGTTGGCTGGTATGTCGAAGACGGAGCCATGACTCCTGATGGTACGGGTGGCGATCTGGTTACGGATAAGGAATACGAAAATTTTGAACTGGAATTTGAGTTCAAAATTCCTAAAGGAAGCAATAGTGGTGTTGTGTATAAAATCATTGATAGCCCGGATATTAAGTCAACGTATATGTCGGGTCCAGAATATCAGGTGATCGACGATAAAGGGTATCTGGACGGTGACGGGAAGCCGTATAAGCTGAAAGATACGCAGCTAACAGGTGCCAATTATGACATGATTCCCCCAGCCGATATGAACGTAGTCAAAGCACCAGGCGAATGGAACAAAGGCCGCATCGTTGTCAACAAAAACCATGTAGAGCACTTCCTGAATGGTAAAAAAATGGTCGATTACGAATACGGCTCCGACAACTGGAAAGCCCTGGTGGCCAAAAGTAAGTTTGCCAACTGGCCGTATGCAACACCTCATGCCAAAGGCAAAATAGCCCTCCAGAACCACAGCCCAAAGGAGCGCGTCTGGTATCGGAATATCCAGATTCGGGAGTTATAAGTAGTGATTTGCCTTTGGCGACATGGATTGTCATTCGTGGTCATTATGTTGTATTTCCACAAATGACAATCCATGACAATGAAGGCAAAGGAACATGAATAATAAAGAAACTGGCTTATTTTCTACGTTTCCAGTCATCCAGTTTTTTCCGCAAGACCTCTACCGCGTTTATCGTATTGTTGATGCCGTACACAATCAAATTTAGGTAAGGTTTCTGTGGAGAATCGGCTGGTTTGGCAATGGTCAGAAACGCGCTGGAAGCCTTCCGGTCACCGCATCGTTTATCACCACCTAATTTTGCCCCGGCTTCCAGTGCCAGCATCAACACCTCTTCCAGAGGAAGTCCTTCCTTCTGCGCCTGTAGCGCAGTATTCAGAACGGCTTGCAGTTCATCAGGACTAGCCAATGTGTTGCCCTGTACTGAGATTCCATTTGCCGTTAAAGCACCTTTAAACGGCGTTACTTCACTACCAGTATACGTCAATTCCTTGCCATAATAATTGACACAGACAATCGCATACTGTTGTTCTTCGGGATCAAAGTCTGGATCTTTCATTGCATCCAGGATTTGTTCGGGAGGAGCATCGGCCATGATCATCCGTCGACCTAAAGCACGGGCAGCTCCGTTGCTCATGGCCTGTACAATGACTGCTCCTTTTCCCGGAACGATTGATCCAATTCCATACACACTGTAGGTACAGGAAGCGCCGGCAATACCAATCTCTTTGGTTCTGGGATCAATCACAATGATAGACCACGTAGCATAAGCCTGTATAAAACTACACGTTAGTAGTAAGCCTGTCAGAAAGAGCCGTTTGGCCAACCTATTCATTCATAGCTAAAGTTTGTACTTGTTGAGCAATATATGTGTTCACCCCTGTACCGATACAATCAACGGTTGTTTGGCCTGGAGATTTGTCCGACCAGAGAAGCTCAGGACGAGGGTTTTAGCGGTTTGTTTTAATTGTATGGCAATCGGTTGCCCACCCAGTGTTGCTAGTACTTTCTTAACCGGCTTCGCATCACCTTTCTCAACCGTTAGCTGCTTTAACTGCAACGAACCATAGGCTACTTCAAGGCGATACTCATAGCCTTTACCCTGTTTTTGCTGGGTGTACGTCCCCCATCCTTCGGCAGCCGTAAACGGAGCCATGAACCTATCAGCATTCCATTTTGGGGCAAACGCCATTTCACCTTTGGGGCCGTGGTACGCATAGCCACAGGCCGTAACAAACGCTCCATAACTGGCCATAGCCCGTGCATAGTGGTCGCTGCATTCGACTTCATTGAACGGATTTCGTTTGGCGGCATGGTAGCGATCATGGATGGTTCGGATCAGTGCCAGCCCTTCATCAGTCATACCTTCGGCGATCATATGCCCGGCCACCTGATGTTCAAACCCACTCATGCACTCGTGAAAATAGGTCACCTGCCAGGCATCTTTTACGCCATAAGGCAATGGCTCCTGCGTCGGGTTGGTATTCATCAGCATTCCCCCCTCACCCGGTAACGCATAAGGCCGCCCGCCATGATGGTCTTTCAGGTAGGGCCCCACATCGGTTGTAAAATTGTATTTCCAGAGAGCCCGCAATGCGGATAAAGTTTTTTGCTGATCAATGATTCGACCCAGTCCAACCTGAAACGCCCACGACTGCCCATACACCTGGTCAATATGGCAGGTGTCGTACGAACCTAGTACAGTTTTACCCAATTTTGGATCGGCTTTATGGATAAAATACTCTCCATTAAACAGTTGTGATTCCATATTGGCCTTCCCCTTGTCGAAAAAGGTTTTGCAAACTGTCGCAAACTCCAGGTCGGTCAATTCTTCAGCCATGCGTTCGCCCGCTTTTACGGCTACCAGACAAAGACCCACCAGCCAGGCAATCTCGCCCGGCCATTTGGCATCCAGCGTGTTTTCGAGCTGCGAATCGACCATGCCATTTCCATTCCGGTCTTGTTTCAGGATGTATTCGATAGCTAGTTTGGTTTTCAGCCAGTTTCGACGTAAAAATTCATCGTTGGCACTCATCTGATGCTCCCGATAAACCCCCAGAACGCGACCAGCTTGCCCGTCAATGGCGGGTTGCTGATCATATTCAGCCCGGAAGCCAATATGCCCATCTTCATGAAAACCAACCCCCAGATCGACCCGTTCGCGCGTATCCCGTTCCAGCGATGGAAACAATCGACCCATCGCCTGGGCATACTGCCACACGTGTGTGCAAGTACCGGCACAGGAACCTACGCCCTCCCACGCATAAAACCGTCCCGACGAAAACCGATGGCTGGTTGTAGTTGCCAGGGTCGACACATTTAGTAACGTGCGTTCTAAAAACCAGTGTGGCAATGTACTCTTCGCATACCAGGTCTGGCACCAGGTTTTGGTTCCGCCCGATAGTTTGTCAAAATTCTGCTGGATATAGATGGAGACCTCAGCCGCTGATTTGAATTGGTTCGCGTAATATCGCTTCGTCTCATTCTTAATGGAATGAAACGACAGATTCGGGAAATACCAGCTTACTACATAATGCAATTCAGCCGTTTTACCAGCAGCGATTTGGGTCGTATTTCGTACGGAACCCAACAACGGCTCATCAAATCGTTTGGTAGAAGGCTGACTATTTTCTGCACTAAACAGCGCGTCGTTCGTTAGGGTGGCTGCTGTATTGACTATTGTAGACGGGTTGAGCGAAAGCAGACAGAAGTTGCCATAATCCGGTTTGAAAAAATAGGCATCGTCGGCCCAGTTTTTATTGAGAACGTTGCTGAAAACGCCATTCGGAATGGCCTTATTTGATTTGGTATATTGATCATCGCTGGCAGTGTACATAGCCGCTTTGTTCTCAAGCCAGCCCGCCACCGACACCGTTATATCCAACTGACTTTTATTGGTGATCGTAAATGAATAAATGGTGGCGGGCAATCCCGAATTATCCGCATCCAGCGGAATAAACGGCGAATAGACCTGTATCGAAACCTGAACGGGAAGCGTCTTATCCATATAGCGAATGGTAGCCATTGGATAAGTGGCTTCAAATTCAATGTCGTCCCAGTCGTCGGCCAGCAATCGTTTCGTAACGCTCTTGCCATTGTAATCGAACTTCAGGGCAAATCCCTGCTCTACCGGTCGAACATCTTTAACGGGCTCTACATAATTCGCTCCGTCAAATGGCCGCAGGATTGCCTTATTGTTCTGGATTTTCTCGTGCCAGGGAATGTCTTTGTAGATAACACCCGTCTGATTTTTATTGAAGACATCCCATAACCAGAGTCGCCCATCGCCCCCCAGATACACACAACCGCAGCCGATTCCACCCACTGGCATGCCGATGTATTGAAGCTCAGCTTTCGTTTTGCGATATGTGGTTGGCGCTCCTGGTTCGTACAGGGCTTTGATCCACTCAGGTGTAGGCTTTGTTATATCGGGATTGTCTTTGCGCGGTAAAACTGGAGAATATAAATCGGGGAACTGGGTTAGAAAACCAGTTGCCGCCAAGCCAGTCGATTTCACAAAGGTGCGACGGGTAACTTTATTGATTGCCATACAAGTCAGGGAGCCGTTCGATTGAAGATATAGGCTAAAAAATCAATCGAATCACAACTTTACTCGTTCTGACGTTGGTTAGTTAGAGCAACAAATAGGTATCAAAGGCGCCTTCTCTGGAGGCATTAGTTATTTTTTGGCCTTCGGGTGGGCCTGATCGTAGGTTTTCTTGAGTTGTTCCAGACTGGTATGCGTATAAATCTGGGTAGCCGCCAAACTACTGTGGCCAAGCAAGTCTTTGATGGCGTTGAGGTCAGCCCCCCGATTGAGGAGGTGCGTGGCAAACGAATGGCGTAATACGTGCGGACTTTTCTTTTCAAGCGTCGTTACCAGTTCCAGATGTCGCTTTACAATCCGCTGAATCAGCACCGGATAAGCGGGTACTCCTTTATCGCTTACAATCAAAACCGTTTGATCGGCCTGCCCTGAAAACTCAGTCTCTTTGAGCTGCTTGTACTGTTGAATGAGCTCAAACAGAGGCTGTGTAAGCGGCACGATACGGTGTTTGTTGCGCTTTCCCAGCACCAGAATGGTCTTTTCGTACAGATTGACGTCAACTGTTTTTAACCCAATTAATTCACTCAATCGAATTCCGGTACCATACAGCAACTCCAGCACCAATTTATCGCGTATGCCCTCAAACGTGTCGGGGAATTCAACCTCGCTAAGCAGGGTTTCCATCGGTTTTTCTTCGACGTACTGGGGCAGCTTTTTACTGGCTTTCAGTGCCTGAATTTTAGCCATTGGGTCCTGATCGATCACTTTCCGGCGCACTAAAAACCCATAGAAGCTCCGCAGGGTGGCAATTTTCCGGTTCACCGACGATTTATCCATATCGCCCTCCACCAGACTCACAATCCACGACCGAATGTGCCGAAAATCGGCCCGCTCTGGCTGGTCGACATTACACTCGGTGCTTAGAAACTCGCTAAACTGTTGCAGATCGTTCGCATAAGCCGTCAGCGTATGATGACTCAGCCGTTTTTCGTACCGAATGTGGGTGAGGAAGTCAGAACCGGGATTCATGTGATTTTATTGATTACTCTGATTTTGCTTACACAAACATATCAACTTTACTAGCTATACGCTTCTTTAAGCCATCTGACATCACAAATATTCACCCACTCGACATACTATAATCAGACCAATCAGTAAAATCACAAAAATCCTGGTCAAAAAAAAGCAGCAAACATCCCTGCTTGCTGCTTCCGTGTCTTTAGTTGGTGGTTTCGAACGACTGACTGCGCATTCAGCGATTCAATTCCAACTGCACATCACCGACTATTGCTCGGTGTGGTTGCCGTACATTCTCTCTTTGTAGGCAGCCTTGATGATTTCGGTGCGACGCTTTACCGACGGTTTTTGGAAAGCCGTCCGCGACCGCAACTGCCGCAACACGCCCGTCTTCTCAAATTTCTTCTTGAAGCGTTTCAGGGCTTTGTCGATCGACTCGTTGTCTTTTACGTTAATAATAAGCATTTGTAAATATTGTGTTTTAGCTAAAATCGGACGGCAAAGGTAATACATTTGCAGACATGAAACAAGCCATTATTGACTTAGGTACCAATACTTTTCATCTATTAATTGCCGAAACGGACGGTTCAGTCCAACGGACGCTGTTTCGGGAAAGTTTACCCGCTAAAATAGGCCAGGCAGGTATCAATCAGGGCATCATCACCGAAGAAGCCATTGGTCGGGCACTGGGTGTACTTACGTATTTCCGGCAGGTACTCTATCGCTTTGGCATGACACCAGACCAGGTTGTTGCGATTGGCACCAGCGCCATTCGGGTAGCCCGCAATCAGCAGGAATTTATCGACCGTATCGGGCAGGAAACAGGCATTTCAATTCAGGTCATTTCGGGCGATCAGGAAGCTGCCTACATTTATCAGGGCATCCGAGCGGCCGGAGCTTTAGATGATGCAACAAGTTTAGTGATTGATATCGGTGGCGGAAGCGTCGAATTTATTCTGGGCAATCGATCCCGAATCTTCTGGAAACAAAGTTTTGAAATTGGTGGTCAACGATTACGTGAGCGTTTCATGACCGGAACGGCGGACCGCATCGACCCAATTAGCCCTGGCACGATCCGTCGCCTGAATAATTACTTTCAGGAACAACTACTCCCCTTAGCCAATGCCATTCATCAATACCAGCCGAGTGCGTTGATCGGCTCGTCGGGTTCGTTCGATACGCTGGTCGATATGTGGTTTATGCATGAACAGGGCCATTTACCCGATCCAAATCAGGCCACATTCGAATTACCTCTCCCGGAGTTTTATCGTTCCTACGAATTGCTTGTTACAAAAACTCACGAGGAGCGGATGCAGATACCAGGCATGATCGAGCTCCGGGTCGATATGATTGTGGTGGCCGTTTGCCTGATCGACTATGTACTAAAAACTTACGACATCACCCATATAAAAACCTCAACCTATTCACTGAAAGAAGGGGTACTGGCTTCGATAAACAACTAATGGATAATGAACAATGCAGAATGAGTAATGAAGAATAGCAGGTAAGTTTTCAAGTAATTACGCTTTGTAACACATTATGCATTTTACATTATTCATTGTGCATTCTGCATTGTTTATTAATACAAAATGAAAGCCGAAACAAACGATCGCTCGTCGTACCGGAACCTTATTTTCACTGCGCTCCTGATTGTATTTGTCGGACTGGCGTTTGCTTTTCCAGCACCATTTGTCAGCATCGGTGGATTTCCGCTTAAGAAGTTAATTATTCCTTTGCTGCAAATCATCATGCTGGGTATGGGGACCACCATGTCGATTAAAGATTTTGAGGGCGTCATTCAGCAGCCGAAAGCCGTTTTTATCGGGGTCGTTTGTCATTTTATCATTATGCCCCTGCTCGGTTTCACCCTGGCTAACTCGTTTAGTTTTCCACCCGAAATTGCGGCTGGTGTTGTCCTGATAGGCTGCTCCCCCAGTGGATTGGCCTCGAATGTAATGTGCTTCATAGCCAAAGCCAACGTGCCTTTGTCTATTACGGTCACTACCATTTCGACATTGCTGGCTCCGTTTCTGATGCCAGCGCTGATGAAGCTTCTGGCCGGTCAGTTCATTGAAATTTCATTCCTGAAAATGATGGTCGAGATTATGCAGATCGTCATTTTGCCTGTAATCGTCGGCTTGATTCTGAACCGGGTTTTCCATAAATCATCGGTCATGCTGAACCGGGTGATGCCGATGCTGTCGATGGGTGGAATTATTCTGATTGTTGCCATCATCGCAGCCGCCGGACGCGATAGCTTATTAACCGTTGGCTGGACACTGGGCTTTTGCGTACTGATTCATAACCTAAGTGGCTTTATGCTGGGCTACTGGACAGCCCGATTGTTTGGCATGGATGAACAAAGCTGCCGGACAGTTGCTATTGAAGTGGGGCTGCAAAATGGAGGTTTGGCATCGGGCATTGCTGTACAGATGGGCAAAGTCGCCACCGTTGGCCTGGCCCCTGCCCTTTTCGGCCCCATCATGAACACAAATGGCTCATTATTAGCCACATACTGGAGCCAACACCCACCTAAAGAGGTACTAAAAACCGAACCAGCTTCTGTTTAATTTTGATGATAAAATTTTGAATGATTGAATAGGTTCTACGGCCTCTATTCAATCATTCAAAAAATCTATCATTGACCATAGAGGGCAATTTTCAGACGTGGTTTGCCAGGGGCCTTCGGTCATTGGGTTCAAACTGGTGCTTCTGTTTAAGAGCAAAATTGACGAGCAGAATGAGTACGGGTACTTCGATCAATGGGCCAATCACAGCAGCAAAAGCCGCTCCTGAATCGATACCAAATACAGCGATGGCCACCGCAATGCCTAATTCAAAATTGTTACCCGCAGCCGTAAAGGCAAGCGACGTCGATTTGCCATAATCAGCTCCGGCCCGTTTGGAGAGATAGAATGCCGAAAAAAACATAATGGCAAAATAGATCGACAGCGGAATAGCGATACGTACCACATCGAGCGGGATCGAAACGATGAGCTGCCCTTTCAGGCTGAACATGACCACAATCGTGAACAGTAAGGCAATTAGCGTCAGGGGACTGATGGCAGGCAAAAATGTCTGCTCGTACCATGTTCGGCTGAACAACCGCGTAAGGATCACCCTTGAGAAAAGCCCCGCTAAAAAGGGAATACCCAGATAAATGAACACACTTTTGGCGACTTCGCCTATGGTAATGTTGACCGCCAGGTGCGCCTGCTCATACCCATGCAAGCCAAACAGAGGTGGAAACACCACAATGAATAACCAGGCATAGACGGAGTAGAATAGCACCTGAAAAATGCTGTTAAACGCCACCAGTCCCGCAGCATATAACCGATCACCATCTGCCAGATCGTTCCATACGATAACCATGGCAATGCATCGGGCAATGCCGATCATAATCAGGCCGGTCATGTAATCGGGCTTATCGGGCAGAAAAATGGCGGCCAGACCGAACATCAACAGCGGCCCAACAATCCAGTTTTGTAGCAACGAAAGAGCCAGGATTTTTGTATTGGCAAACACTTTCGGCAATTCTTCATACTTCACCTTGGCCAAAGGCGGGTACATCATCAGGATCAACCCGATGGCCAACGGCACGTTGACGATCAGACGCGACGAAGTGCCCGAATTAAAGCCATTAATAAAGTCCTGCGACTGTGGGAAAAAGTAGCCGATACCCACACCGATCAGCATGGCAAGGAAGATCCACAGCGTCAGAAAGCGGTCGAGAAACGTTAAACGAGGGGCACTCATGAAAAAGTAGTTTAAATCGTGCGTTTCATGACAATCGCCGATGAAGGACAAAGGCCACTGAACTGACGGGTTTGCCGAATGGCTTCGGGCGCGGTTTCCCGGCTCACTGGCACAAAGCCATAGCGAGTAAAATATCCGTCGGCAGTGGTAGTAATCAGGTAGAGTTCTTTCAACTGAGCAGAGTCGGCGGTGGCTACTATTCGATTAATCAGTTGGGCTGCGATGCCCTTACCCCGGTAAGCGGGATCGACAGCTATCGAACGCAGCAGGCCCACCGATCCGAATGATTCCAGACCGGCTACGCCAACGGGTGTTTCTTCGTCTTTAGCAATGATAAAATCAGGCAAGCCTACCGGCAAATCCTCGGTGAGCAGATCCACCTGCTCTAGCAATGCCACTACGGTTTCTTTCTCGTTGGGCTGGGCAGTTTCGATGTGAATGGCCATGACTTATTGGGTGATAGATTCGCCTAAGTGATTTTGCACAAACTCCAAACTGTACGCTTTGATCAGATCGCGCACCTGCCGGAACGAGGTCAGTGAACCGGCCGGATCGGGGAAGCTATGATGAATCATCTCGGCACTAGATGGAAAATAGGGACATTGCTCGCGGGCATTATCGCAAACGGTAATGACGTAATCGAACGGCAGGTCCGTGTATTCGTCCACATGGTTCGAGGTGTGGTGTGAAATATCAATACCATCTTCAGCCATTACCTGAATAGCCAACGGATTGACACCGTGCGGAGCAACCCCCGCGCTGTAAACTTCGACCCGATCACCGTGGTCTGACCTATCGGCGAAGGTTTGTAGATAGCCCTCGGCCATCTGCGAGCGGGCAGAATTGCCCGTGCAAAGAACCAGAATTCGTTTCATAGCTGGTATAGGATTAGGTGAGTGATTAATTGCAGCAATCAGGCCCACAGCAGGCGGTAGCGGCTGGCTTGGCAGCAGTAACGCGCGCAGGTTTGCGGGCAAAGACGGTCACGCTGTAGATGCCTTGGTCCTCCTGGCGATATTCGGCAATCTCTTCGGCAGAGAGATAATTCTGCAACACCGAATCGGGCAGGTTAATTTCACGTTCTTTCTGCACCTGTATATCGGTAAATCCATTCTCTCTGACGAGCTGCAAATAAGCTTCCTTCTGGATGGCACCCGATACGCAGCCTACATATAGTTCGGCATCCTGCCGTAAACCTTCGGGCAAATCGCCCTGCAACACAATATCGGAAATGCTGAAATGGCCGCCGGGCTTTAAAATGCGGAAGGTTTCGGCGAAGGCTTTTTGCTTGTCGGGAACCAGGTTCATCACGCAATTGCTCACCACCACATCGGCCAGGTTTTCCGGCAACGGCATGTCTTCAATATCGCCATAGACGAACTCGACATTGCTGTAGCCTAATGCCTTTGCATTCTTACGGGCACGGTCGATCATAGACGGGGTCATATCCAGGCCAATGACGCGACCCGATTCGCCGGTTTCTGCGCGAGCGACAAAGCAATCGTTGCCTGCACCCGAACCCAAATCGACCACCGTATCGCCGGGTTTGATCTGGGCAAATTGAGTCGGCAAGCCGCAGCCTAATCCCAGATCGGCATCAGCCACATATCCCTTCAATTCCTGATAATCCTGCGCCATCGCAATCGGTACGTTGGATACGTTTTCGAATCCCGGCCTGGATTGGTCACAGCAGGAGGTGGGGCCACAGCAACCATTAGCATCTGTTTGTTCAGCAATTGCACCGTATTTCTGGCGCACGGTTTCTTTGATTTGTTCGGCAGTTTCCATAAAGCATTCAATTGGTTTAATGTAATATTACGATTGATTTAAGCAAAAAAATAGCCACGGCAGCGGCCGTCCGAAACCCTAGCAGCAAGCTGCAGCACTAACGTAGGTATCCAGCAGCGAGCCAAAAACCTGCCGCGCTTCCTCCCATACGGTTTCATTGATGCAGTAGCAAACACGAGGTGGGTTGATCTCACCCTGTATGATGCCAATGCGTTTCAGCTCCTTCAAATGCTGGGATACGGTCGCCTGAGCCAACGGCAGCTCATCGACCAGATCGCCACAAACGCAGGCCTTCTTCTGTGCCAGCAATTGCAGAATGGCCACTCGTGCCGGATGTGCAAAAGCCTTGGCTAAATCCGCAATGCGGTTTTGTTCGTCTGAGAATATCTCGGTTTTTGTTACGCCCATGCGACAAAGGTAATGGAAAAAATATTCATTGCAATATTACGATGAATATTTTTTTCGAAAAGCCAAACGGTTAATTAGGTGTAGCGTATTAGCTATCAATAATAAGGACCATTTCCTCATTTGCCGAAGAATATAGTCGTTCTACTTCTTCAATGTGGGTTAGTAATGAGTCATTACCAAAATCCAATTTACGATTAATCGAATGAACTCAACGACGAACACCTCCGAGGCAACGCTTCAGGATCCCAGTCATAAATATCCCCAACCTCCCTTCCCTGATCAGAAGCAGGCTGTGCCAGGGCTAGAAAACCAGATGCAGCCACTGGCCGATCATGGCGAACAATCATACAAAGGTTCAGGTAAGTTAATGGGTCGAAAAGCCCTGATTACCGGTGCTGATTCGGGCATCGGCAGGGCAGTCGCCATTGCTTTTGCCCGGGAAGGAGCCGATGTGGTGATTGCCTATCTGAATGAGGATGAGGACGCGCAGCAAACAGCGCGCTATGTAGAAGAAGCAGGTCGAAAAGCCATCCTGATTCCGGGCGACATTAGTCAGGAATCGTACTGCCAGCAGCTCATTCAACGGGCTGTAGATGAACTAGGCGGACTAGACATTCTGGTTAACAATGCCGCCTTTCAGATGGCCCAGCATTCATTGCAGGATATCTCCAGCGAGCAGCTAGACCGAACCTTCCGGACCAACATCTTTTCGATGTTTTACCTCTGCAAAGCAGCCGAAAAGCACCTCAAGCCTGGTAGCACCGTCGTCAATACTACCTCTATAAATGCGTATAAGCCCAGTCCCGTTTTATTGGATTATGCGGCAACCAAAGCCGCTATTCAGAACTTTACGGCTAACCTGGCGCAAGTGTGGGCAGAAAAAGGAATTCGGGTAAACTGTGTAGCACCGGGGCCCATCTGGACGCCCTTAATTCCTTCGACGATGCCACCCGAAAAAGTCAAAAACTTCGGTCAGGACGTTCCACTTAAACGAGCGGGTCAACCTGCCGAACTGGCTGCAGCTTACGTATTACTCGCCAGCGACGACTCTAGCTACATGACGGGTAGTACTGTACAGGTCACAGGAGGTACGCCAAGCATCTAATCCCATGGAATGGCCCAAGGCTGGACAGCCGTTGCTTCCCGTAGGTAACGGCTGTTTTGTAAAGGATTGCTCAATGGCATTGCTCCATGCTATAATCATCAATCATACTATGCTGAATTCATCCCGTATTTATTGCCTGTTCACCATTGCCGTATTTACCGGTTGCCAATCAACTGTTCGTGATCTGGATTTCATTAATAAGCGTTTCCAGGCAACATATAATATCGATTCAACCCGAGCACTTGATAGCATGCAGGTAGCCGCTCTTCGTAATTCGAAGGCGATTTATCAGTTTAGCGAAGACGGGAAAGGCATTCTTCATATTCAAACGGGAATGCTCTCCAATGACACTCCTTTTAGCTGGATGCTGAAGGACGATAGCCTGTCCATTGATCAAGCCGTTTATCAGGTTCAAAAAGAACTAAAGGGAATGATTCTTCGGAACGATTCCGTTAAGCTCGTCTTTAGCCAGCAGCCCTAACCCGGCCGTCTGCGAATTAACCATATCTGATCGAAACAAGGTAGTAAAGCATGATTAGCATTGTGATTGTTACCCGTAATCGGATCGAGACATTATTATGGACACTCGACAAGCTCATCCGTCTCCCGCAAAAACCGGCCATTATTGTCGTTGACAATGCCTCAACGGATGATACACCCAATCGGGTAAAGGCCGCCTATCCCGCCGTAACCGTGCTGGCACTTGACGATAATAAATATTGTGCAGCCCGAAATGAAGGAGTCAAAGAGGCTAAAACCCCGTTGATTGCTTTCTGTGACGACGACTCCTTTTGGCAACCAGAGGCTTTAGACCGGGCTGTGGATTATTTTAACAAGTATCCACATTTAGGAGTATTGGCAGGAAAAGTGCTGATTGGCGAGACGCAGGAGGTCGATTCCGTCTGCTATGCAATGCACCATAGCCCGCTTACAGACCCACGTCCGTTGCCTGGCCCTGCCATTCTTGGTTTCGTGTGTTGTGCAGTAGTCGTACGCCGGGAAGCGTTTCTGAGCATAGGTGGTTTCCATAAACGGTTCGCCATTGCGGGTGAAGAGCGCCTATTTTCTGTAGACATGCGTACGAAAGGCTGGAGTTTAGCGTATGCAGCCGATATGGTTGCCCATCACTACCCGTCGCCCCAACGAAATGTGGCCCAGCGAACTCGCCATATCACCCGCGATACCTTGTGGTATTACTGGCTTCGAAGACCAGTTTATTATGCTCTTCGTCATACCTTACTGATTCTTCAGCAAATCGGCAAGGACTGCCATATCCGAAAAGGTTTTTGGGAGGCTTTGCGAAATGCTCCTTATATTCTACGGCAGCGCCAGGTTGTTCCCCAGCGCATTGAAGAGCAGATCCTTAAGATTGAAAGTTTTTACTAAATCACCGCAGGCTTCAGAAGACAGGAGCGAACTACCTGTTAATCCGTGGTATCATTAAGGCTCTCAACCACCAGTTTTGCCAGACTGATAGCGCCCTGTTTTAGGCTAGCCTGGTTGCCTGGCATCTGTGCTACCACGCTAAAGACATGATTGTTGTGTAGCACATGTAACGTTTTTTTACCTGGCTCCCAGATAGCTTTGTCACCTACTTGCGAAACCGCTTCGCCGGTAGGGGTATCATGGGCTGGACTAGCAATGGGAGGTGTCTGCTTGGTTATTCCCTGTATAGGCGAATTAGGGTCGGCACCTCGCGTGGAATCCTGTTTGGAAGAGGCCACCGTCGTACTGGCGGGTGTTTCGGCATTGGTTCCTTCCGGCGCTGGCCCCGAGAGGGCAGGTTCGGCCGTTGCCTGCTGGTCAGCGGCCTGATTTGCTTTGGGTTCAAACAACTTGTTGAAATAATATTCCGATTGGTAGGTCGATTCGAACGGTTTCTCACTTTCCAGGTAAAAACCAATTTTGTTACCCCCCCAGCGTAATTCACAACTGTTCAGTTCAGTATACCGGGTTAACTCTACCTGGTCGCCCAAGTGGAAGAGATTACGGATAAACTCTTCGGGTAAATAATTGCATCGTTCCCGATAATGATAATCTGTGCTGAGTAGCCATACGCCCGATACACGCCGGGCAACATAGTTATCGCCAAGACCGGCTGCGGCACCTGTCTGCTGGCCTTCTCGGTCCTGCGTTGAACAGGCCAGCAAACTGCCCCCGAGAAGAAGTAAATTGATTGCTTTCATACAGATACTATTAATTTTCTTCGGCTAGTTTGGGCTCATTTTTGTCCAGATTGTCATCTTCATCGTGGTACGGCGTCCCCGTCGTGATTTTTCCTCCACTGGTCCATAAGCCACCGCCCTTTGCACCGTTATTCCGGGTGTTTTCGCCACTTGGGCCATCCTCGGTAACGCTTCGGTCTGGCGACTGATCTGGGTCATAATTATCGGCATGGCTTCCCTCATAGGGTGTTTCACAAGGGCTACTACTGACGGGACTTTGGCCTTTCCTCGTCTGGGCTAACGATTCACTATTTTCTGGATCGTACTTCACAGATGGGTCCGCATCGTCGGGATGGGGATAACGCTGGATGATGGATTGGTTCATGAGATGCTTCGTTTTGGTAGAACTTCAACCAATCAGCCGATACTCCTTCCCCAAAATTCCTGGTTTTGATGAGGCAACGGAATCCCGTTTTTTGAGTGGCACCGTTGGCTAACTACTGCCCTTGCATCCCAAGCCACTGGCAGCGTAATAGGCGTTGAGGTGACAGTACCAATGCATTTTACGACGTATGAAAAGGTCAGTCTGGATACTTCTATTGCTCATGGCAGGGATGAGAATGGAGCTAATGGCTCAGGCAGGTGGCAACGCAAGTGGTAGTTCGAAGGGCAGTCGAGCAAGTCAACAGAGTCAAAAGCAAGCCCGCGATATACCCAGCAACGGTTCGCCTGCCTTATCGAAGACCAATAGCGCGCAGATTTCTTCGGGTAGTCAGACCAGCGGCCAGACTACTGACAAAAAAACAGGTCCCCGACGTAATAGGTCGAGCGCTAAAACCAGTAAAAACCAATAATTCCAACTATTTATGTTTTATCACGACAAAAAACTCCAGTACAAAGTACGGGTCGATAAGCCCAATCCACAGTTCGCCCGAGCCCTTCAACAAGCCATTGGTGGTATTGAAGGAGAGATCCGTGTTTGCTTACAATACCTGTTTCAGGCCTGGAACTCCCGAGGGCCGGTTCGGTATCGGGATATGCTGCTAAATACGGGCACCGAAGAAATAGCCCATATCGAAATGCTGGCTACGGCTGTTTGTCTGAATCTACAAGACGCTTCCAGTAGCGTGATCGACACAATTGTTGGCAATGACCCCCTAATGGAAAAGATCATCGGTGGAGGAGATCCTCGACACTTCCTGTCGGGCGGGATGGGAGCACTGGCTTCAGATGCCAATGGCGTTCCCTTCAACGGCTCCTGGGTGGTTAGTTCAGGCAATATAGCAGCCGATATGTTTTGTAATGTAACTGCCGAAGCAACGGGCCGCACGCTGGCTACCCGGCTTTATGAAATGACGGACGACGATGGAATGAAAGACATGCTGGCATTTCTGATCGCCCGCGACACCATGCACCAACAGCAATGGCTGGCTGTTCTGGAGGAACTGGGGCATGGCGATATGCGAGGGGTTCTACCCATCCCGGATAGTTTTCCTCAGAGTCAGGAGCATCAGGAGTTTAGTTACGCCTTTGTCAATACCAACATCGATCCAGACGAACGCTCCGCAGGGCAGAATCAACGGTGGACGCAAGGGCCCTCGATCGACGGCAAAAGTGAGTTCAGAGAAATAAAAGCACAGCCAATCGGTGACGAGCCGATGTTAGCCCCTCCCATTCCGATTGGGCACGCTCAAACTGAGCAGATCGAAAAGGCCGGCTCAAAAAGTTAGCTAACCGAAAGTAAGTTGAGCCATCTGCCAGGTAGAACCCAGCAGATGGCTCAATTCATTTTATACGAGTGAAATTCCAGTTCCAGCCTCATAGTTTGGACTAAGTAAGTGGCACGGTCCTCAATTCCAATCCCACCCCACCACATATCCTATTTAGAACAAAAAAGTTGTATATGCAACTTTCTTTTCTAAACTTTACAACATGAATACGGAAATCTACTGCATTGCGGGACGATTACGGATGCTTGCGCGGGTTGCGACAAGCCGGTACAATGATGCTTTCGTAGACGAAGGTGTCACATTTGCTCAGGCAGGCCTGTTGATGCACATTTTTGCCCAACCGGGAGTGAAACAGGCACAGCTTTCCAGGCAATTACAGATTGAAAAATCGGCCATGAGTCGGGATGTACAATTGCTGCAGAAAAACGGCTGGCTTACTGATACTATCCGAGGTGGCCTATTCCTGACCGAAGAGGGCAGATTGCTGGCCAAACGATGCCATAAAATCTGGAAAGCCCTCAATCAGCAGGTCTGGGACGAACTTGGTCCTCAGGCTATTGGCGGACTTACGATTCTTTCACAAAAAATAATCCCTTAACACCAATCCAATGACTACCGAATTTTTAGCCCAAACCTGGCAATTGGCACAAGCTCCGGCGCAGGGACCAATGCGCAAACTTACCGCCGACAATTATCGACATCGGCTAACTCCCGAAACGGCTTCGGCTGGCTTCATCGCCTTACACACGGCTGAGGTTATGCACCGTTTTGCCAAAATCATGTTTGGCCGGGAAGTCAGCATTCCATTACAAGCAGTGGGTGGTGTTTCGGACGATGGCCGTGAACTTGATTTAGCGGAAATCCAGCAAAAACTCGATGACGGTTACGCCATGATTGCCGATCACATTCGTCAAACAACTAACGAGCAATGGACCGAAATTATCCCCTCGCCATTTGGTGAAGTTTCACGTATGCAGGTCCTTTTATTTCTGATACACCACAATTCGTATCATGCCGGACAGATCGCGCAGGCAATTAAGAAAGGACAGGAGTTTTCGATAGTCGCTTAATCTGTTTGAAATTTCAGATTGGCTGACGCACACGACTTTTGTATCAGCCAACTTGACAACACAAACTATACGCATGAAGCCTCTTTTTTTACAAACTGCTCGCAAAGAATCAGCTAAATCGTGGGTTTTTCGAACAGGTTTAAACTGGTATCCGATGTATTTTGGAACGGGAGGTAAAATCCTGTTCTGGTCGAGCGACTGGCGGGAGGTCCATGTACGATTGCGCCGAAATATATGGACGTATAATTATGTCGGGACTATTTTCGGAGGGAGTATGTTTTCGGCAACCGATCCGTTTTATATGGTGATGCTCCTGCGAATTCTAGGTAAGCAGTACGTAGTTTGGGATAAATCGGCTAGTATCCGCTTTCGCAAGCCGGGGCGCCAAACGCTTTATGCCCGCTTTGAAATTACCGATGAACAACTCGACGTTATTCGTCAGGAAGTAGCCGCCAACGGGCAGACAAATTACGTGTTTACGGTTCAGTGGCTCGATAAAGATGGCGTTGTACATGCAGAACTGGAGCGGTTGTGCTACATCGCTGACAAAAGCCATTATGAGCAGCGCAAAAACGACCGACAACAATCACGATTTCAACGGTAAACCCGAATGGTACAGGAGAATCATTTGGCCGTACAGCGCACGGCCCGTTTTTACACAATGGGTCAACTCACCGAAAAGACCCGAAACATCTGGTTTTGTCTGCATGGATTTGGGCAGTTGGCGCAATACTTTGGGCGAAAGTTTACGGATCTGGTCAATGACGAAACGTTTATCGTTGTCCCGGAAGGGCTCTCCCGGCTGTATCTCGACATGAATTACCAGCGCGTGGGTGCCTCCTGGATGACGCGTGAAGATGCCCAGCATGAAATCAACGATTATGTTTCTTACCTAAATTCGTTGTATGACCTCATTTTGAAAGGCCATAATCCAGCGGAAGAGCGGCTACATATCACAGTGTTTGGCTTTTCGCAGGGAGCTGCCACGGCCTGTCGATGGTTGGCTGACAGGACCAATGGACACAGCCCTATTTCTGCCGACCGACTCATTCTCTGGGCAGGTTATTTTCCTAAAGGGCTTTCTGAGCTGATTCATGCGAGTGTACTTTCGCATACAGAGACTCACTATGTGTACGGCCATCAGGACGAATACATCAGCGCCATAGACGATATTGATGCCTACCTGCATCGCCTGCAAATCGATGTACCGAACCTTCAACTAACCGCTTTCGATGGGCCGCATCGGGTAGAACCCGGCGTATTGACATCGCTAGTAGCGGCCTCGAAACCCATTGCGTAACTGTTGCCAGAAACGATGAGGGTTTGCATGCCACAGGGCTCAAGCATTACCTATTATAGATACGCCCCCATCGGGGTCAAACGTTTATAGGAACTACCGTCTCTATAAACATTCGACCCCGATGGGGGCATGCTCAATTCCATGTAGTAATATAGGTCAGCTTATTCGGCACTGACCAGTACCTACTTCCGATGGATCGTTTGCGCACCAGCCTGCGCACCGGCCAAAATGGTCATATCGGCAATGGTAACGTGTGCAGGAGCCGTTACGGCAAACACAATTGAATCGGCTATATCTTCGGCCGTAAGCGGGGTAAAGCCCTGATAGATTTTTGCCGCTCGTTCCTGATCGCCTTTGAAGCGCACCATCGAGAACTCAGTTTCTACGGCCCCCGGTGCAATATTCGTCACTTTAATACCATGCTGGGTCATATCCAGCCGCATGCCTGAACTGATAGCCTCTACGGCCGCTTTGCTGGCACAATACACGGCTCCATTGGGATACGTTTCCTTACCGGCCACCGAACTAAGATTCACAATATGCCCCCGTTTGCGTTCCACCATGCCTGGCATAACGGCCTTCGACACATAGAGTAACCCCTGTACGTTCCCGTCGATCATCAGATCCCAATCGGCCGGGTCGCCATCCTGAATAGCCGACATTCCATAGGCATTCCCGGCGCTATTCACCAGAATATCAATGGCTTGCCATTCTTCGGCCAATGTATTGATCGATTCATAAACCTCTACCCAGTTTCTAACATCGAAGTTCAGGGTGGTTACGTCGGTCTTTTTACTCAGTTGTTCCTGTAATTCATCCAGCCGTTCCTGTCGGCGGCCACAAAGAATCAGACGAAATTCGAGATCGGCGAAAGCTTCGGCGGTAGCGCGGCCAATGCCAGAGGTAGCGCCAGTGATCAGTGCAATACGAGACATGAAAATGAGGAAAGAGATGATTCTGCAAAGATAAATCATCATCCATCGTTTCGCGTTGGCACGAATTTTTTCTGAGGGACTGGGCGGCTAAATGCCCGAACCTAACAAGCACAAACTTCCTGATTATCAACAACCTACACTTGACGGCGTTTTTTTATTAAAAATCGCCCAGCGAATTGGTTAGGTTTTTGCAATGATATGATCATGTCGTAATCCTGGTCGAAAACGAGATTATTGATCTTTCTCCGCTCAGCCTTAACGGCATTGCATAATCAAGTACGTTCGTTATTACCTGTTCATATGCTACCTGAATTCTCGGTTGTGATTCCAACGTATCAGCAACCGGCCTTGTTACTGAAATGTCTGGATGCGCTGGGGCGTCAACGGCTCCCGCGCGATCAGTTTGAGATTATCGTTGTGGACGAAGGTAATTCGTCCGAAACCGAAACCGCCGTACAACTTTTCGCTAAACAGGTTGCCCGTAATGGTGGCCCTCTTGAAGTACGTTACCTTGGCCAACCTGAACGCCGTGGCCCGGCAGCTGCCCGAAACAGGGGTTGGCGAGCCGCCCGAGGTCGTATTATTGCCTTCACCGATGAAGATTGCTTACCTGAGCCGGATTGGTTAGCAGCAGCCCTTACCTGTTTTCAACGCGGGGCTCAGGTAATGAGCGGGCAGTTACGCGTTCATTTACCCGAAAACCCCAGCCCACTCGATCGGACGGCAACGGTTCTGAAACGGGCTGAGTTTTTGTCGGCCAATTGTTTTTGTCGTAAATCAACGCTGGAACGGGTCAATGGTTTTGAAGAAGCGTTTGACACGGCCTGGCGCGAAGACAGTGATCTTCAGTTCAAATTTATTCAGGCTGGGATTCCGATTGGCAAATGTCCCGAAGCGGTTGTTGTCTACCATATTCGTCCCTGCCCCTGGTATGGATTGCTCCGCGACGAACGCAACAACAGCTACGACGCACTGCTCTACAAACGCCACCCAAGCCTGTTTCGCGAACGGATTCCCTCGTATCGACGTCAGATCGTTCAATATTATGTTTCGGTTATTAGTATAGTGGCTAGTTTGGTAGGATTGTTTCTTGGCCAATGGGGAATGGCTATGATCGGACTTAGCATCTGGACCATCCTGTCTACCGATATGATCATGCGCCATCTGCCTCAGGAAACCCTGACCTGGACAACGACCAAACACGCCATCATCACCGCATTAGCAACACCCTTTTTATCCGTCTACTGGCGGTTGTATGGGGCCGTGAAGTATAAAGTGCTGTATTTATAAGCGTGGAGCAGGGGGCATGGAGCGTGGTGCAGGGGATGGCAGGGGATGCTCGTCCGCGATTGTATCGCGGATAACTGAGGTCCGCGTCTGTGACGCATTGATAATCAAAAGTTCGGTTGTTTCGCGTCGCAGACGCAACTCTCACGCATCCGCGATACAATCGCGGACAAGCATCCCCTGCCCCCAGCTCCATGCACCACGCCCCACGCCCCATGCTCCTTGCACCCCGCTCCACTGCTTATTTTACCCTATTTAATGAACCATTCAGGATTGGATTGTATTTTTGATTGGTAAAGTCAGTAGTACTCAACTGACTTTATCCGTTCATGGATCATTTGCATCAGTCTTTTAGCGTACGCTTTTCGTATAGTGTTTTTTTTACCGAGCGACTCTTCGATTCGACGAACACTGTTCTTGCCGACTTTTTTAAGCAACAGTTGACCGAAGGTTCTCGTAAAAAGCTTCTTTTTGTTATCGACTCCGGTGTTGTTGCGGCTCATCCAACTCTCCAGGCAGATATAACTCAATATTTTTCTCAACAAGTTGATAACCTGGATCTTATTCAGGATTTTATCAGTATATCGGGTGGTGAGTCCGCTAAAAACAATCCTGATTTTGTAGAGACGATCGTCGAAGCTGTCGATCGGTACGGCATTGACCGGCATTCCTATATTGTTGCGCTGGGTGGAGGTTCTATCCTGGATCTGGTTGGGTATGCGGCTGCTATTTCGCATCGGGGCATTCGCCACATTCGAATTCCAACCACAGTGCTATCGCAGAATGATTCAGGCGTTGGCGTCAAGAACGGGGTCAACTATCGGGCTAAGAAAAATTTCCTGGGCACGTTTGTTCCGCCTGTAGCTGTATTTAACGATAGCCAGTTTCTGACAACATTAGATGATCGGGATTGGCGATCGGGGATTTCAGAAGCTATTAAAGTAGCGTTGATTAAAGATGCTTCGTTTTTCGAGTGGATCGAACGACATGCCGAGCAGCTAGCAACCCGCGACATGACGGCGATGCACTACCTCATACATCGGTGCGCCCAAATGCACCTTGACCATATTGCCGGGGGCGATCCGTTCGAAATGGGCTCGTCACGTCCGCTGGATTTTGGTCACTGGAGCGCGCACAAACTCGAACAACTCACTGATTTTGAGGTACGACACGGTGAAGCCGTAGCCATTGGCATTGCACTCGACAGTCTGTATTCAGCCCAATTAGGCTGGATTAGCGATGCCGATGCCAACCGCATTTTGGGAACCCTGCATACACTCGGTTTTGCGTTGTACCACCCTATGCTGGATGCGAACGATAGCGAAGGTGTTTTGAAAGGGCTATCGGAGTTTCGTGAGCATTTGGGCGGTCAACTGACCATCATGCTGTTGAAAGCCATCGGTCAGGGAGTAGAAGTCCACGAAATGGATGCAGCCCGCGTTCGGCAGGCCATTGCCACGCTACGGGAAAACGAATTATCAGCAATTCTTTAAAAGTCGATACAGTTGCTCCAGCAAAGTAGCTAATTGAGCTTATCACTTTGTGTCCTTTGGGCCGCTGTGTCTAAATCTTATTATGAAAACATCGCTGGGTCATCTTGGGTACTGCACCAACATCCATGCGGGCGGAAGCTGGGCCGATCATTTTGCGGCCATCCAGCAGGCCATTCCCGAACTGAAGCAGCGTTTATCGCCCAATGCGCCGTTTGGTATTGGCCTCCGTCTGTCGAATCAGGCCAGTGAAGAACTGGAACTGCCCGACAATCTGATCGCTTTTCAGCACTGGCTCGCCCAGAACGACTGCTATGTGTACACCATGAACGGCTTTCCGTTCGGCGGCTTTCATGATACGGTTGTAAAAGACCAGGTCCACGCGCCCGACTGGACAACCGAAGCACGGGTTGAGTACACCAAACGGCTGTTCCGGCTACTGTCGGTATTGTTGCCCGTCGATGAACTTGGCAATGCGATTCAGGGCGGTGTCTCGACATCGCCCCTCTCCTATCGGCACTGGTTTGAATGGGAACAGCCAGCCGCCCGCGACTATATTTTTTCACTCACCACCCAGAACGTACTCGAAGTGGTAGCGGAGCTGGTCCGACTCCATAAGCAAACCGATCGGCTCATGCACCTTGATCTGGAACCTGAACCTGACGGCGTCATTGAAACGGCCGATGAGTTCATTAGCTGGTTTACGGAGTATCTGCTGCCAATGGGCATCGAGCAACTAACCAATGAGTTTGGCATGACTGATGCAGAAGCGGAGGCTACTATCTGCGAGCACGTTCGCCTTTGCTACGACGTTTGCCACTTTGCCGTGGGTTATGAACGCCCGGCCGACGTACTGGACAAGCTCAAAGAATACGGCTTACGGGTCGGTAAAATCCAGATTAGCGCGGCTTTGAAAGCCCAGTTTCCCGACGACCCAGCCGAACGAACAGCAATTCGGCAAGCTTTCGAGCAATTCAACGAGCCTACTTATCTGCATCAGGTTGTTGCCCGGTCGAGCGATAATACGCTGATGCGATTTTCTGACTTACCCGAAGCACTTGCCGCGTTGAATAACCAACACAGCGAATGGCGATCACATTTTCATGTCCCTCTATTTGTGGCCGACTATGGCGTATTGCAATCGACTCAGGATGACATTATGGAGGTGCTACGGCTTCAGGCTGAACGACGCTTTACCAACCAGCTCGAAGTGGAAACCTACACCTGGGGGGTATTGCCCGATGATTTAAAGAAAGACATCGTTGACTCCATTGAACGCGAAATGAAATGGGTCGTTGAGCAGATAGGTTAGTGCAGCCTTACCACTTAAGAAAATTAAAACCCCTAAATTCCATGAATAGACTTTAGGGGTTTAATGAAGCGGTTTTATACTTTTCCTTATTAGTCAAAGCAATGCTTTTTTTGTCATTCCGACGAAGGAGGAATCTCAAGCTCAACTAATAATCAAGCTTGAGATTCCTCCTTCGTCGGAATGACAAAAAATAGCGCCCATTTTAAGTGTATCTTCAAAAGTTCAGACAGCTTCAATATCTAAAAGAAGCTGAACCGTGCACCAAGCTGAACCTGGAACGGATCGCCTGAAGGCGTAACGGCTCCCGTGTTATTGACCCGGTAATTATACTGCGGCACCGACGCGGTAAAGCCCGGTACGGCAGCGGTGGTGCTCGTTGCCGGAACGCTCAACGCATACAGTGCCTGCGTACCCAGCGACTTGTTGGTTCCCCAATCCCTTCTCAGCAAATTCGTAAAATTGAACACGTCGGCCGATAGTTCTAGCGCGTAGTTCTTTCCGAACCGGAACTTATACAGCGCCCGTATGTCGAGTACGCCGAAGAAGCCATTGACACCGCCATTGCGCTCGGCAATCCGGCCAGAATAGGCGTTGATGTAGTTTTTGAGGCTCTGGCTGGCTGCAGGGTTATCGAGCAGGGCTTGCAGACCCGTCCGGACGTTGGCGGCTACTTCGGGATTGTTCCGGTCAAAAACAAAAGCCAGATCGTTGGTCGCTACGAAGTCGGCGTTGGTATTAGCCCCCGACAGCAACGAGTAGCGCGTACCGCCAATACCCGTATACCGGAATCCAAGCGTAACGCCAAAGAACGACGGCAACGTACCGTAAACGACCACCTTGTTGCGGAACTGGTTATCCGAATACGTCGTGTTGCTCAAGTTGCGTGGGTCATCTTTTACGGGCAGCACCAGCGTAGCCGTGTTGGCCACGTTACCGTTGTAGGTAACATTGTCGCGGGTGTCGTTCCAGGTGTAGCTCGCTGTGATTTCGCCATCCCGGAAATATTGCCACGTAGCATCCACTACGGCTGCAAACTGATTCACCTGCCCTTCGCTGTTCAACTCCAGTACCCGTCCCAGACGATTGCTGATACGCCCCTGCTGCCAGTCGCCCACGCCTGTCGTCGGCATTGACGCCAGCGGTACGTATACGCCCCGATTCGCTTCATTGGACAGCCGGAAGAACGGTTCTGCCACCATATTCCGGTCGATGTACATATAATTATTACGTCCCAGCGACATGTACCCCGAAACACCAACTTTCAACCGGTCCGTCAGGAAGCGCGAGTACGAGATATTGGCCTTGTAAAGCACCGGTATTTTAGCGTCCGGGCCCGTCATGTTGATGGTCGGCACCTGAAACTGCGCCAGCGTCGGAATACTGGACGCATTTTGGCGGTAAGCGGCAAAATCGGGCGTTGGTACGTTAGCTCCCCGCACATCGACCGTCGCAAAGTGCTTGCCGTCGAAGGTCAGGTTATTAATCAGCATATAGTTGTTAATGTCCGACGCAAATACCCCAGCTCCCAACCGAATAAAGGTGCGGTGTTCGTTATTGACATCCCAGTTGAACTGGATACGTGGCTGCGCAATAAAAGATTTGATCTGGTTGTCGGTGCGTAGTTTCAGATCGTCGAATACCACCTGATTAAATTGCGCTTTGGGGTAGATCGAATAGTCGAAGCGCAGCCCGGCGGTCATTTCCAGCTCCGGTCTCAGGTGGGTGCTGAGTTGTCCGTAAGCGCCCAGGTTGTAAATATTGCCGTAAACGGTCGGATCGGCCACGAGCGGTACCTCACGGTAGAAACGATAGGGCTTGAGGTTGTTGAAATTATCGAGCGCCGACCCGGAAGCATCGTTAATGTAATGAAACCGGCCATTTACTTCACTGCCATACAGCGACTTAGCGTGCGTGTACATTAGGTCGGCCCCAAACGTGTACTGAATCCGGTCGGTGTTGTAGTAAAAATTATCGACCAGTTGCAGCACATTGTTCGTGAATCCTTCCTGTGCGAAGCGATGCCCACCCATCTGGATATTAGTCGACAAGGTTCGTCCATCTACCGTCGATGTTACGTTCTCCACGATGTTACGGGGAATATTAGCGGCTGGCAACTGATCACCGGGACCGCTTTTCTGATAGGTGTACAGGTACTGGAGCTTCAACTCGTTGGTAATCTTGGGCGAAACCGTTGTGCGGAGCGTAGCCAGCAAACTGTTGTCGATGTTGTAATCGTTACCGTACGATTCGTAAAGGTTGATAGCCGTATTGTCGGCCAGGCCCAATTTATTCCGGTCGTTGGTATAGTTGTCGCGGATGGTCAGCAGGTTATTGGCGTTGATCTGCCAGTCGATTCGGGCAAAGGCCGCATCCGTTCCCCGGTTTTTGGGGAACGTACCAAATTGCTGCGTGTTGGCTACACCGTACTTGCTGCGGGCAATGTCTACATACCGATTGAGCGTGGCATTGGTCACGTTGAAACGGCTTTCGTCGAGTGGTGTCTGTACGTCGGCGATAATTAGCGGGCGCGAATCCTGCTGATGGTCCCATACAACGAAGTAGTGCAGTTTATCTTTGATAATTGGACCGCCTAACGAAAACCCAAACTGATTGGTCGAAAACGGTACGTTGCGCACGTTGCCCCGAATGTCGTACCGGCTAGACAGCCAGTTGGCGCGGGTGTAGTTGAACACGCTACCGGTCAGTTTGTTAGTTCCGGCCTTCGTTACGGCACTCACCAGACCACCCCCGGCCCGGCCGTACACGACGTCGTACTGGTTGGTGATTACTTTAAACTCCCGAACAGCCTCAATCGAAATTGAGTACGGCGCACCGCTGCGGCTGGTCGTCGCTCCGGCCGATGTCGGGTTTTTAGCCGTCATTCCGTCGATGGTGTAGTTGGTGGATGAACCAAGCTGGCCCGACAGGCTACCGCTGCTGTTGGTGAGGGGCGACAGGTTAACGAGCTGCGTAAAGTTTCGGCCATTGACGGGCATCGAGATCAGCGTTTTGGCATTGATAGCCGTAGCGGCCCCCAGGTTGTCGGTCTTGTTTTTCAGACCCGACGCCACCACCTGCACCACCTCAAGCGATTGATCGGCTTCCTGCATGGCCAGACTGATGCGAATGGCGTCGCCTTGGTTGACCATGTAGCCGGTCCGCTTTTGCTCGCCGTACCCAATAAATGTAACGCGGATGGTGTATGGGCCGCCTAATGGAATTTCTTTAAACGAATATTCGCCTTTGGCATTGGTCACCGTTCCGGTGGTAAAACCCGTGGATTCGTTACGTACCTGAACTGTAGCACCGGGCAGCGCAGCTTTCTCTTTTTCCGAGATCACCCCCGAGATTGATGCCTGTGTAGTCTGGGCAATTGTTTGATTGATGAAAGAACAGATTAAAAATAGAAGGATAGCACTAATAAGTAGGCCTTTTTTCATTTGTCAACTGAGTAGTTATGAGTTGCAAAGAGAGTGCCTGCCTTTTAACTGAATTTTAACATGCCTTTACCATATCGTTACCATTACATGATGAAACCTTAATAATTTCACTACACCGAAAACTGATGGACTGATGAGACAAACCTTATGGTAGAATAACCGTTTCTCATCTTTATTGATCAAGAACCTTAATCGGCTCTAGAACCGTTTTACCAGCAGATTCAATACTTTTACAGTTGCTTTTTCTTCGTTCAGATAACCATGCAAAAGACCGTAGTACTCGACGTTGTAGGGCTGTCGTATTCACTCATTGGCGAACACACACCTTTTCTGAAACAATGGTTCGCCAGTAAGCATCAGGCGACTATCGACCCGATGCTTCCAGCCGTAACAACCTCCGTTCAGTCGACCTATGTAACGGGCAAATGGCCAAGCGAAACGGGTATTGTCGGTAATGGCTGGTACGACCGGACAGATTCGGAAGTGAAATTCTGGAAGCAGTCGAACAAACTGGTAGCCGGTGAAAAAATCTGGGAGCGGGCAAAGAAAATCGACCCCAATTTTACGGTCTCCAAGATGTTCTGGTGGTATAACATGTACTCTACCGCCGATTTCTCGGCCACGCCACGCCCGCAATACCCCTCCGATGGATTGAAAATTCCTGACTGCTACACCCATCCCGGCGACCTGCGTGACAGGTTACAGAAAAAACTAGGTACGTTTCCGCTCTTTCAGTTCTGGGGGCCAGCTACGACGATAAAAAGCAGCCGATGGATCGCCGATGCCTCCATGCTAGTCGACAAGTGGCACCACCCGACCTTAACACTGATTTACCTACCACATCTGGACTATTGCCTGCAAAAGTTCGGGCAGGATTTTGCGAAAATTGGCAATGACCTGCGCGAAATCGACGACGTATGCCGCGACCTGATCCAGTATTACGAGAAAGAGGGCGCTGAAGTAATCGTGCTATCGGAGTATGGGATCACGGATGTGGATAACCCGATTCACATTAACCGAATCCTGCGCGAAGCCGGTATGATTCGCTATCGGGAAGAGCGGGGACTGGAAGTCTTCGATGCGGGTGCTTCTCCGGCCTTTGCCACACCCGACCATCAGATTGCCCACGTGTATATCAATGACCCGGCGGTGTTCGATAAAGTACGCTCGTTGCTGGAAAACACCCCCGGTATCGAATTAGTGCTGGATAAGGAACAACAGAAGCAATACCATATTGATCATGAGCGTTCTGGCGATCTGGTTGTCGTGGCCGATGCCCGTAGCTGGTTTACCTATTACTACTGGCTCGATGACGCCCGCGCTCCGGACTATGCACGGCTGGTAGCGATTCACCAGAAACCGGGTTACGATCCGGTGGAGATGTTTATGGACCAAACCAATCCGCTCATCAAGCTAAGAGCTGGGTATAAATTAGGTCGCAAACTACTTGGCTTCCGATACCTGATGGATGTAATCTCGCTGGATGCAACCCTCGTCAAGGGGTCGCATGGCCGGGTTGGTACAGCGCCCGAGCATCATCCTGTTTTTGTTAGCAGTCGAAACGTGGGAAAATCCCTGTCAGCTACGTCAGTTTACGCTCAGATCTGGGAAACCTTGTCAGTTGATGTATTCGTCAACAAGTAATAAACAATGTATAGTGCAGAATATATAATGGATAATGGCACTACGACAATTATACATTACACATTCTGCATTATACATTGCCAAACAGCGCACCTAACTTCTTGGTTATTTGAGTGGAAGCATCTAACTTAAATCTATGAAAGCGATCTTTCCTCTTCTTCTGCTGCTTTCGGCTTGCTCTACCCATCGACCAGCGGCAGTAAATGCGCCTGCCGATGGAGCTGAATATTATCAGGCTAGTCAGCCCATTGCCGGTTATCAGCAACGCCTTTACCCTGACCCCCAGGGTGGCCTTGGGCATTCACAGGACCCTGACATTAAAGTTACCGACATTCGGTTGACGGCCAGCTATACCGTGCTGTACATGACATTTGCCAAAGATCCCCATGGGCACGACAATAATTACTACGGCACGAGTAGTATTTCGTTCAACCCAAAAGCCGTGCTGGCTACGTCGGACGGAAAGAAAACGTACACCCTGGTTAAGACCGAAGGTATTCCGATGTCGCCCGAAACCCGCGACATTAAGAATGATGAAAAAGTCCCTTTCATTTTGTATTTCGAGCGGCTCGACAAGGGCGTTGAATCGTTCGATTTGTTCGAGTGTAAGAGCGATAATCAAAATTCCTGCTTCAATGTCGCCGGTATGACGGTACGAAATCCAGTTGACTGAACGACCTCATCGCCAAAATAATCTATTATTTTCTGTTCATATATACACCGAATCCGTCAATCAGGCGTTAATTTTATAGTTCCCGATTGAAATTAATGGTTGATTATGAATTTGATTACCTCCGTAAGCCGTCGCTTACGCACTCCTCTTTTTTTTCTTACCGGCTTGCTTATCAGCGTTTTAACGTTAGCTCAGGTCAATTTAACGTATCGGTTGCTCACTGGGTATTTCCTGAGTACTGATGCATCGGTCAATAAGGGTAAGCCTACCCTATTCGTGTTCGATGAGGCTGATGGTTTTGAAAAGGTTTTTAAGCCAGCAGCAACCACCAAGCGCCCAGATGCTATAAACTTTGCCAAAGAAACAGTAATCGGCATTGCACTACCGTCTACGAACAAACCGCCCAAGCTGTCGATCAGTAAAGTATTCGTCCAGGATTCTGTTTTAACGGTGCGCTATATACGACTGGCCGATACAACATTGACGCACAATCCACAGTCGTTCACAAGCCAACCTTTATTGCTACTTGCGGTCCCAAAGCACAACTATCTGAAAACCAAACTCATTGAAAACGGTAAAGTTGTTCAAATCCGGAAAAAGCAAGACGAGGAGGAGTAGTTTCAGACGTAAGGTAGCACCAGACTATCGCAAAGGTGGACACTTGATTCGACCCGGAAAGATATATTGAATCGATACCGTACTGAGCAGGTAACTATCTTTTTGCAGCGTGTTACTGCCTCGTTCTGAGGTTGTAAATAAGGCAGGTTGATTTTGAAACAGTTGCTGTGCCTCGGTGTACCGACTGATATTGACCCGGGCCGCATCGAACTCAAATCGACGATCGCCCATGAGCGCTGACAGACCCTGCAACGTTCCCGACTGGTCATACTGCCCGCTTACATCGTCAAGGTAATTGGTAAAGGTGTACCGAAAGCCTAGCTCAAAGCCCAGGTTCAGATTTTCGTTTAATCGATAGCGTACACCAAGTCCTGCCGGAATAGCAACCGTCACCAGCGAATAGGCTTTGTCCCGTTCCGCTCCCCCTTGTCCCTCTGTGTGCAATGGCTGAAGCTGAACCCACTGCCGCGCAGCCGATTCGCCATTATTTCCATTTGTGTTGGTTGGGGTACGAGCTTCTGGATTATGGGCTATAACGGCCAGCCCACCAAAGACGTATGGGGTAAACTTCGCTCGGAAAGCGGGTCTGTCTCCATCAGCGATGAATGAATAAATCCCTGTTATTGAAACTTCTTTTACATCATTGCGAAAATGAAGGTTTCTTGAAAACTGAGCGGCATATTCGGTTGGATTCGATCGGCTGTATGTATAATCATCGCCCACAATTCGGGCCCATGTAAACTGAGCACGGCCAGCAAAATGCGGAGTAAACTGGCGGGTATAGCCCAGAGAAGCATTCCAGCGAGGAAGTGTCGTTAGCGATTTTGCCAGATTTGAATAGCTGGCCAAATCGCCAAAATATGTCGATGAGCCAACCCCAAGCGATAGAGCATCGTACTGAATAAACCGACTCTTATTTCGCCACTGTGCCTGGCTAATTGTTGCCTGATTTAGTACTAACCAGGCTATTAATACGCATTTAATGAAATTCATGTACATAATCGAATCAACTCAACTAAGCTCCAGAGCCAAATGACAGATACTTGAGGATTCTGAACTGTCTTTCATTTCAGAATCGGCAAAACATCAGCTATTCACACTTTCCACTCGTTCTTAAAAATTCTCCCTAATCTTCTCCAGCGCTTCGTTGAGTATTGATTCATGTAGTAAAAACGGAATCTAAAAAAGCACATTGTTTTATATATAAACATTTTTATTAAAATTGTTTATATATAGAGTAACTTCCTTTTTGATCACAAAAAAAGGCCACTGGCTCGCTAAAACCAGACGGCACCTCTACTCAAAGATAACGGGGGGTTAGCACTCGTGTTTTAGAACGCCCTACTCTATAACGCACCATAAACTCATGCGAACTAGGGGCCACATCTTTGAAATTATTCATCGTCCGATCATAAGCGTAGCCAAACCGGAGCTGATCCGTTAATTCGACTTCCAGCAAGCCAACCAGTGCATCGGTTGTGTTGGTCGACCAGGATGAAAACTGATTTTTACGAACCGACGCACCCAGAGCAATACGGTCAAAAAACCAGAAATTAACGTTCCCATCAAATCCCAGATTCGTTCCTTCGGCATAGCGCAGGAGCATCGACGGCTTCATTTTTATATCGGAACTGAGACCAACGACAAATCCGGCTCCCAGATAGGCCTGCCGAACCTGCACCTGGGGTGCACTTCCTGTATTGTATTCACTCAACTTATTTTTGATCAGTCGGGGAACCGAAACACTTACATAGGCCCGATCGCTGCTGAGGTAAATACCTGTACCAAAATTTGGCAGAACCTTGGAAATATTACTGGCAAAGTTCGGATCAATCTGGCCGGTATTTCCAGGATTCACCTGAACATCGATTAGATTGGCCTGATAACTGGAAGCGCCAGCCTGTAACCCGAGTGCCAGTGTACTCCGATTCCCTACCGGAATACGAAACGCATACGAAGCGAAAGCACCCGCTTCCTGAAATACACCCACTTTATCACCATAGAGCTGTAGGCCCACTCCTACCCGGTCGTTATTGAGCGGCATATCCATCGAAAACGTGGCGGTTTGCGGGGCTCCCTGTATACCGGTCCACTGACTTCGATACAGCGCCGTCATGTTGAACGACTCTCTGCTTCCGGCATAGGCAGGATTCAGCGCCAGCATATTGAACATATACTGCGAGAACATTTTATCCTGTTGCGCTTTGGCTGCACTACCGAACAGGGCAAGCAGCATGAGTAAAAAAGCGGCTTGTTTTTTAGGTAAAAATGGGGTCAACATCGGGTTACGATTAACTTGTTATGGATCTATTCACTTACCGCTCGCCTTTACCTGATTCCATTCAATCAGTAACTGATCGTCATTGATCGCTGAAACGTACGTCCATCGCTTAATCGAACACTATAGAAATAGGTACCGCTGGGCACCGTACCCCCATCGGCTTTCCCATCCCAGTCATTCTGGTAATTATCGCTGGTATATACGGTCGCACCGCTCAGGTTATAAATGGTAACGCTCGCTTTCAGCGCGCCCAGATTATACAATACAAATCGGTCGTTAAGACCATCGCCATTGGGCGAAAAACCTTCCGGAATCATCAGTTCGCCATTACTGGCCACGCCTTGTCCACTGCATATGGCGCCAATCGATGTGATTTCCAGATTCTGAAAAACGCCACTCGCTTTGGTCACGTAGGCATCGACATTTGATGAGGCATTTTTAAGTACCACTTCACTTAAACCAGTCACGGGGAAACTGGTATCGGTATGCCAGCGCAGGCCAAAGCAGTTGTTGGTAATCAGACTTGTATTCCGAATATCGAACTGCAGGCAGGAAACCGTGATCCAGTCGGTACCGACCAGTTTAGCGCCCGTTCCCGATCCGCCATAGGTAGTATTGAGCGAAACCGTTCCGATGGTTGGGCCTTCAGTAGTACCGTTCAGGTTTTGTGGATTATAGCGCGTATCGCTGGCGGGTGCCGGGCTGGCGAAATTTTCCTGGCTGACGATTTGCGGATTGGTAATGATCCGGGAATCATAATCGAATCGATAGTTGGCATCGCCCATCAGGAATGTACTATCGGGATGACTGGCTTTGACATCCAACCGAATGACGACCTTCCCGGTTGAACAGTCAAGCGATTTGACCGTAAACCGCACCGAGAATCGACCTTTTTGAGCAAAAGCATTCGTCGTGACGGCCAAACCCAGAAGAAAAAGAAAGTAAAGCCTTTGTTTCATAATTCAGTGGATTATGAGGTACCGTGTTAGATAAGAGATGTTGCGTTGAGACGATTGTAGGGGTGCCCGCGTTACATTAGTGTATCAACATGTAAACAGCGAATGGCAAGGATCAGGGGTCGTTGAGTTCTGTTTAAGCAACGTCGTGCGTAATCAGTATCCAATTGGCTGCAATTCTGTGACCACTTTGCAGGAAAACGCCCCCAAAATGAATGAATTGGACCTTTAACTAATGGAATGAGAACTATGACTTAAGGAATTTAACATTTAGGGCATTTTTGGAGGTGTACGTTTAATATATTTATTCATAAGTAATCAATTACGGAGTTCACCTATTGAAGGCATGTTTTAGGCTTATCAATTTGATTACCAGACCAATCAATTAGACAAAAAAGGCTTGTTACAGGGCGTTTATTGGCGTAATTATTGCGCTTGTTTTATTTAGCTATAATTTACCATTTCCTATTTAATATATATATACAATAGAATAGAGTTAAAAAAATTTCATTTATTACGTAAATTTTTTAGTTAGGTACTGTTTTTTATCAATTCATGGGGCAAATGTCCATTTATCTACTGCCTCTTGGTAATCGTCCCTATTAGGGTTTTATAGTAAAACAGTCACAGGAAGCGGGAACACACGCCCATAGGGTTTATTGAGGCTGTTTAAACTTTCGGTATAGCTAGATTGGCTTTCTGTCATTCCCACGTATTCTGTCCTTCCTACGGATTTTTGTCATCCCGTCTTTGTGATGCTGCCTCTTTTTTGTCATCCCGAGGAACGAGGGACCTTCGGTAACAGGTGTTTTTTCAGCCTCACCCGAAGGTCCCTCGTTCCTCGGGATGACAAAGACGCTATTTTTGTTGTCATTTCGTCTTCGTCATTGCGGCCCTTTTTTGTCATCCCGGATAATGACAAAAAAGGCCAGCATGGAAAAAATGCCTATCGCACAAAAGTTAAAACAGGTTTAATAGCTAAATCTTATAGTTCACCTTAAATTACCTTATTAAATAAATTATAAAAAAACAACGCATAATTATATTAATAAATTACTATTTCCCTAACGATAACCTATATACGTTAACACTATACACCTACATATTAATATATAAGTAACATTTTCTAATACTAATTTGACGGGCACCAATAGTACCCGTCAAACCGATTTCCTACTCGGCAACTTAAGTAACATAAAATCCATTATGTGCAACTACTTAGCTTATAGAAGTCTTAAAGCATTACAAAATCAGGAGTTAGTTACCTCCATTCCAATTGTAGCCGTCGAATGGTATCCTTCATAGGCTTTCCATCAAACGCTTCAACTGGCAGGTTCAATCCACTTTCCGTATAATCGGCAAAAATACGGGCGCTTCGTAATTGCCAGCCTCGACCAACCAGCAGACTTAGTATTTCAAAACAGGATTCAATATCCTGATCGCTGTAGCTTTGTTCTCTACATTCGCCATACGGATTAACTGCCGTAAAGTCAACTATAGCCATAGTGGTGGGTACGTGAAAAGTGAGTATATAATTCGTTACGGTTTCATGCTGGTTGATTGGTTTCGCTACCCAACTTGCCTTTACTGGTCGGAGCAGCTTTTGACTTAGGGTTGCTGACTAGTTGTTTAGCACACCAACCTTGAATTTTCTCCAGTTCTCTGGGCAACCACAAATCGGGGTCGAGCTTATGCAGTTCGAGCTTTTCGTCGGTTAATCCGGCCGTTTTATAAACTGCCTTCTTTTCAGAACTAGGCAGTTGTTGAATCAGGTCGGCTAGTTTTTGTAATCGGCTCCCCATTCCATCCCAAAGCCCCAACTGATAAGCCAGTTTATGGATTTCGGCTGGTCGCCATAACTGAGCATTACTCCGTCGGCGATAGATGGAATGCGAGTCATGGCCGAATACGGCTTTGTACTCAAATTTTGCGAAGCGACTGTCTTCTATTTTTCGCAATACGGCCCCTCGAAAGTAAGCGTAGGATTGTAAAAGTTGTCTGATCTGCTCCATGTCAAACGTATAGTTATACACCCATAAATGAAATAAAGTACATTCACTCAGGTAGATGAATGTAGGTACACATATATAGTTATCTCTTATGGGTAGGGTACGTCTGGTTGAATCAGCCACAACACAACTGCCGTAGCTTATGTCAATTTTGCTTACTTAAGAAGCAATTGCATCGCCAATGTCACACTGGCTCTCCGATTAATGAATGAATGCTATGATTAATCTATTGAGTTATAAATCGTAGAGCAAGAATTATAGGTTTTTACCCTTAGTCACTATATCTGCCAATTTTATACTTTGCATTAGGTTATTTTCTACCTGACTATCACAAAAAGCAAAGCCAAATTTATAGCCGCTTTAGTAATGAATAGATATAAACTAATACGCATTCAGCAGCCTTTTCACTAGCAATTACTATATCTTATTATGACTTTTGAATCATAATTGATAAGTCAAAAAAAAAATCGCCAACACATGTGATTTTTCAGAAAACAATTCGTCTAACCCGTGAACTCTGAAAAATTCAGTTTTTGACATTTCCCTGGCCTAAAAAAAATTGTTTTCAACAATTAAAAACCCAGCTAACTATATCATTATCATGTGCATAGCCCAAAGACAACCTTTTTGTTTTTTTGGACACATTCACAAAATTTTTACTCATCTACCTAAAAAAACTACCGTCAATCAATTTTGTACTTAGCCATCGTAAGCCATGACAATACACAACTGCCTGGTAATTGATAATTCCAGCGAATCAACCTCTGCTTTAAGTCATCAACTGCAACAGATCGGACTTTTTGAGCTGACCTATTGCACCACTTGGGATGAAGGCACCCAGAAAATAAGAAAGCAATCGTTCGATTTAATTTTTTTAGATATCGATCTATGCGATCAAAGCGGGCTTACATTTTTAAAAATTTTTACCAACTTACCTCCTATCATTATCGTAACTGCTAATCCAGCTTTTGCCGTTGACACCTACGATATTGATGCAGTAGTTGATTACCTGTTAAAGCCTATCGATCCGGCTCGTCTGTACAAAGCCATTAATCGTGGGCTGGCAAATCTTTACACTGACAACTGCATCATCGAAAAAAACTTTGCTTTTTTCAAAGTTGCCCGGAAAGTTGTACGTTTCGATTTCCATGATATCAGCCATGTAGCCGCCTACGGAGTCTACTCAAAGATATTTTACAACAACCAGATGAACCTGGTCAATGAGCCGATTTCTGCACTGGAAAAAAGCCTGCCAAAGCATAAATTCAAGCGGGTTCACAAATCATACATCATTAACATTCAGAAGGTTACCGGCTTCGACCATAAATATTTCTACATTGATTCGGAGCAGATCCCGATCGGAATATCCTATCGTCCGCAACTGGAAGGGTTGTTCAGGCTTTTTGGCTCTTCGGGCTCTGAATCCGAATCCTGAATCCGTGCTACAGCTTACACCACAAAGGCGCAAAGAATAAGTGTTTTTGTCATTCCCACGCTTTTTGTCATGCTAACTCATTTTCTGTGATGCTGACTCTTTTTTGTCATGCTGACGCAGGAAGCATCTTCGGTGACAGGATAGAAGGTCATCACCCGAAGATTCCTCCTGCGTCGGAATGACAGAAAAAGAGTCAGCATGACAAAATGCGTCGGAAGGGCAGAAACGCGGATTGAGATGCCTAAAAATGTAGTAGTATGAACAGGTATGCTTTCTATGTTTATATCGTTACCAATCCTGAAAAAACGGTGCTATATACGGGTATGACAAACGACCTTGTCAGGCGGTTACAGGAGCATTATGAGTCACTTGGGCAACCGGATAAATTTACGGGTAAGTATTACTGCCACCGTCTGATTTATTGGGAGCATCACCAGTATGTACGCAACGCAATCAGTCGGGAAAAGGAGATAAAAGGTTGGCGACGGGAAAAGCAAGTGGCATTAATCAATTCAATAAATCCCGAATGGCGATTTCTAAACGATGACATTCAGCCATAACTAAACATGTGCTAAACATCTTTGGTAACCGTTTTTCTGTCATGCTGACTCTTTTTTGTCATGCTTTTTGTCATGCTGACGAAGGAAGCATCTTCGGTGGATGTTAAATATATCCTGTCTCCGAAGATGCTTCCTGCGTCAGCATGACAAAAAGCATGACAAAAAAGAGTCAGCATGACAGAAAAAAACACTTATTCTTTGCGCTTTAGTGGTTTAATCGTTTACGAATCGACTAAAGTTGGTTGCCGCTATTCAACCCCCTTCACCCGCATGGGGATTGTATAAATCGATTCGGTAGCGGTAATGAACAACATATCCCGATTTTTGCCCCCAAAGCAAACGTTTCCTACCCAACGCGATGGTACGGGAATGTTACCCAGCTTTTTGCCGGATGGATCATATATGGTTACACCTCTTCCCGAGATATACAAATTCCCTTGCTTGTCGAGGGTCATACCGTCGGAGCCCTGGGCAATAAAAAGCTGTCGGTTTTTGAGTGAACCGTCAGAACTGATTTCGTATTTATAGGTTTTGCTGTCCCGGATGTCGGCGACATACAGGTATTTTCCATCGGGCGTACCGACAATCCCATTGGGTTGTTTTAAATCGCCATCGACCAGTACCGCTTCCGATTTTCCTTTGGGTAGATAGTAGACTTTCTGTCCATCCATATCCGGTTTTTTCCGTTCCCAGTAATCGCGCTGGTAATAGGGATCGGTAAAATAAATCCCCCCCTTCGGGTCGATCCACAGATCATTAGGCCCGTTCATTCGCTGCCCCTGAAAATTGGTCATCAGCACCGTGATTTTCTTATCAGGACTGATCGACCACAATTCATCTTTCTCGTCGGCACAGGAAATAATATTGCCTTTTTTATCGAAATAGAGCCCATTAGAACGGCCCGTCTTATCCATATAGAGCGACAAATTTCCGTCGGTATCGTATTTCCAGATTTTGTCGTTCGGCTGATCGGTGAAGTAAATATTGCCTTTCTTATCAACAGCCGGGCCTTCGGTAAATGTAAACTGGCTCGATACTTTCTGAAGCGTAGCGCCGGGGGCCACCACCTGTATGGTATCCAGTCCGCTAGTTTGCTGCGCCATTATAGGCCCCGAGATAGCGGTAAGGCTGGTCAGTAGAAGAACAGTTTTAATCGAATGCATCATAGAAAATAAGAATGAAAACTTTTCTAGATCAGTAAGTTGGTTTCCCCGAAAAACTAATCTTAAGTCCTGATTTATTTAATTACCCAGGTCAGGCTTATATCGGCATAATAGCGCATATCGGTCGATATATCTTCGTCAGTATAGAGTTTAAATGGACGCACCAGATGGTTCGTTATACCGATCCGGAATCCAGAAAATGTTACTCGAACAGGGGCCGAAAAATCCAGTGCCATCAGCCCAAATCCATCATACCCAGTATCGGTCGTAGTAGCGTTCTTTTTTGCTTGTAGGCGCTGTAGAATACGGGCTAATCGGGTCGTTGCAGTCGTAGATGTTGCACCGGTTACGGCATTGGGCTGATATAGATTATAGGCCGAGATTTCGGTACCCAGGATAGCTGTTAGCGTAGGAATGACGCTTATCCGTTTTAAACCAAGGGATGAGGCAGATATAGCTTTAGCCAGATAAGCCGAAAGGGATAGCCGAAGTCGGTGAGCGGTCGCATTGCCGAAAAGTAGGCTATAATCGGATGTTGCTGATACGATTGGGCCAAGGTTGACAGTTAACGATGTATTGGCGTTGTAGGGCAGCAGGTTTTGCTGACCACGCTGGATGAGCACCGTTCGACCAAATTCTCCTGAATAGGCAATGACGTTACTTAGTATACCCAGGTATCCTACTGACAAAGCCGTCATTTCATAATGTGGCTTGCTTTGGCTTAGATAATAGCCTGAAAGGTCAGCATAAAAACCAGATTTGGCATAATACGTTATGCTCGGAGTGCTTATCCACTCCCGAACGCCAAAATCCCGGCCCGAAAACAATGCCTGACTTGTATAATTTAACCGGATGTTCAGTTCAGAGCCCGAAAGCGTACGGGAAGTCGGACGGGAAAGTTGGGTAGAATCGGCTGGATAACCGGTTGCCTTACCTGGTTGAGCAATGAGCAAAAAAAGAAATGAAAGTAGAACGGTTAAATAGGCCATGAGTCAGAAACAAATCGACGCCCGACCAGATAGATCGGGCGTCGTAAGTCCAGAAAGTAGAAAATTACGATCAATGTTTTCCCAGGCGTTCACGACGTGCCTGTAAGCGCTCTTTCGCTTTTTCACGCTGTTCAGGAGTCAGACTAGCCCATTTCTCTTTCAACTTTTCACGCTGCGCTTCTCGAAATACTTTTCGCTCTTCTGGAGTCATAGCGGCTAGTTTAGCCTTCAACTCCTGGCGTTTAGCAATTCGTTCTTCTTTTGTTAAATGGGGTTTGTCAGTAGGGGATTGGGCCGATTGAGCTAACGCTCCAATTGACATACTTGCGACGATAAAAGCAGTGGCCAGGAAACGGGTCTTCATGTAGGTAGGCGGTTTATGGTTTTAACTGATTTCGCCAGCTTTGACCAACTAATCATGATATGGTTTAATACTCAGCAGAAAAATAGTTTATTTTTTTATAATCAGCTAATTATGCACGATTACATGATCTTACGCACCGATTTTTGATAAGTATTTTTACTGTAGCTCCTTACTTAATTGGCGTATCCCGCGAATCGGCGTAGGCGTTGCTGAAATCAATTTTCTTTACCTGCCCGGCCACGTAGCGAATACCCTGAAAAATGTGCTTGATAAACGTTGTGTCGTCTATATAATCTGTTTTGGCATGGCCTAGGGTTGTGCACCAGGTGTAGCCCCCATCGAAATTATAGTACCAGGCCGATGGATATAACTCGGTATAGGAACCACCAAATTGCCTTACTTTCTCGGGTTCATCCTGATTCAGCGAAGTCAGATCGTTGGCCATGATAACGGTAGGACCAGGCGACATATTTTTGGCGAAATAAAATTCGTCTTCTTTCTCCCAGACCTTAGGCAGCCCTATCATCGACGGGTGTTTCGTATCGATGATGTCAATTTTGAACTTCTGGAATTTTGGATGCCAGGCAAACGTACCACCCAGCATTCGTTTGAACCACGCCCAGTTGCGTTCGGTCCCCATCACGGAGTGAATACCGACAAAACCTCCACCGGCTTCGATGTACCGGCGAAACGCCAGTCGCTGCTGGTCGGTATCGAACACATCGTTGTTGGTACTGGGAAAAAGCAGCAACGTATATTGTTTAAGGTTGTCTTCGGTAAAAACGGTAGGCTGGTCGGACGCATCGACCGTAAAGCCGTGTTGCTTCCCAAGTTTCTGAATGCACTGAATGGCATTGGGAATATTGTCGTGAACATAGCCTTTTCCATTTTTGGTGTACACGAGCACCTTTACCTTTTTCCAGTTTACATCCTGCGCCTGAAGTCTGACGATGGGCAACAGGCCAAGAAGCAATAAAACGGCCAATCGAGTCATTTTTACGGTTCGTTATGCCTCTATAAGCACCAAATCCAATCGATCTACGCTTGCTGACTGATGGGTAACTGAAAGAAGAAGGCAGCGCCATCTGTAACGCTGGTATCTAAGCCGATTTGGCCATGCATACTCTGGATAAATTCACTCGATATGGTAAGCCCCAGACCGGTGCCACCCGGCGCTCCATGACCAGCCTTACTACCAATGCCCGATGCTTTAAAATACCGATCGAACACGCGCTCCTGATGCTCAGGACGTATGCCGGAACCGTGATCGCGCACTCTAAATTCTACGACCCCATTCGTTTGTCGGGCCGAGATGTCAATGGTACTCTCCTCTGGACTATATCGAATCGCATTCGACAGAAAATTAATGAGTACCCAGGAGGCTTTATCGAGATCGGCCAATACGCTGGGCAAGGCGGGGTCCAGCTCTACCTGAAGCGCCACTTGGTTGGTATCGGCCTGTACGCGCAGGGCATTGATGGCAGACCGGACAATATCGGCTGGGGGCACAGGCTGGATATTGAGTTGAATCTGGCCCGATTCGACCTGGGCCATATTGAGCAGTTCGCCCGTCAGGTTCAGAAGCCGGTTCACATCGTCGCCAATGCTGCCAACGAGTTGTTTCTGCTCCTCATTCAGCGACCCAATACGACTGTCTTCCAGCAGCTTAAGACTCATCTTGCTACTCGACAGAGGGGTTTTCAACTCGTGCGAAATGGTGGCAATAAAGTTTGTCTTGGCCAGATCCAGTTCTTTATAAGAGGTAATATTTTCGAGCACCATAACATAGCCTGCCAATTGAGGCTGTTGTTCGCCCGTTGGGGTTACCTCTACCACATGGGTGCGTTGTTTGAAATAACTTTCCTTGCCGCTTCCATTTTTCCTATCCAGACCGGACCTATCCAGGCCGGAATCATAAATTTTCAGGAAGCCGTTCTGTTCGTTCTTCGGTGGTGTATCGACCATAATATCCTGAATCAGCGTTCGCATCAGGTCGTTGGAAGCGGCTACATCGGGAGCATATTGGCCTATCAACTGGTCTTCATTGACAGCCAGCAACCGACAGGCAACCGGATTGGCAAATAGAATCCGTTTGTTTTCGTCCATCCCTACAATGCCTTCGTTCATGATCCGAATGAGGGTGTCGATGCGTTTTTTCTCGAACAGGACTCGGGCCAGATTGGAGTGTTCGTACTCGTCCAGCTTTTCGGTCATGGAATTGAAGGTGCGGGCCAGTTCGCCAAATTCGTCGTTGGTTTGAATGTGCAATCGCTCTTCAAAATTCCGTTTGGTCACCTGCCGCAGCCCCCGTGTCAGTTCGCGCAGGGGATTGGCAACGTAGCTGGGAAAATTGATCACAAACGAAAACAGAATCAGAAAACACGTAGTCCCCACCACCGACAGCCACAGCAGCGCGTCTTTGGCCGTTTGCTTGGCTGTTTCATTTTTTCGGACAATTGCCTGTCGATTTAGTTCGTCGAGTATGAACAGATAATGTTGGATACGCGCAACGGTGGGACTATCCGTTGAATTGACTTTCAACCGATTAAACTCCCGACGAACACCCGTGGTAGCCTCCCGCTCGCCAACTTCGGTGATATTGGCTTCCTGTTTTTTCAGATTTGTCTCAAAATCGACCAGCGCATCTGGAGCAGTATTTGCGGATTCGGTAAGGTTAGCCAGGGCTTTCTGCATGTTGTTGGCGTATTCGAGCGAAATGTAATTATCCTTCAAAATGGCTTGTGAATCGTTGGCCAGCTCATTCAGATAAAACGCACTCAGCCCCCAAATCGCCAGAACAATGGCGAACATAAACACCAGCGCAGCCGCTATTTTACTTCTGATAGACATGGGGTAAGGGGTAAGGGGTAATGAACAATGAATAATGGAAAATGTATAATGTATAATGGGGGAGTTACTTCATTATTCATTTTCCATTATTCATTTTCCATTTACGAAAGGATAATCAGGTCAGTATCGGAACCCGACAGTTTGTTCAGCAACTGATTGAATGCATTTGTGCGTAAAATTATCTGTATCAGGGTAAAATGTGGCTTACCGATGCACACTGTCGTAATATTTCGTTTTTGTACCTCCTCCACAATGCTGTTGACCACACTGCTGCTTTTCACCTGTATCACCTCGGCTCCCAGTTCGGTAGCCAGTTTCAGATTGTTGATCAGGTGTCGCTGCACATCCAGCTTGATCCGGTCCGACTCTTCGCCCGGCGTTTGAACATAAAGCGCAAACCAGCGTGAGTTGTAATAGGCTGCCAGCCGGGCCGTTTTGCGAATAACGCGCCGGGCTGTTTCGTGGTTGGAGCTGATAGCCGCCATAAATCGCTCTGGCTTTGCCTTAATGCCGACCGGAATCGAAATCTCGATTTTCCGTTCGACAGCCGTAGCGACTTCACGGAGGGCCAACTCCCGCAGTTGTAAAATTTTTTCGGCCTGGAAAAAGTTGCGCAGGGCCGTTTCGACTTTGGCAGGATCGTAAATTTTGCCTTCACGCAATCGGCTGATCAACTCATCGGCGGTGAGGTCAATGTTTACAACTTCATCGGCCAGTTGAATGATTCGATCCGGCACCCGCTCAGTCACATCGATACCCGTAATCGCACGGACTTCATCATACAGGCTTTCAATGTGTTGAATGTTGACGGCGCTAATGACATTGATACCGGCCTCGATGATCTCGACCACATCCTGCCAGCGTTTTTCGTTTTTTGAACCGGGGATGTTGGTATGGGCCAACTCATCGACAATAACCAGTTCGGGATGCAGGTTCAGAATCGCCTGCACGTCCATTTCGTCCAGCTCACGCCCTTTATAGAATAGATTTCGCCGGGGAATAACAGGAAGCCCCTGAACCAGTGCCTGTGTTTCGGCCCGGTTGTGTGTTTCGATAAACCCGATCCGAACATCGATGCCTCCCCGCAGCAAACTATGGGCTTCCTGCAACATACGATACGACTTGCCAACGCCCGCGCTCATACCAATATAAATCTTAAACTTCCCCCGTCGCGACGCCTGAATAAGTCGCAGAAAGTGTTCAGCCGATTGATCGCGGGATTCCATTTGTATCAGAAACAATTCGTCAAAAACTGATGGCTAAACTGGTGGTCAAGGATGTGTTTGTACTGGTCATACCACTGCCTGTCTCGAAAATAGCATCTTTACTGGCGTATACTTTCCCCTCGATACGCGCCAGTGCATTGGGTAAGATGGCGTAATCGTAGTTCAGCGAATAGCCCCAGGTCTGAAAACCATTCGGTGTACCCGTATTGATAATCACCCCATTTTTATCATCGTAATACTCAATCCGACCCGCCAGATGACTTCGTTCGCTGGTGACAACACGGGCAATAACGACGGGCGCGTACCACACGTATGAACCACTGCCAATCCGCTGACTGCTACGGCTGTTGAGAACCGGCTTACGGTCGGCACCAATATCAAAGCCAAGGATCAGACCGAATTTTGCGGTTGGGTTAATGATGGCGTAGAAGTTATTGAAAAAACGGCTTTGCTTCAACGAATCGGGCCGGTCGGAGCCTATGAACGTACTCCAGTTCAACGTCAGTTTCGATGAGGGATGGTACTGTACCTGGGTGCTGATGGATGGCCCGCTATAACCCGCTAGTTTAGCAATACGCTGCCAGCCATTCAGCACTGAGCCTAGTAACGTCCATTTGCCATTCGCGGTGTTATACGTCAGTTTAGCACCGGCCAGAAAATAGGGTGAATTTTCGGCCATTATACTCCGAGTTAGCGTCCAGCAGTCTTTTGAGACGGCACTTTCAAAGCCAATATGCGACGGAAAAATACCCGCATCGAGCCACAGATGCTGCTTTTTACTGAGCCTAACCCCCGCGTTGGCTTCGTAAATGTGCTTAACCAACTCCTGCTCAGCCGCGTAATTGTATTGCGCATACGTGCCCACCTGCATCGCCAGATTGGCCCGGACGAGGGCGCTCGTATAGGCTGCCTTCAGAAAAGCCAGATTGATATTGACCTCCCGATTGCGCTTATGATTATAGAGAAAACCGGGACGCTCCTGGGCTGTTTTGGGCGCTGTAAAATCGTGCGTATAATACGCTTCGCTGTAGCCGGATACGTTTAGTCCTGTCTTTGGTTGAGTCGAATTCGTTGAGTCGGTGGTTTGCGCCATCAAGGGAAAGGCTACGGCCGACCAGGTTACAGTCAGCCACGCGGAAAGTCTATTTTTCATGGTTGTTTTGTTGTACGCAATCAACTGGCCCGAACCGTATAGGCTCTGTTCGGGCTTTCGATTAGTTTAACGCAAACTATGAGATTTATTCGCTGGTTAGGAGATGGTTCAGTGCCGTAGGCACGCAATGTTGGTAGAAAAATAACGCAATTCAGAACTTCAGCGTGCCGTAGGTACGCCACAATCGGTGCTGGTTGCGTACCTACGGCACGCCCATTGAGTCAATCAGAAACATAGAGCTATCAACATTCCGTGCCTACAGCACTTTATCAGCCAAATAATCCCATCGTTGGCGTTACTTTAATTCATCCAGCGCAATATTCAGTTGAAGCACATTGACTTTGGCAGGGCCAAACAACCCCAATAGGGGGCCTTCTGTATGTCGGTCCACTAGTTGTTCCAGTCGTTCTGCCGAAATTCCCCGAATCTTGGCAATTCGGGCGATCTGAATTTTAGCACCTTCAGGCGATAGATCTGGGTCGAGTCCACTCCCCGATGCGGTTACCAGTTCGGCCGGAATATCGGCTTTCTTTACACCGGGGTTATGCACCAGAAATGTATCGATACGAGCCTGAACCGTTTTCAGATAATCGGGATTGGTTGGGCCTTTGTTCGACCCTCCCGAACCGGCTGCATTATAGTCTACCGCCGATGGCCGGGAGTTGAAATACCGATCTTCGGTAAATTTCTGACCGATCAATTTATAGCCTACGACCTTACCCTTGACGGTAACGGTTTCTCCTCTGCCTCCGCCTGGTGCCAGACGGGCAATGCCTGCCACAACGAGTGGATAAATAACGACTAATACTACCAGCATCACGAACGTCAGTCGAATCGCTGGGCCTATGTGATTTTTCATAAGTTTAGTTGGTTTACCTCACCCCTGGCCCCTCTCCTAAAACAGGAGAGGGAAAAATTTCTGAGTCTCGTACTTTTTAGCAGCAGAGAACAGAACAAACTTTCCGTTTAATCTCCTCTCTCCCGTTCTGGGAGAGGGGCAGGGGGTGAGGGCTGAATTCATTTACACAAATAATCCGACGAATAAGTCAATCAATTTGATGCCGACGAAAGGAGCGACCAGCCCGCCAAAACCATAAATAAACAGATTCCGGCGCAGCAGCGCACTGGCCCCAATCGGCTTGTATTCGACCCCGCGTAAGGCCAGCGGAATCAGCAGGGGAATAATGATCGCATTGAAAATCACCGCTGATAAAATAGCTGATTCCGGGCTATGCAGACGCATCAGATTCAGGCTTTGCAGCGCTGGAATACTAACGACGAACAGGGCGGGTACGATGGCGAAATACTTGGCTACGTCGTTGGCAATGCTGAAGGTGGTCAGTGTACCACGCGTAATGAGCAACTGTTTGCCGATTTCGACGACCTCGATCAGTTTGGTCGGGTCGTTGTCCAGATCGACCATATTACCGGCTTCTTTGGCGGCCTGCGTGCCTGAGTTCATGGCCACACCCACATCGGCCTGGGCCAGCGCTGGGGCATCGTTGGTACCATCGCCCATCATCGCCACTAGTTTGCCACCCGTCTGTTCGTGCCGGATGTAGTTCATTTTGTCTTCCGGTTTGGCTTCGGCAATAAAGTCATCGACACCAGCTTTTTCGGCAATAAATTTGGCCGTCAGCGGGTTGTCGCCTGTTACCATCACCGTTTTAACGCCCATCTTCCGAAGCCGGTCGAAACGCTCCGAAATGCCAGGTTTAATAATGTCCTGCAACTCGATAACACCTTTAACAACCTCGTTTTCAATCACTACCAGTGGTGTGCCGCCGTTGGCCGCAATTTCGTTGGCTTTCGCTTCCACTTCGGTCGGAAACGGCTTCCCAGCTCGCTGCACAATAGCCCGTATGGAATCGACGGCTCCTTTCCGAATCCGAACCGACTCACCTTCGGCCTGACCATTTAGTGGCAGATCGATACCCGACGAGCGCGTTTCGGCGGTGAACTTTACAAAATGAACAGTAGATAATGGATAATGAATAATGGGAGTATTATCGAGTTGAAACCGTAAGGTATCGTTATTCATTGTCCATTGGACATTATTCATTTTCTCGCCCAGTTCGACAATGGATTTGCCTTCGGGGGTTTCGTCGGCCAGCGAACTCAGGGCCGAAGCCCGTACCATATCGGCCTGTTTAATACCGGGAGCCGGATAGAAATGGGTTGCTTTCCGGTTGCCGATGGTGATGGTACCCGTTTTGTCGAGCAACAGCGTATCGACATCGCCCGCCGTCTCGACCGCCCGACCCGATTTGGCAATGACGTTAGCCCGCAAGGCCCGGTCCATACCCGCAATGCCAATGGCCGACAGTAGACCGCCAATGGTCGTTGGAATCAGGCACACGAACAGCGAAATCAGGGCCGCAATCGTAATGGGCGTATTGGCGTAATCGGCAAATGGTTTCAGGGCTACGCAGACGATGATAAAGATCAGCGTAAAACCCGCCAGCAGAATTGTCAGGGCGATTTCGTTCGGTGTTTTTTGCCGCGAAGCTCCTTCCACCAGCGCAATCATTTTATCCAGAAACGATTCGCCGGGCTGGGTAGTTACCATAACTTTGATCCGATCCGACAGTACTTTCGTACCTCCCGTTACCGACGACTTATCACCACCTGCTTCGCGGATTACCGGGGCCGATTCGCCCGTTATGGCCGACTCGTCTATGGTTGCCAGCCCTTCGATAATTTCTCCATCGGAGGGGATGATATCGCTAGGTTCACAGAGGAATACATCGCCTTTTTTGAGTTGAGCCGACGAAATCGTTTCTACTTCATCAAGCTTGTAATTACCTACCGGGCGGATTACTTTGGCTGGCGTTTCCTGCCGGGTTTTCCGCAACGACTCGGCTTGCGCTTTGCCACGGGCTTCGGCTATGGCTTCGGCAAAATTGGCGAACAAAACCGTAACCAGCAGAATCAGCGTAATGACGAGATTATACGCTAGCGTACCCTGTGTTGTGTCGCCGGTAAAGGCGATGTAGGCCGTTACCAGCATCATAATCAGCGTACCGACTTCAACGGTAAACATGACCGGATTTTTGATCAGTACGGCTGGATTCAATTTGACAAATGACTCCCGAATCGCCGACCCAACCAGGTCGCGCTGAAATAGAGAGGGGGATGATTGCTTTGCCATTTTTGGTATATTTGATAAAAATGTGTGTTGTTATGACGGCTTCTCTCAACCCCGCCCTGGACGAATTAGCCCATGCTTTGGGCTACCGAAGTGCAATAGACTTTACCCGGATTCAACTTGAGAATATGGCGGTCCAAAAACTTGCCTATTTCAAAAGCCGTGTTGAACTCTACGAACAGAAGTACGGCATGTCGTACCAAGAGTTTATGAATCGTGTTGTTAACCAGCATGATACCGATTTGAATCGTTTTGGAATTTTTGAAAAAGAAGACGATTCATTTGATTGGGACGATAGCCTGCACTCGGTTCAATTCTATCAGCAACAGCTCGCAACGTTGGCGAATGGAGGAACTGCTTAGTCAATTCGATGACCTGATTCTTGCCCATAAAATCAGGAAGTACGACGTTCCGGGTGACCGATCTACAGTACGCACTGAACTGACGTTAAGCAATCACTCCCGCTTAATTGCGTATGAGTCGTTCTTTTATGATACGCATAGGCAGAAATACAGCTATCAATGGATTTCGTCCGACAATCAGCATATTCATCGCTGGGATAATGCCCATGACGTAGCGGGTATCGCAACTTCTCCCCATCATCAGCATGTTGGTTCCGACGAAAATATTCAGCCGTCTGAACCGATGACGCTCGGCAAAGTGCTGGCCTTTATCGCGGCTCGCCTTACCGCAGACTGAAATATTCGGCCAGCGGGCCAAGGGCCAATGCGGGAAAAAACGATAAAGCGGTCAGAATAAGGATAACAGCGAAAATCATCAGTCCAAACGTAGGCGTATCGACCGGTAATGTGCCGGACGATTCAGGAACGTACTTTTTACGAGCCAGTAAGCCCGCAATGGCTACCGGGCCGATGATGGGAATGTAGCGTCCGAAAAGCAGGACAAAACCCGTTGAAACGTTCCAGAAGATGTTGTTATCCCCCAGCCCCTCGAAACCTGAACCGTTGTTGGCGTTGGCCGATGTCATTTCATAAAGCATCTCCGAGAAACCGTGAAACGCTGGGTTATTTAGCCAGGTTGAGGGTTTCACGCCCAGGTCGGACGCAACCCCGGCCGCATCACCATATTGAACAAAAACCCAGGCAGCCAGCGCCGTACCTCCTTTTACCAGCAGGGCGCTCAGTAGAGCTACCAGCGAGGCAATCTTGATCTCGCGGGCTTCTACTTTTCGGCCAAAAAGTTCGGGCGTTCGGCCCACCATCAGACCGGAAATAAAGACAGCGATGATCAGGAAGTAGTAGAAGTTGAGCAATCCGGCACCCACACCCCCATAAAACGCATTGACCATCATGCCCAGCAATTCCATCGCTCCTGACAGGGCCATTGACGAATCGTGCATCGAGTTGACCGATCCCGTTGAAATGATCGTGGTGACGATACTCCAGTAAGCCGAAGCCAATGGCCCAAACCGAACCTCCTTACCTTCCATAGCACCCGTTGGCTGACTGATACCCAGGTGAGCAATTGCCGGGTTGCCACCTAGTTCACTCACGATGGTTGGTATCAGGAGCAGGAGCATCCCGACCGTCATTACGCCGTAAATAACCCAGGCAAATCGTTTGCGGTTGATGAAATAGCCCAGCGCAAAAATCATAGCAATGGGCAGCAACACCTGCACTACCATCTCCACCATATTGGTCAGGTAATTCGGGTTTTCGAGTGGGTGAGCCGAGTTGGCACCAAACCAGCCTCCGCCGTTGGTACCCAAGTGCTTAATGGCAATCATGGCTGCGGCTGGCCCCCGCGATATGCCTACCGTGTCGCCCTGCATGGTCACAATGGTATCCTTGCCATCAAACGAAGCGGGTACACCGTTGAATGCCAGAATCAGCGCGATAACGAGCGCACCAGGCAGCAATACCCGCGTGATGGAGCGTGTAAACAGCACGTAAAAATTGCCGACAGTTTCGGTGCTTTGCGGCAGAAACGACCGAAACAGCAGCACCGCAGCCGCCATACCCGTAGCCGCCGATACAAACATCAGAAACATCATAACGGCCAGTTGCGTCAGGTACGTAACCCCCGACTCGCCCGAGTAATGTTGCAGGTCGCAGTTGACCAGAAACGAAATGGCCGTATTAAACGTAAGATCAGGTGTTTGTGAGGGGTTGCCGTCGGGGTTGAGTGGTAAGCTACCCTGAAACAGCAGCAGTCCGAAAGCCAGCACAAACCAAACCAGATTGATGGTCAGCAAGGCCGCCAGATTTTGTTTCCAGGTCAGATCAGCCGACTCCGGCACACCCCCAATCCGATAAATCAGCCGTTCGAGGGGTTTCATAAAATCAAGGGCGGAAGGTTCGCTTTTAAAAACGCGGGCCAAGTATTTCCCCATCGGAATTGCCAGCAGCACCGTCAGGCCATACATGACAAATACCCCCATCCATTCAGTAGTCATGGCAGAAGTCGATTAAAATTTTTCTGGTCGTATCAGCACGTACAGCATGTAGGCAAAGACCAGTAGAGAGATGATAAAAACAAGTGTGATCATGGGAGTTGAATGTTGAATGATTGAGTGATAGAATGATTGAATAGTCAGTACAAACCCTTATTCAATCATTCAATCATTCAACATTAGTTAGATACGTTCGAACCAGTCGATGGCTTTGTAGAAGATGGCGAAGCAGAGCAGGGCCAGAACGAGAAGCAGCAGAGCGGTACTCATGATGTTGGTTATAAGTTTCGGACAGGATATGCCAAACCATATACCAGTTACGCCAACTAAACCAGCCCCTACAAGTAAACCCCTGATAGTCAGAAACCTAAACTCCTGTTTACTTGAAAAGCAGGCAGCTTATAAAAAATCGACCCTACCATTTTGGTAAGGTCGATTTTCAAATTGGAAAGATTTTTAGCTGAACAGCCCTACCGTTTTAAACATCTGTAACGGCCTGTATTGCAAGCCAGCGCTTTCAAAACGGAGGAGTCCCCTTTATTCCTCTTTCGGAGCGATCCGCTTGAGAGGTAATGATTTGGGCCTGGTAATGACCAACGGAATGGCTTCAACCGTAACATTGCTGGTATCTAGCCCGTAGGCAGCTTGTGGCGCTAATGCAATATTTTTGAGCAGCATATAACCGAACATAATTATCTGCTGACGCACCGATAGGTCGTTTTCGTAGGAAAGGAATCGCCGGAAAAGCACAAACCGGAAGTCGCCGGGAACGCGGTGCGAACTGAGCGATTTATACCGACTCTCAATGGTAACTTCATTTTTCTCAACCAAATCCTCAACTACCATCCTGAAGAGCAGATTGATGCGGGGTTCAATGCGGAAGCCCAGGTAAAACGTAACTACATAGACATCCTCCTGCGCCAGTGTATCGACCGAATAACGCATCACGTAGGGTTCATCTTCCACGCAAACATGAATAAACCAGTAAATATCCGCTCGCTTGGGCGCCCGGTTCAGAATCGAATATAAGATTTCCGATTCAATGCGCTTGCTGGAATCGGATGTGGTCAGATACACCAGATGCGTGGCAAATTTCGGAATGTTCGGATCGTTGCTTAATGACTTCAGAATGGGCAGGTTGCTGGTTAGCGATTCGTACTTGATCAGGCTTTGCTTTATCGACTCACCCTCGTGCCAGAACAGCATCATCGCCATGATCAGCAGGCCCAGCGTGACCGAAATCCAGCCACCTTCCTCAAATTTCACCAGATTGGCAATCAGAAACGTGGTTTCAACCGTCAGGAAAATACCGGTCAGAACAATCTGAAGAATGGGGTTGAACCGCTTTACGCGCATGTACATACTCATGAGTACGGTCGACATGAGCATGGTAAGCGTAACGGCCAGTCCGAAAGCAGCTTCCATATTTTTCGATTCCCGAAAGTAAAGCACAATCAGGCAGCAGCCGACCATAAGCGCCCAGTTGACAAACGGCACATACAGTTGTCCCCGCTCATTGGATGGATACGCCACCCGCTGACGGGGCCAGAGCGTCAGTCGCATGGCCTCACTGACGAGCGTAAACGACCCGCTGATCAATGCCTGCGAAGCAATGATTGTCGCCAACGTTGCCAGACCAATGCTAAACACCACGATAGAGGGCGGCACAATGCTGTAAAACGGACTCGTCTCGCCCAGCCGCTGACCGAGGTGATGCATGAGCCAGGCCGACTGCCCCGCATACGATAGCAATAGCGTCGTTTTTACGTAGACCCAACTGACACGGATGTTGCCCCGGCCGCAATGCCCCATGTCGGAATAGAGGGCTTCGGCTCCGGTTGTGCAGAGGAATACGCCACCCAATAGCCAGAAACCGCTGGGGTAAGTCATCAGGAAATGGAGCGCATAGTAGGGATTGATTGCTTTAAGAACCCCAGGCTGGCTCCATAACGCCCAAAGGCCAATGACGCCAATGAAGGAGAACCAGACCAGCATAACCGGTCCAAAAAGCCGTCCTAGTTGCTGGGTGCCAAACTGTTGACCGACAAACAGCGCAATCAGAATAGCGATGACTATGGGAACGGTGTCGAGTTTTGGATAGAAAATCAGCAGTCCTTCCACAGCCGATGACACCGAGATGGGTGGCGTAATCAGCCCGTCGGCCAGTAGAAAAGAACCGCCAATTACAGCTGGATACATCAGCCATCGGCCTGTATACCTCCGAACAAGAGTATATAGCGAAAATATACCGCCTTCTCCCTTGTTGTCGGCCCGAAGAGTAATAACGACGTATTTGATCGTAGTCTGTAATGTAAGCGTCCACAGAATACAGGAGAATGTTCCTAGAATCAGCGTTTCGGATAGCTCACGCCCGCGCATAACGGCCGATAAGGTGTAAAGGGGTGAGGTGCCAATATCACCGAAAACAATACCAATAGCGACCAAAAGCCCCTGCGCTGAAACCTTGTTGAGCGATGTAGACGACATGTCGAATGAAAAAATAGGCTGTTTTAAAAGAATGCCTGGAATTTTATTAAATGGAGACTCTTTGTCATTCCGACCGGGACGCGTAGTCGAAGGAGGAATGACAAAAAGTCTCCATTTCGGCTTCTGTTTAGAATTTTAGATAACCTCTTTGGGTCAAGATACTTAGACTTTATTCTCCTTGCAAAGTATCCATTTCGCTCAGTTTTCGGTAAAGGCTCGTCAGGCCAATACCGAGTAACCGGGCCGCTTCTGCCTTGTTACCGTGCGTATGCTGTAAAACCCGGCGGATGTGCCGTTGTTCGACCGTTGCCAGATCCAGCGCTAATTCGTTGCCCGCATTCGCTGCCGGGCCAGCCGTTTGCATTTCATACGGAAGCAGTTCGGGCGTGAGTTCAGTCGGGGTGTTTTGAGGAGATTCGGCTAGAATGACCGCTCGTTCGATGATGTTTTTCAACTCACGGATATTCCCTTTCCATGGATGTTGCTGGAGTTTCTTGACAAATTCGGCACTGAGTCGGATGTCGCGCTTGCCGAGCTTAGCCGCATATTGTCGGGCAAATTGTTCGGCCAGGTCAGGTATGTCGTCGCGTCGGTTGCGGAGGGGAGGCAGCTCAATCTGGAATACAGAGAGCCGATAATACAAATCCAGCCGAAAATGACCCGCGTTAGCTTCCTGCTCCAGCCCCCGGTTGGTAGCCGCAATCACCCGTACATCGGTTTTGGTCGGTTTGGTATCACCCACACGCAGAAACTCATGGGCCTCGAGCACACGGAGCAGCTTGGCCTGTAGATCGAGCGGCATTTCGCCAATTTCGTCCAGGAAAATGGTCCCTTTAGCGGCTTCGGCAAACAGCCCTTTCTGGTCGCGGCTGGCTCCGGTAAATGCCCCCGCCCGGTGTCCGAAGAGTTCGCTTTCCAGAATGTCTTTGCCCAGCGCCCCACAGTTGATGGCCACAAACGGCCCTGTCCGGCGTGGGCTAGCCTGATGGATGGCTTGGGCAAATACTTCTTTGCCCGTACCCGTTTCACCCGTCAGCAATACAGTAGCGTCGGTAACGGCTACCTTTCGGGCCAGATCGACAGCTTGCTGAACGGCTTTTGAATGACCGATAATACTCTCGAAGCCATGCCGCTGATTAACCTGTTTTTCAAGCTGCTGTATCCGAAACTGAAGCGTCGCTTTCTCAATAGCCCGGCTGACCAGTGGGATGATCCGGTCGTTATCATCGCCTTTGGTGATGTAATCGAATGCACCATTTTTAATAGCCGTAACGCCGTCTGAAATGGTCCCATAAGCGGTCAGGACAATAATTTCAGTGGCTGGGTAAAGCTGCTTAATCTGTGCTGATAGGTCAATACCGTTGCCATCTGGCAACTTAACATCACTGATAACCAAATAGACTTCCTCGCGTTCCAGAACCTTCAGACCAGAGCGGGCATTTTCTGCTTCCAGTACAGTATATCCTTCGAGTTCCAGAATCCGAGCCAGTAACTGACGCAGCCGTGACTCATCGTCGATCAGCAGAATAGGAGCAGGCATAAAAATCGCATCGTTTCTTCGGCAAAGATGAGAAACCGAACGAAGAATTCAGCGCATCAGTTTGAGGGCTACGTCTAATCGTTGAGCCGCATTATCCCAATTAAGGACCTTGAAAAGCGTATCAACAAAGTCAGCCCGCTTATTTTTATGTTTAAGGTAGTAGGCATGTTCCCACACGTCGATGACCAGCAAGGGAATCACACCCCATTGGGTTAGTTTCTCATGGTTTTCGCATTGCAGAACGGTCAACTGATTCGTGTAGGGCAGGTAGCCCAAAATACCCCAGCCATTACCATCGACATTTTTAGCGGTATGCGCCAATAGCCCTTTTAGCTTGTCATAGGAGCCAAACTGCTGATCGATTCGTTTGCGAAGTTCGCCTGCTGGCTCTGTGGCGTGGTTGGTTAAATTGGTCCAGAAAATGGTATGCAAAATATGGCTGGACAAGTGCAGGGAGAGCTTTTTAGTCCAGTAATCGACCGTCTCAAACGTAGCGGCATTGGTAGCATCCCGAATTTTCTGCACCGCCGTGTTCGCCGTTTTTACCGCATTACCATGGTGAAACGTATGGTGCAGATAGACCGTTTCTTCATCCATATAGGGTTCCAGGAAATTATTGGCAAACGGAAGCGCCCCCAACACAAACTGTCCCTGAGCATCGGTAAGTTTATCTAAACCACCATCGCGCAAACTGCTAGTGAAGGCATCGGTGCCCATCAACACGCCAGCACCAGTCAGGGCGGTAGAAGCCTGCAAAAATTGTGTTCGATTCATGACTAAAGAATGGTTTTAAGAAGAATACCTAACAGGCCTGCCCCGGCAATCAGATAGGGTTCCTGGATCCATTTTACACGCCAAAGTAAATAGCCGCTTAGTAAGGCAATGCCTACCGCAGGCCAATCAACGAGCGAACGCTGGGCCAATATAACCACGGCACCCGCGATAGCCCCAACCGCAGCCGCCGTTACGCCATCCACAAAAGCCTTGAGTGCAGGTAGTTTACCATACCGACGAAAATAAGGAGCCGGTAACACAGTAAGGACATAGCAAGGCAAAAACGTGGCTAGTGCAGCCGTGCAGGCACCCGGAAAGCCTTCGACCAAATAACCAATAAAACCGACGGTAATCACCACCGGCCCTGGCGTGATCATGGCAACCGCTACGGCATCTAAAAACTGTTGTTCCGTAAGCCAGCCGTACTCTTTTACGACACCACTGTACAGAAACGGTACAATGGCCAGCCCGCTCCCGAAGACAAATGCGCCCGCTTTGGCAAAGAACAGACCCATTTTAAACAAGTTACCCGAATAGCCAGTGGGTAGTATCTGTGTTAAAAATCCCAAAGCCGGAGTGGTCAGGGTATTGGAGATTGAGGAACGAATTTGAGGAGGTGATTTAACTAGCCAGACCAGTACACCAGCCCCCAGAAACAGCCAGATATTCTCATCCTTCGTCCAGATGGTCAGCACGGCCGATACCGCAAAAATTGCCCATAGCAATCGCTGTTGTCCCAACGATTTTTTAGCCAGCTTATAGGTGCTGATGGTGATAATGCCAATTACAGCAGCCCCGATTCCGTAAAAAATAGCCTGCATGCCCGGCAATCCGCCAAAGCGGACATACGCCCACCCAATGGCAACGACCATTAGAAACGAAGGTAATACAAACGCCAGTCCAACCCAGGTAGCGCCCAGAATCCCATAATGCACATACCCCATATAAATAGCCAATTGAGCCGCCAGGGGACCGGGGGCCAATTGGGCCAGAGCAAGACCCTCTTTATAATCTTCGTCCGAAATCCATTGGCGGGTTTCCACCAGATCGCGGTGCATATAGCCAACCAAAGCGACCGGGCCGCCAAAACCAATGGCACCCAGCCGTAAAAAATAGGCCGAAAGTTGTCGAAGCGAGTAAACAGGTTGTGTTTCCATTGCCTGCTTTGTTAAAACCCAATGCCAAACTGAAAACCAATCGTTACAGAAGCGGGTCGATCATTACCGAAGCGCACTGGAACCGGTACAGCCACAAAATATGAACTGGCGGCATTTCGTTTCACTACCTTGTTCAATACGGGTGTAAATCCATAACGCCCCGCCGTCTCGAAAGCGGCCCGCCCAACAAACGTATAGCCATGTCCCAGATTGACCAGTAGACCTGGATGAAACAGAAAATTAACCATCCGACTGCTACCGTTTTCAGCCCGGACCAACGGGACAAATTCTGCCGAGAAACCAATTTTCTGACTTTTCCAGATATTGATCCCCGTTGGCAATCCCACAATATAATAATCACCAAAATTGCCCTGCGTCCCCTCCGAACTAACAGTAATCAGCGGGTGTAGTAGTCCCACATACCCGGCTATACGCGGATAAGTAATGGAAGTATCCTGCGCTTGTGAAACCGATCGATTGATCATCACCAACCCAATTGACAGGAGAAAATAAGCTTTTATAGATCCTAAAAAACGTACCATAGTAAACCGATAGATTCAGGCTGTAATTCATATCGGCTGCAATGCTACGAAGGAGCTTTTCTGCAAAATAGAACAGAATTATCTGTTTGTATCTTCTTTACCTTTTCCCAGGCTTTTTCGGTAATCGGATGGGTTTTTGCCGGTATGTTTCTTAAAAATCCGGGTGAAATGGCTTTGATCCGAAAAGCCGGTCAGGTAGGCAATTTCGGATAAGTTATGCGACGATGATCCGAGTAGATGAATGGCTTTTTCAATTCGAAGCTTACGAATGTATTCACCAAATGACAGGTTGTCGAAGTAGTTGGCAAACTCGCGGGAAACGTAGGTAGGATTTAGCTGTACGGCTTCCGAAATTCCTTTTAGGCTAACAGTCAGATTGGTATCGATATGATCCTGGATCAACTCTTCCAGCTCGGTAATCCAGGCAGGTACTTTGCCCGTCTTGCCTTTTTTAGTCTTGATATAGCTGTTAAATACATCCAGTAATGCATGTTCGGTAGGGTTTTGCGTGTGCCGTTCGTGCTGAAGATGTTTGGCCCAACTATACAACGCATTGTACAAAATCATGCCCTGCTCCAGCAATTCATGATCGTTTTTGTGGTTAAAAGCTAACCCTGCCGAAATAGCCCACAACCCAGCCACTTGTGGCGCAATACTGTGATCGTCGGTATCGGCTCCCCGAATAATTGGGGCCATTGCGTGCAACGCCGGATCGGTTAGTTTGTACTTCGCCAGAAAATAATCGAACGTACATTGCCTACCATAGTGCGAAAATTCAGTATTCGGAACGTCGAAGGGGATGGCTTGTAACACCGCAGCTTTTTCGAGTACCTCTACGTCGGGAACGAACACAAACTCGGCATCAGTGTCAATAAATCGTCGGATCAGCCAGGGACAGGCAATGCGGTCGATCTTGGGCCGTTCGCGCGTAATCCATTTCATGATTTACAGTTTGAGGTTTCAAGTTAGCTGGCATATCGGTAACTTCTTGCATCAGCCAACTTGAAACCTCAAACAACTACTATTTTTTCAAATGAATCACCTGTGCATTTTTCTGCGCTTTAAGGGCCAGTTCCGTCGCCAGGAAGCAATGTTCCTGCGACATGGCCGTTTCGGTGCGGTTCAGTACATCATTGACCAGTTGTTCGCCGTAAGGTAGCGTCTCTTTGCTGCAATCGATGTAGCGGGTTTCTTTCTTATCGGTAATGAACAGGTGATTACCCCCTTCGCGTCCACCGGGATCGATGTTTTTGCGGAGTTCCATAAAGCCTTCGGTACCCAGAATCGTTAACCGGCCATCGCCCCAGCTTTTCAGTCCGTCGGGCGTAAACCAGTCGACCCGGATATAGCCCATACCGCCATCGCCACGTAGCATCACATCGCCAAAATCTTCAAAATTCGGATACTGTGGAAAATGGAGATTACCTACCTGCGACGCAACGATGTCGACTTTGGTTGACCCGGTGAAAAACAGAAACTGATCGAACTGGTGCGACGCAATATCGCAGATAATGCCACCGAATTGCTTTTTCTCAAAAAACCAGGCTGGGCGCGATGCGGGCGTCATGCGGTGTGGTCCTAACCCAATCGTCTGGATCACGTTGCCAATGGCCCCTGCTTTGACTAACTCTCCAGCTTTCACGGTGGCTTTATTTTCCAACCGTTCGCTGTACATGATCGAGTAAATGCGCTTGGTTTCTTTCTGCACTTTACGCACTTCGGCCAGTTGCTCAAGCGTGGTGATACCCGGTTTATCGGACATAAAATCCTTTCCGGCTTTCATGACCCGAATGCCTAGTGGCGCTCGTTCGTTGGCAATAGCCGAGCTCAGCACAAGCTGTATGGACTTATCTTCCAGAATTTCAGCCTCGCTTTTAGCCTGTTTCGCCTGCGGAAATCGCTTGGCAAATTCAGCCGCTAATTCGGGTTCTTTGGCATAAAACGAAACGAGTTCACCGCCACCCCGCTGTACAGCACCCACCTGTCCATAAATATGTCCGTGGTTCATGCCAATAACGGAAAAGCGAATCCGGGCGGCACCGGTCGGCACCGACTCACTGCCCAACGATGTAGACCGAACAATAGCTGGCGCACCAATCAACTCGTTCGATAACGAGGGCGCAAGAACCAATCCAGCCGCTGTGCTGATGGTCTCTTTGATAAAGTTTCTTCTTGGGTTCATTGCAATTTTGAATGATTGAATGATTGAATAATTGAATTGCTGATGTATCACTTTATGATTCAATCATTCAACAATTCAATCATTCAATCATTTAGATTTCTTTGCCAGCTCCAGTGCCTGGGTGGTGGTGTAATATTTGGCAATCATGTTGGGCACTTCCCAGGCAGGCAGACTACCCGCCTTAAGGTAATCGAGGTATTTCTGCGCTACCCGACCAAAATGGGCTTCGTGTCCTTCTTTGTACTTATCGGGAATGATGACTTCCCATCCGGTCGCTATTTTCTTCACCTCAACACCCGGAAACTCCTGCTGGATTTTAGGCAATACCGTTTTGATAGACGCTTCCATATCTTTGCTACCCGGAACAGCTTCGATGTACAGCGTCGGTTTGTACTGTTGTGGTGCGCCCTGCCGAATGATCAGGTTCGCTTTGGTGCCGCGCATAATGGAGTAGTGGGTGTCGCCCGCTCCTTCGGGCGCTTTGTAGGCCCAAGTAACCGATACTTTCGCGTGAATGCCCTTCAACTGGTAGTTGATTTCGCCGTTGCTGTACACCTTCAGGACGCTGTCTTTCACCACATCTTTTTTGAGGTAATCGGGAAAGGCTTCCTGCTTCGTAATGGCTTTGAACTGGCTCAGGCTCATGTCGGTGGTCCAGCGACGGGCCGATGTCAGGCTGATGTCTTTCTGGTAATCAATCGTTTGCTCGGGAAAGCACTCCCACTGGACCAGATCGACCAGGTGCGTGGTTACGTCTACGATACCTTCGCCCTGCTGGGTCACGTCCATGAACCAGGCTGGCCGGGTCAGGATGCTACCTGATACGTTTTTGTAAAAGTGATGAACGCTTTCTTTCGTTACGGCTGGGTTTTCGGGCGTTCCTTTTTCCAGGGTTCCAAATACATCGGCCTGCTGCGAAAAAGCGCGCTGAAGCATGGTTGTGATTTCATACCGTTCGGTCATGATGTCGTACAGCAGAACTTTGTTTTTCTCGGCAGAAGCAAACGCATCTTTCAACTCTTCGAATTTCGATGCCTCAATCACCATCGGTTTGTCGGCCAGCACGTTAAAACCGGCTTCGATGGTTTTCTTGATATAATCGGTTTTGAGTCGGTTATTACCCGCCATCACAACTACATTTCCCTTCTTTTCTGCAATCATTTTCTCCAGAAAATCAGTGCCTTTATACACCTCTTCTTTCCAGTGAGTTGGGCTTTCGAACCGGGTATTGTAGCCGTTGATTTTATCCAGATGCAGCTGAAGATCAGGGCCATCGGGTGCGTACACATGTACGACGGAATCGACACCTTCGAGGCTATTTTTCTGAACGAGGGCTGCGTGAAAATGACCGGGGTCGAGCGTAATCAGATGAACTTGGTCACCGGCTTTTTCACTTTTTTCGGACGACTGGCAAGCAGTAATGATCGCAGCCATACACATAATGCCAACGGTGGGCAGCAGTTTCATTGGTAAACTGGTTAATGTTTCAGGTTGAATGTCGTAAGTCTCCGTGTTAACGGTTCAGGTTGGCGAACGTACCCTATCTTTCACCAACCTGAACCGTTAACACGGAGACATTGAACTTTACTTCGCCGAAGCCAGCGCCTTAATGGCGTAGGGAGCGCGTTGTGGACGCGACAGCAGTTTATTGGCTTCAGGGTCGTTTTTGAATTGTTCTTTTTTAGGGTCCCAGTAGAGTTTACGATTTAGTTTCATCGCTGCATGGTGCAACAAACAAGCCGTGCAGGAACGGTGCCCCACTTCAACGGGTGCAATGGGCTCTTTGCGGCTCACGATGCTTTCCAGCCAGTTTCCGTGGTGTTCCTTACTAACAGGCAGATGCACTTCGTTTGGTCCGATAACAGAGGTAAGCAGTTTAGGATCGCTGGCATCCAGTTTCTTGGCGGCATTCTGCTTCGCAATCGGGTCGCTACTCGTTACGCTACCATCCCCGCGTGAAACGAAAATCCAGCCTTTAGTGCCTTCAAAGCGAATACCGTTGGCAATCTCGTTGGTCACAATCATGTGTACGCCATTGGCATACATGGCTTCGGTACGGAAGATGCCGTGTACATCCCACAGGCCGCTTTTGGGGAAATCGGCTTTACCCCAGATTTCGACCGGACCGGTGTATTCGGTATCCATCGCCCAGTGTGCCGAATCGATGTGGTGGGCTCCCCAGCCCGTAATCATCCCGGCACCGAACTGTTCGCAGCGTAACCACCCCGGCCGGTCGTAACCCACCTGCGGGTGTACTCGTTTTTCGGTATAATACACTTCGGGCGTTGTACCCAGCCACATATCGTAGTTCAGATTTTTAGGAACTGGCATTTGAGGCTCTTCATCGCCCGATGGGTCGCCCGGAAGACCGACATAGACCGTTTTCAGCTCACCAATCCGGCCATTACGCACCAATTCAGCTGCATAGCGAAACTGTTCCGACGACCGTTGCTGGCTCCCGACCTGCACAATCTGTTTCGACTGTTTCACGGCATCGGCCATCATACGCCCTTCGGCAATGGTGAGCGAAGCGGGTTTCTGCATATACACGTCCTTTTTCGCCCGTACCGCATCGACCACAATCGGCGCGTGCCAATGGTCGGGTGTACTCACCAGCACGGCGTCAATGTCTTTATTCAGTAATAATTCCCGGTAATCGGTATAAACCCGAACGCCGTCATAATTGTCCTTACCCGTCTTTTTGGCATACACCCCATTAACGAGTTTTTTCGCATCCTCGGCCCGATTGCTATCCAGATCGCAGACCGCCATAATCAGGGCATTGTCGTACTGCCACACACCCGGCATGTCGTGTCCACGCGAGATACGCCCTGTACCAATAGCGGCTACATTGATTCGGTTGCTGGGCGCATTTTTACCGAAGACCGAAGCCGGTACAATCGTTGGGAAACCACTCATGATTGCCGATGATGCCAGCGTGCCTTTGGCCGCCAGATCCAGAAATCCCCTCCGCGAAATAGTTGTATGTTTATCGGATGCCATGATCGTAAGAGTCAGGTACAGTTTATCGTATACCTAAGAGCTAATCGGGCAATTTTTACTATTCTTCTCTACTCAAGTCCTTCATTTAGAAAGATTATAGCCTCTACACTGTAACCATCCTTTGGTTTGTTCGTCTCATTCAGGCATTCAGGAAACCTCTACAGTCGACCTAATTTCAACGCACAATAAATCTGTACGGCCCGTTAACTCCTGATCATTAACCATTTACTTCTTGTACCTATGCGGCAACGCGCTTTACTCTTCTTCTTATTGGCCGGACTCACTTCGTCCTGCATGATGGGTTCCTATCCATCGGGTTATCCCTCAGGTGGTAGCCAATATCCATCCAGTGGCCAACAATCACCCGACGATACCTATCCCAACGCTGGCAATCAGCCGGGTAGTGGTCGTGCTGCCGACCCAGGCGTCACGGTGAATAGCATTCGCTTAACAGCCGATTATACCATTTTGAATTTGACATTTACAGATAATGCTCAACCAAAGTATGATCAAAATGGGCGCGTTCTACCTTCCGGTAATACGATTGGCTTCGATCCTACTAGCTATCTTGTAGCGGCCAATGGCGCCCGAACGTTTGCGTTTGTCCGCGCTGATGGCATTCCAGTAAAGCAGGAGCGCACCGATCCAAATACCGGCAAACGGGTACTCGTAGGACGAAACACCTATCCTGGTGAACAAGTCAATTTCACCGTATTTTTTCAACGGTTAGACAAAGGGTTGGAAAATTTCGACCTGTTTGAATGTCACTCGGATGCATACACCTGCTGGAATATCTATAACCTATATGTCAATAACCCAGCCGATCCGGTCGTGTATAATCCGCCAACGGCTCCTACGCCCGTACCAGTACCAAACTTACCTAAAAAGAAGTCGGATGTTCCCCCCGCACCTACCGGTAATTCGGGTGGTGAGATGGAAGCACCAAAGACGAAGCCGACTCCAGCTCCAGCCCCAGAGGTTACGGCTGTGACGGTGACGGGTAAAGTCAGCGATGCAAAAAACAAACGGCCTGTTACAGCTACCATCGATTACCAGTTATCATCCAGCAAAACAGCCGTCGATTCAGTTCAGAGTTTTGCCTCGACAGGAGCCTATAAAATGACGTTGCAGAAAGGACAGGTCTACACCTACATCGTGTCGGCACGCGGCTATCAATCGACTAATGGCGTACTAGACCTAAGCAAAGTGGCGGGTGGCAAAAGTGTTACTCGCGATATACCCCTAACGCCTTTGGCTGTGGGTGATAAGGTGACGCTGAAAAACGTCTATTTCGAAATGTCGAAATCGGACCTGTTACCGGCTTCCTTCGCCGAACTGGACAAACTCGTAACCATGATGCAGGACAACCCGAACATGAGCATCCGACTCGAAGGACATACCGACATCATTGGCGATCACGATAAAAATCTGCAACTCTCCCGCGACCGGGTGATTGCCTGCCAACGGTATCTTGTCCAAAAAGGCATCGACATTGACCGTATCCAAACAATAGGCTACGGCGATACACGCCCTATTCTGACCAAAGGAACCGACGAAGAGCGTAAAGTAAACCGTCGAGTCGAGTTTGTGATTTTGACTATTTAACGTTCACCTCACCCCCGGCCCCTCTCCTAAAACAGGAGAGGGGAGCAGGACTGCCCTATTTTCCCCCCTCTCCTAAAACAGGAGAGGGGCCGGGGGTGAGGTAACCTTCTAGTTCACATCTTTCCCTTGACCCAGCAATCCTAGCAACCGTTCTACATTGGCTTTGTTATTGGCATCGGGGGCCTGTGCCAGTGCTTTTTGTCCCCAGTCGGTAGCTGCTTTGTAATCGCCCATAGCCGAGTAAGCCCGCATCAGGCCCATGTTGGTCATGAACACGTTTGGGAATTTTTTGGCCAACTCCTGGAAAAGTGCCAGGGCTTCTTTTGATTTCTTCTGATTGATCAGTTGCCGTCCGTATTGATACGCCTGCTGCATATTGGCCAAAGGCAGTGCTTCTTTCATCAGTGCATCGGCTTCGGCGGTACGGTTCGTCAAGGCTAGTAGTCGAGCTTTTGTACTTAGGGTATTGAAATTCTTTTCGCCAACAAACTGCCCGTTAATGGAATAATCGGCCCAACGTAGGCCCTCTTCCAGATTTGTTTTATGGTCGGCCGTATAGGCTGCCGCCTGCTGATACGCATCCCACCGGAATCCTTTTTCGCCCCGCAGTTCATTGCGTAAGGAAGCCAGTTGGGTCTGCACCAGATTGACCGATACGGTAAATGGAATTGCCCATTTCTCCCATTCCAGCATGACCACCGCCGAGCTATCCGTCTCGTTGGTGAACTCATATTTCAATCGCTCTACCGATGGTCTGTCTTTCAAAGGCTTCACATTGACCCGTAGCACATCTTCTTTGGGATCGTAGAAATAGCTACCCCATGAAGTGGTACTTTTGGAGAAAATGACTGTTACGTCGTTTTCTTGTACACCCATCAGCAAGCCGTAGGTACCGGCGGCTAAGGGTTTTCCCTCAATAGCGACATCGGTGCTGAATGTAATGGTTGTGTTTTCGTTGGCACCGGCTCGCCAGGGCGATTCCTTACTGGTTCCGAACCCTAAATCCTTGAAGCCATAGTGGACCAGTTGCCCCCAGATTTTGCCTTCCCGTCCTTTCACGGCAGGTCGATCATAATGAATGGTCACATCGGTAAGGCCAATCTGCTCCGAAACGGTTGCTTTTTTGTTTCCTCCATCGGCTGGAAAAGTAAGCTGAGCAAACGAGGCTAAAGAACTCAGGCAAAAGGCGCTGAGTACTAGTGTAATTTTCTTCATGGTTAGCTGTCAGATTTTGAGTAATACTAACTAATTGACTTAACCCCAAAGTAAGCAGCTATTGACAGCCTCGTCAAGGTGAACTGTATAAGCGGTCGAGTTAGTGAACGTTCTGGTTAAAGCACTTTGTTGACTAGTTACAAAGGCAATACGAAATCTGAACCACTTTCTAGTCAGTCCGATGCGTCAAATTTCCGTATCTTTGCACTCATTTTTTAACCGCACGGTCGTCAGGGATGATCTGTGCTTTCGATTATGCCAGGCGTGAAGTACCAACAATACGAATCCCTCGATTACGCAAAGCTAGCGGCCGAGGTGTTAACTTACTGGAATCAGAATCAGGTATTCGAACAGTCGATTTCCCTGCGAGAGGGGAAGTCGAACGGTCCGGCGCTCCGGTTTACGTTCTATGAAGGCCCTCCATCGGCCAACGGAACACCGGGTATTCACCACGTAATGGCTCGAACCATTAAGGATATTTTCTGCCGTTACAAAACACTTCAGGGCTTTCAGGTCGAACGGAAAGGCGGCTGGGATACGCACGGTCTGCCTATTGAGCTTCAGGTCGAAAAAGAACTGGGCATTACGAAAGATCATATCGGCAAACCCGAATCAGAAGGCGGCATCAGCGTTGAAGATTACAACCGTAAATGCCGCGAAACGGTGATGCGGTTTACAGACCAGTGGAACGACCTAACCCAGAAAATGGGCTATTGGGTCGACCTCGACAATCCGTACATCACCTATAAAAACGAATACATCGAATCGATCTGGTGGCTGCTCAAGCAGTTGTACGACAAGGATCTGCTCTACAAAGGCTACACCATCCAGCCGTATTCGCCCAAAGCCGGAACGGGTCTAAGTTCACATGAGCTAAACATGCCCGGTACGTACAAAGATGTGCGCGACACGACCATTGTGGCTCAGTTCAAGGTCAAGCCGACGGGCAAATCAGGCTTTCTGTTTTTCGACTCGGCCGATGCCGATGTGTATATCCTGGCCTGGACCACTACGCCCTGGACACTACCAGCCAACTCGGCACTGACCGTTGGAGCCAACATCGATTACGTATTGGTCAAAACGTTCAATCCGTATACGCATAGGCTGGTCCATATAGTGCTGGCTAAAAACTTAGTAGGTCGTTGGCTACCTGAAAAGGGACAAGTCGATTCGATCAATCATCCGGCTTTTGAAGCATACCTACCCACCGACAAAATAGCCCCGTGGACGATTGTGTCGGAGTTTAAAGGAGAACACCTCGAAGGCATTGAGTACGAACAACTAATGCCATACGTTCAGCCTGATAAACCTGCCTTTAAGGTTATACTGGGCGATTTCGTAACGACTGAAGATGGTACGGGGGTTGTTCATACCTCGCCAACCTTTGGTGCCGATGACTTCCGGGTAGCTCAGGCGGCTGGTATCCCACCGATTATGGTGAAGGATGAGACTGGCAAGGAGGTTCCGATTGTCGATAAGCATGGTCAGTTTGTAAACGAGATCACGGATTTCGCCGGTCGGTATGTGAAGGAGGAATATTATTCCGATGAAGAACGTGCTGACCCGGAATTCCGACCAACTGATGTGCTGATTGCCATCAAGCTGAAAGAGGAAAATAAGGCGTTTCGGGTAGAGAAATACGAACACCCCTACCCACACTGCTGGCGGACCGACAAACCAATCCTGTATTACCCCCTTGATAGCTGGTTTATCCGCACAACGGCCAAAAAAGATCGGCTGGTTGAACTGAACAGGACTATCAACTGGCAACCTGAGAGTACGGGTACGGGTCGCTTTGGCAACTGGCTCGAAAACCTGGTGGACTGGAACCTGAGCCGTAGTCGTTTCTGGGGAACACCTTTGCCCATCTGGCGATCAGAAACGGGCGAGGAAGTCTGCATTGGCTCTGTTGACGAACTCGTGTCAAAGATTGAAAAAGCGAATGAGCAACTGAATCAATGGCTTCAGGCAGGTCAAACTGACTACCAAGTCTATTTCGACGCCAACCATTCATTCCTTCAATCATTCAATCATTCAACATTTGATCTGCACCGTCCGTATGTGGATGAGGTGTATTTCGTATCGGAGTCGGGCAAAGTCATGCAGCGCGAGTCGGACCTGATCGACGTTTGGTTCGATTCGGGAGCGATGCCGTACGCACAATGGCACTATCCGTTTGAAAACAAAGACGTATTCGCCAAAGCCTTCCCGGCTGATTTTATCTCGGAAGGGGTCGACCAGACACGTGGTTGGTTCTTTACCCTGCACGCCATTGCGGGTATGCTGTTCGATTCGATTGCGTTCAAAAACGTGGTTTCGACCGGGCTGGTTCTCGATAAGAACGGCAATAAAATGTCGAAACGGCTGGGTAATGCCATCGATCCGTTTAAAACGCTGGACCAGTATGGCCCCGATGCGACGCGCTGGTACATGATCACCAATGCGGAACCCTGGGACAACCTGAAGTTCAACGTAGACGGTATCGGCGAAGTGCAACGGAAGTTGTTTGGTACCCTCTCGAACACGTATAATTTCTTTGCGCTGTACGCCAATCTGGATCAGTTCACGTTTACGGGTCGTACCATTCCCGTAGCCGAACGACCAGAACTCGACCGCTGGATTCTGTCGAAACTACAATCGCTGGTGCTGGAGGTTGAAGAACAATTCGATGGCTACAATCCAACCAAAGCCGGGCGGGCGGTACAGGACTTCGTTAATGATCAACTGTCGAACTGGTACGTTCGGCTGTCGCGTCGGCGTTTCTGGCAAGGAAACATGACGGCTGACAAACGGGCCGCTTACGAAACACTACACGAATGTCTGAGCGTAGTGGCTCAGCTTATGTCGCCTATAGCACCGTTCTATGCCGACTGGCTGTACCGGAACCTGAACGAAGGGCAAACGTCGGTTCACCTGACCGATTTCCCCGTTGCGGATAAAACGCTGATCAATTCGGAGTTGGAACAGTCGATGGAAGCCGCACAAGGTGTATCGTCGCTGGTTCACTCATTACGGAAAGGCCATAAACTGAAAGTTCGCCAGCCGTTGAGCCGGGTATTGATCCCCGTATTGAGCGCCGATACCCGTCGGCAGATCGAGCATGTTGCCCCCATCATCATGTCGGAAGTGAATGTGAAGGCGGTGGAGTTTGTCGATGACGCCAGTGGCATTTTGAAAAAGCGGGTAAAACCCAACTTCAAAGCGCTGGGACCAAAATTTGGCAAGCAAATGAAAGAGGTTGCTGCCGCCATCACGACCATGACCGACGACGAATTGAAGGAACTGGAAGCTAACGGAGAGAAATCATTCGTCATTCAAGATTCATCATTCCTCATTTCGCTGTCGGATGTCGACATCCAGACAGAAGATATTCCGGGCTGGCTTGTTGCCAGCGAAAGCGGCCTGACCGTTGCCCTCGACGTAACCGTCACCGACGAATTACGGGGTGAGGGCATCGCTCGTGACTTTGTCAACCGGATTCAGAACCTGCGGAAAGACCGGGACTTTTCAGTAACGGACAAGATTCGGATTGAGCTGGAACGCAACAACGAACTGCTGGCGCAGGCTATCGAAACCAATCGTGACTACATCCGTCAGGAGGTTCAGGCGGTTTCGCTCGATTTGGTAGGCGATCTGAACGGCCAGGACGCCGGACCGTTGGCAACCGAAATTGAAATGGATGAATTCCAGCTACGGCTTAAAGTCGAACGCGTCTAACCATTATTACGGTCCGTTTTCTCAATTGAAAGCATAAAGTTTTGAGACGTATAGTTTCTAAAGTCACCCCTCGGCCGAGGAGTGACTTTTTTATATATACCTTCCTACCGGCTCCGTACTTATTTATACTTTCTTATAAAAAATGCACAACGGCATGAATGTTGTATATACGCTAACTGAGTTTATAATGGATAGGCCGCTTCGTTTACCCCTGCGAGCATACATAAGGCCATCTGCACTCATCCTACTAGCCCATCTTATAGATCGTAGTATTTGCACGCACCTACTCGCTGCGTTCACTTAACCATTTATAACCTTGATAGATTATTTACGCTCAACTTTACACTCCTTTGTTAATAATTACCAGGCCGTGATGTGGCGGCTACGGGAGTGTTCGCTCAATGATGAGCAATTAGGAAACGCTGTGGGCCTGAGTGGCAATGCCATCCGAAACCGACGCAGCAAACCCGATCTATGGAAACTATCCGATGTGGAGCGGCTGGCGGCTCATTTTACGCTACCCGCTACGGCTTGCCTACAGTTAAATCAGGTTCTTCACAAATTACCCGGCGATCTACGACAGCTACCCAACGACGAACGGCGACGGATTGAACGTCAGTTACTAATGAAATTAGCCCAGTTGGAATCGTATAACCAAAGTGAGTGGCCTGTTCGAAACCTACTCAAAATGCATCAGGCGTTGCATAACAACCGCTAGTTAAGGAGTTGATCTATATGAATTTACACCTACCGACCCGAAATTCCGTCTGGTAGGTGTACCTTTACGGTGGCCCTCTTTGCACCGTATGAAACTCCGTAAATTTATAGCCCTGGCTGTTCTGCTCTGTGTCAGTCAGCAGCTGTTTGCACAAACACCCACTCTGGTTCGTGGGCCTTACTTGCAGGTGGTAACACCTACCTCGGTAGTTGTTCGCTGGCGTACTGACCAACCAACCACAGGTCGGGTCTGGTTTGGCCAATCGGCTAATCAGTTGACCGGCAACATACAGGAATCCCAGCCAACGCAGGAACATATACTGACACTCACAGGCTTACAGCCTGCCACTCGCTATGCGTATTCGATTGGCTATGGCGATACCCAACTAGCGGCTGGCCCTGACTATTCGTTCAAAACGGCCCTTCCAACGGGTGATACGCGCCCGTTCCGTATGTGGGTATTGGGCGACTTTGGGAGCGGCAACGATAACCAGCGGGCCGTTTACCAAGCCTATCGTAATGCAACCGTCAATCGACCAGCCGACCTGTGGCTTTGGCTGGGCGATAATGCCTATTCGTTCGGGCTGGAAGAGGAATATCAGCAATTGGTATTTCCGGTTTATGCCCCTACACTTCGCAATACACCCATTTTTATCACGCCCGGCAACCACGACTACGCCGATAGCGAGACAAATTTCAATACTGCGTACTACAATCTGTTCTCGTTTCCGCAACAGGGCGAAGCTGGGGGCGTTCCATCGGGATCAAAATCCTACTACGCAGCCAACTACGGCACCGTTCACCTGATTTCGCTCGACTCACAGGGCAGGCAGGATGGCCAGTATCGACTGTATGATACGACCTCGGCGCAGGTACAGTGGCTCAAGCGCGATCTGGCAGCTAATAAACTGCCTTGGACCATCGTCATTTTTCATCATCCACCCTACAGCAAAGGCGGGCACAATTCCGATACAGAAGAGTCGATGCGACTCATTCGCGAAAATCTGACACCGATTCTGGAGCGGTTTGGGGTTGATCTGGTGCTGAATGGTCATAGCCACGGCTACGAACGGACCTATAGGCTGAAAGGCTTACAAGGACTGGCCAACACCTTCGACAAAGGCAAAAATGTCGTCGACAATAATTCGGGGCGTTATGATGGTTCACCGAACTCGTGTCCCATTTTGTCGAAAGGGCAGGGCACTGTATATGTGATTAACGGATCGGGTGGTCAACTGGGTGGCCAATCGCCCGATTTTCCGCATCCAGCCACGGTTTATAACAATGTTACCAAGGGTGGCTCCATGATTCTGGACGTAAACGACAGTCGGCTGGATGCTCAATTTCTCCTATCAGATGGCTCCATCGGCGACCGATTTACGCTGGTAAAAAATACCGGCAAATCCACAAGTCTTACTGCCGAATATGGTGATACGCTTCAATTCGCAGCTTCCTGGAATGGCGACTACCGCTGGTCAGATGGAAAAAGCAGTCGCAGTATCAACTACGTGGCCGACAAAGCCGGGACGTTTCCAATTACGGTTAAAGACAATCAGAACTGTCTGGCTGACCAGTTTACGGTGAACGTGCTCCCCCCGCCTAAAGTCACGGCCAAAACGTCGGCAGGAGCCTCCGTTTGTGTCGGCAGTACATTTGCCGTAACCGCTACTCCTGAAAATACCACCAAAGCCGCCGGTTGGCAGTATGATGTACTTTTATCCGATGCATCAGGCAATTTCGCGAGTAATCGAATTGTTGGTTCAGGGTCGCTCTACTCCTTACAAGCCACGATTCCGGCGAATCTGCCGCCCGGCTCTGGCTATCGCGTGCAGGTACGTCCGCGTGGCATTCCGTATGCCCAACTGAGCCCAAGCGATGCGTTTACCGTCAAGTCATTACCAACTGCTACAGTAGCAGGTTCAACAACGGTATTGAAAGGGGAATCAGTCGCCCTCACCCTCAACTTTACGGGCGATGGCCCCTGGAAAGGAACCTTATCGGATGGCACGGCCTTTTCGAGCAATGTAACGCCCTTTACGCTGACGATTCAACCGGCAACATCTACCGTTTATTCGATCGCCAATGTCGAAAACAGTTGTGGAAAAGGTACCAGTTCAGGACAGGCGTCGGTTACGGTATTGCTCCCCCTGGCCGAAGAAGGGCTTACAGATAGTCAACTGAAGGTTTATCCTAACCCAGCCCATGACATAGTTCATGTTGAGCTAACAATTGCTCAGAAAAAAGAAATTAGCGTAACGCTGGTGGATGGGAATGGACGGTCTGTTCTCCAGAAACAATTTGCACCGACCAGTTCACTTTCCGAATCCTTACCCATGCCGCATGCCCATGGCACCTACCTCCTAAAAGTGCAGGTTGGCAATGGCACGTTGGTTCGGAAAGTAGTTCGGCAATAATAAATGGTCAGGTTTGGTCAAAGATGGTCAGATATAGTCAATGAATTACCACAAACAATGTTTATCCATACCTGATTACCCCTGACCATGAGGCTGTTTAAACTTTTGAAAATAGTCTTAAAATGAGCGATTTTTGTCATTCCGACGAAGGAGGAATCTCAAGCTTGATTAATGAGCAACGTTGAGATTCCTCCTTCGTCGGAATGACAAAAATCGCTTTTCAAGGAAAGTTTTAACAGCTTCAATTACAATACCTGCCCGACTCCAAACAGGATGACAAACAGAAGGGTACTCATGGCAAGCTGGCCCAATCGTGGGTTAAGTTCTGCCGAGCGTTTGTGCGTAGCAATGGCACGGCCATTCAAAATAAAGAGCGGGAAGGCCAGCACGTAGAGATAACTCACCCAGGCCGCTCCCGTCAGGAAGGAATAAGCCAGCGCACAGGCCATACCAGCAATCAATAGCCCCCAGTGATACCGAATCGCCAACGATAAACCGATTCGCGACGGAATTGACCGTTTACCCGTCATGGTATCTGTTTCGATGTCGCGAATGTTGTTGACATTCAGAACCCCCGTTGCAAAAAGCCCGACACTGGTAGCCGGTAATAGAAGCAGTGGGTTGAACGAAAGTGTATGCAGAAAATATGTTCCCAGCACGCCCACCCAACCAAAGAAAATCAGGACGGCAATATCCCCAAATCCGGCATATCCGTAGGGTCGCTTACCATTCGTATAGCCAATAGCAGCCGCAATGCTGAGGAGCCCTACTACCAGAAAAAACCAGAAGAGTTTTGGGCCAGCGCCATAAAAGGCCACCACCAGTAATCCAATACCACTAATCAGCGATAGAACCGACATCAGAATAATACCGCGCATCATGGCCTCTTTGCTGATGTCGCCGGTAGCCACTGCCCTGCGCGGACCTACCCGCAATTCGGTATCTTTTCCCGACACCGCATCGCCGTAGTCGTTGGCGAAATTCGATAGGATTTGAAGAAAAATAGTTGTCAGCGCAGCCAACAACGCAATCGGCCAACTAAAATGACCATCGGCAGAAGCCAGAAAACACCCTAAAATGATACTCGCCAGCGACAGCGGCAATGTCCGGGGCCGCGCAGCCGCAATCCAACTTTTCATAATACAAAGAGCGAAAGAGTGAAAGAGTGAAAGAGCGAAACACTGGCTTACGTCAGCTTTCCGCTCTTTCACTCTTTCGCTCTTTCACTCATTAAATTCCTACTGCTTTTTTAAACTCTTCGTCTTCGGGTTTTACTTTCGAGCCGAAGAAGTTGGTCAGTTCACCCTTTTCGTTGATCACGTATTTGCAGAAATTCCAGGTAGGTACCTGATCGTTCCAGCCGTTCAGATCTTTGTGAGTCAGCCATTTGTAGATTGGAGCCTGATCGTCGCCCAGTACCGAAACTTTTTCGAACATTGGGAAGGTTACGCCATAATTCTTTTTGCAGAACTCAGCAATTTCTTCGTTGCTACCAGGCTCCTGGCTTTTGAAGTTGTTGGCAGGGAAGCCTAACACAACCACTTTGTCACCGTGCTCTTTGTAGAATTTCTCCCAATCGGCATACTGTGGCGTAAATCCACATTTAGAAGCCACGTTAAGAATAACAACTTTTTTGCCTTTGAATCCTTTCAGAGCCACTGGCTTACCGTCCAGCGAGTTTACCGTAAAATCATACAGGCTTTTAGTTGGGGCACTATTGGCAGGTGCCGACAGAGCCGCCCGCTTATCCGCAAAAATTCCTTTAACTAGAGTGGAAAAAGACATAAAACTGGAAAGAGAAAAAACAAGGGCCAAAGCGGCCAGCGTAAAAATGAGATTCTTTTTCATCGTTGGTTTTCGGTTTTAGTATGCTTGAGGCATAACGTTTAGAAAGTAAACTAGTATTGACTGATTCTGAACAAAGTAACTACATTTTCTGCGGAACTTCTATTCCCAATAAGCCCATTGCTTTCCGAATAGTTTCACCAACCGATTTGGCCAGCACAAGCCGGGTCTGGAGCTTAACCGAATCCGTTTCTTTCAGGATCGGCAACTTGTCGTAAAACTGGTTAAACGTCTTAGCCAACTCATAGGCATACTGCGCCAGATACGAAGGTGCATAACCATCGCCCGCTTCTTTTACCCGCTGCGGATACTGACTCAGCAGAAAGACTAGCTGCTGCTCAATCTCATCAAGCTGGGTTTCCGAGAGTTTTCCAGTTAACCCAATAGTAATCTCACCTGCTTTCCGCAGAATCGACTGAATCCGGGCATGAACATACTGGATGTAAGGCCCTGTGTTGCCATGCAAATCGACGGATTCAGCGGGATTGAACTGCATTCGCTTCTGTGGGTCAACTTTCAGCAAGTAGTATTTTAATGCCCCTAGACCCAGCATACGGAACAGTGCCGCCTTCTCGGCTTCACTAAATTCATCGAGTTTACCTTTGGCAGCTTCGTCGGCAGCGGTGGCCGCAGCATCGGTGGTTTCCTGAATCAGATCATCGGCATCGACAACCGTACCTTCCCTCGACTTCATCTTGCCAGTTGGCAGATCGACCATACCGTACGAGAGATGGTACAAATTGCTCGCATAGGGCCGCCCTAATCGACGCAGTATGGCAAACAGGACATTGAAGTGGTAATCCTGCTCGTTGCCAACCACCCAAATCTGCCGGTCGTTATGAAAATCCTGGAATTTCAGATCGGTTGTGCCGAGATCCTGCGTCATGTAAACCGACGTACCATCGGAACGAAGCACCAGTTTCTGATCCAGCCCTTCGTCAGTTAAGTCAATCCAGACAGAACTGTCGTCTTTCCGGTAAAAAACGCCTTTTTGCAACCCTTCTTCCACGACCTCTTTTCCAAGTACGTAGGTATTCGACTCGTAATAGGTTTTGTCGAAACTGACACCAATGGCCTTATAGGTTGCATCGAAACCAGCATAGACCCAGTCGTTGAGTTTGCGCCAGAGCGCTACCGTTTCGGGATCGCCCTGCTCCCAAAGCCGAAGCATCTGTTGTACTTCGAGCATCAAGGGGGCTTTCTTCTCAGCTTCTTCCCGGCTCATCCCCTGCCCGACCATTTCCTCGACTTCTTGCTTGTACGCCTTGTCGAACATAACATAGTACTTACCAATCAGGTGATCGCCTTTCATACCTGCCTGCTCGGGGGTTTCGTCATTGCCGTAGAGCTTGTACGCCAGCATTGACTTGCAGATGTGTACACCCCGGTCGTTGACGATACAGGTTTTGACCACATCATAGCCATTGGCCGACAGAATCCGACTGACCGAATCGCCCAGAAAATTATTGCGCAGGTGGCCAAGGTGCAGGGGTTTGTTGGTATTGGGCGAGGAAAACTCAACCATTACCGATTGGCTTTTATGTGGTAACTGACCAAAATCCTGATTTTCAGCGATGTCGTTCAATACCTCAATCCAGGCCGAATCGGCAATACTGATGTTCAGAAACCCCTGTACCACATTAAATGCACTAACCAGGCTACTGTTTGCCACTAACCAATTCCCGATCGACTGGCCAATTTGGGCGGGAGCCTGCCGCAGTGCTTTGGTGAGCGGAAAGGTCACGAACGTATAAAGTCCGGCGAATTCTTTTTTGGTGGGCTGTAATGAAACGTCACCAATTTCCTGTTGATACAATTCGGAAACGGCCTGTTGAATTGCACTTTTTAAGTCTTCCTGAATATCCATTCGATCGTGAAACTGCCTGTCTGTACAGTTTTCAGCAACAAAAGTACGAAATGAATAAGTAACGCAGCCTTCCTTATCTGCCGACCAATCGATTACCCTATCGCTACGTAGCTTATTCAGGCAACAATTTCCCAGGATTTAAAATGCCGCGTGGGTCCAACGCCTTTTTTATCGTTCGCATCAGGGCTATTTCTTCGGCCGTTCGGCTTACATAGAGCCACGATTTTTTCTCCAGACCAATACCATGTTCGCCAGTTATGGAGCCACCGATGGGTTGGAGTGGCCCATATAGAATCTCTTCCACGCGATGTTTGGTTTGGTGATCATCGGTCCCGCAACTGATAAACAAATGGAGGTTTCCATCGCCCATATGCCCGAATGAATACATATGCGCATCCGGCCAAACCTGTTGAAGTTCAGATCGTATCGCTTTAATGTAGGCATCCATGTCAGAAATGGCGAGGCTGATATCGAACAGAAAAACCGGGCGATGAACAGAAAAGATAAACTCGACATTTTCGCGAATACCCCAAAACCAGTCCAGTTCTTTTTTTGACTGAGCCATCACAGCATCCGCGATCAACTCACTGGTCAGGCAATTTTCTAAAAATTCCTCAAATACAATTTTGTCCTTGTCAGCGTCGTGTCCGAGTGATTCCAGCAACACGTAAAACGGGTACGTTTGCGGTAAGGGTGGCGAAAACAGCGACGGCTTCGAGGTCATTAACGCGTAATAGTCCTGCCACAGCAATTCAAAACTGGTCAGGTCGCTCTTTAGCGCGGCTTTGGCTGCCCGTAATAGGCTGTTCGCTTTCTCAAAACTGTCGAGGGCGATAAAGGCGGTGTTGCGACTTTTGGGCTGGTCTTCCAGTTTTAAAACGGCTCTTGTAATAATTCCCAACGTTCCTTCGGAACCAATAAATAGCTGTTTGAGGTCGTAACCGGCATTGTTCTTCATCATCCGGTTCATCGACGAAACAACGGTACCATCGGCCAATACGACCTCCAGACCCAGCACCAGATTGCGCATCACCCCGTATCGTACCGCCTGCAACCCACCGGCATTCGACGCAATATTACCCCCGATCATACAGCTACCTTTAGCTCCCAGATCGAGCGGGAAGAGTTGCCCTTGTGTGGCTGCTTTTTCCTGCAATTGCTGGAGCACCACACCCGCCTGTACCGTTACCGTTTTGTTGATCACATCGATTTGTTCCACCTGATTCATTCGCTCAAGGCTGATCGCAATCTCGTTCGGATGCGTATCCGTACCGCCAACTACATTGGTTAATCCACCATGTGGCACAACGGGTTGATGGTAGTCATGGCAGATTCGGAGCATGTTGGATACGTCCTGGGTAGAATTCGGCAACAACAGCGCCAGGCAGTTGAGACCGCCTGCCTGCTTCCAGTGACTGGCTACGCGTGTGCTGGCTTCTTCACGAGTCAGCACACAATTTCTCCCGAACGTTTTAATTAACTCCTCAACTATATCAGCCATGACACTATGAATTTGTTCGTTGTTCTAAAAAATCAGGTAAGTACAGTTTATGTCTGCCCAAACAGGCGTCGGTTAAAAGGCCAAATCCTGAATTCGCTACTGCCATAAGTTTGCTCGTCCGCGATTGCATTGCGGATGGATGAAGCCCGCGTCTGTGACGCTTTAGTAAATCCATTATTGGTTTCGATTATTGATTTTTTCGTCTTTCGCGTCACAGACGCGAACCTCGCGCATCCGCGATACAATCGCGGACGAGCCTGCGCTATAACACTAGGGCTTTAACAGAGTGGCTCCTTCCGAAACGGATTTTACCTTTTCTTTCGAGAAATACACCGGGAAATACTCGTTCTTCGCCCAGATAGGAAAGAGGTCGCCATAGTGCGGACTATCGGGATTACCCGACTGACCAGGGCTATTAATACCCAGCGTTTTGTCCCAATCCTGCGTATCGACCAGAATCCGGAACGATGCGCCATGCGTTTGGTTCAGATCAAAGGAGGTAGCGTTGACCGTTTCGCCATACCCACCCCGCGCTACAGGCCCAAAATTGAGCCGTTTCTGCATGGCCTCATCGACCAGTCCGCTCAAGGGATGCATGATGGTGATGTGTTTGAAATTGGGCTGTCCATAACGCCAGTTTGCAATGTCGGTGCCCAGCCATTCGGTCAGATTGGCCACAGCTTTATCAAGGCAACGAATCAGTAGACTATCGCGATGAACGCCAGGTTGTAGCAGGAATTCGGTGACACGTTTGGTAGGTAATGAGGTCAGGTACGGTTGGGCCTTCAGTGGGACTTTCTCTTCATAAACAGCGGCTTTCAGCACATCGTCCCAGGCTATAAAGATGGAAGCAGCTACCGAATTGGTATCGAGCCGGTAATCCCATTGACGCAAATAGGTCAGTGCCTGTTGGGTTCGGGGATTGGTCGACGTTAGTTTTTGAAGTAACGGCACAATGGTTCGGGCTGGAATAGACAGGTAGTCGGCCTGCAAGGCTTTAAAATCCGTTAGGCTTTTTGGCTTATCCTCCCGCAACACTTCTTTAATCCGATCGGTCCGACTCGACGGTGACCAGGTCCAGCCAACGGCATTGCGGTACGGATACGCAGGTGGCAGCAGGTTGTTATTCGCCGTTACAATAAAGTCTTCGGGCGGATTGAGCGTGTTGGGCAATTGCTGAATGGGCAGGTAGCCGTTCCACTCAAATCGACCATCGCCTGGCACAGGAACCAGTCCCGTAAAATTCGGGCGAATGGGCGACAGGGCCACCACCTGCCAACCAATGTTACCTGCCTTACCGTCGGTTGGGCGCTCGGCCCAGATCATATTCTCGCCTGGCACCCGGCTTTGCGCACACGCCTGCCGAAACTCGGCCCAGTTGCGGGCCTGATTCATTCGTAAACTCGCCAGATACGGCGCACAACCGGGTTCAAGCCACCCTGCCCGAACGGCGTACGCCTTATGCCGTACTGTGTCTTCAAAAACGACAGGCCCGTGCCGGGTGTATTTCAACGTTACGCTGACGGGCTGACCCTCTTTGACGGGAATCGATTCGGTCAGAGTTTTCATGGCCACCCAAGCTCCTTTGTAGCGATATTGAGCCGGATTGGTCGGATTGGTATCGTAGACGTATAGATCTTCGTTATCGGTCTCGAAAATGGTTAGCCCCCAGGCACCGTAATCGTTGTGGCCGATCGAAATTCCCGGCAGCGTTGGCTCGCCCGCACCTACCACATGCCAGCCGGGCGCATCCAGATGAACCCAATACCGAAGCGAAGGCGTCGACTGCGCCCGATGCGGATCGTTGGCCAGCATGGGAAAACCACTCGCTGATTTTGCGCCGGAAATCACCCAGTTATTTGAGCCTGTATATTGCTTTTCAGTGTCGAACCAGCGGTCTACATCCAATCGCCGAGCTTCATCTTCATCGGCTTTGCTGGACACTCCGTTGCATTTCAGTGGCAAGCGAAAGGCTTCGTACAACTCCAAAATCGGCTGAAATAACTCTTCACCGTTTACGTGCAGGGTCAAATCGGGTTCTTTAGAACTTACTGCCGGATGAAACCATTCCAGCTCACGTACTTTATCGGGACCAAGCAAATGAACCAGCCGTCCGTAATTTAACTCATCCCGCACATTGGCCAGAATACCCTGGTGCCGACTAATCACTACTTCCGGTGTCCAAAGACCAGGCTTTGTATTCAGCACCCGAAACTCAAACGGCAACTGTTCAGGAGTTTTCAGCACGGTTTTGATATAGGCATTAATGCCATCAACAAAGGCCCGAACAATCTGTGGTCCATGCGGATGGTAGTGCTTCAGTTCTTCATCCAGATTACCCCGAAACCGAAACAACCGAGTACCTATATCCCGTTTCAATTCCTGCGGTCCCAGCAGCTCAGCGACGGTTCCGGTAGCCTGTCGTCGCCAGATTTCGAGTTGGAACAGCCGATCCTGCGCAGCCGAATACCCTTGCGTAAAGAACAAATCGTGTTCATTTTTGGCGTAAATGTGGTTAATACCCCAGCGGTCACGAATAATCTCTACAGACTCCTGTAAGCCAGTCAGTTGTAGCGTAGCAGATTGATTAACACAGCCGAACGGAAAAAGAAGAAGGAACAGGACAAGCCGTCGATACATAGCGCAGATGGATGAGTCAGAAAGATAGTCAACAATCCATATTCAGGAAGTTTAACAGTCGTTTAACAATCAAATTGCCATACGGTTAGTATGTTTGACCAACACCAAATCCTAAACCTCATGAAATCTATCCTTTCTGGCCTACTGATTAGCAGCCTGCTTATCAGTCTGACGGGTTGTGTAACCGCAACCATTCAATCGAACGTAAAAGCCGATGCAAAGCCTGAGTTTAAGCGCATTCTGATTGTATCGCGCCTTCCGAAGACAAACCCTACTTACCTGGCCTCATTACAAACGGCTTTTCCGGCGGGTTATCAGGTTTGTACCGTATCGAATAGCCCAATCTCATTTGAAAGTGCCGAAGAGGCTATCGAAAAACAACGGCAGACCTGCCAAAGCGAAGTGGTGTTAACGATTGATTTTAATCGAAGCTATACGTCGGGATCGGGTCGGTATATTTCTTCCAATAATGAGTTGCTATTGGAAATGAAAAGCCTGACCACCGGCATTCCCTTCTGGAAGGCCCTCGTAACAACCTCATTGAGTAATAACGAAATAGTCCCAAGAGAACTCGTTACTAAACTGATCAATGACGGCATTATTCAGGGGAGTGCCCCACTAGGAAGGTCTTATCAGTCTACCTATTAAGGAAAAGGGGCCAGATTTTCGAAATCTGGCCCCTTTTCCTTAATAGATTTAACAATCTCAGACTACTTGCTTTTCATGCTGCTGAGATAGGTTTTGTTGCCGTTCTTATTGATGTAGTACTTGCCACCGCGTGGCCCAACCATAACTTTTTCGCCGTTGGGGCCTTTAGAAGACGGATCAACCGGGGCTTTGTAATCGGCTGGAGTGGCTTTTTCCTCTTTCATAGCAGGCTTCGATGCCTTGGCCATCTTATCGGCTTTATCCATCTTATCCGCCTTCGCTGGTTTGTCCATCTTGTCGTCTTTCAAACCCGCATTGGTAGCCATTTTATCCGCCTTCTTTTCAGCCTTATCTAGTTTGGCATCAGCCTTGGTCGTTGCTTTGTCGGCTTCTTTTTCAGCTTTTTTCTCCGCTTTAGCCGCTTTCTTATCGGCCTTATCCATTGCGTCGTCGGTCTTTTTGTCAGCTTTCTTCGCTTCTTTTGCCGCCTGTTTTTCAGCTTTGGCCTGTGCCTTCTCGGCATCTGTCATGCCGGCCTTAGCAGCCTCTTTAGCCGCTTTTTTCTCGGCCTTTGCCGCTTTTTTGGCGTCTTTATCGGCCTCATTCTGTTCTTTTTTCGCTTTATTCTTCGACGGTTTGTCGTCCTGTGCCCAGCCATTGAAGGCAACCAGCAAGCCCAGCGCAAGGCATAGGAGTGAAAGGGTCTTTTTCATTGGAATCGGATTGGTTTTGTGAAACAATAGAATTGGCTCTTATGACGGAAAGATGGTGATAAAATCACCATTCCGGCACTAAAAAAGACTTAAATTTTTCTTAAATTTGATAGAATGATTGTAGCCGGTACTTGTCACCAATCGCTTTTAGCTCGTCTAATTGACGGCTGCTCAACCAGCGTACCATCACCCGAATAAGTCAATGATTAGTACATCCCCACTCCAGACGCAAAATCCCGCTGATTACCTCAAACGCTACTATGGATACGACCGCTTTCGGCCCATGCAGGAAGCCATTATCCAATCGATCCTGAGCGGACGCGATACGGTGGTTTTGATGCCTACCGGCGGGGGAAAATCCGTTTGTTTTCAGATTCCGGCTCTGATGCTTCCGGGCGTTACCATTGTGGTTTCTCCGCTGATTGCCCTTATGAAAGATCAGGTGGGAGCGCTGCACATGAACGGGATTCAGGCGGCTTTCTATAACAGTACCCAAACTTCCCGCGAACAGCGCGATATTGAGGCCGATTGCCATAAGGGGAAACTCAAACTACTCTACGTGTCGCCGGAGAAACTGCTCACTGAGTCGTTTTTTCATTTTCTGAAGCAGATTAACATTTCGCTGTTCGCCATCGACGAAGCACACTGTATTTCGTCGTGGGGCCACGATTTCCGGCCGGAATACACGCAATTGCATGTACTCAAAGAACAGTTTCCGACTGTACCGACCATTGCGCTGACCGCTACGGCCGATAAACTGACCCGGCAGGATATTGCTACAGGCCTGGGAATGATTGATCCGGCTGTATTTGTGGCTTCGTTTAATCGAACGAACCTGAGCTTACAGGTCTTACCGGGTCAAAACCGGCTTCAGCAGATCATCCGACTCCTCCAGCAAAAGCCCAATACATCCGGTATTATTTACTGCCTCAGCCGGAAATCGACCGAATCGCTGGCGGCTAAATTGCAGGAGAAAGGCTTTAGCGCGGCCTTTTACCACGCTAAAATGGACCCCGACGACCGGACTAAAACCCAGGAAGCGTTCCTGCGCGATGATGTTCGGATTATGTGTGCGACTATCGCCTTTGGTATGGGGATTGACAAATCGAATGTGCGTTGGGTAATTCATTACAACCTGCCTAAAAATATCGAGAGCTTTTACCAGGAAATCGGCCGGGCCGGACGCGATGGTGCTGCCGCCCAAACGGTTCTTTTCTACAGCTTTGCCGATGTGGCTACGTATAAGGACATGCTGGCCGAAAACAATCCGGCTAATCTGGGGCTTCAACTGGCCAAACTGGAACGGATGCAGCAGTATGCCGATGCCCATACCTGCCGCCGTCAGATTCTGCTATCCTATTTCTCCGAAGAACTGCCCGAACCCTGTGGCAACTGCGACGTTTGCCGTGACCCTCGCGTTACGTTTGACGGAACCGTTCTGGCCCAGAAAGCCCTTTCGGCTATGGTACGTACGGGTGAGCGCGTACCCATGAATCTGCTCATCGACATTCTTCGGGGCTCGCGAAGCCAGCAGGTCCTGCAAGGCGGTTACGATCAGATAAAAACCTATGGAGCCGGGCGCGACATTCGCTTTGAAGACTGGCGGAATTACCTGCACCAGTTGATCAATATTGGGGTCATCGAAATTGCCTACGACCAGCACTATGCGTTACGGCGGGGTATCCTGGCCGATCAGGTTCTTTACGGCGGTAGGAAAATAGACTTGGTTCGTCCCGACGATGCGCCCAAACCGGTGGTGGAAAAACCAAAAACCAAAACCGAGTCGCAGCGTGACGAACTCTTCGAGCGGCTCCGGGTTCTGCGCAAGCAAGTTGCCGACGAGCAGAACGTACCAGCTTACGTTATCTTTACCGATACCACGCTTGAAGACATGGCACGGCAGAAGCCGACGACTCCCGATGCCCTTCGGAACGTTAGTGGGGTGGGCGAGCGCAAACTTCAGTTGTTCGGCAAGCAATTTCTGGATGAGATTGTCGGGTATGTTCGCGGGCGAGTACAGGCTGGTGAAAAGCCCAAAGGATCGACGCAACTCATCACCCTCGAACTCTATAAAAACGGCCTCAGCATAGAGGAGATTGCCGCCGAGCGTCAGCTTACGACAGGCTCGGTGGCCAGCCATCTGGTACAGCTTTCCAAGTCAGGTTACGACATCGATTTAGCCTCGCTGATTGACCCCTACGAGCGCCGGGAAATAGAAAAAGCAATTGGTGTCGTTGGCCTGGAAGAAGGACGTTTAAAGGCGGTTTACGACTATTTGGGTGGCAAATACGATTACGGTAAATTGACCCTGGTAGCAGGCCTGTTATAAAGATAAAATCCTGTTTTACGCGATACCGTTGGATAATTCTTAGAGCCTAAATTTGGTATATACCAGATTATCAGTTATATTCGTATAAATAAAGATTACGAGCCCGTTACGATTGTGCGGGTTTTTTCGTCTCTATGTTTCACAACAACTACTATAATTTTGATTAAAGAAGTAAGTTTTTCACTGCTCATGGCTACCATGAAGCCGGGGATTGGTGTCACTACACTACCAAGTTGGTCCCCACTTTTTGGAACTGATACGAGCCGGGTACTTCCGTTGTCAAGCGGTCTGAACAACCCCCAATTATTAGTCGTTGATTCGACCAAACGTCTGTTTCCAATCTATTTCTGCGGGGAAGAAGTCCCCGTCACTGAGCCCCGCGTGTCGCGTCGGTGGGCGCAAACCCTGCGTAACTATGGTGCTCAGGAAGAGTTCCTTATGGACCTTCGTACTAAAGCGTCTGAATTCTTCCCCATTATTGACCCAATCTTACGGAAGTACAAAATTCCCCGCGATTTTCGGTTTATGCCCCTGGCCGAAAGTGCACTGAACAACCGTAGTGTATCGTACAAAGGAGCCGCTGGCTACTGGCAGATCATGCCGGGTACAGCCCGCGAGTTAGGCCTGAAAGTAAGTGGTGGTGTTGATGAACGCCGTGACCTATATAAGTCAACGGTAGCGGTTTGTCGGCATTTACACCAATTGTACAAAGTACTGGGTTCCTGGACGCTGGTTGCAGCAGCCTATAATGGTGGTATTACACACGTCATGAACAAAATGGAGCAGCAGGGCCATTCGAATTATTATCGACTCCGGCTTCACCGCGAAACAAGCGCTTATCTGTTCCAGATTCTGGCGTTTAAGGAATTGCTGTCCAACCCGCGTCAGTACGCTTTGCTGCTAAGCGGATCAACGATTGCCGAGCTTACCAAGCCACTTCCAAGTTGGCATAAGCCGCTGGCCGTACCAAAAAAAATCAAGGATGCTCCTACAATCGAGCTGATTGATGAAGAGTACACCTCACCGATCTGGGGTCCTCGCCCAAACAATTCGCTGACCAAAGCGCCTTCCGACACCGATCAGTTGATTGCCACTGCCGCAGCGGTTAAGCATACCCCTAATGCCCCTGATGCCGCTCTGGAAAAACAAGGCGCTCATTTGCCCATTAAAAAGCTGATGATGGGCCTAATGGTCCTACGTTTCCGCCGACCCCGAATTCTTCAATGGAAACAGGCAGATGGCGAAGGCAAGGGCGAAGGTATCCGCCCGCTACATTTCTGGGACTGGTTATGATTAGGTAATTAACACTATGTATTGACACAGAAAGCCGCTTCAAAAGCGGCTTTCTGTGTTTACGAATGTCAACATACAGCAACATTGATCTTATCGTAAGAGAAAAACAAGAAACTATACCGTTACTATAGACTTCTTTTTACGTCTAAATTTCTATAACCCATAAATAGTAAGATTGCGGTTTAATGAACTTGTTAGCCTCTCTTTCATTGGCGACGGGACTGGTTGTGGCGAGTGTTTCGATTTCCAATGATTTGTTACCAGTAACCAGTCCGTTAACCAACCAGAGCCTCAGCTCTTCAGCTCTCGATCCGGGACTCACTCGGCTGTTGCCTTCCGTTTATTTCTGCGGAGAATCAGTACCACTACATGAAGAAGCCGTTGCTCGTCGGCTGGTGTCCGCTTTAGCACGCAATACGGCTCAAAATGAGGCTATTTATCGCATGCGGCAGCGGGCAGCCATCTTTTTCCCGATCATCGAACCTATTCTGGCCAAACACAACATTCCGCTGGATTTCAAATACTTACCCCTGGTTGAAAGTGCCTTGACGGGTATGGCCGTATCGCCCAAGGGCGCTGTTGGGTATTGGCAATTCATGCCAGCTACTGCTCGCGAGTTAGGTTTAACCATTGAGCGTGGCTATGATGAACGACAAAATCTGGTCAAATCAACCCATGCCGCCTGCCGGTATTTACGGTATTTGTATAACCGTTTAGGCTCATGGACCTTGGCAGCTGCTGCTTATAATAATGGCATTGGCGCTTTATTGAGTAACATACGTCGGCAGCAACAGCGCGATTATTACTACCTACGTCTGAACGCTGAGACCGGCAAATATTTATACCGGATTCTGGCGTTTAAAGAACTGTTTTCCAACTATCGGTCGTATCGTCAACTCATTCCAGAACAAATGATGGCGTACCTGAGCGAGCCGCTTACGACTAATTACGAATCCGATCAGAACGAGCCCATCTTATCTGAGTCACTGATCAATACCGTCACGCAGAAAGCAGTCGATGCCCCTGACGAAGAAATGCAACCGACTACCGGAAAGCCTAAAGATATACCACTTCCGAACGCTGCTGATGTGTTCCGGGAAGGAATAAAAGCCAAACTAATCGAAGCATCGGGCGCACAACGCGGAACCACTTGGGTGTTCCATCTCACCCGAAATGGCATAGCCGATGGCAAAATCGTCGAAGAAGGCGATGTGCTTTACGCCATTGTCGAAGATGTTGATCCCAAAACCGACAAGCTCTACCTACGCGCCGACAAAATTTACTCGGCCACCGAAAAGCATACGTACAACCTGGCCCTAACCGCAATTGACGCGTCGACGGGGCGCATCGGCATTAAACTCTCCGATGTCGATCAGATAAAAGCAGGCTGGATTCTGACCTGGAAAGCGCTGTGAATGGTTGAGTGGTTGATTAGTTACCGAACTAAACGTCTCGTCTGAATCGTTGTCTAAAGGTCCAACCAATCAACTTTTATTTTGAGAATAGTGACAACAAGCGTTATACTGGCCGCTCTAAGCAGTATATTGCTTATGAACCCAGCAGCAGCGCAGAAGAAAGCGACTTCGATAAAAGCTAAATCCGAACAGCGGAAACCCTTACCTCCACGCCCGCTTGTTGGACCTCAGCGGCTGCATTTCTGCGGGGAAATTGTCCCAACCGAACAAGGGGATGTTTCGGCGAAACTGGCGCTTGCATTGGCTGGCAGTTCGGGGTATGTGCAGCATGTAAATGGCTTGAAAGCACGATCAGCGCCTTACTTTGCTGTTATTGAGCCGATTCTGGCTCGACATAATATCCCGAATGATTTTAAGTACCTGCCCCTTATCGAAAGTGCTTGGCAATCGAACGCGGTTTCATCAGCAGGTGCCATTGGTTATTGGCAATTTATGGACGATACTGCGCAGGATATGGGTCTGTCTATCACACCCGGCAACGACGAACGTACTGACCTCCGCAAATCGACCGAAGCAGCCTGTAAATACCTGCGATTTCTGCATCAGAAATTGGGTTCCTGGACACTCGTTGCGGCCGCTTACAATGGCGGTGTTGGCATGGTCCAACGAAAAATTACCAGGTCAGGTAATCGGGATTATTATGCTATGACGCTAAATACCGAAACGGCTTACTACCTCTACCGGATTCTGGCGATGAAAGAGCTGTTCACCAATCCTATGTATGGCGTAGGTTCAGCCGGGATTATGCTGGCTGCCTCGGGTAATGCCTATGAGCGGGAACGGGAGCAAGCCCGACGCATGGGCTGGCTTCAGGACGAAGACGCCGACCCGGTGGGCGTACCGATAGCTTCGCAATTGGATGCAAGCACACCCCGAAAAAACGAAGCTATGCTTATGGATAGCCTGCTGGTACAATTGCTCAGCGAAAAATCGGCTTCGCCCCGGGTGTTTGTTGGTGATGCAGCCGCCCGCTTAGTTCATGCCGGTCAACCCAAAGTGGGACAAAGCTGGGCGTTCGCCCTCACCGAAGCCATTCAAATCGGTGAGGATGAACTACAGGCTGGCGATCTGCTCTATGCTGTTGTGGACGATATTGACACGCAGGGCAACTTATTCCTACGCGCGACAAAAGCCGTTTCCAGTCAAACCAAAAGCACGATTCCGATCACGTTGATCGCTATGAACCCAGCTACCGGGTTGGCCGGTGTGCCCCGCCCAAAAGCAATCAAGCCGGGCTGGGTAGTTCAGTGGAAGCTATAAGCCGGTAACCTTTGTCATGCTCTTATTCCTCATCCTGGTTTAATGCCTTTTTGTAGGCCATAATGGCTCGTTGCCGCACGATGGCATGATCGACTATGGGCTTAGGATAGTCGGGGCTTGCCAGTTCAGGTACCCAGTGGCGAATGTACACATCCTGAGGGTCGAATTTTTGGGCCTGCGCAATTGGATTAAACACCCGGAAATAAGGCGCGGCATCCGTGCCCGAACCTGCTGCCCACTGCCAGCCCCCGTTGTTCGCAGCCAGATCATAATCACGTAATTTTCGGGCAAAGTAAGCTTCACCCCATCGCCAGTCGATCAGCAAATGTTTGCACAGAAAACTAGCGGTGATCATCCTGACCCGATTATGCATCCAGCCAATCGTGTTTAACTGGCGCATTCCGGCATCTACAATTGGGTAGCCGGTTCGACCTTCGCACCATTTTGCAAACTCTTCTTCATTGTTTCGCCAGTTTATACGGTCGTATTTTGGCCGGAATGAGTTTTGTTCGACATGCGGAAAATGGTCCAGTACCTGAAAGTAAAAGTCGCGCCAGCAAAGCTCATTCAGAAAGGTACCCTCACTGGCGGCTCTGGCTTGCCGGGCCAACTCGCGGATACTAAGGGTGCCGAAACGCAGGTGAATGCTTAACTGGCTGGTTCCCTGTGACAGTGCCGGTAAATCCCGCGTTTTTTTGTAGGTATTCAACAAGTCAGCCGGCACAGTACGGCCTGGAAACGGCTCACCGACTGGCTTAAAGTTCAGCTCGGCCAGAGTAGGCATGGCTTCTGGCTGGGTTTTCCAGAAGTGCGAAAAATAACGTTCGGTTGGATAGCCTTTCAGGTAAAAGTCAGTCAGCTGGTCGTGCCACTTCCGACTGTAGGGGGTAAAAACGGTGTAGGGTGCTTTTTTACCACTGAGCACTTCGTCCCGATCAAAAATAGTCTGGTCTTTACTCAGATGAAATCCGATGCCCTGCTCCTTCAATAGCTCGCCAATGGCCTTATCCCGGTCTTTGGCATATGCTTCGTAATCATAGTTGGCAAACACATCGCCAATGGTGTATTGCTGAATCAGTTCTTTCCATACAGCAACTGGATGGCCGTAGCGAACTATGAGCGTTGATCCCATGGCCGTTAGCTCGGTCTGTAATCGATGGATTTCCTGAACGATAAACTCTACGCGCCGGTCGGCTCGGTCGTCCAGTGCATCCAAAATGGTACGATCAAAAATAAAAACGGGTAACACAGGGCGGCCGCTTTTAAAGGCATGGTATAAAGCGGCATTGTCATGTAGTCGTAAATCGCGCCGGAGCCAAACCAGCGATAAAGTTTCGGTCATTCGTTAGGTGGTTTGGTTGCGCAACAATTCGCCAATAAAAAATGTTGCCTATACCAAACCAATACATCACCATCCGTCAGGCTCAGTCACTGGTACGGGGCCATAGGTGTTGCGGCAATCGCCATCAGGCAGGAGCTGGCTGGCAATGTAACTCGACAACGCCGGATAAAAGGGGGCGCTGTAGTTCATAAGACGTAGCCGTTTTCGGGTGATCGACGTAACCGCGAAATAACCCCGAGCCAGATCGGCCGGGTCATTCACATTCACGACGTTGCCCGTTACGGGCGCGGGCAATGGATCGAAAATACTACCCGTCCGGGCGTTTTGCTGCTGATAGAGCTTCCAGAACTGGTAATTCGCCTGTGTGATGCCATATTGCTGTATCTCAACCAACTGAGGGCCAATAGCATAAACGGGCACCTGGAGCACGAACCGATTCCGGATCGGATTACCGTTGATCGCTTCGTCGTTATAAATATTCACGACGTTGGTCGACTCTGTGGTCCAGCAGCGGGTAAAGCATTTATTGGGGCTGCCCAGCGAGCATGGCGTGCCTAACGAAAGTCGGTTTGTATAGCCATAGGCCGTCCAGCGATAGTAATTCTTCTCATTAGCCGGATCAAGCGTATTCACCCCGTAGGACATAGCATACGGTTTAGTCAGATTATTCGTTTTGACCAACTGTCCCGAAATACTGTCGATCACGGGTACAGCGGGCATCTGTTCAGGTTTTGTCACGTATCGTTTGCCATCGCTCAGCACAATAGTTAAGCTATACGAACGACCAACCTGCCCTCGGAAGGTTGTATCGTTGGTCCGATAAAGTCCCTGTCCCATTGCCATAAACCGCGTTGACCGCCCCCGATCATCGGCCAGATTTACCTGCGCTTCCCGTACATATTGATCCGACGGATTCTGACCACCGCTACTATAGTTGCCTGTATAGGTCAGCCGGATGGTATAGGGTGGCGCTTCGTTGGTAATCTGCCCTTCTACAACTAGTCGGGGAGCCTCTGCACGAATGGGTAGTTCGACTCGATCAATACAACTTATGAGTTGGACCGACAGATAGATCAGCAAGCCAGCAATTCTAACGTTTTTCATAGGTTCAAAAACCAGGCGGATTAACGCGCAATGGGAATAAGCCCGGTGGGGGGTAATTACAAAAAAAACCACTCTGCGAAATCGACGTGATATACGATTGTACACCCGGTCGCCAGATTTCCTCGATGTCGTAAAAACGAACGCGCTTTGTCGTCACCGAGCAAACTTCAAAAAACCCTCTAGCTTTATCGGTAGGGTCTGCCTGGTTGATCAGGTTACCGACTATAGGGGCTGGCAACGGATCGAAAATACTCCCTGTCCGCGAATTTTGCTGCTGATAAAGGCCCCAAAACTGGTACGAAGCGGGCGTAATCCCGTACTGTCGGACTTCAACCAAATAGGGATATGCTGAGAAAACGGGCGCTTTAATTACAAACCGCCGAAACGCATTCCCATCGATAGCTTCGTCGGAAAGTAGGTTAACCGCCGAATTCTGAAATGGAACCCATAAATAATCACTACAGGCCAGAACACTATACGATTTGGCCAACCAGCGATAATAATTATGGCTCCCAGCCGGGTCCGTTGTCAAAATATTGAATTGGAGAAAATAGCGGTAAAGACTTCGCTCATCTCGGATAAGTCCGGCAACATATACACTATCAATAGCTGGTACATCGGGCATTTGTTCGGGTTTTGATGCATACCGTTTGCCATCCGATAAAACGACAGATAAGCTATACGTCCGGCCAATCTGCCCCCGAAATGTGTTGTCAATAGACTGATAAAGCCCCTGCCCCAGCGCCCTGAACCCGGTAGACCGCCCCCGGTCATCGGCCAGACGAATCTGTGCTTCCTTCACATATTGATCGGATGGGTTCTGGCCACTGCTGTAATTTCCTGTATAGGTTAGTCGGATGGTATAGGGTGGTGCTTCGTTGGTAATCTGTCCTTCAACAACCAGCCGGGGCGTTTCCGCCCGAATAGGCAAGTCGACCCGGTCGATACAGGCCTCAACGAGCACCATTGTCAGGATAGCGAAGAGCCGGTACATATCAGAAATAAAAATTATAGGCAATCGACGGAATCATCGTGCCAAATACCGACAGTCGGTACGATTCGGTACGCTGGTTGTAGCGGGTAAAATAAATCGAATACGGATTTTTGTGAGCATATACGTTGTAGATGCCTAATGTCCAGACGCCGTACCGTTTTTGCGCTTTGTTGAACCGAGTATCTTTCGAAAACGCTATATCGAGCCGATGGTAATCGGGAATCCGGTCGGCATTGCGCCGGGAATAGTCCTGAACCGGCTCACCATTGTACGTAAATTGCCCATCGGGATAGGTAGCCGGTACGCCCGTATAGTATACGAAATTGGTGGAGAACGTCCAGTTGTGCGACAGAGCCAGTCGGGTCTGCATGTTTAGCGTATGTGGTCGGTCGATGTACGATGGATAATACTCCCCGCCATTGATGCGTAACTCATCGAAAGGGGTTTGCACGGCAATCAGTGAGCGGGCGTAGGTGTAATTGATCTGCCCGGTCAATTGGCCTTTATTCTTACTAATGCCCACTTCAACGCCATACGCTTTACCAACGGCTGGCAACAGAGCCGTTTCAAGGGTTGGATTCAGGATCAGGTTCGCCCCGTATCGGTATTCAATCTGGTTTTGCAGCCGTTTATAGTACCCTTCCAGACTTAGCTCATAAGTATTCTCATTCAGATTCTGGAATAGCCCCAGCGACACCTGATCGGCAATCTGAGGAGGAATATATCGGTCGCTCATTTTCCAGAAATCGAGTGGCGTAATGGCTGTTGTATTCGAAACCAGGTTGATATACTGGCGGGTTCGACCCGCACTGGCCTTAACAGCCGTATTTTTGGCTACCTGAACCCGCAAGGCTAGCCGGGGCTCCAGACCACCATACGTCTGGATAACCTGCCCATTGCCGTAGCGAGTCGAATCCTGAATAGTTTCTTCCGAACGGGGGAGGTTATCCACATACTTATACACCGTTTGTGCGCCCAGATAAGCAAACGCCGAATATCGCAACCCGGCCTGTAGGGTGATTCTGGGCGTCAGTTCCCATTCGGTATTCACATAGGCTCCTAGTTCACGACCACGTTCGGGAGCGATCCGACGGGGATTGATGCTGGAGTTTTCGCCGGTAGGTTCAACAGCGCCGGTACTGACGTCGTAGCGAATACCATTCATGCCCAACTGAACCTTATGTTTCTGACGAATGGTGTAGAACAGGTCGGCTTTCGCTTCCCGCTGTTCGATGTACGACGTAAACCGGAATGTCAGGCTGGGAGCTACACCATCTACGTTCAGATGATAGCCACTGTAGAGCGCCGTCAGATTGAGTTGAAGATTTGGTCGTATCAGGTAACTCCAGCGACCAGTTAGTAGATCGGACGCCCAGCCATATAGTGTATCGCCCGGAAACCGAAACTTATCCTGACTTCGGTAGGCCGACAACGAGATCGTATTCCGGTCGTCGGGTGTATACGTTAGTTTCAGGCTGCCATCGTAAAAAAAAGCCCGGCTATCTTTTACACTTTGCGTTGGGAACAAGCCTAACAGATAATTGGGGAAGGCAACTCGTCCACCAGCCAGCAAGGTGAGCTTTTTCGAGATTGGCCCATCGACTACTACCCGTGCGCTGACCGGACTAAGCCCACCTGAAAAACGCCAGCCATCCTTATTACCATTGCGGCTGCTCATGAGTAATAATGACGATACACGACCACCGTATTGAGCCGAAAAGGCCCCCTTATTTAGACTAACATCCTGAACCAGATCGGGATTAACATTTGTATAAAAACCCAGCAAGTGAGAGGTATTAAACAGGGGAGCCCCGTCGAACAGGACCAGATTCTGATCGGCCCGACCACCTCGTACGTTAAATCCTCCGGCCCCCTCGCCCGCCGTTGTAACCCCTGCCTGCAAGGTTAGCGCTTTTAGAATATCGGGTTCACCCAGTACCACCGGCATCCGTTTCAGTTCAGGCATACTGAGCTGAATCTGGCCCATCTGTACGGCTTTGATGTTTTTGTCTTCGCGCGTAGCCCGCACATCCACTTCTTCCAGATCTGTGGAGCGGGGTTGCAGAAAGTATTCGACGCGTTTGTTGAAATCCAGTACAACGGTTTCGCGCCCTCGAAAATACCCTACAGCCGAAACATAGAGTGTTAATACACCGGGAACATGGTTGATCGAGATGACGCCAACACTATCGGCTCTGGCCCCTGCTTTAGTCTCGGCAACAAACAGGCTCGCTCCGGGAATTGGCTTTTTGGTAGTGCCGTCGCGCACCACTACACTGAGCCGTAGCTTTTGTTGTGCGAATGTTGTAGACCCAAATAGACTGAAAAGAAAAAGAACGTAGAGCCGTAGCTTCATGTCGTGCGGTATGGGAATAATCTATAAACAACGCTGTAAGTTACAAAAAGCCTTTTAAATGATTTAGGCTAAATATGACTACACCCCGAAAGTTACCCACTTGTGTTAGGGTAGCTTTCGGGGTGTAATTTTATGGATTCTGGTAAAACTACTTAAGGCTCGAAATGTAGCCGGACGGTATATACTTCGTCAGGAACACGGCCGTATGCTACCAATTTCTTACTGGTCAATTGGCGAGTCAGCGTGTGATTTAATTCGTCGTTTCCACTGAACACTTTCAATTGGCAAAGTTCATTGACTTCGTTGATTCGAAATTGAATCACCACAACACTTGCCAGCTTTGTCGATTTCAATATGTTTGGATACGACACATATCTGGCTATCTGTTGCTCCAGCGTAGCCTGAGGAGCTGTAGGTTTATGTGAACCGAAAGGTAGTGAGTAAGCTTGTGTTGCCAGGAAGCCTACCAGCATAAGTAGATAAAGGTATTTTTTCATGACTTCAATAGATTAGAAGAAACAACAATTCAACTCAGTCACAAACTGCCTGAATGCACTAGCGGCAAATGTTAAGCTAATATTACGTAAATATTATGTAAATGTTAACAGATTGTTCGTGAGCAGACCCTCTTACTAATTTCCAAATAAATGAAAGAATAATCCACTTAGCTATATTATTTTACATCATTTGATTTTTATAAAGAAGTAATGGGATGACTACCCGATGAAGCGACCATCTTCAAAATAAAATTTGGCCCGTACAGATTAACGAATTGTTAAGAAAGATCAGTTTTTCATCCAAAATGACTATCTCAAGCTATGAAATTCGGATGTATGGGCTAGTCAGATATGCCAAAAGGCCCGGAATCACTTCCGGGCCTTTTGGCATATTTTAAAACAAGTTTCTTACGTTAAGCAACTTCCATTTCCCGCTCAGCCTTACGGGAGCGCGAACGGTCGGATGGGTTCAGTCGTAGCAGAATACGATTCTTGATGCGCATCCAGCGCTCGTAAAGCTTCGACTCTTTCAGAAAGTTCCATTTTTCATCCTTCTCTTCTTTCTTATGCTCTTCAGGGTCGTAGAGCATACCCGTACAGAGGCAGTGCTTCCGATTGGTACGCGTCAGGATGTCGAAGTTGGCACATGTCTGACACCCCTTCCAGAATGCTTCGTCGGCTGGAAGTTCACTCAGCGTTACGGGTTGGTAACCCAAATCTGAGTTAATTTTCATAACAGCCAGACTGGTAGTAATGCCAATGATCTTAGCCGTCGGGAACATCGTCCGCGACAGTTCAAACGCTTTGGCTTTGATCCGGGTAGCAATACCACTCTTGCGATAATCGGGATGTACGATCAGGCCGGAATTGGCCACAAATTTACCGTGGTCCCAGGTTTCGATATAACAAAACCCAACCCATTCGCCCGAGAGCGTAGTAGCGACAATCGCTTTGCCTTCGAGCATTTTTTCCATGACGTAAATCGGTGAGCGTTTGGCGATACCGGTTCCCCGGGCCTTGGCACTCTGTTCCATCTCATGGCAGATGGTTTCGGCCAGCCGAAGATGATCCTCATTGGCGACCTGAACAATATATTGATCGTTGACTATTTCGGGCTTAATCATTGTCGTTTAATGGCGGTTGTAAAGCCGCATATACGGAGACAGCGCAATCCGGTGCTGGTTTGTTGTGAAAATTAAAACGAGAAAACAGGCGAAAACGTCTACCGCATAGGCAAACAAATTGATATAGTCCTTTCGGACCTAAACCGAAATGGCGTAGTATGGAAGAAAGTCGGTAAATAAACGAGCTTTGCCATTGGTTTTTTGCGGAAAACGCGGACAATGTTAGAGAGATTATCCGTATCCTGCAATAAAATAACGGATTTTTTGCAGGATAGTTCGCCAGCGGTCAAAACATATTTATTGCCCGTTAAATCCAATATTGTTACTTAGCTCACAATCAGGCAGTCACATCGGCCAGCTTTCTGGCAAACGGAATGGCAAGTTCAGTTTTTGGTGAGTAGCTTGCATCTCCTACCGTTTCGATCATGTTGGTTCTCCGCAAATCGCTCTACCGTATCCTTGAAACCTCGGCCGGAAAACGTCGGGGTGTAAGTCTGGTCTTCAACTTAACGCTTATCAGCATTATTACGCTGAACGCCATTGCAATCGTCCTGCATACGGTGCCGGAGTATAACCAGCGTTTTGCCAGACTATTTTACGACTTTGAGGTTTTCTCCGTCTGTTTTTTCACGATTGAATACCTGCTTCGGTTGTGGGTGTGCGTCGAAAACGAAAAATACCATCATCCGTTTTGGGGACGATTACGGTATATGTTTTCGACCTCAGCAATCATTGATTTTCTGGCCATTTTCCCTTTCTACTTTTCGCTCTTTGCGACCGATCTGGCTATAGTCCGGATTCTGCGGTTGTTCCGAATTTTCCGACTGTTCCGTATTTCGCGTTATTCACACGCCTTTCGGCTGATTCAAAGTGTGGTTTCTGACAAAAAGGAAGAGTTGGTCTTAAGTACGATTCTGGTTGTGTTTATGCTCATCATTGTGTCGAGTATTATGTATTATATAGAGCATAACGCCCAGCCCGACAAGTTTTCGAGCATTCCGGCTACCATGTGGTGGGGCGTTACAGCGATGACCACTGTGGGCTACGGCGATATTCACCCGATCACCCCGTTAGGCAAATTTTTAGGCGGCATTGCGGCTATTGTCGGGATTGGGCTATTCGCTTTACCAACCGGTATTCTGGTATCTGGTTTCAATGAGCACATTCGTTCTCATAAAGGAGGCCACAGCCGTCAGCGTTGCCCCCATTGCGGGAAAGAGATTTAGGGGTTTATGGCGTTCACTCGATCAGTTCTGAATACGGGGCAAAGTCCAATCTTTACGAATCGCGATGAGTCTGAACAGGGTGATTAAACCCGCCGATAGAATGACGTTAAGAGTTGAATCAACACCTAAGGTTGCATTCAATTGATAGAGTAGCGCCCCCACTAAGCAAGGCGTAACGTACAACTGTCGGTCCAGAATAAGGGGCAGATCATTAACAAACGTATCCCGAATAACACCTCCAAACAGAGCCGTAATGATGCCCAGCAGAATCGCGGCCCAGTCGTTCACGCCCGCCAGTAAGGCTTTCTGCATACCCAGGATCGTAAAAAGACCAAGCCCAATGGTATCGAAAACCAATAAAGGTCGTCGGAAAGCACCACGCCACCAGGAGCGCCCCACTACGGCCATCAGAACGCTGATGAAAATGACAATCAGATAAGCCGGGTCCCGTATCCAGGCAATCGGATGAGAACCCATAATGACATCCCGGGTGGTTCCTCCACCAACGGCCGTCAGAAACCCGACAAAAAACAGGGCGACTATGTCGTGATACATTTTCTTATTGAGGGCAGAAAGAGCACCGGAAATAGCAAAGACACTTGTACCAGCCAAATCGATGATATACCAGATAGTCATGGATGTACGAAGTCACTCAGAAATAGCTCCAACGGATTTCATTGGCGATCAATCGGCAAACTTACGCTGGATCAAGGGTTATTAAAATTCCTTTTGCAACGCATAGGTCTCCACGGCACTACTTCTAAATACCTTTTGCCTTTCCGCCCCCAACCTGCTAACTTGCAGTATGGAAAATTTCGTGGTCTCGGCCCGCAAGTACCGTCCGGCTACCTTCGACACCGTGGTAGGTCAGGAGCATATTACAACTACCCTTAAGAACGCTATCAAGACCAATCACTTAGCGTCGGCGTTTTTATTTTGTGGGCCACGTGGCGTTGGCAAAACGACCTGTGCCCGGATTCTGGCCAAAACCATTAACTGTCAAAACCTAACGCCCGAGGGCGAAGCCTGTGATGCCTGCGACTCGTGCGTCAGTTTTACTCAGAATGCTTCATTTAACATTCATGAGCTGGATGCCGCTTCCAACAACTCAGTTGAAGATATACGCAATCTGATTGATCAGGTTCGCTACCCGCCCCAATCGGGCAAATACAAGATCTATATCATCGACGAGGTTCACATGCTTTCGTCGGCGGCTTTCAATGCATTTCTGAAAACGCTGGAGGAGCCTCCCTCCTACGCCATTTTTATTCTGGCAACGACCGAGAAGCACAAAATTCTGCCCACGATTCTGTCACGCTGCCAGATTTTCGACTTCAACCGGATTCAGCCGGGGCATATTTCGGCTCACCTGGCCAAAATTGCCTCGAAAGAAGACATTACAGCCGAGACCGAAGCGCTGGACCTGATTGCGCAAAAAGCAGATGGGGGCTTACGTGATGCGCTGTCGATGTTCGATCTGAACGTCACGTTTGCTGCCGACCGGGTGATTCGGTACAAAGAAGTACTGGACAACCTGCATATTCTCGACTACGATTATTATTTCAAGCTGACCGATTTGCTACTGGCGGGCAATCTGCCCCAGAGTTTACTGACGGTTGACGAAATCCTGCGAAAAGGGTTCGATGGGCATCAGTTTATCGTAGGATTGTGTCGTCACTTCCGCGATCTGCTGGTTTGCAAAGACCCAGCCACAGTCCAGTTGCTACAGGTAACCGAAAACGTTCGGCGGCAGTATCTTGAGCAGTCAGCTAAAGCCCCGATGTCGTTTTTGCTCTCAGCGTTGAGTCTGGGTGGTCAGTGCGATATGAATTATAAGCAGGCCAAAGACCAGCGACTTCATACCGAATTGTGGTTGATGAAACTGGCTAATCTGCGGAATGTGCTGAACTGGGATTCATTGCCGGAGTTACCGCTCAATGGAACACACAATGGCGATGCAGTTTCGTTGGCCCAATCGGGTTCTGAAAAAAAAAACGGCGAACCGAAGCCCAGTCAGTCAGCAGCCAGTAGTTCAGATACCCCATCGGGCAATACCAGCCAACCAGTAGCTACGCATCCCATTACGAGCGAACCTGTTAACGACTACCAGTCTGGCCCGCCGAAAAATGGATCAGCCGTCGCGGAGAAGTTAGTACCCGTTGGGCACGCAGTTCCGACAAATGGGGTGGCAACCGTTGAAGCCAAAGCACCTGTTGCTACCAAACCTCAGTTTGCGCCCCCCGCTCGCCCGGCCAGTAGTCGACTGCGCTCAACGGTTTCGTTAACCGCCGGCCCCGCGTCAACGGCGACCGACACGGAAGAAGTAGCAACGGTAAAAGCACCCACTCGCCCTGATATGCCGTTCAGCTTTGAAGAGTTACAGGACCAATGGGCTACCTTTGCCCGGTTGCGTCGGCAACAGAACGACATTACCTCAGAACAGGTTGTGCTGAACCGGGAGCTACTATTGGATGGCACCACCATTCGACTGACCCTCGACAATACGCTTCAGGTCGATTTTTTGACCGAATTGAAACCTGAACTACTGGGCTATCTGCGTAGAGAATTACAGAATAGCCAGATTCAAATTGAGCATCAGGTGGTCATTCAGGAAGTGAAGAAGATGATTTACAGCTCGCAGGATAAATACAACTACATGGCCGAAAAGAACCCAGCCCTGCACGAGCTACGTAAAGTCCTGAATCTGGAAGTGGATTATTGATGTAGGATGTATGTATGTATGATGTATGATATAGGATGTATCGAATAGTACCGAATGAGGATATACATCATACATCATACATCATACATCATACATCATACATCATACATCACTTATACCCTTTCGCTTCCTTAATCAATGATTTGTATTCGCCTATGGCCAGGGCTTTTTTGTAATACATTCTGGCGCGAGTATGGTCATTGGCGCGGGCGGCAATACGGGCCAGGCCAGCATAGGCGAAGGCAAGATATTCTTTTGTATAGGGGTCGTTATAAGGCAGCTTCAGCGACTGACTATAAAATTCAGCGGCTTCTTTGTCGTCTTTATCCAGGTGCTCAGCCAGCATCCCCGAAAACGTATGATAGGCCAGTGGAACCAGTTTGTTGGTCATCGACTTCAGTCGCTGCACGTAAGGCCGGGCTTCGGCATAACGGCCTGCCAGCAATAAAGACTCCGCATAACTCATCGCAAACAACTGATTGTTAGGATATTTGTCTACCAGGTATTTTGTATAGACTGCTGCGCGTGCTGGGTTAGCCTCATGTTTCATCAGCAGGTGCGCCAGATAGTAGTTGGCTACCGGCCGCATGAAGATCGCCTTTCGAGTCGCCATGTCCATCTGGCGAATTCCTAACTGAATATCACCGTCAGCAAAGAAAACCATAAACGGCCTGACAATCGGGTGGTCGATGGGGTAGCGTTCAACGTAATAATTATAGAGCCCGGTAGTAAAATAAAAGTCTGGATTCTTTTCCATCAGCTTGGTACCATCACGCAGGTAGTTATACGCCTTCTTCGATTCGCCCACAGCTTTTAACGATTCGCCCTGATTGTTATAGAGCATGGCCATATAGCTATGGCTGGTCAGCATAAAAAAAATAGCTTCAGGATCGTCTTCGTTTTTATCGATCATGCGCTTCGATAGCTGCAATCCCTGCTCGACGGCCTGCATAAACTGGGCTGTAGCCGCTTTATTTTCCGACAAGGGCAAGTGCTGAATATCCAGTTGAGTTGCCCGTAAGATATAAGGCGCCGGGCTTTGGGGATAGCGTGTCTGTAACTGTCGAATCAACGCATCCGATTCGGCAAACTCAAGGTTATAGATGTGATCGAGTGTCTTCAGAATGGTTTGCTGAGCCAAAGGGTCATTTAACACCTGGGCCGGAGCAATAACCGATACACAAAGAAAAAGCAGAGGTAAAATGGTACGTTTCAGGGTGGACAAAGCAGTGGGTGCGGTTATGTCGTTTGATTCTATACAGTCAGAAGCGTACTTTTGTTCAATGCGCCTAACTCAACGAAGGTTAGCTGCAATTGTTTAGCTATGATTCATTACGAAGAGTTTGTTCTTGACAATGGTCTGCGGGTATTCGTTCACGAAGACGAATCGACTCCTATGGCCGTTGTCAATATTTTATACAATGTCGGGTCACGCGATGAAGACCCAGCTAAAACAGGGTTCGCACACTTATTTGAGCATCTGATGTTTGGTGGGTCGCGGCATATTCCGGTTTACGACGAACCACTGCAGAAAGTAGGTGGCGAAAACAATGCCTTCACCAGCCCCGACATTACGAACTATTATATCACCCTGCCAGCCGCCAATCTGGAAACGGCTTTCTGGCTTGAGTCGGACCGGATGCTGAGCCTCTCCTTCGACCCGCAGGTACTCGATGTACAGCAAAAAGTGGTTATCGAAGAATTTAAGCAACGGTACCTGAACCAGCCTTATGGCGATGTGTGGCTGAAACTCCGACCGCTAGCCTACCAGCAACACCCATATCGATGGGCCACTATCGGAAAAGACATCAGCCATATTGAAGAGGCTACAATGGACGATGTCAAATCGTTTTTCTACAAATATTACCTGCCCAACAATGCCATTCTTGTCGTAGCTGGCAACGTAACGGTAGAGCAGGTTAAGCAATTGTGCGCCAAATGGTTTTCTTCGATTCCAGCGGGCGAACCCTATCTTCGTCAACTTCCATCTGAACCTGTCCAGACCGAAGCCCGAAAGCTGGAGACCTCTGCCAAAGTCCCACTGAATAGTTTGTACAAAGTCTACCATATGCCCGGCCGTTTTGAACCCGGCTTTCAAACGGCCGACTTACTGAGTGATATGCTTGGACGGAGTAAATCGTCGCGGTTGTACCAGAAACTGCTGCGCGACAACCCGATGTTCAGCAGTGTAAACGCTTATATTACAGCTTCTGTCGATCCTGGCTTATTAATCATTCAGGGCAATCTGAACAAAGGCGTTTCACTGGAAGAGGCCGATGCCGCTGTCGAAGCCATCGTTCAGGAATTTATTGACCAGCCTGTATCGGACGAAGAACTTTCGAAGGTAAAAAATCAGGCCGAAGCTACACTAGCCTTCTCGGAAGTCGAGTTACTCAACCGCGCCATGAATCTAGCCTATGCCGCCAATGCCGGAAACCCTGCTTTTGTTAATCAGGAAGCCGACCGTATTCAGGCTATAACATCTGCCGATATCCAATCCATGGCCAAGCAGATACTACGAAAAGACAATTGTTCGACGCTCTACTATCGGGTTGCTGAAGACGCTACCGTTTAACATGAAAATTCGTGTAGGACAAGGATACGACGTTCACCGGCTGGAAGAAGGCCGTCCGTTCTGGTTGGGTGGCATCCAGATTCCCAGTACGTTTGGTCCGGTTGGCCATTCAGACGCCGATGTGGTTTGTCATGTGTTGTGCGATGCGCTGCTGGGTGCTGCCAACATGCGGAATATTGGCTACCATTTTTCCGATAAAGACCCCCGCTGGAAAGGCGTTGATAGTAAGATTCTGCTGACCGAAGTGTTGCGTATGGTGCGGGAGGTCGGTTATGAAATCTCAAATGTCGATGTCACAGTGGTGTTGCAGGAACCCAAACTGAACCCGCATATACCGGCTATGAAAACATGCCTGGCCGAGGTTATGGCCATTCCTGAAGAGGATATTTCCATTAAAGCCACCACGTCTGAGCATATTGGCTTCGTAGGTCGGGGCGAAGGCATTGCGGCTCATTGCGTTGCGTTAATTTTTCGTTAGTTTGTGTCATGCTGACGAAGGAAGCATCTTCGTTAACAGCAATTAATCCACTATACTTGGCTATCGGAGATGCTTCCTTCGTCAGCATGACACAAAACAGGATGATACCTCTGCGTTCGCTTCGCCTTCTCCCGGCGCTCTTTGCGGTTACGATTTCATTGGGTTACGCCCAGAAACCGGCCGATATGCCACTTGGCTTTGAAGAATACGACCCCGTTTCGACGCTGAAAGTCCCCGAACACAAGCTGACCCGGTCGAAGTATCCGTTTATTGACGTTCACAACCATCAGTTTCAGATGGACAAGGAGGATTTGCGCAAACTCCTGTCTCAAATGGACAGCTTGAACATGGGTCTGATGGTCAACCTGAGCGGACGCGGTTTTGCCGACAATCAGACAGCCAGCACGAAATTTTTCGACGATGCCCTGACCAATATCCAAAAAACGAATGATAAACGACTGGTTCTGTTTACGAATATCAATTTTTCGAACGTAACCGATAAAGGCTGGAGCGAGCAGGCCGTGAAAATCCTGGAGGAAGATGTAAAGAAAGGAGCCAAAGGGCTAAAAATTTACAAGAGCCTGGGCTTCAGCGTGAAAGATGACAAAGGCAATCGGGTTCGGGTAGATGATCCACGGCTGGACCCTATCTGGGCGAAATGTGGTCAGTTGGGCATTCCGGTGCTGATTCATACCGCCGACCCCAAATCATTCTGGGACCCGATGGACCGCTACAACGAACGCTGGCTCGAACTCAAACTCCACGCTGGTCGTAAGCGGGGTCCGAATGACCCTGTACCCTGGGGACAACTGATTACAGAACAGCACAATGTGTTTCGGAAACACCCTAAAACAACGTTCATTGCCGCGCACATGGGCTGGTATCCGAACGATCTGAAAAAACTGGATAGCCTAATGACCGTTTTCCCGAACATGAACGTCGAGATTGGGGCTGTTATCGCGGAGTTAGGCCGCCAGCCTAAGGCCAGTCGTAAGTTTTTCGAGAAGTATCAGGACCGGATTCTATTCGGGAAAGACAGTTGGGTGCCCAGCGAATACGCGACCTATTTCCGGGTGCTGGAAACCGACGATGAGTACTTCCCCTACCACAAAAAGTATCACGCGTTCTGGCGGATGTACGGCATGGGCCTGCCCGACGAAGTCCTGAAAAAAGTGTACTACAAAAACGCGCTACGGATCATACCCGGCTTGGATAAAAGCCAGTTTCCTAATTAATTTTAAAACACAGAGGGGACGGAGGTTTCACAGAGGACACTGAGAAAATCTCTGTGCTCTCCGTGAAACCTCCGTCCCCTCTGTGTTTGACGAGAAATGAAAATCACTCAAATCAATCTTTACCGGTACGATATTCCACTCAAAGCACCGATTGCCATTTCGCTGGGTACGATTGAGCATGCCCGAAACATACTGGTAGAAATGCAAACCGACGAAAGTATTACAGGCTGGGGCGAAGGCTCACCGTTCTGGATGATCGTCGGTGAAACCCAGGAATCGGGACTGGCGGCTGCTAAGGACATGGCTAAATTGCTGCTGGGCCTGAATCCGCTCGATATAGAAGGCTGTCTGAATGCCCTGACGCGGTATCTGCCCGGCCATATTACAACCCGTTCGGCTTTCGATATGGCGTTGTATGACATTGCCGCCAAAGCTGCCCGTATGCCCCTGTATCAGTTTCTAGGCGGCTCAAAACGGCAACTCGTTACGGACGAAACCATTTACATCAATACGCCCGAACGTATGGTGGAAGATGCGCTACGCATTCAGGCCAAAGGCGCGGATGCTATTAAAGTAAAACTGGGTACCAATCTTCGTGACGACATTAAGCGGGTAGAAGCTATCCGAACCGCCATTGGCGATACAATCCCTATTCGAACCGATGCCAATCAGGGCTGGGATGTGGTAACGGCGTCAGGTGTACTCCGTACCATTGGTGACTGGAATGTACAATACTGCGAACAACCCATCAAACGACACGACATCAGGAGCCTTCGTCAACTTCGGCAAACCTCAACTGTGCCGATCATGGCCGACGAAAGCCTGTTTGACGCTACCGATGCTATTCGACTCGTTCGCGAAGAAGCCGTCGATTATTTTAACATCAAGCTCTCCAAAAGCGGAGGCATCTGGGACGCGCTTAAGATTAATGCCATCGCCGAAGCCGCCGGAATTCCCTGTATGATTGGTTGCATGTCGGAGTCGCGACTGGCCCTGACGGCCAACGCGCATTTTGCATCGGCGCGGCAAAATGTACGCTTCTATGACTTGGATGCCTGTTTCGAGCACGCCATCGATCCCGTTTATGGGGGCATTACATACAACGGCTATCAAATTGACTTACCCGAAACACCGGGCATTGGTGCCGAGGTAGATACCGACTTTTTGAAAAAATGTAGAATGTACAATGTAGAATGAATAATGACTGAGTAATCCTGGCACCTTATTCATTATACATTTTTCTCCCTCATGCAAATCACCACCGTTCAGTCAGATGCCGATGTTCAGGGTATTCTGGCACTCCAGCAAAAAAATCTACGTCGAAATGTTCCACTCGATGTGCAGGTCGATCAGGGTTTTGTCACAGTAGAACACGACCCGCAGGTATTAGCCCGAATGAATCAGGCCGCCCCGAGCATTATAGCCAAAGATGGCGATACCGTTGTGGGTTATGCACTGACCATGCTGTCTGAGTTCGGCGCCGATATACCTGAACTACTGCCTTTGTTTGATCTGATCAATAAACTTACCTACGACGGTAAATCGTTAAGCGAATATGCCTGGTATGTGATGGGTCAGGTTTGCGTAGCTGATGGCTACCGAGGAGAGCGAATTTTCGACCGCATGTTCGAGCATCATCGCGAGGTGTATGGCAACCGCTTCCGGTTATTGATCACAGATATTTCGGCCAACAATACCCGCTCGTTACGCGCCCACAACCGCGTCGGTTTCGAGTCGCTTCACGAATTTTATGATCCGGCCATTGGCGAAACCTGGGTAGTGGTAGCCTGGGATTTTCAGAAAGCGTAAATTGACTGAGCCAATCTCCAGATTGGCCAATGAATTAGTACATAAATAGCCAATCTGGAGATTGGCCCACCTAAACCATGCGCCTATTTCTGTTCTTCTTACTTAGTACAACCTGGCTATTCGCTCAATCAGTACCCCAAACCTTTACAACACCCAAATCGGTTGCCGACGCGGGCTTTTCGGAGGATAGACTGAACCGGTTAGATACCTGGTTACAAAGCCTGATCGATCAGGGAATTGCGCCCAATGCGGTTACGTTTGTGGCGCATAAAGGTAAAGTGGTTCATTATAAAGCCTTCGGTTACAGCAACCTCGCCAGGAAAACACCGTTGAAACGCGACGATCTCTACCGGATTGCCTCACAGTCGAAAGCCATCACAACGACCACGCTGATGACGCTGTTTGAGGAGGAAAAGTTTTTGCTCGATGATCCCATCGCCAAGTACATTCCCGCCTTTAAGCATCCGAAAGTGCTGGTTCGGTACGACAAGAAAGATCCCGTTGGCGGCACCTATGAAACTCGTCCGGCCAAAGGTGAGATTACCATCCGGCAGTTGCTGAGCCATAATGCCGGTATCCCGTATGAACATCCGCTCGACAGCCGACCGGAGTTCAAAGTCCCGTTTTTCAACTCAACGGCACCCGATAAGCTCGAAGATGTGGTCAATAAACTGGCCAAGCGCCCACTCCTTCGCGATCCCGGCACCGACTCTACCGGCGCTGGCTTTACCTATGGCCTGAATACAGACATTATTGGCCGACTGGTGGAGGTACTATCGGGCAAACCACTGGACGTTGCCATGCGCGAGCGCGTGCTTGACCCATTAGGTATGACCGACACCTACTTTTATCTGCCCGACAGTAAAGCAAGCCGACTGGTTGAACTGTATGAAAAGTCGAGTATGGATAAGCCACTGACCCTGCATCCCAACGAAGCCTACCGCAATTCATCTATTTCGGGGGCGAAAACATATTTTTCGGGAGGAGCTGGCCTGATCAGTTCAGTAGAGGATTACGCCAAACTTTGTCAGATGTTGCTCAATGGCGGATCTTTCAACAACAAGCGAATCCTGGGGCGTAAAACGGTCGACATGATGCTCCGCAATCAGATTGGCCAAGCCGAAGTATGGGAGCGAAAAGACAAATTCGGTCTTGGCTTTCAACTGATTACCGAAAACTCCCATTACGGTGATCAGGCATCACCCGGTTCATTCACCTGGGGAGGTATGTATTGCTCTGAGTTTACTGTCGACCCCAAAGAAGAACTTATTCTGCTTATTTTTACCAATGTACAACCTTATGCCTACTACAGCGATTTTGTTAAGAAATTCCGGATTGCTGTTTACCAGGCTTTAGAGTAAAGGCTGGATTCAGGCGGCTTTCGGTACTAATAACTCAACAAAACGACTACGACAATGAATCCACAAAAAACCGCCGTTGTCCTGATCGAGTATCAGAACGATTTTACATCGTCGGGAGGTAGTCTGCATGATGCCGTTAAAGGCGTTATGGAGTCGACGCATATGTTGCAAAACACCATTGATCTGGTGCAGAAAGCCCGCAAATCCGGAGCCGTCTTTATCCATTCGCCTATTAGCTTTCAGGAGGGATATTTCGAAATCACCAAACACCCTTATGGTATTTTGAAGGGTGTTGTCGATAGTCAGTCTTTTCGTAAAGGGTCCTGGGGTGTTGAGATTGTTGATTCGCTGGCTCCCCAAGCGGGCGATATTGTTCTGGAAGGAAAACGAGGGCTGGATGCCTTTGCCAGTACCAATCTGGACTTCATTCTGCGTAGTAAAGGGATTGAGACGATTGCCCTGGGTGGCTTTCTAACCAACTGCTGTGTTGAGTCAACCATGCGCTCAGGGTATGAAAAAGGCTTTGAAGTCATTACGCTAACCGACTGCACAGCTACCCTCAGTGAGGAAGAACAAGCCTTTGCCTGCGCCAAAAATTTCCCCATGTTTTCAAAGCCCATGACGCATACGCAGTTTCTGGACGAGCTAACCGGTGAATTCATTCAGGAAATAGAAACACGAGGTTATTCATCCTGAAACCTCTTCGTTAACAGGCAAAATCTGTCAAACCGACTACACTTACTAAGCGTAGTCGGTTTTCGTTTACTAACGCGGGTGGGTTTTATTTTTGCACCCATATATCGAATGAAGATTTCCAACCTATGTTCAAAAAAATTGGTCTTATCAGTATAGGGGTTTTGGCCGTTCTGATTGTCTGGCAATGGGAGTTGGTTAGTTACGGCTGGATGCAGGCAAAAGGTCAGCTACGCATTATCTGGAATACAAAACCCGTAACGGAGGTGTTGGCCGATGCAGCCTATCCTGACTCATTGAAGGATAAAATAGAACTTATCCGCGAAATCAAACGTTTTGCTATAGACTCGCTTGGTTTGGATAAGTCTGGAAGCTACGAATCGTTTTATGATCAGCAGGGGAAGCCAATTTTGTGGGTCGTAACGGCCGCTGAGCCGTATCAACTAGTTGCAAAACAATGGCATTTCCCGATCATCGGCACCTTTTCGTACAAGGGCTTTTTTGAAAAAGATAGGGCCGATTCGACGGTATCAGAACTCAAACGAGAAAAGTTTGACACGCGTATCGGCGAAGTATCGGCCTGGTCGACTTTAGGATTTTTAGATGATCCAATTCTGTCCAGTTTTCTGGATAGGCCCGTTGGAAGCCTGGCCGAGTTGATTATTCACGAGCTGACGCACGGAACGTTGTTCATAAAAAATAGTTTAGAATACAACGAAAACCTGGCAGACTTCGTAGGAGAATACGGTGCGCTACGGTTTCTGGCTCAAAAGTATGGTAAAGCCTCGGAGCCTTACCAGAACTATCTGGCCAGTAAAGCGTTTTACGAACGATACGATGAACATATTTTGCGCGGTACCAAAACGCTCGATAGTTTATATCGGACGTTTAAACCCGCGACCTCGGTGGCCATCAAAGATTCGCTGAAGTGGAAAACCATTCGGCAAATTGTTATCTCCGCCGACACAATAACCGACCAACGAAAAGGACTAAGTGTACGTTTAATAAAAAAGCGGAATCTTAGCAAACCATATCTACCTAATAATGCGTACTTTATTGGGTATTTAACCTACCGAAACCAACAGAATCGATTTCGGCAGGAGTTTGAAGGCCGATTCGGAGGAGATTTTAAACGGTACTTGTCTTACTTAAAACAAACCTATCCATCTTTATAAATGGAGCCCGTCTGCGGGCATTTGGCAGTATGAAGAAGTTATTGATCGGCATTGGTATTCTTTCAGTCCTGAGCACTGGCTTTATGGCGTTGAACACGTATCGTCGTGTCGTAAATACGAGCTTTGGCCCTGGCGAACACCTCGAATACCGAGTCCACTATGGATTTCTGAACGCGGCAGAAGCCATCGTCGACGTAAGCCCAACCCTGTACAAAGTCAATGATCGCCCTTGCTACCGCGTCAACGTAGACGGCCGGACTGTCGGTGCGTTTGACCTGGTTACGCGCATCCGGGATACCTGGCGGTCGTATATCGACACAGCCGCCATCCTGCCGCAGAAGTTTTATACCAACCTTCAGGAGAACAGCTACCGGAAGGAGGAAAACATCACGTTTAACCACGAAACCAACACGGTAAAAGCCGAAGAACGCACCGAAAAAGATGTATTTAAAGTACCCGATAATGTCCACGACCTGATCAGTGGCTATTATTTCCTGCGTACGATCGACTTCAATCGGCTTGGCAATGGGCAAATAATTGAAGTACCGGCTTTTTACGACGATACGGTTTATAACATGAAGGTTCGGTATCGTGGTAAAGCCGTTATCAAAACCAAGCAGGGTAAGATCAACGTCATTAAGCTAAACCCGGTTTTGCCAGCCAACAAGCTTTTCAAAGACGAAGAATCGATCCGTATTTTCGTTTCCGATGATGCGAATAAAGTACCGATGAAAGTGGAAGTTGACTTCTGGGTTGGCGCTATGGTCATGGATCTGCGTCAGAATAGCGGCTTGAAACAACCTCTGAAGTTTTATTAACAGCCCCATCAACTTACTAAAAAGCCCCGATTGATTTTTAAGTCAATCGGGGCTTTTTAATGATAATTCATTACAGCTTTGTATTCGGTAATTTTACCGACTTGGTCGCTTCGTCACTTTTATGACGAAGGGTACGCATGTACCAGTCGGGCATACACAGGCTTGTACATCCACTGACGCTTCTGCATAACAGCCCATTTCGTTATAAACCCGTATCCAATAGGTTCCCGGATTCTGAAGGGAACTTAATGCGCCGTTTACCGGCAATAGTGTTTTGCCCGAGGTTATGGCCACTCCTGCATCGAATGTGCTTCCCTGTACTAGTTCATAAGTCAGTGGCCCGGCAGTTGTGTTCGACACATTATCCAGCACAATGGTGTATGAGCCCGGTCCACTACAATTGGAATAAATGTTTCCAATCGATGGTAACGGATTGACGGTGACAGTTCCGACAGCTGTGGCTATACAGCCAGTTGCATTGCTCACAACCGCCGTATATGCACTATTACCGGTTGGAGTCACTGTAAACTCACCTGTAGTGCTTACAAGATTGTCGGGCAAAAGCGTATAACTGGTCCCTCCGGTAGCCGTTAAACTAACCGATTGACTCGTACAAATGGTAGCACTACTCAGTGTAGCCGTCGGTAGCGGATTAACCGTTACGCTGGCCACGGCCGATGCCACACTGTTACCAATGGTGCAGGTTGCCGTATACGTCAGCACAGTAGGACTAGTACTATTGATTAGCCCAGCCGTTGAGACGGTTACGGATGTACCACTGCCAGGCGTCGTTCCAGCCGACCAGTCAATACTACCTACTGCACATCCACTGGCGGTAAGGATAGCCGGTTGCCCGGCACAAACTACCGCATCTGTTACCCGGATATCGGCTGCCACAGTACAACTTAATGGTGCCGTATAAGTCTGACTGAATACCTGTCCCGCATAACTTGCACTCAGTGAGTGACTACCTGAACCTGATGGGAATCCACTTAAAGAGAACGGTATAGACGTTTCTCCGACAGTTACAGGAGTGTTTGCCGTTACCAAACCATCGGTCAAAATCGCTGTATCAGTTATGGAATTGGTAAGCGACATCGTTCCAGTAAGGGTGTACCCGTTGGTGAGTGTATTACAGGCGCCTGGCGTCACGGCCAGTCCGATAGTCGGTATACAGGTATTTTGTGGAAGAAATGCCGAAACGATTTCATAACAATAGGGCCCATTATAGACAATAATCGAATAGCTGGTGCCTGTGCTGCTGACAGGATTGGCCAAATCCGTATAACTTACGCTTCCATTCACCACCGTACGACTATCAACTGTAGCCGTATAGGCGGGTGGGATGCTGGTCGTATACAGAAATGTTTTACTGCCGTTTTGTATGCCACTAATGTCGATGCGGGCGTCATTGTTGGCGATTGTACTGCTGGTCGGGCAGGTTGCCATCGTTACGGATACGCTCCCGACCGACGTAGGCAGGCAGTAAAAGCCAACGTCGAAGCTATGGTCGACAGAGCCGCTGTAGCTGGTCGTAATACTGATCGTTGGAGCCGTAAAGCCAGCCAATGAGACTATCTCCGCATCAGAATCATTCATATCATTCCGATTACCACCGGATGCATTGGCCACTGTAAGATGATACCGACCACCGTTATCAGTCAGTACGGTATCGGTAAATTGCCCGCCCGTACCAAACGCGATCTGGTAAGAAGAATTCGGCAATAGAGCCGTCGTCGATCCCGGAACGGTCGATGACGTGGGGGTGTAGGTAAAATAATACTCCCCATCATCATTTGTCGTGGTAGTGGCAATAACGGCCCCATTCTGTAACAATGAAACATTGACGCCGGGCAAGCCGATTTCGCCGGGGTCCTGTTCGCCATCGTGGTCGTCGTCCAGCCAGACGCGGTTACCAATCTGTAAATAATCGGGCAAGTCGCAGGCAAGTCCAACACCGCCTAGTCCGGTAGATTTACCCAGCGTTCCGGCATCACCATCCCCCGTTTTATACACCACAAAAGCACTGGTGGCATTATCGCCGGATGTATACCCACCGGTTGTATTACTCAAAAACCGAACCCCACCCGACCAGGCCTGACTATCCAGCGGGTCCATTGTCGAAGCCACCACTTCTCCAGAACCTGGGCGGATGGCCATGGCCCCATTGGCATTTTCGGAGTGAACAAGCTCGTGATTTAGCCCAAACCCGGTATAATAAAAATCATCGTTATAAAACTCTCCACCGCCTGGTCCCTGATTGTTGGCTGTACTTGACCCGGTATTTGGCCCTGCTTTACCACCATTTTCCAGGATAAAAGTACCATTGCTAAAATAAGCCCTAAGCAAGTCACCCCCACTAATGTTATTATAATGCTTACCGTCGGCCGCATTATCACTAAAATTCTGGTAGCCGAGTTGCAACCCTGACCGATCGTTGAATCCTAATACCATCGATCCATCAATATCAAACTCGATATTGGCCAGAATAGGCTGAGGATGGATAATAAAGTACTCGCCCGTGTTGACAACGGCAAAATTGGAAAAAGTATCTTCCCATGGATACCACCCCCGAATGCTAAAGTCTATGCGATCAGGAGAGCCTTTGGGGTAGGTCAGCGGAAAGTCGAATATGATCTTGTAGGTTCCTCCGCTCCCCAGGCTATTACCTGTGCCTGGTGTATAGGCGTAAACAATGGCCCGCAGATCGCTCTTATTTTTACTGACCGAAGCATCACAGACAGCCCCCACATACACTTTACCCTGATAGGTTTTCAAGCCCCATATCCGACGAACACCACTTGTACAGATATTATCGACAGGCAGCGGGTGAGCGGCCCAATCACTGGGACCAGGTGCCCCCGACGCAGGCACACGAAGCGAATACAGTTGACCATCGTGTAAATTGGTAAACCACAGCAACGATCCATCTTCGGATAAATCCATATCGCCAATACCAACTTTTCCAATCGAATAAAAAGCATCAGCATCGTGACTGGGCGAGATTGGCTGGTCCTGTAACCCCCGTGCACTGTTCGATGGTATTGTTCCCAGATCAATGCCCAGCGTAGTAACATCGACGAACGGACTGGTATTAGCCGGACTCAGAGAAGGTCCCGACATATCGGTTACATAAATACCGCCTAAACCTGCCGGGCCTAAGCCTACGTGCCGACGCAGTACAGCACTGGTGTATAACCGTTTCGTAAACTTACTATAGGTAGCACCCCATAACGATCCGACCTGGCTAGCCGTTGCCAGAGGGCTCATAAAGCTCATATCCTTATTGCCTCGGCTGGAGTAGGGGAAAGCAACAATGGCATCCATAGCTCCGGAAGGGGAACCGTTCGTTAATGGATCACCATTGACAAAACACGGCACCATGATCAGCGGATTGGTCTGACAGTATTCCTGCGCATTCAACACGCCCAGATCCACGTCACAATCAGGCGCATTAACGAACTGTACCGTCGTGCGGCCATCCGCGCCATTTGGCGTTCCATTTCCGGCATAGGTTGGAATGTTAGTAAATTCAACCCGAACTGGATACTCTGCAGCAGGCACGGGGATCGTATAGTTACCGATTGAGTCTGTTGATGCCGTCAATACAGTACCGTTTTTTGTGATGGCTCGTACCGTAATATCCGGCAGTCCCGTTGACTCACCATCCTGATGAATACCGTCGGCATTGAAGTCTTTAAACACCGTGCCTCCCAATCCTGTACAAATAAGTGGCGGGCAAGGGGCAGGCTTATGGATCGTTTCGGTTACTGAGCAGTTCGTTGCTCCCGCGTTATAGGTTACGGTTACGGCTGCGACCGTATTGTCGGCATCAACCTGAAAAGCTATGACTTGTGGGATATGGACATCAGCATCGGTTACGGTCGAAACAGCGCGGGTAGTAATGGTCTTTATTTCATTACCTAATTGAACTGAAATCACTCCCCCATCGGGAATATTCGTCCAGCCAATTTCGGCGCTGACCGTCACTTTACTAACGCCACTCACTGAATAACAGCCAGTTGCGCTAAGACGTACAGTTAATCCACAGTCGTTATCACCGACCAATGATGATCCCGTCTTAGAATTACTGGTAACTAGTGCTGTTGGGCCGTCAGCCTGAAGAGTACCTTTAGTTCCGGTTTGTGTGGGTTTCGTTACAAGATTTGCTTCGGCTGGGCCGTTTCGACCATATTTTGACGAATATGGCACGGTAGTTGTATCCGAGTATAATACAAATAATAATTGTATAAAGAAAGGCACAAGTAAACGTAGAAACATATCGTTTGAGTTAATTAATCCATAAAAAACCTACCAACGAATTATATAAAAAACGCAAAAATCTGGTTACATAAAGATCTATTCCTATGACTTGCCTAACAAAAGATTAGCTATTCATATGTTAGGCGAAAAAAAATAGCCTTTCGGCCTCCGTTTGCTCTCAATAACCATTTTAGGGTTTTGCAACATTTATACCATCCCCCTCCGGGAAGGGCATAATCCATTTATAATTTAGGTAAATATTAAGTATAGTTTATTAATCGGCGTATAACTAAACGAGTAGTCTATAACCTCAAAAATCACTCCATTTTATAAACTATGTACCGATAAATTTTGCAAAATAGCGCTACCAGTTAATAAGTATTCGCTAATTAGCTTAACAGGATACATAGCTAGACTATCATGAAAACTACAGGCTGATAAGTCAGATAAGGTAGTTGAGTGCCAATAGATGTCGTCTAGCCAAACAGATATCGTATCATTAGAACTGATGTCCCTAAACAGCGTCTGCCAAGTGCTTTCGGACGCTGAGCATGACTCGCTCTAACCAATTCAACCGACTCCAACACATTGCTTGAAACGGTTCTTCAACAGCGCCAAAACTCTGATAGAAACTTCGTATTGATGGTTTTGTGGGACTTTCGAAGTCAAGTACCATTGGGGTTCCTTCAGTCCAGTAACCGGCCTTCTCCCGAACAAATCGGTCAATCAGGAGGGTACGCCCATTTCGTTTTCTTCCAATGTCGGAAGCCGCGTTGAAGAGATAAATGATCCGGTTGCCTTCCTCAGTAAAAAAAGCTCCTGCTTCAATCTGCCCTTGAGTTATAGCGTAATACAGGCAACCTAGTCGGCGCTGAATCAATTCATTCGCTAGATTCTGGAATACACGATAAGCCCATTCGGGCACGCCACCGTCAATGTTGCGGGCGTGGTTTTGACGAAACAGGGCTAGAAGTGGCTCTGGGTCTGAGGACTTTACAACTGTCCAATCGGCAGCGATAGCCCTACGTAAATTGAGCTTTCGGTCGCGCGAATAGTTTTGATAAATACAACTGTAATCAGTTCCCAGGCTGAGTGTATGAGTGGAACATGATTGAACAGATACAAAGTCATCTGTCCGATAAATCGGCTGGCGACTACTGAAATTTGATCCGTAGCTGAACGAAGTCGTCAGTAACTGGTAAAATGGGCTTGTATCCAGTGAATCATCACGACTAAATACATCCAGAAACTGACAGAAAAATGGCTGATGAACGACCCACTTATAGGGTACACCTGCTATCCATTTTCGACGTAAGGGAACGGGTAGAACAGCCTGATATTGACCCGTATCATCGGCCAGCACAATACCCATCCACGACCAGTCGGGCGAAGGCAGAACGATATCCAGATACCAAGAATAGCCATAGATAATCCGTTGCGGTGAGGCCGCCACACAGGCATTCCAGGCTACAACATCCAGTTCACTACGTGGAAGAAGTTTGGCCCCATTGGTCATACTGACGAAAAAAGAAGAGACGTCATTATAGACGAATGATTACCTTCCTCGTCAATCTATTTCAGGCGTTATTTAAACTGTGCTTTCAGCTTTTCGATCATATCGCGGGTTTCGGCATGTTTAGCCACCAGATCACTGATCGTTTGAACGGCATGAATCACGGTACTGTGGTCGCGGCCACCGAAGTGATACCCAATGGATTTCAGCGACAGATCTGTTTTTTCTTTAGCCAGGTACATGGCCACCTGACGCGGATGAACCAGCTCACGTTTTCGACTTTTTGCTTTCAGATCGGCGATGGTTACGTTAAAATAATCAGCAACCGCTTCCTGCACCGAGTCGATGGTTACTTCCCGGTCGGAGTCAACAACGATATTGCGGAGGGTCTGCTTAGCCAGTTCCAGGTCAATATCACGTCGATTTAGGGATGCCTGCGCCATCAATGAGACAATGACCCCTTCCAGCTCACGTACGTTGGTGTTAACGCTGTGCGCCAGATACTCGATCACATTGTCGTCAATGTAAATGCCTTCCATCTGAAGTTTTTTCTGGATAATGGCAATCCGGGTTTCCAGGTCAGGTGTCTGCAAATCTGCCGAAAGCCCCCACTTGAAGCGCGAAAGCAGCCGATCTTCCAGGCCATCCAGGGCACGCGGAGCCCGGTCCGACGTCATGATGATCTGCTTACCTGACTGATGCAGGTGATTGAAGATATGGAAGAAAATTTCCTGCGTTTTTTCTTTCTTTTGTAAAAACTGAACGTCATCGATCACCAATACATCGACCTGCATGTAGAACGATGTAAAATCGCGGATACCATCGGTCCGAACTGCATTCAGAAACTGGTTCGTAAATTTTTCTGACGTGACGTACAGAACAAACTTATTGTGATTGTTATTCTTGATATAATTACCAATAGCCTGCACCAGATGGGTTTTACCAAGCCCAACTCCCCCGTAAATCATGAGTGGGTTAAAGGAGGTAACGCCAGGCCGTTCGGCGACCGCGTAACCGGCCGAGCGCGCTAGTCGGTTACAATCACCTTCCACATAGTTTTCGAAGGTATAGCTTGGATTCAGGTACGAATCAAGCGTCAGCGAATCAAGGTCTTTAAGCTGGAAAGGACTTTTAAGAATATCCGGGTTAACATTGTCCGGCTTGGCCGTTTGTGGGCTTTTGGTAGTGGGCACATTGACCGTAAGCGGCCGATTCTGCTCATTTCCCTTATCCACAATGATCGAATACTCCAACTGCCCTGTTGGTCCTATAGCTGTGTCAAGAGCTTTACGCAGGGCATGTATAAAATTCTCCTCCAGCCATTCATAGAAGAACTCACTGGGGACCTGTATGGTTAGAACATTCCCATTGAGCCTCAGCGGAACAATGGGTTCAAACCAGGTATTAAAGCTTTGTTCGGGAACAATTTCCCGAATTACATTCAGACAGCGATTCCACACCGTCGTTACTTCACGCTGCATGCCTGTCTGAGTGGTTACATTCACGAGAATCTAGTTGTGTTACGGTTGATGCCGCAAAAAAAGGAGACAAATATGAGGAAAATATCTGACCAGACCATGCAAATGAGGGCATGATTTTAGACAGACTTGCCTTCCTTTCTGCAATGTTAAGCTAAAATTAAGGGATTAAGGCCGAACGTCAAGGGGGTAAAAAAATCCCTTTGAATAATGCAACGAACACCTATGTCAGCAGGTTGAAAAGGCACGTCTTTCCCGAAAAGATAAAAACGTTACTTTTACCAGCGTATCCTCCTACTACTATTCGATGGAGTCTCTTTTTTCATCATCCTTCCCCCCAACCGACAAGTCGGCCTGGCTGGCTCAGGTTCAGAAAGAACTAAAGGATGCGAATGCTTACGAAAGCTTACGCTGGCATACCGACGAAGGCTTTACCCTGGAACCATATTATACAGCCGATGACCTGGCCAGGCTTCCGCTTGACCAAATTCAGCGTGTGCAGAAGCAGGTGCCTGGCTGGCTTAACGCACCTGAATTAGCCATATCTGATGAAAAAACAGCGAATTTATCAATCCGAACGATACTCTCTCAGGGGGCGGAGGCTCTGGTCGTTCAACTGAGGGCAAAACCCAACCTTGCCCAATTGCTCAATGGCATAAAGCTGGCTGAAACGCCTGTTTATTTCCGCTTCCAGCCAGAATGGCCACAGGATGAGCTTGTCGATTTTATCAATAGTCTCAAAACTATTGCTCCTTACCAACTGAAAGGAGGACTCCTGACCAATGCGGGGAAAGCAACACCCGACATTACCCGTTTAACCGCTGACTCTCCACAGTTCCAGACGGTTTGCGTTAGCGGTCATGATTTTCATCAGGCAGGCGCAACCGCTACGCAGGAGTTAGCGTTTATGCTGGCTTCGCTGGTCGATCAGTATGACCAGCTAACCGAGGCAGGTCTGACCATAGAGCAACTGGTGCCAAAGACTATTCTATCCGTTTCGATTGGTACCAGCTATTTTCTGGAAGTAGCCAAACTTCGCGCTCTACGGGTACTGATTCATCGCTTATTAAGTCATTATTCATTGTCCATTACCCATTATTCATTGCCTATTCATTGCCAAACCTCAACCTTTTACGATTCCAGAGCAACGGTCTATACCAATATGCTTCGGGCTACCTCCGAAGCGATGGCGGCTGTGATTGGGGGCTCCGATGTGTTAACCATTCATGGGTATAATACCGTTCTGGGCGAGTCCAACGAGTTTTCAGAACGAATTGCCCGCAACATCTCCGTTTTACTGAAAGAAGAAAGTTATCTGAGCAAAGTGGCTGACCCGTCGGCTGGATCGTATTACATTGAATCGCTGACGCACCAACTAATCGAAGCTGCCTGGGCACTTTTTTTGGCTGTCGAACAGCAAGGAGGTATGGCCAAAGCAACTGCTGATGGTTTTATTCGGTCAGAACTGGAACGGGCTTACCAGCACAAAATCGAAGCGGTAAAAAACGGGAAGGTACTGGTAGGCGTAAACAAATTTCGTTTTGATGAGCCGAATCCAACCAGCAGCAAGTCCACGGATAACCTGGAGACAACCGGCAAACGACTTGCCGAGACGTTTGAGTAAACTATGAGACCCGACTTTACCCATATAATTCAGGCAAACCTGTCGACCCAAGAGCCGCAGGAGCGTTCTGTGGAAAACCCTTCACGCACGAGCCTTTTCGCCACTGCCGAAGGAATAAAATTAAAACCCCATTTCACGGCTGCTGATACCGATCCGCACTATGTTTCGTCATCGCAGGCAGGTATACCACCCTATCTACGTGGGCCGTATGCCAGTATGTACGTCCGCCAACCCTGGACCATTCGGCAGTATGCGGGCTTTTCGACGGCCGAAGAATCAAATGCGTTCTACCGGCGAAATCTGGCGGCTGGTCAAAAAGGGTTGTCCGTTGCCTTTGACCTGGCTACGCACCGAGGGTACGACTCCGACCATCCGCGTGTGGTGGGCGATGTCGGTAAAGCGGGGGTAGCCATCGATTCGGTCGAAGACATGAAAATTCTCTTCGATCAGATTCCCCTCGACCAAATGTCGGTATCGATGACCATGAATGGGGCCGTTATTCCCATTATGGCGTTTTACATTGTAGCCGCCGAAGAACAGGGCGTTTCGCCCGAAAAACTATCGGGCACCATTCAGAACGACATTCTGAAAGAGTTCATGGTGCGAAACACCTATATCTACCCTCCCGAACCGTCGATGCGTATTGTCGGTGACATTTTCGCGTACACCTCGCGGTATATGCCAAAGTTCAATTCCATCAGTATCAGCGGCTATCACATGCACGAAGCGGGTGCTCCTGCCCAGCTTGAGCTAGCCTATACTTTGGCCGATGGACTCGAATACATCCGTACGGGTTTACGGGCGGGCATGAGCATCGACGAGTTTGCGCCCCGGCTATCGTTCTTCTGGGGAATCGGCATGAACCACTTTATGGAGATAGCCAAGCTACGGGCAGGTCGGTTACTGTGGTCGAACATCGTCAGCCAGTTCAGTCCAAAAAATTCAAAATCACTGGCATTACGAACCCACTGCCAAACCTCCGGCTACAGCCTGACCGAACAGGACCCGTTCAACAACGTCGCCCGGACAACGATCGAAGCGCTGGCGGCCGTATTGGGGGGAACCCAAAGTCTGCATACCAACTCGCTGGACGAAGCCATTGCACTACCCACTGATTTCTCGGCCCGTATTGCGCGCAATACCCAACTGTACATCCAGCACGAAACCGACATTACCCGTGCTATTGACCCCTGGGGTGGCTCCTATTACGTTGAATTTCTGACCAGGGAATTGATAGAAAAAGCCTGGGCCCTGATCGAAGAAGTGGAGCAGCTCGGCGGTATGACCAAAGCCATCGAAACCGGATTACCCAAACTTCGCATTGAAGAAGCGGCTGCCCGCAAACAAGCCCGTATCGACTCAGGGAAAGATACAATTGTAGGAGTCAATCGCTACCGATCCGACGCAGAAACAGCCATCGAACTGCTCGATATCGATAACAAGGCCGTCCGCGAAGCTCAGATCCGACGACTAAACGAGACAAAAGCGAAACGAGACAATCAACAAGTAGAACAGGCCCTGGCGGCCCTAACCCAAGCGGCATTAACTTCAACCCAACCCTCTCCCGAAAACCAGGAAAGGGGGCCAAACCTCCTCACCTTGGCTGTCGAAGCGGCTCGTGTGCGGGCTACACTTGGCGAAATTTCAGATGCTATGGAAAAAGCGTTCGGCCGGCACAAGGCTACCATTCGGGCCGTATCCGGTATTTATTCCGCCGAAGTCTCTGACGATGAAAACTTCCGGCTAGCTCGCCAGATGAGTGATCAGTTTGCCGAACTCGACGGCCGACGCCCGCGCATTCTGGTCGCCAAAATGGGGCAGGACGGGCACGACCGGGGAGCCAAAGTCATTGCAACCAGCTTTGCTGACCTTGGTTTCGATGTCGATATGGGCCCTTTATTCCAAACCCCAGCCGAAGTAGCTCGGCAAGCCGCCGAAAATGATGTCCATGTTGTGGGCGTATCGAGTTTGGCTGCGGGGCATAAAACGCTGGTTCCCCAATTGATCGAGGAACTCCGAAAAATCGGTCGCGACGACATTTTAGTCATTGCTGGTGGCGTAATACCCGCTCAGGATTACCAGTTTCTTTATGATGCGGGCGTAAAGGGCGTATTTGGTCCCGGAACGGTTATTTCGGTAGCCGCCCAGAAGATTCTTACAGAGTTGATGAAGGAGTAAGTAGTTGGAAATAAGTAGGGCTGTGAAAATACATTAGGTTATTCTCTGTCATCCCGAGGAACGACCGGGCAGCATACGCTAAACTAGTTTCGCTTGAGTACTTACTAGCGGAGTTAATCCTCCAGCACATTACCAAATATTGTGTTTTTCAGCAGGAGAGCACTTAACAGAAAACTAATACCCCAGTATAAATACACACGGTAAAAATCTTGGATGTCTTCATACACCCTGATCTGTACCGGTGCTTTTTCTAAGCGGTTGATTTGAGCGAAAATACCTCGAAGGCGTCGGGTGTCGGTAGCCCGAAAGAAACTCCCATTTCCGATGGTCGCAATGGTTTTCAGAATTCCCTCATCAACCGTACCCGCTTTCGCCGACGATGCCCGACCAACGGCAATGGTGTACAGACGCATCGAAAAGGCTCTGGCTAATTTAGCGGCCGTGACCGGATCAAGATTCCCAGCTGTATTATCCCCATCACTCAACAGGATAATCAGTTTACTTCGCTCTGGCCTATCCTGTTCGGCTTCAGCCAGTGCAGTATCGGCCGGTGCTAGTTGCGAATTTCGCATACGGTTGATACAACGAGCCAATGCATCACCAATAGCGGTTCCCGAGGTCCGTATCATCCGGGTATTGAGGTCATTAAGGTACTGGTTTAGCAACGCATAATCCGTTGTCAGGGGGCATAATGAGAAGGCTTCACCTGCAAAAATCACTAAGCCAATGCGATCGTTTTTACGGCTGTTGACAAACGCCCGAGCAACCCGACGGGCAGCCGCCAGCCGGTTGGGCGGCAAATCGCTTTCACTCATCGACTCCGACACATCGATAGCCAGCATGATGTCGATTCCTTCCGATTGCTCATCGCGCTGTTGCCGAACAATCTGTGGGCGCGCCAATGCTACCAGCAACATGCCCATACCCATAAAGACACTAATAGGTAAAAGATAGCGGAGTAAACTAAGCCAGCGATCGATTGCATTTTCAGCCGTTAAGCGCTTCTGACGGAGTTGCCCAACTGATATATTAAGCTGTTGTCGGGCATTCAGGCTCAGGTAGTAACGAATAAAAAACAGAATCAGGATTCCGGGAATCAACGATAACGCCAATGGATAGGCAAAGTGATATTGTTTCCATTGCGCCGGGCTAAACCAGACTAGAGAATACCAGGGCTCCATGTAATCAGACAATTGGTGTGGTTTCGGTAGATTTTCCCTGAGCCGAGGTTTCGATAGACATCTTTCCCTGCAATCGGGACCGGGCGCGTCGATAGGTTTGTGTGGCGATTTCCCCCAATAAGCGTAAGGCAGGCTGCGATTGTGGCGTAAATGAACCGCCATAAATCATCCGATCGGCTTCCCGAAGTGCATCCGTTATGCGATCGTCGGCCATTCGCTCAGCCAATTCGGGGGTAGTCATGGATGTATACGGTAGCAAATCCAGTCGTTCCAGATAGGTTTTCCACAACACTACCGCCTGATTGGCTATATCGGACGCCGTATAGGAATTGATACTTCGGCAAAAGCGATTGTATTCATTCAGAAAGCGAAGATGTTGGCGGTTGAGTTGATACAGTCTCCACTGCCGACGAATAGCCTGTCCAAAGAGCCCGTATAACAGTAACGACACGATACTCACTAAGGCAAATCCGGTTGCTAACGCCAGATAATTGAACTGCTGCTGTAGTGCTGCCAGCTTGGTTTCGGTGGCTAGCTTCGCTACCGGCGTATGCGTCGAATCGGCTGTTGACGGGGTCAGCTTCGACTTTAGAAATACAGAATCGGTCTGGGTCCAGTATCGTGTACAGTCAACATCGCCTATTACCCGAACAGGTACCTGCAACCGTTGAACGGAGTCGGTTTCAAAGGAGACCAATGTGTACACGGCACTATCACGACTGATTGCGTTAAAGCCAACTCCTGATGTTTGTGTGGGAAATACAACAACACGCTCCACACGGTACGGAGCAAAATGCAGGGCCGTATCGGGAAACAATACATCCTTTATGGCCGGGTGGCGATATGTAAGTGCAAATTGAAATGGGCGACCAATTTCAATGGTATCCGTCAGAAATTGCCCGTACAGGGGTAGCCGCTTCATGGGGATTTTTTGCCCAATAGAAGCCTTCGGCTCCCAAAGCCCCACGACTAATACCAGCAAATTGATTGTGCGGAAAATAGAGGTCACGGCAGTTTTACTTTCTTACCCGGAACAATTCAACGAGTTTTGGTACAAAATCTTCCTGCGAATCGATTGCCAGGTAATTCGCATTATATTGCTTGCAGAGTCGCTCAAGCCGTACCTGATTCTGCCGGAACGTGTCATGAAGACTATTCCGAAAGGTAGCCGACGATGTATTGACCCATGTGGTTCGCCCTGACTCAGTATCGTGTACCGGTATAATACCTAAACGCGGCAGTTTCACCTCTCGCTGATCGTATAAGTGAATAACGACCAAATCATGCTTTTTCGCCAGCGCCTTCAGGTTATGTTCGTATTGCTGGTCAATAAAATCAGAGAGCAGGATCACCACACTCCGGCGTTTGAGCGCATTAAGCGTAAACAGCAACGCATCGGCAATACTGGTTCGACCCGACTCAGGCTGGAGCTTATACAGGCTCATAATCAGCTGATAGCCTGTTTTCAGGCCGTTTGACGGCTTGATGTATTTCTCTTTCTGATCCGAAAAACAGTACATGCCCACATGGCTGGCTTCCCGAATGGCCGACAGGGCCAGTACGCCACACACCTCTTTGGTAGCCGCCAGTTTGTCGCGGTAGCTTGGACCAACCTGTTGCGAAGCACTTACATCGACCACAAAAAAAACGGTCTGATCTTTCTCTTCCCGAAATACTTTCACAAACGTACCGTGGCCTTTCGACGATACGTTCCAGTCAATAGCCCGCACGTCGTCGCCGTATTGATAGGTGCGTAAATCGGTAAATTCCAGGCCTGTACCTTTAAAAACAGATCGAAAGCTTCCCCGCATCTGCGAATTAACCGCTTTGCGAATGCGAATATCAAAATTTCGAAGCCGGGCCAGGAATTCGTCCATCGTTACCAGACATTATACTTTTTTAACAGCCAATACCGAACTTTGCCTGGCATGATTAGCTTACAAAGCTATTAGTTTTCAGTATTCGGTTTACGCGTAAACCAAATACCGTACATCTCAATCAAAACGTACCGCATGTATCGGACCCATTTCCAATCCCGTTGGTGGACCCTGTTGGTAGGCGGCTGGCTGATGGTTGCCTGTTCAGCTCCGGAGGATGAACGCCCGGAACACCTGATCCCGACCGATCAGATGGCCGACATCCTGACCGACGTTCATTTGACCGAAGCCCGAGTCAGCCGCATGGCCTTAACGTCGATTGACTCATCAAATATTGTCTATAAACGATTGGAAAGCCAGATTATAAAAAAACACCAGCTCGATACGGCCGTGTACCGAAAAAGTTATATTTTCTACTCGTCGCACCCGCGTGAGATGGAAACGATTTACCAACGGGTAACCAAAAATCTGCAGAATATAATCAGCGGAAAAACGCCCAAAAAAGCATGACTGGTAGCTGTCTCCAGAAACGCCCTTTCAAAACATTTCCGGTATTGGTTCAGTACTACTAAGTATAAAGCCTGATGCTGAATCGTCTGTTACGGCAAGCGTTGGGTACACCGATTGAAAGCCAAATCGTTGATTAACACTTTTTAATGACTATCTTGTACAAAAAGTGCGTGATTTGTTGTTGTACAGATAATCCCTCTTAAAACGAAACAAACGCTGTGAAAGAACGTCTGGTCGTCATTCCTACTTATAACGAAATCGAGAATATTGAAGCGATAATCCGGAAAGTATTCAGCCTACCGGAGCCCTTCGATGTTCTGATTGTTGACGACGGTTCGCCGGATGGCACCGCCCAACGCGTTCGTGATTTACAGCAGGAATTTCCCAGCACAGGCCCTTCTTATCGACTCCACTTACTCGAACGGCGCGGCAAATTAGGACTAGGGACCGCTTATATTGATGGGTTTAAATGGGCTTTGGCACGGGGCTATCGGTATCTGTTCGAAATGGACGCCGACTTTTCCCATAATCCTGAAGATCTGGTTCGACTGTATCATGCCTGTGCCGACGAGGGGCCTGACCGGGCCGATGTAGCAATAGGCTCGCGCTACATTCGGGGCGTAAACGTTGTAAACTGGCCAATGGGCCGAGTGCTCATGTCGTATTTCGCCGGTGTGTATGTCCGGTTCATTACGGGTATGTCGATCATGGACCCAACGGCAGGATTTATTTGCTACCGGGCTGAAGTTCTGGAAGTTATCCTGCATAATCCCATCAAATTTGTTGGCTATGCTTTTCAGATCGAAATGAAGTTCACCTGCTGGAAGTACGGCTTCCGACTCCAGGAGGTTCCCATTATCTTTACCGACCGCACCAAAGGCGTTTCCAAGATGTCGTCGAAGATTTTCAAAGAAGCCGTGTTTGGCGTCTTGCAAATGAAGATCAGCAGTTTCTTTCGGCATTACATTCCTCGCCGGGAAGCTACAGCCAAAATCGAAGAATCGGTCGATACACTCTAGCGACTCCGAAGCTGTACTGAGGCTACCAAGTTACCGAACTAATCTTTACCTTTGATAGTACGGCTTTACTGTATAGGCCGAAGTCACATACAGTAAAGCCGTAATTTACTCAACGCAACTAGTAGAAACATTCTGATGACTGGTCGGGTAAAGCGATTAGTTTGCCATTTCGCTGACGAGTTGATGAGTAGTTTCTGGTATAGTTAGGCTACCCGTTTTCCTGATGAAACAAGGATTACTTTTACTAGGATTTACGATTCATTGTTTCGCCCTGTATGCGCAACGTACGTTTGGTAACGAGTGGATCAAGCCCTCTCAGAAATACCTGAAGTTGTCGACCAGCCAGACCGGCATTTACCGCATCACATATGATGACCTAAAATCGGTCGACGCTTCGTTTCTCCAAACCAATCCAACCAACTGGCAGCTCTTTTTCCGGGGGAAGGAAATCGCCATTCGTATTGTAGGTCAGCAGGACGGCGTATTCGACACGGCTGATTACCTGGAGTTTTATGGAGAAGGTAACGATGGTAGCCAGGACTCGCTGCTGTATAGGCCCCAAAAGCGACTGCATCCGTACCAAACCTTATTCTCGGACAAAACAGCCTATTTCCTGACCAGTAGCCCCGGAACAACGGGCAAGCGGGTACAGGAGCTAAATGCATCGGTTCAGGGACTCACTGCCGAAAAATTCCATGTGGAAGAAACAATCCGTGCCTTTACAAGCGAGTACACCTTCAACAACTTAAAAGGCATTGAACCAGCTCTTCAGCAAAGTTACTTTGAACCCGGCGAAGGCTGGTCGGGCTCACTACTGACAACTGATTCGGTTGGTACAGTACCCATAACGCTGTCGAATCGGGTGAGTACGGCCTCCTGGCCCATTGTGCTGGAAGGTATGGTTAATGGCCGCGACAATTCCGATCACCGCATTACAGTCGATGCCGGGAATGCCGCTCAGATAAGCCCACTTCTTGTTTCAAGTTTTGCTTCCCAACTGTTTAAAACGTCGGTCAATCCGGCTGGGCTCCCGAACGATCAGCTTACAGTACGGTTTAAATCGCAAAAGCTTGATAATACCAACAACTTTTCGATTACGTACGTAAAAGTATCCTTTCCGCAGGCGACCGATATGACGGGGCAATTGAGTAAGGCGTTTCATTTGCCCGCTAATACGCAGTCCAACGCGTTACTCGCCATTAAAAACGCACCGGCCGGGGCTGTTGCTTACGACATTACGGATAAAGGCAATAGCCGATTTCTGACTTTACAAACTACGTCGGGGCAGGCACAGGCCGTGGTCAGTGGTATGAATCAAAAGCGGGATATTTACGTGTCAAGCCAGTTTCTTAAGCCGCTATCGATTCAGACGACCCATTTTTCATCGACCTTTCCCCCGTCGACTACCTACCTCATCATTACGCACTCATCCCTGAAACAGTCGGCTACCACGTATGCGGCTTATCGGGCATCGGATGCCGGAGGAAAGCATATTCCCCTTATTGTAGACGCCGACTCGCTTTATGATCAGTTCAATTACGGTGAACGGAGTCCGCTGGCTCTTCGGCGCTTTGCTGATTTTATGCTGGCCAATACGGCGGTAAAAAACATACTGCTGATTGGCAAAGCCTGTAGCTATCCGTACTACGTTAAAACAGCCCCCGACGATCTGGTTCCAACCATCGGCTACCCCGGATCAGATATTTTGATCACAGCCGGTTTGGGAGGCTACCCCATAAATACGCCCGCCATACCAACCGGCCGGCTAAATGTGACATCGAATGAGCAAGTGCTGGCCTATCTGGAGAAAATTAAGCAGCAGGAAAGTCCTAATCAGAACGGTATCTGGCGCAAACACCTCATCCATATTAGTGGTGGCAAAACGAAAGAGGAAGCCCAACGGCTGAGCAGTTCTCTGGCCGATATTGGCAGTACCTACACCAATGGTCTGCTGGGAGGGCAGGTTTCGGCATTCAGCAAGACCACAACAGCCGAAGTTGAACCCATCAACATTACCCCACTCGTCAACGACGGGGTTAGCCTCATTACCTTTTTCGGGCATGCAGGTCCTAATGTGACCGATATGAATTTCGGCTATGCTTCGCCACCGGAGAATGGGTTCCGTAATTCGTTTTACCCGTTCATGATTTTTAACGGCTGTGGTGTAGGCGAGATTTTTTCCCGTTTCAATACCCTGTCGACCGACTGGCTTCTGGCCCCTTCGAAAGGAGCAGCCGTCGTTCTGGCGCATTCGTACTGGAGTTTTGAAGGCCCAACGGCGTATTACTTAAGCAATCTGTACACCTCTCTTTTTACGGATGCCAGCACATTGGGTATGCCGTTCGGAAAAGTGCAGCAGCAGTTGAATACAACCATTCAGAAAGGTCCCTATGGTCCTTACGACGAATCGATATTGCTGGAGATGATTCTACAGGGCGATCCAGCCGTAATTCTGTATCCACTCCCCAATCCCGACTATTCCATCGACTCCAAGGGGCTCTATATTCAGTCGTCGGTAGTAGGTAGTTCTATTAAAAGCAGCGATTCCATTCAGGTGGTGATGCCGCTGGCCAATCTGGGTAAATTTGTGGCCGGTCAGTCGATCGATCTATCGATCAAGAAAACTACTAATGCAGGGCCAACAACCAACACCTTGCGTTTCAGTGGCTTTCGTTACCAGGACACCTTAAGGTACACGTTGCCCAAAGACGCCAATCTGCAAAAAGTAGAGGTAACGATTGATCCGGCCAATCAACTGACTGAATTATCCAAAACCAACAACACGGCTTCGCTCACCATCGACTGGTCGCAGGCTGAAAGTGGCAATAGTTACCCGATCAAAGCCTTGCCGGACCGGATTAGTCCCGAAATCAACGTGTTTATTGATGGCGCTATCCGAACAAACCGATCAGTTGTCGGCTTGAGTCCACGGGTCGATATTTTTATTCAGGATGAAAATCCACTGTCCCGGCAAGATACCAGCGCAGTCGATGTGTATCTGCGGAGTTGCGAAACCTGTGCTCCACAGAAACTGTCAGCTCGGTTGCTTTCTGTGTCGGCCGTTGCCGCCAATCAGCTTCAGGTTACTACTAACTTATCCCTTAAAGCGGGCGGGACCTATCAGCTTATTGTATTTGGGAAAGATGCCGCCGGTAATCGAATCGCATCACCCTATCGGCTTGATCTGGTTACGTTATCCAATGAAGAAACGATTACCGTAAACACCTACCCAAATCCGGCTACCAGCTACGTTAAATTCGAACTAAATCTGAACATAACCGATCTCCCTGCCGAATCCAGACTCAGTATCTATAATTCGTCGGGCGTGCAGGTTTTCAACAGTAGTCTTCCTATATCGACCGGAAAAAATCTGTTGCTCTGGCAGGGAGGGTCGCCCGGGATGTACCCGTATTCATTACTCTTAACCTGGAAAGACGGAAGAACAGATGTCCGGACCGGAAAAATAGTCTGGCAGCCATAACACTACTGTAAGCGGTTGCTCGTTAACAACCTCCACTTCAGCCGAGTACCGGCCGAAATAATCCCTTTTCCAAGGCAATCGGGCGATGATTGACAATAGGTAAGCGATGTATTTTCGCGGTACACCAGGCCAACGTTCTGTGCATATACCCGACTGTATTTCTGCTGGCTAACCAGTGTTGAATCATTATCGCCGACCACCGACACGGTCCGATCAAATGCATGGCTCCCTACCGAAAATGAACGACCTGTATCTTTATAGTGCAATAACGTATCTGGATTCGCATTGTAGCTATTCAGATTCCAGCTTGTGGTAGCCGCAATTGGGAACAGCAATTGTACCTTAGGGACATTGTTATCCTGACTGACTACTTCAGACAAATTTTTATAAACCGTACGAATCGCATTGATTTGCCAGTCGGATTGAGCAGAAAGTTTAACGGATTCCTCTACCTGGAAAAATACCTGTCCATTTTGCGTATAGGAATTGCTGACTTTCTGTTGAAGTTGATAGGTCTTTGTCGTTGGTGCGCCGGTTAGGGTATAATTCTCCTGGGTTACCTGATAAATCCAGTAGTCACCTGGTTGAATCGGGAAATAAGCCGAGTCGTCAGGAGCCAGGTTTGTTTGATCGGTTTGGCACCCGACACCAAGGCTAACCACTGTCAGCAGAAAAAATTGAAACAGACTATTTTTAAAACGCATGGGGAGGGATTTACAAAACGAGGTCAGATCGTCCGGGTAAGCGGTTACAACTACTGCCAATTTCATAACATTGTACACAACAACTAACTAAAAGCGAAGATACGAAAACGGACAGGTTATCACGTTTTCAACAACCAACCATGAGTGGCATTGCGGGAATAATTCGATTTGATGGGCAACGCATCGATCCTGATGATCGATCCAATTTGATTCGATCACTACAACATCGGGGTAAGGTAGAAAGTCAACCAATAACTCAGGGTGAGTTCGTTTCGTTCGGAGGGCATATTGACGTAAATACGCTGGCTTCCCTTTATGTCGTTACAGATGCCGATCTATTTGCTGATGCTCTCCCGGATCAGCCATTTAGCACGGGGTATTTACAAAACGGTACAGCCGTATTTAACGAGTTAAACGCAGATTTTGCCGCCGTACTGTGGGATGAACGCCAGCAATTGCTTGTCTGCGCCCGCGATCCATTGGGCATTAAGCCCCTTTATTATACGCATCAGCCCGGCCACTTTTTCGCCTTTGCTTCCGAAATTAAAGCGCTGTTAGCCTTACAGGAAGTTTCTGTAAAACCCAATCGACATAAATTCAGAGAATACCTGACCTGGACTACGACCTATGTACCATACAGTACCGAAACGTTCTACGAAACTATTTTTAGCGCCTTACCAGGGTATTATTTGCTTGTGCGCTCCGAAAGCGTTCAGATTCGCCCTTACTGGCAACCTAACCTCAACCAATTCCGTGGGTTAGCTAACCCAAAGGAGTATGCGTCATTGTTTCAGGAGCAGTTTACAAAGGCGGTCAACCATCGTATTCGGGGTAAACAAGTAGTGGGGTCCCACTTAAGTGGTGGCTTAGACTCTTCGTCCATTAGCTGTGTTGCCCAATCGCTACTACAGACTCAGCAACGTTCAGATTTGCATACGTTTTCCATCGACACCAATCAACCGTCGGCCAGTGAGCAGGAGTATGTACAGGCCGTTACTGACCAATGGCATCCTCAGCATCATACGGTTCGTCCGTTAGACGATGTGCTGGAGTCGGTCATGACTATCAATAGGCTCTTCGACCGCCCTGAGCACTTCATTATTCCTTCCAGCTTCCACTTAAGCGTTTCTACAGAGGCCCAACAACTCGGCTGCGACATACTTCTGACCGGTCATGATGGTGATAGTACAGCCCCAAACGGGTTTGATTTTCTAGATCAATTGTTGACTGTAAACGACTGGGAAAAGCTGGCATTGGCCTGCCGACAACTGATAGCAGTTCAGGGGCAAAATATGACGCGGTTGAGCGCCGACTGGCTCAGCTTAAGTGAGCAGATGAAATACGAGAAATTTGTTTTGTCGATCATAGGCTCTGATCTCAAAAAACGCTTTAGCCAGCAGTCAGGCATCTCCTTTCTCAGTATGCTTATCGAGCAGAAACGATTCTTTGGGCTTTCATCAACAGCCATCCTCTCTTACTTAGCCAAGCGAATCCAGACCAAACTCGCCCATGAATCGTTAATCGACAATGCGTTAAGCCAGGAATTTAAAAGCCAGGTTCAGCAACGTCCTCAAACCTCAACGCGGGACTTGGTGACGCAATTAACTAATGAACACAACGCTCCGTTCAATCAAATACTTCACACGACCAATGTTATCTGCAATGAGCAGATGAATCATATTGGCGCCTATTACGGCCATACGTACTCATTTCCTTTCTTCGATAAAAAAATTATTGAATTAGGCCTGGCCACACCTTTAGAAGTTCATTTTAATCAGGGACGTGGGCGTGGACTTATCCGAAACGGCCTGGAAACTGTTTTGCCTCCAGCGATTATTTCTCGGTTTACGAAAGCAAATTTTGTTGAATATGGTACATTATCAGCTCAGCAATTGTATAAGGCGACGCAGGAACGATTTGCATCGTCAGCTCATCCAATCTGGGAAGTGATTGACAGGAAAATTTTTGAGAAAATCGTTACAATTGTTTTTAATCCCAGTTATGCGGTGAAGAAAAAAACGCGCTATAACTGGCTGCTTAGCCGGATTATTTATCTCGCACTCTGGCTGGATTCGTTACGGGCCAAATCATGATCTTCGCCCGTCTTGTTTTCAACAGAGACAACTACCGATTTAGCTGGCAGAAATTTCCATATTGATCGCATTGCACGAATAAATATCGTAATAAATCCGGCTTCCTGCGGTAGGTAAATATACGATTTACCAAACTTAAATGTACTCGGTTGAAAGATGCGACTCGTAAAAAATGTTCTATAGACTTTTAATTGATGACGAAAACCTGGCTGCGCTTTTACCATAAATTTTAATTGACGGGCAATCCGATCGCTTAACTCATATGATTCTCGTCGAGCCCAGTTAGCGGCATATTCTTTTGCCAATTGCTCAACCTCCACTGTATCTACTAATGACTCAATAAATGTTGGTAGGGATAAGGCCCATATTTTTTTGCACCAATATAAACCTGACAAAAAGATCGCTTCGAAACCATACTGCTTTAACTCATCCAGAAGCCAGTTCCAGTTAATTTCTTTTTTGATTAGTAGAAAATATAAATCATTGATAAAATAGATCCTTTGCCAAATATTAGTTATACCATGATGTACGGCTAACAACACTATTTGCTGTTCAATAAAAAGTTCGGGATTTAATCGAAAGTAGTTCAGGCCAAATAGAGCATAATGCTTATTAAAACCTAGTACCTGCCAGTGAAGATCTATATCAAATTCACTTTTACCTGAAAAAGGCTTAAATAAACTTACTTCAGATAAATCCGTTAGTAATGCCTGTTTTTTTTTCTGCCAATGAATAGTATGTACCTTATTTAACTCATATCCATTTGTACGTAGCAGTTCTATAGTCTTAAACACCTCTCCTTCGCTAACTAAAATATCAAGATCGCCCGTAGGTCGTAAGCCAGGATTAGGATAGGCATTTTCGGCAAGATATATACCTTTTAACGGTATATGATCAATACCATTTTCAATCAATAGATTACTGAGTATATGGTAGTGATGAAGCTTTAATAAATTATCCGTTGTATCTTCCTGATAATCTTTTTGCAGTTTTTCCAGAAATTCATGTGGGCAGTTAGCTATTTTCTGGAGCGCTCTATATAAAAAAGGCTTTAATCGATGCCGATCTGCTAAAACATAAAGTAGTTGCCAATCAATCTGATTTTGCCCTAAAAAATGAATGAATCCGGCTTTTTTCTCTTCTGAAATATCCAGCGTACAAGCCATAAGCAGGACTGTAATTTCAGGAGATTGATATGTATTCATTAATAACTTATTTACAACTATCTTATCCTTATACCTTTTATTATATCCAGCAATTTACTGCTTTTTTATAAAAGGAAATAGCCTGGTGCTCGTATTCCGATGACACCAGGCTACTGCAGAAAAGTTATAGAAATTTCCTAGACGAATGTACCGCCAAACCCATCGGTGTTGGAACCGATCTTCAGAGTGAGCTTCTTGACATTCCCCAGCACGTGCAGCTTGGGTGATTTATAGGCCTTCTTGGGCGCTGGAATTGATATATTGTTAGCCTTTGAGTTCATGGAGCAATGAGTTAAATGTGGTCTGATTCAGTCCCAATTGAATACTTGTACACAACGATGACCGACCACTACTGGATAACGATCCGATGTTTGCGAAGCTGGCCCCGCTCTTCCACCGTCAGCACATACACCCCCGTAGTGAGCTGGCCGTTGGCCTTCAGCAGCAGATTGCTGCCCTGTACCTCACTCTTCTGAACCGAGACCGAATTGCCATCCGCCCCATACAGGTTCAACACCGCCGTCTCGGGCTCATCCAGACTCACCCGGAACTGCTGGCTGGCTACCACCGGATTGGGGAACACTCCATAGGCCCCTTCCCGCAACACCACCGATTCCACCTTGAGCACCGTCGACTTACCATCCAGATCCAGCTGGGTCAGCCGATAGTAGCTGGTGCCCCGGAAGGGAGTGTAGTCGGTGAGGTGGTAGTTCTTCAGCGATTCACTGCTGGAACCGATCTCGGTTACCTCGCCCACAGTTTCGAAGTGTTTGAGGTCTTTGCTGCGCTCGATGAGAAAACCTTTGTTGTTGGCTTCCCAGGAGGTGGTCCAGGCCAGGGCCACGGTTTGATCTTCCTGGGCTTTGGCTGTAAAGGAGACCAGACCTACCGGCTGAACTGTACCCTGGGTAACGGCTACAGCGGTGTTGGCATTATCATTACCACTGTTGTTGGTCGACAGCCCGGTGGCTACGGCATTGGCCGTGATGCTGGGGGGCAGACCGCCCGTAACCGATACGCCCCGGATGGTGAGCAGCAGGTTGTAGATGGCATTACCCGGCACTGCGCCCAGATCACTTTTGACGGTGACGATGGTGCCGCTGCCACTGCTGTAGGCTCCCTGGGTGAGCGACAGGTTGGCGGTGGTACCGGCTACGGGAGAGATAACGGCTACCGACGCAGCCGTCACACCCACGTTGGGTGGCAGGTTGATGGTATAGGTAGCGGTAGCGCTCTGAGGGATGTCGGTGGAGCTACCGTTGCCGAAGCTGACGGTGACACTGCTGAACTGGCCCACCTGCAGGGGGTTGGGGGTGATGGTAACGCCGGTGGCGTTAGGATCCTGGGCATAGGAAGCGTATCCACTGCATAAGCCCACTACGAAAAAGAGTAAAAGTCGCTTAATCATAAAGAATAAACTTAAGTTTAGCAAACCCGATTAAAGAAAATAAAGAGTGTGCCAAATATCTGAAAAAAGATATTTGGCACAAGTTAAATTTTACAATCCACTGATAATTCTTGAGTAAACATTATTTAATGGATTCTCATCATACGTTTTTGTAGCGTCATCAGTTACATTAACGGTAATATTGGATACACTACCCGAGTTGGCCGTTGTACGAGTGATCGTAAAGCCCAATACTGCCGTCGCATTAGCCGCAATAATCTGTCCAGCATTAATCTTGAGAGTAAGCTGCTGATTTGCCACATTATTCACTACTGTCCATTTCGGATTCTCTATAGCAACAGGATTGCTCGTTCCTTCCGTCACATTGATGCTGGTAAGCGCACTATTGTAGGAAATAGTATAACCTGTTGGTACCGAAATCGTAATACTGACACTTCCTGGCGGGGTTGGCTGACCATTTGCTTCAAAAATATTCACTACAAAATCACGTACGTTATTTGGTGATGTATTGAAGTTACCCTGAGGCAGGTAAATCGTTGGAGACAAGTCGGGAATAGCCTGATTCGCCAGTATGTGAAGTGTAGCGCTGGCACAATTCGAAGGAGAATTGTTATCACAAGTTGTATAGGTGAAATCAACTGGACCTGACGTGCCTGGTGTAGGCGTGAACGTGTAGCTACCTGTCGACGTCACAACAAGCGTACCTGATGAGTAAGTCGTTGTGCCAGGATTCGATACCGATAGTCCCGTCCCTATATCATTCGTGAGGATGTTACCTGTCACAGCCGTTCCTGACGTAGCCACATAGTCATCATTCGCCGATACTGTAGCCGGGCTATTCGGTGCCTTCACCGTAATCGTCACGGTAGCTGTAGCACAGGCAGGTGTACTTGGCGTTTCACAAATCTGATAGGTTACAACATCAACTCCATAATAACCTGCTGTTGGTGTGTACACTAAATTGCCACTTCCGTCAATACTTGCTGTACCATGCGCCGGTTGGCTCGGAATAGTCGGCGTGCCTAGAGTTCCACCTGGGTTGCCTGGACCATCGTTTACTTTGATATTAACAGTAATGGCCGTTGGGCTGCTTGGTGCTCCAGTCGTAGTAGCAAAATCAGGATTAGCCACAGGGTTATTTGTCGTCACCGCAGGATCAAGAACCGTAACGGTTAACGTCTGAGATGTGCAGACCGAAGGTGTTCCTGGCGTACAAACCGGTACGTCATATACATATACGCCAGGTGTAGCGCTGGTAAACGTATAACTACCCGTTGAGGTCATGGTCAGCGTCGGAGTGGAGCCACCTGGGCTACTAACCAGCGTTGGCGTTGTATTGTACGTAGCGCCTACTGGTACGACATCATTGGTCTTAACACTACCCGTTACTGGAACAGACTTGTTCGTTACAGCGAAATCCGGATTGGGGTTGAACGGATTGATCAGAACATGTAACGTTCCATTGGCACTAGCCGCAGGTGAGCCATTATCAGTCGTAGTATAGGTGAATTCAACTGGACCGGTTGCGCCCGCTACAGGTGTGAAGGTATAGCTACCAGCCGAAGTCAACACCAAGGTACCTATGCCGGGGACAGTGGTTGTTTGAGCAGTTACCGTTTGTGTATTCCCTTCCGGGTCGCTATCATTTGTTTTCACATTACCCGAAACGGCTGCTCCCTGATACGTACTTATATAGTCGTCGGCGGCAAGTGTACTGTTGTTAGCCCCTGGCGGATTAACAGTAACCGTTACAGTTGATGTTGCACATAAACCGCCTGGTGTTTCACACACCTGATACGTTAGCACATCTGTCCCGAAGAAACCGGCATTGGGCGTATAAACTACATTACCACTACCGTCCACACTGGCTACTCCATTAGTTGGGTTACCCGTAATAGTAGGCGTACCCAATGTACCACCTGGATTACCCGGTCCATCATTTGCCTTAACATTTACGGTTACCGACGATGGGCTAGCGGATGCTCCTGTCATCGAAACGACATCAGGATTCGCTACCGGCTTATTCGTATTCACCGTCGGATCAAGAACGGTAACGGTTAACGTCTGCGAAACGCAAACAGCCGACACACAAACAGGTACCGAATATACATATACGCCAGCAGTCGAGCTGCTGAAGGTATAGGTACCGTCGCTGTTCATGGTCAATGAGGGCGTCGATCCGCCAGGGCTGCTAACGAGCGTTGGGCTTGTACCGTAGGTGGTACCTGCTGGAACAACATCATTGGTTTTGACGCTACCCGATACAGGAACATTTTTGTTCGTAACGGCAAAGTCAGGGCTGGTATTAAGTGCACAAACCAGGCCATTACCTAGTGATAAGCGGGTATCGATGAAAGCACCATAAACATCAAGGCTACCACCCAACGCCGACAAGGCGGCTACACCTACCAGGGGCGATACGGATAACTTGATCTCGTCAAATGACTTTGTGGCTACAAACCCTACATTGAAGAAGTCGGTAGTAGTTCCAAATAAAGCGATTGACAAATCAAGCAAATTACCAGCCGTTCTTGATTCCTGAAGAACGCCATCCAGATAAGTAGAAACGGTTAGTTGCTGGAACAGATCAAGTGCCAGAATTCCGGTAACCTTCTTGACTGTGAACCCGGCAAATGTTCCTTGTGGATACGTGTCAACTGCGTTCAGAACAGCAATAGATGCCAGCGTACCTGCCGATGCGGTTGTGTTGATTCTTGCAAAATCAGTAGGACTTGACGACACTACATTCCACGGATTCTCAACTGTTGTTGCGGCCGAAACGACTCCCGTAACCCCTGTATTCGCAAAGTCGATTACAACGGGGAATGTAGGGTTAGTCAGGCTGTAACTCGTATTGCAACTGATTGTCGCTGAGCAGGTTTTTTCAAATATAGCATTGTAAATTACTATATTTCCCAGATCAGCATTTACTAGATTGACGAAGGAAATCTGTACTTCATCATAAGCAGCCGTTGCAACAACACCGATATACTGACGGCTTCTACCATTCAGCAAAGGGCTACTGGCCGCACCCACAATTAATGCATTCCCTGTGGTTGTCTGAACCAGACTTCCGTTATTGTATAATCTGACAGTTGCCGTACTAAAGACATTAGCCGATAATAATGAGTTGGTTTCTACATCAAATCCGGCATAACTACCAACAGGATAAGTATCTAATGCATTGGCAACTGCAAACGAGGCCGTAACAGCCACACCCGCAGTCACTACCATAGTTGCAGAGTTTGCGGTACTGGCGTCAACTACGTTTTCAGAATTATTTATCTGGCAGGCAGCGCAGGCTACACCACCAACAATACCTGTGCGTCCGCCATCTACATATACTGGATGCGTAGGATTGGTCAGTGGCGAAATGGTATTTTTCGGAATTGTATTATCCGCACAATCAAGGCTTGGCCCTGCGCAGAATGCCTTCATCACCACACCAAATACATTGATGCCTGCATCGGCTACTGCTGCAGCTCTGGTAACGGTTAAGACTACCTCATCAAAATCTGCTGTCGCTACAAAGCCAATGGTTCGTCTACCAGTACCTGATAAAATGGCACTGCCTACCGAAACAAGATCCCCACCGTATGTTACAGATTGAATAGGAGCAGTAGTACCTGTCTTATACGTGGAAACGGTAATTTTATCATTAACTCCTAAACTGACTAAGTCAGTACTGGATATATCAAACCCAACAAATGTGTTAGTCTGACTAGCCGGATAGGTAATAAAAGCATTTTTCACACCTATCGTAGCGGTTACTGCCACGCCTGCGGTTAAATTAATACCAGCAGAATTTGCGCTATTGCCATCAATAAGATTATCTGCATTGCTGACAGAACAAAGAGCACAGGTTACATTAGTTGCTATACCCGTACGGTCAGAAATATAGATTGAGTTTCCAGGCGCTGTCAACGAACTGGCTGTGTTACAGACTAATGGCGTACTTGCCGAAGCATATCGTCTCATAAGAGCGTAATACACTCGATAACTAGTAGCCAGGGTCAGCGGATTTGTGAAAGCAATCGATATCTGATTAAAATCCAGTGTTGTGTGAAATCCGACTTCATAAGCACCAGAAACCAACGCTGAATTTACTCCAAGAAGGCTGGTCGCTGTTTTTTGCTCCCGCTGTACACCATTTTTGTACGTTGTAATAGTAACCGCCCCTAATAAAGTAACATCAGCCAGCGAGCTATTACTTATTAAAAAACCAGCAAAGTTACCAGCATCATAAATATTAGCGGGATTATTGTCACCAACTGTAAAAGAGCCTGCACCAGAAATAGCAATTCCTAACTCATCATAATCAGTAAGTGTAGAATTAGTAACATTAGCAGGGTCCCCACCTGCAAGGCATAAGGCATCTCCTCCCCAACAGGATAAACCTGGGCTCGCATGAGCTGTAGTTAGTGAGAAAGTCGGACTAACCCAAGGGGTTGATGTAAGTGAATTAGGCGTACCTAAACTGCTTTGCTGGGCATTTACTTGAGTACAAACAGAGGCCAACAGCAGAAAGGTGGCCCAAACGACAACACTTGCCCATCTAGGGAAGGGTGTAAAAAAGTGCTTCATATACGTGAGGTATTTGGATTGTGTTAAAAGAAAAAGGATCCAATAACGCATTGATGACTAATGATGTATTCTGTTAATTATGAAACTTTCATGTTAACTTCATCATCTATAATCGAGGTAAAGCTATGTTTGTGTTTACGAGCATAAAAAAAAATATATTATTCGGTATTGTTATATTAATAAATTTAACATTAAGTAAACATTGTACTTATAGGATAAAAACACGCATAACAAGCCTATACTATAGTACTATCATTAGTAGATTTTGTACATAATCAGTATTGTATCTTTTTAGTAATCGGTCTCACCAGTTATTGTCCGTTCTTATGAGTCATCCTCTCAATCGCCGTGATTTCTTAAAACAAGGCAGTGCAGCTGCCCTTAGTCTGGCCTACTTTCCTTCCCAGAAACGTAAAGTTGCTCCCAGCGACCGGGTTCGTGTTGCCCACATTGGCCTGAATGGCATGGGTACGAATCACCTGAACTGGTTCGCTAAACTACCCGAGGTCGAAGTGGTAGGCTTATGCGATGTCGATGAAACGCATCTGGCAAAAGCGCTGTCTACTTTACAGACCTTACAACCCGGTACATCTGCCAAAACCTACCCCGACTTCCGCTACCTGCTCGACCGTAAGGATATTGACGCGATCACCTGCGCTACTCCCGACCATTGGCATGCCCAAATTGCGATCATGGCATTTCAGGCGGGTAAAGATGTCTATGGCGAGAAACCATTATCGTACAGTGTACGCGAAGGGCAGAAGATGCTCAAAGCACTTAACCGATACGATCGAATTTTCCAGCTTGGCACGCAAATTCATGCGGGCGATAATTACCACCGGGTCGTTGAACTCATTAAAGCGGGTGCAATCGGCAAAGTACATACCGTCCGACTCTGGAAGACCGGGTTTCCACCCGTGCTTGGTCCAGCCAATTACCAAACGCCACCTTCTACGCTGAACTGGGATATGTGGCAAGGCCCCGCTCCCGTCTCACTTTATACGCCCGAACGGTGTCATTTTACGTACCGATATTTTCTGGATTATTCGGGGGGCGTGTTTCAGGATTTCTGGTGCCACATTGCCGATGTGGTCTGGTGGTCGATCAACCCCACGGGTCTAAAACGTATCCAGGCAAAAGGGGAAGCTCCCGAAGGCATTGGTGATGCGCCTAAGTGGATCGATATCGATTATGAGTTCGACGGATTGAATCTGCACTGGACGAGTACACCACCGAATGTACCAGGAGCAGAAAAGAAAGGGATTGGCGCTTACTTTGAGGGCGATAAGGGAACGCTTCTTTGTGACTATAATACTCGTGAAATCACCATCAATGGTGTAACGATGTCGGATGTTGCCGAAATTCCCATCACGATTGAGCGGTCGCCGGGACATCAGCAAAATTTTATAGATTCCGTCAAATCCCGAAAGCAGCCTGAATCCAATTTGGCTTACGCACGTCAGATGACGCTTCCAATGCACCTGGGGTTAATCTCCTACCGACTCGGCCAGCCGCTGGAATGGAATGCCCGAAAGGAGAAATTCAGGCATAATGCAGCTGCCAACGCTTTGCTGTCAAGAGACTATCGAAAAGGATGGGATTTGATTTAAGGTTTACGGTGGGCTGATGCAAACGGTTATTCCTGCGTCAGCCCACTATGAACCGTATAAACCTTAATATTTCATCATAAACTCACTCAGATTCGTATCCCCTTCCAAACCAAGCTTTTTGCGAAGCCGGTAACGTTTTAGCTCCACACTCCGATGGGTGATGTTCAGCAGTTGAGCGATCTCTTTTGTCGATAGATTCATCCGCAGATAAGCCGCGAGTTTCAGATCGCCCTGACCCAAATCAGGGTATTTTTCCAGCAATTGCTTCAGAAATTGTTCGTGGACTTTATTGAAGTTTGTTTCAAACAATTGCCAGTCCTGTTCGCTCGAAATGTTGTTATCAATTAGAGTGGTTATCCGCTGAAACTCATCGCCTGGCAATCGTGTTCCTGCCCGAACTTTCGCCCGATTCAGTTCCTCCTTTAAATGAATGAGCAGTTCGTTTTTCTGGATCAGCGCCATGGTCGAATTGGCCAGTTCTTCCGATTTCTGAATCAGGCCCTGTTCAAGCTGTTCCTTCTGAAGCAGGATAATCTCACGTTGATTTTGTTCTTCCTGCTGACGAAGCTTCGTTTCCATCCGTTTTCGCATTCGATTCTGTTGAATGGCTATCCGCCGGAGGTGCAGGAGATAAGCCATCCAACATAGTCCAATTAACAAAGCCAGATAAATTAGTTTGGCCCAAATATTCCAATACCAGGGTGGGCGAATTTCGAATTTCAGGACACTTTCGGTTGGATTCAGGCTCGATTTTAAATGGAAAACATACTGTCCGGGGGGTAGATTGTTAAATTCTTTCTGGTGAATAGCCGCATAGGCCGACCAGCCCTGCTTACTATTTTCAAGCCAATAACTATACTTTATCGGTTGTGCGTAGTAAGGTGTCGAAAACGTAAAGAGCAGGTTGGATTGACTATGAGAAAATGTCAGGCTTACGGTTGGTTGATTTTCATTCAGTATATACCGCCTGGAGGGATCTTCAACCGGCATTATCGTCCGGATAACAGGAGGAGGTATTGCATTAACCAGGCGGTTTATTACGAAACGAGGCAAAATAGCAAACCCATTTTCCCGACAGAAAGCAATGTTTGCTGAATCAAGCGGGACAATTTTTTCGAAATCCTCCACCCATTGGTTAGTTTGTATGGGCATGTCGGCCGACACTCGGCCGTGCGGCTGAGTCCAGCCAACCGTACCATCCTGCCGAAGGAGAAACAAACTCGAATCGGGCATCGGGAAAATTTTTCGGATGGTATTATCGGCCCATGGATACGCAGTTGAAGCGGGCACAAAACGGTCGTTGGTAGCATCATATACCCGAAGACCTTCTGTTGATGTCACGACAACCCGATTTTGCACCCGACACAGATTCAGAACAGGGCTGTGAAACTCATCATCCGCATACTCTTTGCTAAACGCTATTCGTCGTAAATCAGTTGAAAGTCGCAACCGTTGTAGGCCCAGATTTGACGCTTTGTTAACCCATATGTTTCCTTCTCCATCTTCATCAAGCTGGCGAACAGGTGCCGAAAAGCCATCGACGGTATGCGAAAAGACCCACTTGCCCTGATTATCTTTCTGATAAATACACAGGTTTGTGTACGTTCCCTGAATTAACTTGTCCGGGTATTTTTTTAATCGTCCTAAAACCCATCCTCCCGTAATTGTGGAAATCAGTTGGGCCTGTGCCCCTTCAATCCGGAATGTACCTTTATTATGACCACATAATAACTGGTTATCGACGACGGCTAAATCCCATACCTGCCCTTGCGTGCCGGGAATCAACCTGAATGGTGCATTGAGCTGATTCAACGGCCGATGATATACCCCCCGATTGGTTCCCAGATACAGATTTGACCCATAGCGGGCCATATCGTAGGGCGTTCCTAAATCCCCTTCATTATCGGCAAAATACCGGACTGGCGAGCTTAAATTTATCCGGTCGATGCCCTTATCCAGCCCGAGCCATAAGTCACCATCTTTATCCCGACACATCGACAGAACCGTATTGTTCTGGAGTCCATTACGTTGACTAAAGTGGTCGCGTATCTGCCCTTCTGCTGTGGTAATCACCACGCCATCCAACAAGGTCCCAAACGCGTAGAGATCTGGCGTTAACTGTACACCCCGATTAAGCCGATTTTGCTGAAAAAAGGCATTAAGTGGATTATTGAACGGAGTAAACTGACGTCCATCGTAACGATAAATACTTCGCTCGGTACCTACTAAAATATCCTGATTACCAATGGGCAGAATCGTGTTAACGGTTTCACGGCCCAAAAATTCGCTACCCTGCACGAAATGATACTGATCGCCCTGTATTTCATAAAGCCCCCTGCCCAGTACTTCCAGCAAGAACCGGTTATGAACCTGATGAATAAAAAGGATCGTTGCTGGGGGTGGCAAAAATTTGACATGACCATGCCTATATATATATACGTAAGCAAATGACTGAAACAAGACGCCATCATCTGTAACCTGAATATTCCAGATTTCCTCCCGTAAAAAACCTTTTTCCTGAATCAATGGCACTAATGAATGATACGTCAACTCGCCATTTTTTCCAGGAAACCAGTATCCGAACTCCCCTAAAGCACCCGTATAAATCCGCCCTTCCTGATCGATAGCAACCGAACGTACCTGCTGCTTTCGGGGCAATTCATAAACGCGCCAGTTACTTCCGTCAAATTCAAGCAGTCCCTTTGAATTAGCAAAGTACATAAGTCGGGTTCGCTCATTCTGGGCTACGCCCCAGTTCTGGTTATAAGCTCCATACTGTTGCCGGGTGTATTGCATAAGTTCAGGCTGACAAAAGCCATACGGAGACTGAGCCAATCCTGGCAATGCATAACCTATAAACAGCCAAAAAATGTATAAAATCTGACGAAAATGGTCAGATAGGTAAACACCCATATCTTTTTGCATAGAAACAGCGCATTACGCACCGTGATGTATTAAAAACCATTGATTACAGGCTAAAGAAGCCTGAATGATGTGGTAATGATGTACCACGATTTTATAGGCCAATTTAACGATTACCTACTTTTGTGCAAATAAATATTAGAAAGTTATTGCGCTTTTTCGTTATGTACTGTAGCAGGTCCTCAGTACAACTAACTCACTTGAAAAGCTTCAGTAGCCATCTTAACCGGATAAACTATGGATTATACGTCTCTTCGTTGGAAAACGAAATGGATAGTCAGCCTGCTACTGAGCCTGGTTTTCTATTCATTTATCAATCTGGCCTGGGCTCATACGGCTCCAATACGCATTACAGGTAAAGTCACCGATGGCCCCACGGGTACCGGATTACCCGGAGTAACCGTACAGGTAAAAGGCACAACAACTGGTACAGTGACCGACCCCAACGGTACTTTTAGCATCCAGGCCGACGACAATGCCACGCTGATTTTTTCGAGCATTGGCTACCAGAAACAGGAAATTGCCATTGAGGGCCGTACGACGATCAACATTGCCTTGCAGGAAGACACTAAATCGCTTAACGAAGTAGTTGTGGTCGGTTATGGAACACAGCGGAGAGCTGATGTAACAGGAGCCACTGTGACGATTAAAGGGGAAGAACTGGTCAAGCAACCCGTTCTGACAGCCACACAAGCCCTACAAGGTAAAGCGGCCGGGGTACAAATTATTAGTAGCGGTCAGCCAGGAACGTCCCCAATTATACGTATTCGGGGAACCAGCACGGCGTTGGCTGGTACAGCAGCCTTGTTCGTTGTTGATGGGGTATTGACCGATGATATTTCCAACATCAACACGGCCGACATTACCAACATCGACGTACTAAAAGACGCTTCTGCTACAGCAATCTACGGCGCTCGGGGAGCCAATGGGGTTGTCATTATCACGACAAAACGGGGCACTACTGGCAAAATGACCGTCAATTATTCGGGTAATGCCGGTTTCCGAATGCCAGCCAATTTGGTTAAAATGGCCAATGCAGCTGAATATGCCAACTATGTCAGTGCCGCAACGGGTAATATTGTTAATCCAGGCACAACGTCAACCGACTGGTACAGCCAGATTCTACGTACTGGTTTTCAACAGAATCACGGTCTGTCAGTCAATGGCGGTACTGATAAAAGCACCTATTTTCTGAGTGCTGGGTATTATACCGACCAGGGGATTGTGATCGACAACATCTACAAGCGGTTTACGCTTCGCGCTAATAACGATTTCACCTTTAATAAATACGTCAAAGCTGGGATTTCCGCGTCATATTCCAATGGCGACAACCAGATTGCGAACCTGAATACGGCTTATAATGATGCCTATCGGGCTGCTCCTATTATCCAGTCGAAAGTAGGCAGTAAGTACGGGAATACGTCTGTCTATCAGAACGTTGGTAATCCGATCATGGATATTGAGAAGAATAACAACAAGGCGACCGACAACCGACTTTTGGGTTCTGCCTATCTGGACATTAAGCCGATCGAATGGCTGACCTTACGCAGCGAAATGGGGGGCGACTGGCTGAATCAGAACAGCCGGGTGTATAACTATCAGTTCAATAACGACACTACGTCGTTTATCAACGCGGGTGGTAATCAGCGGAACCCTAACAGCAATCTCTCCTTTGGGAATACGCGCATATTCCACTGGACCTGGAACAACCTGGCCACCTTCAGCAAGAAGTTCGATAAGCATAACCTGACGGTTCTGGTCGGTACTACCGCCGAACAATATACGCTGGCCAGCTTTACGGCTTTTCGAAAAGATGTACCGGCAGCCCAAAACCTGTGGTATATCGGTACGGGTAACGCCAACACCTCTACCAACGATGGAACCGGCGACAAATACACCCGGAATTCGTACATCGGGCGTGTCAATTACAACTTCAACGACAAATATTTATTCACAGCCACCATCCGGGCCGATGGTTCCTCTCGCTTCCCAACGCAAAATCGGTGGGGCTACTTTCCATCGGTGGGCGCAGGCTGGTTGATTACCAGCGAACCGTTCATGCAAAGTCAGCAGATTTTCGACATTCTGAAACTGCGGGCCAGCTGGGGACGCGTAGGTAACGACCGCATTCCCTCGGATTCCTACACGGTTACGGTACAGCCCAATCTGGCCTATCCCTTTGGCGGGGGAATTGCCACACCAGGCAGTGCGATTACCCAAATCAAAGACCCTAACCTGAAATGGGAAACCACCGAAGAAGCCGATTTGGGCGTCGAGTTTTCGGCCCTCAATGGTCGGCTGTCGGGCGAGGTTAACTATTACAACAAGAAAGCCCGTGATCTGCTGATTAACGTAAAAGTACCATCGGTAACGGGCGATGCCGATGGAGTTGTACTGACCAATGCCGCTTCGATTCAGAATCAGGGACTAGAAGTTACCCTCAACTGGCGTGGTAAGATTACCAACGATATCTCCTATCGGATCGGCGGTAACGCTACGCTCAATCAAAACAAGGTCATTGGTTTGAATGGCGGTCAACCTATTCTGGATGGTGGCGTTGGCGCGAATCAGCAGTACACCACCCGCACGGATAACGGTCAGCCAGTAGGAAGTTTTTACATACTACAGGTGCTGGGCATATTCCAGACGGCCGACGAAGTATCAAATTACAAAAGTGCTACCGGTCAGGTTATTCAGCCTTCGGCCAACGCTGGGGATTTTAAATACCAGGACACCAATGGCGACGGGAAAATCGATGATAACGACCGTGTGTTTGCCGGTTCGTACCAACCCAAAGCCTACTTCGGTCTGAACGCCGGGCTAACCTGGAAAGGACTGGACTTCAGCGTTGATTTCTACGGTAACGTGGGTAATCAGGTCTATAACGGCAAACGCGGATTCCGCCAGAACCAACTGGACAATATAGAACGGTCGATGGCCTATGGACGCTGGTCGCCGGGCAGTGGCATTCAGACCGAACCGGCTGCCAACAGTGGTAACCTGCCCGCTTCTACCTACTTCGTCGAATCGGGTTCGTTTGTACGGATCAATAATGCAACGCTGGGCTACAAACTACCCAATACTCTGCTCGACAAAATCAAAGTGAGCAGTATCCGGGTATTCGTAACCGCACAGAATATTCTGACAATGAAAAAATATAGCGGTTTTACAGCCGAACTACCTGGCAATCCAACCAGTCAGGGTATCGAATTGAATGCGTATCCGACAACGCAAACGTACGCACTGGGTCTGAACGTTGGCTTTTAACCTGACTCAACATCAATGAAACGCAATACATATATTTCGCTCAGTATCGGCTTTGTAGCCGTTTTACTGACTGCTTCCTGCCAGAAAAGCTTTCTGGATGTTCCTGTACAAGGCCAGGCTACTACGGCCACTGATCCGAATCTGGCGGTTAATCTGGTGACGGGTGTCTATAACAGTCTCTATAATAGCGAAGCCTTTGGTGGAGCTGGGGGCGACATTCACGGCATCAGCTTTATTGCCGGTACCAATATCATCTCCGACGATGCCGACAAGGGCAGTTTTGATGGTGATCAGCCTAACCTGAAAGACATCGACAACTTTGCCACAACACCCACAAACAATTTCGTAGCAGCGCTTTGGAATGGGTATTACAGCGGTATCTCTCGTACCAATCAGGCCTTAGCCGCCCTGGAAACGGCGTCTATTGATGCCAGTACGAAAAGTCGGTTGACGGGTGAAGTCCGCTTCATCCGGGGGTATTACTACTTCAATCTGGTACGTTTTTTTGGGAAAGTCCCCAAAGTAGTTCGCGTGCCCAAAGATGCACAGGATGCCAATACCGACCCTGCTTTCCAGACGAGAGCTCCAGTCGATACCATCTACAATGTGATTACCCAAGACCTTCAATACGCTATCAGCAACCTGCCTTTACGGGCACAAGCGGGTGCAGGTCATGTCAATAAGGGAGCCGCTCAGGCACTGTTGGCCAAAACCTACCTGTATCGTAAAAACTGGCAGCAGGTACAGGCGCTGACGCAGGAGGTAATCAACTCAGGGCAGTATTCGTTATTACCTGATTACACACTCCTTTGGCGGTATGTCAGCAACAATAGTGTAGAATCCATCTTCGAAACACAGAGCGGTACGTTCAATAACGGTGATATAGCCGTCGGCGGGTATTGCACCTGGCAGGGGCCACGTGTGGGCGGTAAAGGTGGTTGGACCGATCTTGGTTTTGGTTTCGACACTCCTTCTGCAGACTTAGCAAACGCTTACGAACCCGGCGACAAGCGCAAGGCCGCTACGATTATCTTCATCGACACCAGTCCGCAACATAAAGGGACGGTATTGTACGACGGATTCCGTATTCCCAGTGCCGATTCGGTCCAGAACCTCTATTACAATTACAAAGCCTACGCCAGCGAAAACCCGAATATCGAACCCTACCTGGGCAATCGCGACAGAAAGCAGAAAAACGTACGGCTGTTGCGCTATGCCGATGTGTTGCTGATGGCTGCTGAAGCCGCAAATGAGTTAGGACAGTCGGCACAGGCCATTACGTATCTGAATATGATCCGTACCCGTGCCGGGCTAGCCGCTACGAAGGCTACTTCACAGACGGATGTACGACAAGCCATCTGGAAAGAGCGCCGGGTCGAACTGGCCATGGAGCACGACCGCTTCTTCGATCTGGTACGAACAGGTCGGGCAGCCCAGGTGATGCAGGCAGCGGGTAAGAATTTCGTAGCGGGCAAAAACGAGTTGCTTCCCGTGCCGAGCCTACAAATCCAGCTCAGTGGGGGGCAATTGGACCAAAATCCTGGGTATTAAAACGCCCCTTATTTGTCATGCTGACGAAGGAAGCATCTTAACGTTTCCTAGCCAGAAGGTTCAGACGCATTAAGATGCTTCGTTCCTCAGCATGACAAAAAACACGAAAATTCAGGCAAGCATTTTTCGATTACAAGTCAAATAAATCCAATTCAATTAAAACAACTAAACATGAAAACGACGAAAATCACAGCGTGGGTAATGGCTGGTGTAGTAATGAGCACTGTGTTTACCTCCTGCAAAAAAGATGATGGCGGAACTACGTTACCACCAATTGGTGGATATAATACATCAAACGATGTGGCGTCTACTAACTTGCTGGCACACTGGACATTTGACGGAACGAATAATGAAGACAAATCGGGAACCGCTCCATCAAACAGTAGCAATGCATCGTTCACAACTGGCCCTAAAGGACAGGCGCTTCAATTGAACGCAGGCTATGTGCTTTATCCAACTATTTCCTCTTTAAGCAGTACCAGTGCTATCCCTAGCGTAACAGTTAGTGCCTGGATAAACACGGCTAATAATGGAAAAACGGCCTCTTCTGTATTTGCGCTTACGCAGGCATTGGCAACTCAGGGTGACTGGAACCAAGGACCGATAAATATGTACCTGGAGACTGGTCGCCCGACAACCAAAGGCGACACATTAGCATTGCACAGCGCATTCCATACGTATTCTGGCGGGAACTATAGTCTGGGTGGCGACAACATCAATGACTACGGAACCGCTGGTACAGACTTCCAGATCCTGAAAACGAAAAACACTTGGGTTCATTATGTAATGGTCTATGATGGAGCAGGCTCAAATATCGATCTGTATGCCAATGGCGTGTTAGTATCGAACAAAAACTTCCGTAACAGAACAACGGGCACTCCTGCGGTAGGCATTGGCCCTATCACCTTGTCAACTCCTACCCAAGTACTTATTGGTGGCTGGCCCAATGCTGCTACAGGCTATACCAAATCGACAACCCAGACTTGGCAGGGGCTATATACAGGTGGAATTGACGAAGTTCGGGTCTACAACAAAGCATTGTCAGGAACAGACATTGGGTACCTGTACCAGCTTGAATCAGCAGGTCGCTAGTAATCGAATATTAGGTATAGGGGCTGTTGACCATTTGGGATACAGCCCCTCTTTACTGGCTCCTCAAAAAGCTGTCAGCTTATCCAACTAGTACAATACTAATGAACTCAACGTCTTATTTTCTGAGCCTATTCTCTTTACTTCTGTGCCTGAGTTGCAAGAAGGAACAGGATACCCAACCAGCCGAACAATTCTATTACAAGACGGTGCAGGTGGCCGGGCAAGCGTCGCCCAGTATGAGCTTTCAAAATGTGGGAGCAAACCCAGTGATAACGGTATCGTTCTCGGCTCCAGTCAACAAAGAGTCGGCTTCAACCGCCATCCAGCTTATCCAGAAATCTAGTTCAGCGTCTGTACCGCTCAACTTCACCGTTTCAAGTGGGGATACACTCATAACCCTAACCCCTAAAAGTGCGCTGAGTTCACTAACGGCTTATCAGTTGGTCATCCAGCCAACCCTAACGTCGCAACGGAATACACCCCTCAATTCGACGGTAAGCGTCAACCTGACTACCTCACTCGATAATACGGATAAATTCCCGCAAATCAGTGATTCACTCCTGCTCGATCTGGTTCAGAAACAGACGTTTGCCTACTTCTGGGATTTTGGGCATCCGGTGTCGGGTATGGCTCGTGAGCGCAATTCTTCCGGCGATGTAGTCACCACCGGCGGAACTGGTTTCGGTATTATGGCAATTCTGGTAGCGGCCAACCGCAATTTTATCACTCGCCAGCAAGCCTTAACCCGACTGACCACTATAACGAGCTTTCTGACCAACAACGCTAAACGCTATCATGGCGCTTTTCCCCATTGGCTCAACGGCGCTACCGGAGCCACTATCCCATTTAGCCAGAAAGACGACGGAGCCGATCTGGTCGAAACGTCGTATCTGATGCAAGGCTTATTGACGGCCCGACAGTATTTCAACAGCACAACCAATGCCGATGAAGTCGCGCTACGAAAGTCAATTAATGCGCTCTGGGATGGTGTTGAATGGAACTGGTTCACTAAAAATGGAGCCGAAACGAACCTGTACTGGCACTGGTCGCCTAACTATAATTGGGATATGAACCTGCCGATTCGTGGCTGGAACGAAGCCCTCATTACCTACGTCCTGGCGGCTTCGTCGAACACCGTCCCTATCTCAAAAACGGTTTACGACAATAGCTGGGCGCAGAACGGCAAGATGGTCAATGGCAACAGCTATTACGGCATTAAACTTCCACTCGGACCAGCTTATGGAGGACCGCTATTCTTCTCGCAATACTCGTTTCTGGGCATCAATCCGCATGACCTGAAAGATGCTTATGCCGATTATTGGCAACAGAATACCGCCCATACGCTCATCAACTATACGTACTGCAAAACCAACTCGAAACAATATGTTGGCTATAGTCAGGATTGCTGGGGATTAACCGCCAGCGACCAGCAGGATGGCTACTCCGCCCGCGACCCAACCAACGACAACGGCACCATTGCACCAACGGCCGCTTTATCGGCCATGCCTTATACACCAACCGAATCAATGCAGGCGCTGCGATTCTTCTACTACAAACTGGGTGATCGCATCTGGAAAAACTACGGGTTTGTCGATGCGTTCAACCTAACCAATATCTGGTTTGCCGATTCCTTCCTGGCCATCGATCAGGGACCAATCATCGTCATGATCGAAAACCAGCGCTCGGGCCTGCTCTGGAAGCTATTTATGAGTTGCCCCGAAGTTAAAAAAGGAATGAAAAATCTCGGTTTTCAAAGTCCCAACCTGAATTAGTAACGCGGGCATCTTGTCCGCATAGTTTAAAAATTGATACTGTTCTTCGGTCATACAGCAAGCCTTAAACTATGCGGGCAAGATGTCCACGTTACTCCTCTATCATGAAAACGTTTACCCTCATCCTCCTGACCCTATCCATTGGTTTTGCCCAGCCAAAACCATACACATTTACAAAAGCGGACAATGCCTTTTTGGATAGTCTTGAACACGATACATTCCGGTATTTCTGGAATACGACCAATCCCGAAAATGGCTTAGTTCCCGACCGGGCCCCTACCCGTTCGTTTGCCAGTATTGCGGCAGTCGGCTTTGGTCTTACGTCGTATCTGGTTGGGGTCGAACGGGGGTACATTACCCGCGCTCAGGCGGCTGAACGGACACTAAACACGCTTCGTTTTTTTGCCACCGCTCCACAATCCGACAAGACAACGGGGGTAACGGGGTACAAAGGGTTTTTCTACCACTTTCTGGATATGAAAACCGGCGAACGGTTCAAGCAGGTCGAACTGTCGACCATCGATACGGCCTTGCTACTGGGCGGCATTCTTAGCTGCCAGACGTATTTTGACAAAAACACACCCGTCGAAACCGAAATTCGCCAACTGGCCGAGCAAATCTACGGGCGCGTTGACTGGACCTGGCTTCAGAATCATAAGCCGTATGTATCGATGGGCTGGCATCCCGAAAAGGGCTTTATTTCGGCCGACTGGAAGGGTTATAACGAAGCCATGTTATTATATGTACTGGCATTAGGCTCGCCTACCTATCCCGTTGGCGAAGAGGTCTGGACGGCCTGGACAAAGACCTATCCCTGGGCTAATTTTCAGGGGCAACAGCACGTCAATTTCGATCCACTTTTTGGGCATCAATACTCGCATATCTGGATCGATTTTCGGGGTATTCGGGATAGTTACATGAAAAGTAAGGGAATCGATTATGCCGAAAATTCACGTCGGGCCACGTATGCGAATCGGGCTTACTGCATCGAAAATCCCGGAAAGTGGAAAGATTACAGCGCGACTATCTGGGGGCTTACCGCCTGCGATGGTCCTAAGGATACAACGGTAGCGGGTCGAAATTTCTTTTCGTATCGGGCGCGGGGTGCGGCTTCTACCCAGATTGTTGACGATGGTACGTTAGCTCCAACCGCTGTTGGTGGTTCTATCGCTTTTGCGCCCGAAATCTGCCTGCCTGCTCTACGCACCATGAAAGCCAAATACAGTGGCAAGCTCTACGGTGAATACGGTTTCCGCGATGCGTTTAATCCGACATACCACTACCCATCTGCTTATGCGTATGGCTCCACAAATAGCGGATGGTTCGACGTAGATTACCTCGGCATCGACCAGGGGCCCATTTTACTCATGGCCGAAAATGCTCGGACAGGTTTCGTCTGGAATCTGATGAAACACAACCCACACATTCGCAAAGGGTTAGAACGGGCTGGATTTACAGGGGGGTGGTTGAAGTAAGTTTTAGGCAAATCGTTAAAACGATTCATTTTAAGCCCCATTATTCTATCAGCCCACGGATTAATTCGTGGGCTAAACATACCCAGCAACGTCCTCAACGGTTTCAACCGTTTTCGACTCCGCCTTTTATCGCGTATTATTCTTCAGCACAATCAGGGGCAAATGTGTATCCCATGTAGTTTTTAGCTCCTTCTGAATGATAAACGTCTGCGAAAAATTACCCAATACCACATCGGCATCGCCGTCCTGATCCACATCGTTCACGTCCATACATATCCAGCGTCCATACGCTTGAATCGGTAGCGTATGAGGCTGAAATACTAATGGTTTCTGCTGCTCGAAGTACTGAAAATTTTCACTTGGCTTATTCAGAAAATCGGCGAAGAAAGCAATGGTAGCAATGTCCAGATCACCGTCCTGATCGAAGTCGCCGGCCATAGCTTTCGTACATCCATTGATAGGGTAGAAATAGGCTTGCTTTAGCTTAAAATCCCCTTCGTTCAGGTAAATGTACAGACCATGATACGGCTTCAGAATTTTAGAATAATCGCTGTTGTCGCCACAGGTGTAAAGGATATCGAGTCGGCCATCTTTATTGAAATCGACCAACTGAAAGCTCGTGGAGCCATAGACCGATGGAAATCGTAGCAGATTACGCTCCGTAAATCCTCCTTTTTGATCGTTTAGAAACAGCCAGATTCCCTCGTCGGCATGGGCAAACAGGACCATCAAATCGGGCCAGCCGTCTGCGTTAAAATCGCCCACCGTCGTCTGAATAGCCCCCGCTACTTCCCGAATCGGAATTTTGGTAAACCGATGATTGGGTTGCTGTTTCAGCCAATAGAGCCCTCCCTGCAAATGACCAAAGCCACAAACGACCCAATCCGTTAGCCCATCCTTATTTAAATCCGCAGCGACTGACTCTAAAGGCCGTGGAAGGTTCGCATATATAATCGATGTATCGGCTGGCTGCTTTGCCGAAAGATTCATTGTCACCAGCTCTCCCCTTGAAATGTCGGCCGCCCGCATGGTGCCCATGCATGTAAATAACCCTTGCTCGACACCCGAGTTATCGCGAAAAAACGTAGCCTGTGCAGCCGCCGATTGCAATTGTTTAGTGCCGGTTATCTGCAACTGTTGATTCCACTGGGTAAGATCCGACCGTAGGCCATCACTCGAATAAATCCGATGCCCGATGGTATCAATAGCCACCATCGTTGTCATTGCCGTTTTTGCAGGATCGACCGGAGGTTTTTCAAGCGAAAAAACGGCCCAGTCAGCTACTGGAGCGGTTGGGGCTTTGGTCTGCTCTAGCTTTGCAGGAGCCAGCGTTTCATAATAGGCAATCAGTTTCTGCCAGTTTTCGAACGAGATGGCCGATTTCGGTCCGGCATAGTAATTTCCACCCGGATAGGCTTCAAGGCCCAGATTGGGTGCCATAGCTGGCAACACCGATTTTACCCACGTTTCTTTATCCAGCAACTCGGGTGATGGCAACATGTGGCATGTACCACAGTGTTTTTCGGCCATAACCTTCCCCTCAGTAACAGTCGGATTATCAAGCGCGCCATCACCACCCGATTGGCAACTCCCAACAGCAATAGCCAGTCCCGCAAGGCTGATCAACCAAGAACAGACAGAAAAAGAAAAACACTGAAACGTACGCATGTTTACTCAAAAAACTTTCGCAAAGAGCCGTGCCACGGTTCTCTATTGCACCGAATTAAACCGTGGCACGGCTCTTTGTCTTTGTAAAATCTGATTATGTCATTAACCGAAGAAGCCGTCTAGCACATCAAAATCGGCAGCTTTACGAATTTTGTAGGTTTTCAGAAACGCCTTCATAACGGCAGGGTTTGCCAATTCTTGGATGTCTTTCTTGGTCTCCTTTATACTCTTTTTCAACTCGCGAATGTCGTTGTTGAAACTGAATTCTAGGCTCAGCGCTGAGCTGACCAACATAAATGGTTTGTTAAGTGCTGCCGAAAGCTGGCTTTGCAAGCCATATAGTTCATCACTTAGTTCGTCGGCCTGCTGTTTCAGAATTTTGTTGTAGTACCGAAGTTGCTCGTCGGCCAGGGTTTCGAGGTGTTGCTGGTCGATTCGGTTAAACTCAAGTTGCAGCCTTAGCAACGCAAGCAGATCGCTTTTTTCGTAGGCTTCGGTCACCCGCTTCATGATTTCGGTTTTCCGGGTTTTCTCAGCCTCATCCGGTTCGCGGTCGGGATGAAAGGTTTTCACCAGATCCATATAGAGCGTTCGGACCGCCTTGGTAATATTTCGTTCCTCAACCAGTTTTTTGGCCTCTCGCTCCTGCTGCTTCACCGATTTAGGCTTTTGCGCCCGCTTTTCGTCGGCCTCCTGCTGGCGCTGCTGCGCTTCGGTCTGCCGGGCCTGCATTTGCTCCTGCAGGTAGGCCATAATTTTATCCTTTGTACTCACGTCGACCTCATCATCGAATTTGATACCGTACATCGACCCGACCATCTCCTTCATGATTTCGGAAACCTGCTGATCAGCTTCCGCATCAGTGGCATCGTACCCTTCCTTGTCGTATTTATCGAAGATCGGCTTTAGCTCATCCAGACCATGCTCGCTAATAAGTTCATAGGCTATATTCTGAATAATATCGGACAGTTTCTTCCGCTCCGTTTTCGTGATTTCCTTCCAATCATAAGCCCGGTCGAACAGCCGCACCAGATCGGCCCGAAGGGTATTGAACGAGCGAAGTAAAGGCTCATATTCCGAATAAACCCGTTGCTGTATCTGACTGGCGGTTGTCCGAAACTGCTCTAGTTCGGCTTCCAGCTCCCCAATTTTTTTGGTCAACCGATTGAACTCCTTCTGCGCCTTCGAGAGCGGAGCTTTATCCTTACCAGGTGTCGGAATACGAACAAGTTGGGACATAACGACTAATCATGAAAAGCATTAAACTAATTGGCCCAGACAGAATCGTCCAGGCCAACAGGATACTTACAAATATAGTACTTAAACCCATTTCAAATTGTCAGTGTGTATGTACCCCACCCTAAATCCCTCCCCTGTTTTCAGGGAGGGACTTTACTTACTCCGGTTTCAAACTCCTCCCTTGTTTTCAGGGGGGGTGGGGGTTAGATACGCAAAAGGCACAACTCGTTTACTGTAATCCTGCTACTCAGGTTAAGACAAAAATGAATACCATTTTCAAATCGTTCTCAGCGTATAACTAGTACTCCGTCCGCCCGACTCTTCTTTGATGAGTACTTGCTGATCAAGTAAACTCTGAATGTCTCGTAGCGCTGTATCCTGCGAAGCTTTGGTAATTTTCGCCCACTTCGACGAGGTCAACTTTCCCTCAAATCCATCCAGTAATTTATTGAGCATCAGCTTCTGACGGGCATTAAGCACTTTTCCAGATAACCACTCCCAATAACGTGCTTTTGTCAATACACCTGCCAGTATGTTTTCTGTTGCATTCAGTGCCCGATCCAAACAGGCCAGAAACCAGCTTAACCAATCAGTAATGTCTAATGACCCTTTTTGAGTATTTTCTAACATAGTATAGTACGCATTCAGCTCTTTGCGAATTTGAGCTGACATACTATAAAACCGCTGCTTTAATCCATCTGCTCTTGCCAATTGCATATCGGCAATCGTGCGTCCAAGTCGTCCATTTCCATCATCAAACGGGTGAATGGTTACAAACCAAAGATGTGCAATAGCTGCTTTAAGAACTGGGTCTAACGTAAATCCTTCGTTAAACCAGTCAAGAAATAGCTGCATTTCACGGTCCAATACCAATGCATCCGGGGCCTGGAAGTGTACCTGCTCTCGTCCTATTGCTCCCGAAACAACCTGCATAGGCCCTGCATCGCCACTACGCCAATCAGCAACAGTTATTTTATGCATTCCACTAAATCCCGTCGGAAATAAAGCCGCGTGCCAACTGCATAAGCGCGCTTTGGTTAAAGGCTGACTGAAATACTGGGTAGCATCCACCAACACATCAACAACGCCTTCTACCTGGCGATCTGGAGGCAAAAGCCCAAATGTCTCAATACCTAAACGACGGGCAATAGATGAACGTACCAGATGCTGATCCAGCATTTCGCCCTCTATTTCATTTGACTTTAAGACTTCTAAAGTCATTGTTTGGAGCATCGCTTCGGACTGAAGCGAAAATCCCAACCCAGTCATCTGCCCAATTAGTTTTCCTTGCTTATGCCGAAGAGCCGCGAGAGGGATAGTGAGTTCAGCCTGATCCCATCTAAACTGGGGCCATTCCCGTCGTTGATAAATGTACATCCTTATTCACCGCATATTTTGCGGTGAATATACCACCTAATCACCGCATCCTCCACACTATCGGCCAGACAAGTTGCGGAGAAAGAAGATATTAGGACTTAAGAATGTGTGAACTCTACTTACTGCTGTATCCCAACCAGATTGAGCATAAACGCATATTCCAGCGCAATTTCCTTTAATACCTGAAACCGGCCTGATGCGCCCCCGTGACCCGCGTCCATATTGGTATGCAGCAGCAACTGATTACTATCCGTTTTCAGAACTCTCAGCTTCGCCACCCACTTGGCGGGTTCCCAGTACTGCACCTGCGAATCGTGCAAGCCCGTCGTTACCAGTAGATTAGGATAGGCTTTTTTCTCTACGTTGTCGTAAGGCGAATACGACAGCATATACTCATAATAGGGTTTGTTTTTGGGATTACCCCACTCCTCAAACTCACCCGTTGTGAGCGGAATACTTTCGTCGAGCATGGTCGTTACCACATCTACAAACGGTACCGATGCTACTACCCCCCGATAAAGCTGCGGTGCCTGATTGATCACAGCACCCATTAGCAAACCGCCCGCACTACCGCCCATGGCAAACAGTTTTTCGGCACTGGTGTACTTATTCTTAATCAGATACTCCGACACATCCACGAAGTCGTTGAAAGTATTTTTCTTTTTCAGCATTTTGCCGTCTTCGTACCAACGACGACCCATCTCCTGCCCTCCCCGGATGTGGGCAATGGCAAACATAAAGCCCCGATCCAGCAAACTCAGCCGGGTTGAACTAAAACTAGGGTCGATGGAGTAGCCGTATGAACCGTAAGCGTACTGCAGCAAGGGCGCAGAACCATCTTTGGGCGTTCCTTTGCGATACACCAGCGACACGGGCACCTGTACGCCATCGCGGGCGGTTGCGTATACCCGTTCTGATACGTAATTGGCCTTGTCGAAGCCACCCAGCACCTCCTGTTGTTTCATCAGCGTCTTTTCCTTCGTATCCATATTATAATCGAAGGTCGAGTTTGAGGTCGTCAGGGAGGAGTAACCAAACCGGAGAACGTTGGTATTGAAATCTGGATTATAGCCGATACCGGCCACGTAAGCCGGCTCGCCAAAATCGAGATATTCGTCAGCATTGGTTTGCTGGTTTATGACCCGGATGTTCGTCAGACCAGCTTTGCGTTCACCCAGAACCAAGTGATTGGCAAACACGTCTATATTGGCCAGATACACGTCGGGCCGGTGTGGGATTACTTCCTTCCAGGCAGTACGATCAGCGGTTTTACCCTCCGGCACTTCCATCAATCGGAAGTTCTCGGCATGCCAGTTGGTACGGACATAGAATTTATGCTGGTAATGCACAATGTCGTACTCATGGCCTTTTTCGCGCGGCAGAAACACCCTGAACTGCCCCATAGGCTGACTGGCTTCCAACAATCGATACTCGGTCGCAACGCCGTTATGGTCGGAGCCAATGGCAATGTATTTTTTTGATTTCGACCGGCCCAGGCCCATATAAAACTGATTGTCAGCTTCTTCGTACACCAATACATCCGTCTGAGGACTTGTGCCCAACACGTGCCGATACACCTGATAACCCAGCAGGGTCTGCGGATCTTTTTTGATGTAGAACAGCGTCTTATTGTCAGCAGCCCAGGCAAAATTATCGGCTTCCACATCCGGGATCATATCGGAATACGTTTTACCCGTTTTCAGATTCTTGATCCGTAGTGTATACAGCCGACGACTTACCACATCTTCGGCATAGATGGCCAATTCCTCATTGTCCGACACTTCATAGCCACCTAAATGATAATAATTATGTCCTTTGGCCAGGGCATTCCCATCAAAAAGAATTTCTTCGGGGCCATCCAGCGAGCCTTTTTTGCGGCAATAAATCGGATACTCACCGCCCTTGATGAATCGGCTATAATAGAAATAATTTCCTTCTTTATAGGGTACTGACTCGTCCTGTTCCTTAATCCGACTCTTCATTTCATCGAACAACTTCTCCCGTAGGCTTTTCACCGGAGCAAGCACCTGTTCGAGGTACGTATTTTCGGCGTTGAGGTACTTGATAACTTCCGGGTTTTCGCGTTCGTTGAGGTAATAATAATTATCAATTCGCTTATGGCCGTTGGTAATCAGTTCTTTGGGCTTGATAGTGGCCTTGGGAGGGGTAATGGGTTGTGCCTGCGTCATACTAAGGGAGGTCAATAAACAGAAAAGCGCAAAATACGGCTGTTTCATAACAAGAGAATTTTGGCGCAAAAGGATCACACAAAGAACGTAAAGAAATTAACAGCTGCTTTGCGTTCTTTGTATGATCCTTTTGCGCTTATCCCCATAACTAGATGCATGAACTTGTGGTTGCTCACTATACCGAAGATCTGAGCTGGCTCCGAAAGTTACCGCCGGGCGTACAGGTTACGGTTTACGATAAAAGTCCAGCTCATCAAGCCGGTCCCACCGCCATTTCGTTACCCAATATCGGGCGGGAAGCGCATACCTATCTGCATCACATCATCAGCCGATACGATTCGCTGGCCGAATGGACTATTTTTTGCCAGGGAAAACCGTTCGATCATGCCTATGATTTCAAGAAAACGCTGCGGGCCTTTGCCGACGGGTCCTGGTTTACCAGCACCACCGAACAGTATCCGAATCTAGATTTTTATTGGCTAGGCCACCTGATTGACACCGACGACGCCCAGGGCCATCGACTGTTCCGTCCCTGGAGCAAAAACGACGACGGGCGTGGCCTGGATTTACGAGGTTTTCACCGTGCTCTTTTTGGCACCGAAGGTCCTGAGCACTACACGTTTGTACTTGGCGCACAATTTGCCGTTCACCGCAACCTTTTGCACCAAAAATCCGTATCGTTTTATGAGCAGGCATTAACGATATCCACTACGTTTCCCGATGCCGCCCACTGTTTTGAACGAAGTTGGGATCGTGTGTTTGGGATAGTTGGTATCGACCCACACTGGCTTTCCGACCGGCTCACGGTTCAGCTTAAACCAATGAAGCATCAACCGGCTAGTTAATTTTCTGATTTTTTGATAATTACAGCCAAACTAGTCCAATCCAAATGGGTTATGACTACGTTAATCTGATGTTTTTTTTCAGTTCACCCGAACGCTTTGCCTATTTATTGCGTCTAATCATTCGGCATCGAAAGCAATAAACCTTTTCGTATATTTAGCAAGGAATTCTGCCACCCATCCTCTCATGACCCGGACGTTTTACGTGCCTCGTTTTCGGCTCGTTTTGTTATGTATCGGCACCGCTGGTACACTGACCGCTTTTTACCCTGAAAAACTATCTCTTCAGAAGGCATTTGCCCGAATTACCAAAGAAGTTACGGCCCATAGCCGTGCTTATGAAACACTCTCCCAGGCCTCAGAGCAGGTAGGGCATCGGCTAACAGGCAGCCCCAACGGTAGCCGTGCCGAAGCATATGCCTTTGATTTACTTTCTTCGTACGGTTTCAAAGAGATTCGTTACGAACCTTTCGAAGTCGAAGCCTGGGCCCGCGATACCGTTACCTTATCGGTTGTTCCTGCCAAAAGCGATAACTTCCGCGATGTGCCGGTTGTAGCCCTGGCGCATTCGCCCGTCGAAGCGCATGTGAAAGGCGAAATCATTGATGTCGGCAATGGACTTGAAGGTGATTTTGCGGCTGTGAAAGGGAAGCTGAAAGGGAAGATTGCGCTGGTCAATATTGGCCTGGCTGCTCCCACCAAAGGAGCCCGAAATCTGCATCGCTCCGAAAAAACAGCACTGGCCATTCAACATGGGGCATCGGGAGTGATTATGGTCAATCTGGTACCCGGCAATGTGTTGCTGACCGGTACCGCTTCCGTTACAGGCAAACTGATTCCCATTCCGTCGGTATGTATCTCGCTGGAAAGTGGCGAAGCGCTGCGTTCGTGGATGCAGGAGGAGCATAGCCCGTTGCAGGCTGTAATCGATATGACCAACACGAGCCGGAAGATTCGCGCCCGAAATGTGGTGGCAACCTTGAAAGGCTCGAAATTCCCCGACGAGAAAATTATCGTGGGTGGCCATCTGGATTCGTGGGATCTGGCAACCGGCGCTATTGATAACGGCATTGGTTCGTTCGCTGTTCTCGACATCGCCCGGACGTTTAAAGCACTCAAACTAAAACCGAAGCGCACCATCGAGTTTGTCCTATTCATGGGTGAAGAACAGGGCTTGCTGGGATCGAAAGCGATGGTCGAGAACCTGAAAAAAACGGGACAGTTAGACAACGTTCGGTATATGATGAACCTCGACATGACCAACGATCCGACGGGCCTGAATGCCTTCGGACGGGCCGATATGGTGCCGTTCTTCAACAACGTCGGCGAAAACATAAAGTCTGTAGAGGCTACGTTTCCTAACGACATGCAGAATCAGGCGGGCCTCCACTCCGATCACCAGCCCTTTATGCTCGAAGGTGTTCCAGTAGTTGGTATGAACGGGCATCTATCCAAATCGGTACTCGACTGCTACCATGCCAACTGCGACCGGATGAATCTGGTCAATGCTGATCAGTTGAAAAATACGGTTCGTTATTCGACCATGCTCCTTTACGCCCTGGCCGATGCCGATGATATTCCGACCCGTCGGCAAACCGATACGCAAACCCGCGATTACCTCGTGACACAGGGTCTGCGAACGCCGTTACAAATCGCCAACGAGTGGCGCTGGAAAGAATAAAATCTTATCAAAGAATTCGCCCCCAGCCCGGATTAGGATACTAGGTTTTTGTTTCTTTGTATTTCTATGGCATCCTAACCCAAGCTATGGCAAAAAATACATTCCGAGAGGCTCCGCGCGTTACGCAGCAGCAAAAAAAGCAACGGCGCAAACTCAAACTGGCAACCTGGCTGAACGACTTCATCGGTCTGGATCGACTGTTTGGCGAAGACAATGCCTGGCCCATTCATCATATCGATCGGATTTTGTGGGTCACCTTCCTGCTTATCCTTTACATTGGTCTTAATCACAACGCCGAGCGGCTCGTCCGACGGATTCAGCGCACGCAGATTCAGGTCGATGAACTCCGTTCACAATACACGGTCCTACAGGCCGATCTGGACAAAAGCGGTAAACAGTCAGAAATCAGCAAGCGCGTAGCTGAACTCAACCTTTCGGATAGTCAAACACCACCCCATAAAATCGTCGTTAAGTCAGATGAACATTAAGCAGGACATCATTCAACGGGCAAACAACGTGTACTATGTTGTGATTGTCCTGGCCGTTGGCGTTGTCTTTCGGCTGGTTTACGTACAATATTTCCAAACCTTCAAAGGGAAATTCTGGCGCGAGCGTGTCGATGCCACCCTCATTCAGCGCGACACCATCCGGGCCATGCGGGGCAATATTTTCGCCAACGATGGTCGACTGCTGGCAACTTCTCTGCCTACCTACGTAGTGGGCCTTGACCCAACGATGGCCAAGCCTGACTATTTCAAAAAGAAAATTGATTCGCTGGGTCTTTTGCTTTCCCAGATTTACCGCGACCGCTCTCCGCAGGAATACGCCGACCTGGTACGGGATGCGCGGGCCCATAAACGGCGGTATGTGCTGCTCAATCGTCGTCGGGTAACTTTCCAGGAACGGCAAAAAATGCTGAAATGGCCTTTTTTCCGGTCTACGCCCAAAGTTGCCGCTCGTGGAGGTGTGCTACGCCCTTACTATGAACGCTACCACCCGTTTGGGCAGATGGCTGAGCGAACTATAGGCAATCTGGATGCTAAAACAGGCCGGGGTCTGATTGGCCTGGAAGCGTCGTTTCAACCCGCGCTGGCTGGTAAAAACGCAGTCGGCCTGGTTGAGGTACTGGCGGGTGGCATTCGTAAACCCGTTAACGACGGACCCGATATGCAGCCGGAGTCTGGGATGGACCTTTACACCACCATCGATGTCAACTTCCAGGATATGGCCGAATCGGCCCTGCGCGATGCGCTGGTAAAATACAATGCGGCTAAAGGCTGCGTGATTGTGATGGAAGTGGCTACCGGCGAAATCCGGGCGATGGCTAATCTGACCAAACAGGGGGATCATTACGTCGAAAATTTCAACCATGCTTTAGCAGGTCGTACCGATCCCGGTTCAACGTTTAAGCTGGCAACCATGATGGCACTGATGGAAGAGAAAGCCATTTCGCTGAACCAACTGGTAGCAACTGGCAGTGGCTCGACCCGCTACAACGGTCTGGGAATTCACGATGCCAGTCGGGTAGGTCATGGAACCATTACGGCCCGACAGGTTTTCGAAAAGTCGTCGAATGTCGGTACCCACATGCTTATGCGCAGCTATTTTTATAGCCGTCCTGACCTGTATTGCCAGTACCTGCGCCGGTTCCATCTGACCCAGCCGACGGGTATCCACATGAAAGGCGAAGCCATCCCGGTGGTTCGTAACCCGGATATGAAAGGCTGGAGCAAAGTATCGCTAACCTCGATGTCGTATGGCTATGAGATGCAGATTACTCCGCTCCAGATGCTGGCTTTTTATAATGCTGTTGCCAATAATGGGTATTGGGTACGTCCGGTCATTGTAAAACAGATCAAGCTGGCGGGCGAAATCATTGAAGACAACAAACCCTCTGTGCTGGCTGAGCCAATCTGCTCGAAAGAAACCGTTCGAAAAGCCCAGGATTTGCTTCGGGGCGTAGTGACGAATGGCACGGCCAAGCACATCAATAACCCCTATTATGCCATTGCGGGTAAGACCGGAACTGCCCAAAAAATTATAAATGGCCAGTATCAGGTGGGTAAATATTACACCTCATTCATTGGCTACTTCCCCGCTGACAAGCCTAAATACAGCATGATTACGATGGTCGATACGCCCCAGGGCGATAACATTGACCTGTTGTATGCCGGTGCCGTATCGGCCCCTGTATTTAAAGCTGTTGCCGACCGAATTGTCGCCTATGATATTCGTATGCATGCACCCATCCGGACTGGAAGTTCAAAACCGATGTCGACAACGGGCTTACTGGCTGGCTATGCCGACGATCTGCACACCATCGGTTCGTCCCTGGACATTGCCAACGAACCATCAACCGAAGGCTGGGTAGAAGCTACTTCCGGCGGTCGGTGGAAATCTCGTCCAACGCGTCCCGGACAAGTGCCCGACGTGCGTGGCCTGACCCTACGTGACGCCCTTTTCTTACTTGAAAACCGAGGGTTACGTGTATCGGTCGAAGGGCGTGGTAAGGTTCGGGAGCAGTCGATTTCACCCGGTATGGCAATTGAACAAGCTGGCAGTAAAAGTATTACGCTCCGGCTAGGTTAGCGGCTAATAGAGCCATAGAATACCTTTTATCCCATTTGAGGTAAAAATTAGGTAGTCAGCCCCTCAATCCGTTTTTTTGCAGCCATAAAACGAGATTAGGCATCGTTTAAAGGTATGCAACTCAAAAACCTTCTCTATAAAATTCCGCTGCTGGCTACATCGGGCAGCATGGAAGCGGATGTCACAGCCCTCACCATGGATTCCCGCAAAGTGGGGTCGGGTAGTCTGTTCATTGCTGTTCGGGGAACCGTAACGGATGGGCATAAATATATCGAAACGGCTGTAAAACAGGGTGCTGCGGCTATTTTATGCAAAGAACTTCCCAGTGATTTATCGGCAGATGTTACCTATGTTCAGGTGCAGGACTCTGCCCGCTCAATGGGTTTGATAGCGGCTAATTTCTATGAGCATCCTTCACAGAAATTAAAGCTAGTGGGTGTAACGGGTACGAATGGCAAAACGTCCGTCGCGACCCTGCTTTTCCGTCTGTTTCGTGCCTTAGGCTATCGCTGCGGCTTGTTATCGACGGTACAAAACCAGATCGATGATGAGGTAATTCCAACTACCCATACGACTCCCGATGCGATTACGATCAACCAGTTACTGACGAATATGCTGGCGCATGGGTGTACCCATGTCTTTATGGAAGTTAGTTCCCATGCGGTCGTGCAGGAGCGAATCGCTGGCCTTACGTTCTCAGGGGCTATTTTTACCAATATCACCCACGACCATCTCGATTTTCACGGCACCTTCGACAATTACATACGAGCCAAAAAGGGCTTCTTCGATCAGCTTCCGGCTTCGGCCTTTGCCCTGACCAATGTGGATGATAAACGCGGTCTGGTAATGCTCCAGAATACGGCCGCCCGCAAAGAAACCTACTCACTGAAAACCCTGGCTACATTTAAAGGAAAAGTCATTGCTGATAGCCTATTTGGCTTACATATGCAGCTTGATGGCCACGAAGTTTGGTTCAAGCTGATCGGTCGATTCAATGCCTACAATTTACTGAGTGTTTATGGAGCGGCTGTATTATTAGGCGAAGATCCAGCCGAAGTACTGACCTTACTTTCGGGTATTACCCCTCCTCCCGGACGCTTTGAGCAAGTTGTATCGGACGATAAAATTGTTGGCATTGTCGATTACGCCCATACACCCGATGCGCTTCAGAATGTGCTGGAAACCATCAACGGGCTACGGCAGACGAATGAACAGGGACGCCTGCCGCAAATTATCACGATAGTTGGCTGTGGGGGCAATCGGGATGCCGCCAAGCGACCCATCATGGCCGAAATTGCCTGTCGGTTCAGTAACCGGGTGATTCTGACGTCGGACAATCCACGCAACGAAGACCCGATGGTTATTCTGGAACAGATGCAGGCTGGCGTTCCACCTGTTGACTACAAAAAAACGACAACCATTGAAGATCGGCATGAAGCCATTCGGCAAGCTGTATCTATCGCTCACCCACACGATATTATTCTGGTAGCGGGCAAAGGTCACGAAACCTACCAGGAAATTAAAGGTATCAAATACGATTTCGACGATCGGGCCGTCTTACGGGACGCTTTCGCAGAACGCGGAAATCTGTAACTTTGGCACATGTATAATTTTGAATGAGTGAATGAGCGAATGAGTGAATACCATCCGGCTGAATATATCTGCGCCAGCTATTCACTCATTCGCTCATTCACTCATTCACTCATTCAGTTTTATGCTCTATTATCTTTTTCAGTTTCTGGACGAACGCTATAACTTTCCGGGTGCCGGGGTTTTTCAATATATTTCGTTTCGGGCGTTAGGGGCTGTAGTAACCTCGCTGCTGATCGCTGCCATTTTCGGACGCCGGATTATCGATACCCTTCGCAATCTGCAGATTGGCGAATCGATTCGCGATCTGGGTCTGGAAGGGCAGATGCAGAAACGAGGCACTCCCACCATGGGCGGTTTTATCATTTTGGCCTCCCTGCTGATTCCGGCGCTGCTGTTCTCAAAACTTTCCAACGTCTATGTTGTACTAGCTCTTGTATCGACGGTTTGGACGGGCATGATTGGCTTTTTAGACGACTATATCAAAGTCTTTAAAAAGAACAAGGAAGGGTTACAGGGCAAGTTTAAGGTCGTTGGGCAAATTGGTTTAGGGTTGATTGTCGGCCTGACACTCTATTTTAACCAGTATGTCAAAATCCGGAAGTATGCTCCCCGTCTGCTGAGTACATCGAACGTTCCCGATGTATATACCGACATTAAATCAACCCTGACAACAGTTCCATTTGTCAAGAATAACGAGTTCGACTACAGTTCGCTGCTGTTTGGTTTATTGCCTGATGATTATACCTGGATCATTTATGTGATTGTCTGTATTTTCATCATTACTGCCGTTTCCAATGGCGCTAACATCACCGACGGAATCGACGGATTAGCGGCAGGTACATCTGTCATTATTGGACTTACAATTGGTGTACTAGCCTATTTATCAGGCAATAAAGTTTTCTCCCAATACCTTAACATTATGTACATTCCCAACGCTGGCGAGCTGGTAATCTTCTGTGCGGCTTTTGTGGGAGCGTGTGTCGGATTTCTGTGGTACAACTCCTATCCGGCTCAGGTATTTATGGGCGATACAGGCAGTTTGATGCTTGGAGGAGTTATTGCCGTGTTGTTTCTGGCCATACGAAAAGAACTGATGATTCCAGTCATCTGTGGTATCTTCCTGGTTGAGCTTGTGTCCGTCATCACACAAGTCAGCTATTTTAAATACACAAAACGCAAATACGGCGAAGGCAGGCGAATATTCCTGATGTCGCCACTTCACCACCATTTTCAGAAAAAAGGCTATCATGAAGCCAAGCTGGTAACCCGTTTCTGGATCGTCGGAATTATTCTAGCAGTAATGGCTCTGGCAACGTTGAAGTTACGTTAATACGAATTCTTTGCAGAGCCTTGTTTTTCAGCCTTATATCTCCTATATTTGCACTCCCGTTTTGAAGCGGGAGTGCTTTATTTTTAGGCAAATCGTTAGAAATCAACCAATTAGTCTCCATAAAGTGAATACGCTCAGTTACAAAACCATCTCTGCCAACAAAGAAACGGTGCAGAAGGAATGGATTGTGGTTGACGCTCAGGGCGAAGTGCTCGGTCGGTTGGCCAGCCAAATCGCACGCCTGATCCGCGGCAAACACAAAACTAACTTCACCCCGCATGTTGACTGCGGAGATAATGTGATCGTCATCAATGCCGAAAAGGTGCGCCTGACGGGCTCTAAGATGACCGACAAAGTTTACGTTCGCCACACAGGATACCCCGGTGGTCAACGGTTCGCATCGCCCCGGTTGTTGCTCGAAAAACAACCCCAGCGCATCATCGAACATGCTGTGAAGGGCATGTTGCCGAAAAACCGGCTTGGTCGGCGGTTGTACACCAACCTGTATGTTTACGCTGGTGACCAACACCCGCACGAGGCTCAGCAACCCAAAGCAGTTAAATTCTAAGTCATAATGGATCGTATTAATACCATTGGCCGCCGTAAAACTGCCATCTCACGGATCTACCTGTCGGCGGGCAGCGGAGCCATCTCGGTAAACGGAAAAGATTACAAGCAATATTTTCCGACCGAAGTCCTGCAAATCATTCTGAACCAACCCTTCGCTACAGTTAATGGCGTAGGTGGCTACGATGTTAAAGTAAACGTTCGTGGTGGAGGTGTAGCTGGTCAGGCAGAAGCAACCCGCATGGCCATTGCCCGCGCCCTTGTCGAATTGAACGCTGAATTCCGTCCAGCCCTCAAAAAAGAAGGATTCCTTACCCGGGATTCGCGTATGGTTGAGCGGAAGAAGTACGGTCGTCGGAAGGCACGTCGTCGGTTCCAGTTCTCGAAACGTTAATTTGCAGAGGGCATCGGGCTATTGGCAAAGGGGATTTACCCATCGCCCCACGCCCTTACCCCTATGCAACATAGTCCAGACTGCGCTTAGATGATGCCGATGCGCGGTGCTGCGTATTTTCAACTTATTCATTTTTTATTGTTCATTTTAAGAAATGGCACAAATCGAATATAAAGATCTCCTCGACGCTGGTGTGCACTTTGGTCACCTGACGCGTAAGTGGGACCCCCGGATGGCTCCGTATATCTTCATGGAGAAGAACGGCATCCACATTATTGATCTCAATAAAACATTAGCCTCGCTCGATGAAGCTTGCAACGCCATCCGTGGCATTGTTCGTTCGGGCCGGAAAGTGTTGTTCGTAGCGACCAAAAAACAGGCTCAGGAAATTGTTTCGGAAGAAGCTCGTCGCCTGAAAATGCCATACGTAACTGATCGCTGGCAGGGTGGTATGCTGACCAACTTTGCTACGATTCGGAAGTCGCTGAAAAAAATGCAAACGCTGGACAAAATGCTGAAAGACGAGGAGACCGTCAAAGGCATTGCGAAGCGGGAGCGTTTGACCCGGATGCGTGACAAAGAGAAACTGGAGCGTGTATTGGGCGGTATTGCCGATCTGACCCGTTTGCCAGCCGCTCTGTTCATTGTCGACGTAAAACGCGAACACATTGCCGTAGCTGAAGCTCACCGCCTGGGTATTCCGGTATTTGCTATGTGCGATACCAACTCGAACCCTGAATCGGTTGACTTCGCTATCCCAGCTAATGATGATGCTTATAAAGCAATTGCTCTGATCACGCTGGCCATAGGTAAAGCGATCGAAGAAGGGCTGATGGAACGGAAGCAGGACAAGGACGATCAGCGCAGTCAGGAAGAGGAAGAAGCCAAACGGGCTGAAGACCTTGCTCAGGCTCGTGCCGAAGGAGAAACCCAGCCTGAAGCTGAAACGAACGCAGCTCCCGTTGCTGAAGACGGGCAGGAAGCATAAAATGAGTTATAAAGTTTTATGGTTGTAGAGTTATAAAGTTTTAAACCAACTTCAACTTTATAACTCTACAACCATAAAACTTTATAACTCAAAAATATAGCCCGTAGCCACGCTATGGGCTATTCCATTTCAATAGCCAATTCATTGACCACCAAATAACGTTTGGTAATTTAACTTACTAACAACTTTTTATTATGGCAATTACCGCTGCTGACGTAAACAAACTTCGGCAAGAGACCGGAGCCGGTATGATGGACTGTAAAAAAGCCCTTACTGAAGCCGATGGCGATTTTGAAAAAGCAAAAGAGATTCTGCGGAAGCAGGGTCAGAAAATAGCCGACAAGCGGGCCGATAACACTACTGCCGAAGGTATAGTACTAGCCCATGTTAGCACCGATGGCAAGTCAGGTAAAGTAATCGCGCTGGCCTGCGAAACAGAACCTGTATCGAAGGTAGCTGATTTCCAGAACCTGGCGATGGCAGTTATGAGTACTGCCGTAACAACGGATGCTGCTGATAAAGCTACGTTGTTGGCAACTCCACAGGCAGATGGTCGTTCGTTACAAGATCATATCACTGACCTGATGGGCAAAATCGGTGAAAAAATCGATGTAGCCTCCTTTGAGACCGTTTCGGCCGATAAAGTTGTTTCTTACATCCACTCGAACGGCAAACTGGGCGTTCTGGTTGGCCTGACCAATACGAACGGTACGGATGTTAGCGAAGTTGGCCGTGACGTAGCTATGCAAATTGCAGCTATGAAACCGGTTGCTCTGGACAAAGATGGCGTTGACGCTACAATCGTTCAGCGTGAAATCGAAATCGGTAAAGAGCAGGCTCGTGCTGAAGGAAAACCCGAAGCTATGCTTGAAAAAATTGCCATGGGTAAGCTGAACAAGTTCTATAAAGACAATACGCTGCTTAACCAGGAGTTCGTAAAAGATCCTTCGATTACCATTTCTCAGCTTCTGGATAAAACCAGCAAAGGCCTAACCGTATCTGCTTTCAAACGAGTAGCTATTGGTTAATATAGTTGAGGAGTAAATCCTGCTTTACGCTAAATACGCTAAAAATACCCGGTCATTAGGCCGGGTATTTTTATTTACTACCTACATAACCTACTGATATACAGTAGTTAATAGCGGTAACGCTAGTTGATAAATGTAACATTTTTGGTTCTTATGCATTTCTTCCGTGCTTTACTATACCCAAAAACTACATCAAAAGCACATCATAGACTACATTGACTGCAACCCACCTTTGAGACAGTGTCAAAAACCAGGTACTTTGTCCGCAGCCTATTGTCTACCACCATCCTTAACCTGGTCATGAACAAGCAAAGTACAGACGAAGAATTAGTTAGAAATTTTCTTTCCACTGGACAACAAAACTATTTTGAACAGTTGTACAAACGGTATTGCGGTAAAGTGTATCGTAAATGCCTTTACTTCACCAATGATAAACTACAGGCTGACGATCTGACGCAGGATATATTTTTACGTTTATTGCACAAACTCGAAGGGTATAAACACGAAGCCAAATTTTCGACTTGGCTCTATTCCATTACCTATAATTACTGCGCCGATCAACTCCGCCAACTCAAATCTCGTCAGCCGACATTACCTCTCGATGATTGCGATACCCTATCTAATGCTGAGCAAGATGAAACAGCTTATTATGATGAATCAGTCATTGACCAAATCCAACAGGCAATTCTTCGGTTAGCTCCCCTCGAACAGCATTTAATCCAAAAGAAATATCAGGAAGATATGAGCATTCGGGAATTGGCTTTTCACTATTCCTTGACTGAGAATGCTGTAAAGATGCGGTTGAAGCGGTCACGTGATCGACTGCGTCAATATTATCAGGAAGAAACGAATTCATAGCAATGCCATGGCCCAGTAATATATAAAGAAACAATCGTTTTATATACACATATATTCATAAAGAAATCTTATTTGGTTAATCTTTTGAACTAATCAGTTCCTAGCAGTTATTTTTACTAATATTGATAGTTGGGGTGAGTTACTTTTACAACACTTTCTGGTCATAACAGCCACTACCACATAAAATGGAGCAGTATTCGGACGAAGAGCTGGTTCGGCTATATGTCGACACGCAGCGAAACGCCTATTTTGAACGATTATATGAACGTTACTGTGATAAGGTATACCGTAAGTGTTTATCATTCACGAAAGATCCTGTGCGGGCTGAGGATTTAACGCACGACATCTTCCTAAAATTGGTCATTAAACTGGGCAGCTTTCGGGAACAGGCTAAATTCTCGACCTGGCTATATTCCATTACGTATAACTATTGCACCGATCAGATTCGGTCGCAGAATATGCGTAAAGAAGTGTATATGGAGGATGGTTGGGAACGACTTGATGTAGGAACAGACGACGATTTGGGCGAATTAGCCGAAATGGAGGCCAAACAACTTGAGCGCGCTTTGCACCAACTTGCTCCCGAAGAACAGTCGATGCTTCTGATGAAGTATCAGGACGATATCAGCATTCGGGATATTGCCAACATCAATGGGCTGACCGAAAGCGCCGTAAAAATGCGACTAAAACGCTCGCGAGATAAGCTTCGTAAACACTACCTCGAAGGCGTTGTATTCTGGCTGCTGCTAGCCATCAAAATGATACTCTCTATTCGTTGGCCTTTTCGTTAATCCGCCATTATGGAAAATACAAATCCATTCAAACAACTTGAGCCAGATGACGTCTGCCCGCCGAATCTAAAAACAGAGCTAGTCTCTGAGATCGATCTAATTCGCAATGCGATTACCCTTGTAGAGCTCTACGTTGGTGACTTATTTGCGTTGGCCTCGGCTCTGGCGAATCCACCTCACTTAACCCCAGACGACACAACTCGTACCGTATGAACCAACTACCTAACCTTGCAGAAGTAGTACGTAATACTTTTCAAAACCTGATCAATCAATTCGTCGAGTTTGTGCCGCGTCTATTTGGCACAATGATAATACTGCTAATTGGCCTTGGTGTGGCTCGTCTAGTGGCCTTTATCATTCAGCGCGTGTTGGATAGAGTAGGGTTTGATAAAATTGGTAATCGGCTTAATGAAATTAGTATTATAAAGCAGCTCAAAACTGAAATTAAACTAAGCGAAATCATCGCCAAAGTTCTTTACTACTACATTCTGCTGATGTTTATAACGGCCGCTACCGAAACATTAGGCGTAGCGGCTATTACCGAGATGGTATCATCGTTGGTAAACTTTATTCCCAAGCTAATTGTAGCAGCCATCATGTTACAGGTAGGTGTATTGATTGCCGATACCTTACGCGGGGCTGTTATCAACGTATGTCAATCGTTCAACATCGCTTCAGGTCGCCTGTTGAGCATGATTGTATTCGTATTCTTCCTCATTATCACAGTCATTAGTGCGTTGGGGCAGGCAGGTATCAATACTGAACTGCTCGAATCCAGCTTCAATCTCATCATTGGCGGGGTCATTTTCGCCTTTGCCATCGGGTATGGCATCGCTTCCCGCGATCTGATGGCTAATATTATCTCATCATTTTACACCAAGAATAAATACAAGGAAGGGCAGATTATTCGGATCGATGATGCCAAAGGCGAAATCATTAAGGTCGATAACCTATCCTTAACCCTTCGCACGGGCGAAACAACGACAGTAGTCCCGCTGCAAACCTTACAAATGAAAAAGGTAGAAGTGTTTAATAGCCAGGCCACGTCCCAAAGTGCCGAGTGATAATCGCTGAATTTTAATAGCAGGTTATGAAAAGAAGTCTATTCTACGTGCTGATTGGTCTGATCTGTATTAATCAGGCCATGGCACAGGAGACCCCAAAAATTGTACCGACTGATTCCGTACGAGTTACAACGAACTTCAAAGATACCGTTGCCATCAAGCCTGATACATCTTATTGGCAAAAATCGTTTAGTGGCGGTGTCAACTTCAACCAGGCATCGTTTAGTAACTGGTCGGGAGGAGGTGTTAATTCGGTTGCAATCGGGGGTGTGGTCGCGGCTCGTGCTCTTTACGAAAAAGGCAAAACCTCCTGGGACAATACCGCCGATTTACAGTTAGGTTACGTTACGCAATTAGGGAATACGCGTAAAGCTGCCGATCAGATCATCGTGATTTCGGTACTGGGTCATCAAATTGCCCCTAAATGGGATCTGTTTGTTTCTGGCACGTTCAATACGTTTTTTGCGCCTGGCTATCGCTACGACAAACTACCCGCTGATCAGACTCGGCTGAAAGTTTCCAACTTTTTTGCCCCTGCTCAACTTACCACTGCTTTCGGGATCGCGTATCGGCCCAACGACTGGTTTGCCCTTCGCATGAGCCCAATTGCTCCCCGATTTACTTTTCTGGCCGACCAAAGCGTACGGGTACGTGAACAGGCCGACGGAACCTTTGTCTACGACCCGACGCAAACAGTTTATGGAGTTGGGCCTGGCAAAAGTAGCCGAACCGAATGGCTAGCCTTCCAGTTGCAGGCTGTATTGAATAAAAACCTGACTGAAAACATATCGATCAATACACGCTATCAACTCTTCACTGAGTATTCACGTCTGGACAATATCAACCATCGGTTTGATCTGATTCTTACAGCAAAAGCCAGTAAATACATCAGCACCACTTTCGGACTGATTGCGCTTTACAACAAAGACTTTAGCTCAAGCTTACAAATTCAACAAACACTGGCCATCGGACTCGTATACAATATCAGTTCGTTCAAAAAGAAAAAAGACTCCTTAAAAGCAGGAGATGCGTTACCGGGACGGTTTTGACTTAAGCTAACAATTGTCTACTTTACTTACCAATTAACAAGTGGTATATGTCTAACCCTAAACTGAATCATTATGCTAAATGAATTTAAAACTTTCATTGCACAGGGTAACGTACTTGACCTGGCTGTTGGCGTCATTATCGGCGCGGCTTTTGGTAAAATTACTACCTCACTGGTCGAAGACATCATCAACCCAATTCTTGGCCTGGTGCTGGGTGGCGTTGATTTTAGTCAGTTAAAAATTGTCCTGAAAGAAGCCGTCGGCACTACCCCTGAAGTAGCTATACGGTATGGTAATTTTCTGAATACAGTTATACAATTCTTAATCATCGCCTGGGTCGTATTTCTGATTGTCAAACTGGCGAATCGTGCACGGGTATCAAAATCGATGGATGCTAAATAATAAGTTTTGCTAAGAAATTTATCTGAAAAGCCCTGGACCATAGCCGGGGCTTTTTCATTTATGTGTTACTTTGCTAAGTGTAAGTATATAGTATGTCAGTGCAAAAGATCGTCATTTTAGGGGGGGGCGAAAGCGGTGTAGGCGCTGCTTTGCTAGCACAAGCCAAAGGCTTTCAGGTCTTTCTGTCGGATAGAGGAGCCCTTAAGGAAAGTTACCGAACCACACTTCAAACGGCGAAAATTCCATTTGAAGAAGGCCAACATTCAGGAGATCAAATTCTGGATGCGACCGAGGTCATAAAAAGCCCGGGAATACCCGAGACAGCGCCATTAGTGCAACAGTTGCGGGCCCAGGGAACGCCCATCATTTCAGAAATTGAATTTGCGGCACGTTACACTCGCGCCAAATTGATTGGAATTACCGGGAGCAACGGCAAAACGACCACGACGCTATTGACCTATCATCTACTCAAAACCGCTGGTTTTAATGTGGGGCTGGCCGGTAACATAGGCGATAGTTTTGCCGAACAGGTTATTACCGACCGCTTCGACTATTTTGTGCTTGAATTAAGCAGCTTCCAGCTCGACGACATGTACACTACCCGTCTCGACGTTATGGTACTGCTCAACATCACCCCCGATCACCTTGACCGGTACGGGTATAACTTTCAGAATTACGTCGACTCAAAATTCCGTATTCTCCGTAATGCCCGACCCGGCGATGATTTTATCTTCTTTGCTGAAAGTCAGCCGATTCTGAACGAGCTGGAGAAGCGAAATCCGCTAGTTAATCGATTACCGGTTTCAATAGAAACGGTTGTTGCTCCCGGTGGTTATCTGGAAAATGGCCAATTGATTGCGGTTAATAAAGATGCTTCGTTTGCCATTGCTCAGGCAGAAACGCCTTTGCGCGGTCCTCATAACGCCATCAATATGCTATCGGCCATACTGGCTGCACAATCGGTTGGGGTCTCGAATGAAGCGCTCGAGCAGGGGCTAAAAACGTTTCAGAATGCGGCCCATCGGCTTGAACCGGCCGGGTTAATCAATGGCGTGCAGTTTATCAATGACTCGAAAGCAACCAATGTCGATTCGGTTTTCTACGCGCTATCGAGCATGAATACCCCGACTGTCTGGATAGCTGGCGGGTTAGACAAAGGAAACGACTATAGCCAAGTAGATGAATTAGTGCATCAAAAAGTAAAAGCACTGATTTGTCTGGGCGTTGATAATCATAAGCTGGTTGATTATTTCGGCCAGAAAATTCCTGTACTATATGAAACTCAATCCGTTACGGACGCGGTAGCAAAAGGACTGGAGTTGGCACAGCCCGGCGAAGTAGTCCTTCTATCGCCTGCCTGTGCCAGTTTTGATCTGTTTAAGAATTATGAGGATCGCGGCAATCAGTTCAAAGCCGCCGTTAAAACCCTAATGATGAATGATGAATGATGAATGCCCTGCTGGCAACTATTCATCATTTATCATTCATCATTCATCATTAAAAACCTATGGCCCTGCGTGAATGGATTCGTACACATCTGAAAGGTGACCGCCAAATCTGGTGGATTGTCCTGTATTTATCAATCATGAGCGTTCTGGTTGTTTATAGTGCAACTGGCACGAAAGCCTTCCGGGAACTCGACGGCAATACGGAGATCTTTCTGCTCAAACACGGCTCGCTGCTGCTGATTGGGCTAGCCTGCACGTATTTTGCACACAAGATCAACTACGTGTATTACGCGCGTCTGTCGAAATACGGGCTGTGGCTGTCCGTCCCACTCCTGATATGGGCTTTCTTCAAAGGTTCAACCCTGAATGATGCATCGCGCTGGGTTACCATCCCGATCATCAATCAGACTTTCCAGCCGTCCGATTTGGCCAAACTGGCGCTTATCTCTAATCTGGCGGCTATGCTGGCCAAGCGGCAGCGGTTCATGAACGACCCGACAGTATTGTTTAATCTTATTCTCTGGATTGGCCTTATCTGTTCATTGATCATTCTGTCGAATACATCGACGGCGCTTTTGCTGGGAGCCACCTGTTTTCTGCTGATGTACATCGGGCGGGTGCCGGTTCGCTATCTGGGGTATATGATCGCCGTCTGCGTCTTGTTTGGTGGTATAGGTTTAGCGGCCGGGCAACGACTAGGAACTGCTGTCAACCGAATCAAAAGCTTTTCCAATTCCGACACCATCGTTTATCAGGTTGAGCAGTCTTACATTGCCCTGGCCAACGGTGGATTAACCGGTCAGGGACCAGGGAATAGCCATCAGCGAAACACCTTACCGAATCCATTCTCCGATTTCATTTACGCTATTATCGTTGAAGAGTACGGTCTCATACTAGGCGGCATCCCTGTTGTATTAGCGTATCTATGGTTTTTATGGCGAGGTATGAAAACGCTGCAAAAGGCCACCCGGCCGTTTGGAGGGTTGTTGTCGGCCGGGCTGACGTTTAGTATTGTTTTTCAGGCCTTTGCAAGTATTTGTGTGGCTATCGGCATGGCCCCTGTGACGGGTCAGCCCCTACCCTTATTGAGTATGGGTGGCACATCACTCATATTTACAGGCTTAGCGATTGGTATTGTCCTCAGCGTCAGCCGTGACGAAGCTGACGAAAGTAAAATTTAATTACGGATTGCGACGTACGAATTACGATTTGGCGGACGCAAACAGTACTAGTAGTCACTAAATTGTAATTCGTACGTCGTACTTCGCATATCGTAAATCAGTGCATGAAAGTAATCATCAGTGGGGGTGGAACTGGCGGGCATATTTACCCGGCCATTGCCATTGCCAACGAACTAAAGGCCATCGACCCCGCTACTGAAATTCTGTTTGTGGGTGCCGAAGGTAAAATGGAAATGGAAAAAGTGCCCCGCGCTGGCTATCAAATAGTTGGGCTGCCCGTTGTTGGCATTAAGCGCGAGCTTACTTTAGCAAACCTTAGCTTTCCGATTAAACTAGGCAGAAGCTTCTTACGTGCCCAACAGATTGTTCGTGACTTCCAGCCCGATGCAGCCGTGGGTGTAGGTGGATATGCCAGTGGGCCATTGCTTTTAGCGGCTTCCCTCAAAGGAGTGCCCACTCTCATTCAGGAACAAAACTCATATGCTGGTCTGACCAACAAAGCACTGGCCCGCTGGGCTAAACGGATCTGTGTTGCTTATCCGGGCATGGAAGCGTTCTTTCCGGCCGAAAAGCTGAAGTTGACCGGCAACCCGGTGCGGAGTGATATTCAGTTTGCCGATCAGCAAATTGAAGCCGGACGAAAGCTGTTCGATCTGGAATCGACTCGCCCAACCTTGCTAATTATTGGCGGTAGTCAGGGCGCACGAACCATTAATGAGAGTATAGAGGCTGGCTTACAGCGTTTTGTAGATGCCGGTGTGCAGGTGGTCTGGCAAACAGGGCCGGGATTTATTGAGCGAGCCAAAGCAGCCGTTGCCGCAATCGGTTCGCCTTTGATCAACGCCTACGATTTCATTTACGAGATGGATAAAGCCTACGCCGTTGCCGATGTTGTCGTGTCGCGGGCGGGAGCTTTGTCCGTATCGGAATTATGTTTGGTAGGTCGTCCGGCAATTCTGGTGCCTTTTCCGGCAGCTGCCGAAGACCATCAAACCAAAAACGCGATGAGTCTGGTCGAGAATAAGGCTGCCTTACTGGTTACCGATAAAGCGGCTCGCGAAGAACTCGTTTCGGCCGCCTTGAGTCTATTGAACGACCCGATTCAACAAACTCAGTTGCGGACACAAATAAAAACATTAGCCAAACCCAATGCCGCCCGCGACATTGCAAATGAAGTAATTCAATTAACGAAATAAGGAAAAGGGAGAAAGGAGAAAAGATTGACAAGCCCCTTCCTCCCTTCTGAAAAAAAATGACTTTAGATCAATTCAAATACATTTATTTCCTCGGTATCGGTGGGATTGGTATGAGCGCCCTGGCGCGTTGGTTTCGTATCAACGGGTACACAGTAGCTGGATATGACCGGACACCAACGGCATTGACCGATGCTTTACAGGCTGAAGGCATCGCAATTCATTTTACCGAAGATGTCGAGCAGATACCGGTTACTTTCCGAGAGAATCCGAGTCAAACACTGATTATTTATACCCCTGCTGTTCCTAAAACGCATCTGGAGTATATCTATCTGACTGACAAAGGGTTTACTTTACAAAAACGCTCGCAGGTATTAGGCTTGCTAGCTGGGCAAATGACCACGATTGGCGTAGCGGGTACGCATGGAAAAACAACTACTTCGTCGATGGTTACGCATATCCTGCGTAGCTCGGGCGTGAACTGTGCGGCTTTTCTGGGGGGTATTACGGCTAATTATGGCACGAATTTCTTACTCAATGAGCCTGCCGACGACCTTCGCTCGGTAATCTGTGTGGTTGAAGCCGATGAGTTTGACCGGTCGTTTTTAACCCTGTTTCCAACGTATGCCATCGTTACCTCAACCGATGCCGACCACCTGGATATTTACGGTGCGCATGAGGCTGTGCTTGAATCGTTTGGCATGTACGTTAGTCAGATCAAAACGGATGGCGTCCTGTTTATGAAACAAGGATTGTCGCTGGCCGACAAAACAAAAGCATCCGTTCGACAGTATTCTCTGGAAACCGGCAACTATCATAGCCAAAATCTCCGTATCGATCAGGGCGCTTTCATCTTCGATCTTGTTCATCCCACTGGGACTATTACTGATATTCAGATGATGGTTCCTGGATTTCACAATGTGGAAAATGCAGTGGCAGCAGGTGCAGTGGCGTTGGAGGTAGGTGTATCGCCGGAAGCCATCCGTTCTGCCCTATCAACGTACAAAGGCGTCCGTCGGCGGTTCGAATACATCCTTAAAACAGATAAAGCGATATTGATCGATGATTACGCGCATCACCCAGCCGAGGTAAAAGCCTTTCTATCGTCGGTAAAGGCGCTGTATCCCGATCGGGAAGTGACTGTTGCGTTTCAGCCGCACCTGTTCAGCCGCACCCGTGACTTTGCGGATGGGTTTGCAGAAAGTTTGTCGTTAGCCGATCATGTTATTCTGCTAGACATTTATCCGGCTCGTGAATTACCGATAGAAGGTGTAAGCGCTGACTTGATTTTTCGGAACGTACACTCGAAAACCAAACAACAATGCACCAAAGATGAATTGCTCGACGTTGTGCGAAAAATGAAGCCTTCCTTACTTGTAACCGTAGGGGCCGGTGACATTGATCAACTGCTTCCGGCATTAAAATCTACTCTAAGCAACCAATAGATAAAATTATTGGAGAAACAATTGAGCTTATTTACAGATGTTTTCTACCTTTAAATCATCCAAAAAGTGGTTGTTGGCCGTCGGAGGGCTTCTCAGTCTGTTTGGGCTCATTGCATTTACGGAAATTAAACACGGGCAGAAAAGCGTTCGGAACGTTATTATTCAAATTGATCCGATTGATGATCATCGTTTTCTGACCCGACGCGATGTAATGGGATACCTGACAAACGGGGGTGCTGATCCAATCACTGGCAGAAATTATGCCGAAGTAGATTTGCAGCAACTGGAAAAACGGTTGAAACAACATGGATTGGTAAAAAATTGTCAGATTTCGCGTGACCTGCATGGGGACCTGCTCGTCGTGATTGAACAGCCCAGACCTCTAGCTCGATTAATGATCAGTGGCGACGGCATTCGACCCGTTTCAGGACAGTACATCAGTGAAGAAGGACGTTTTTTCCCGATTTCCATGAACTACTCAGCTCGGGTTCCGGTTCTAACCGGCAATTACTTTGCCCAGAACCGTTCGCTGGCGAGTGAGCGTAACCGACCACTGCTGGACTTATTAAAACGAATCCAGAATGACCCACTTTGGCGGGCACAGATTGCTGAGTTATCTGTTGATGAGCAGGGCGAGGTAACAATGTGGCCACAAATGGGTAACCATAAAATAGAATTTGGGCCGCCCACCGAATTAGATGCTAAATTTAGAAAATTAAAAATAGTCTATACCGACGTTTTACCCGCAAAAGGCTGGGATCGTTACAGCCGGATAAACGTTGAGTACCGAAATCAAATAGTTTGCGAATGACAAAGACGGGCATGGACGAGAAAATTGTAGTAGGTCTGGACATCGGCAGCACCAAAGTCTGCGCCGTGGCCGGGCGATTGATCCGAAATAATAAAGAACAGGAAACGCTCGAAGTGCTAGGCGTAGGCGAAACCAATCTGACCGATGGCGTTGCCAAAGGTTCGGTCGTCAACGTTAATAATACGGTCAATGCCATTCGACGGGCTATTCATGAGGCTTCCAATCAATCGAATCTGGATATTCATTTAGTCAACGTTAGCTTCAGTGGATCACATGTCACCTCCGTCAAATCGAGCGGGAGCATTACGCGCTCTTCTTCGGGCGACGAAGTGCAGGTTGAAGACATCGACCATTTGCTGAATGACATGTATCGCACGTCCATTCCGGCCGACAAGGAAATTATTCACGTGCTGCCGATGGATTTTGTGGTCGATACGGAAACGAACATCAATCAGCCTGTTGGCCGAAACGGTGTCAAACTCGGTGCTGATTTTCAGCTTATTACCGCCCAGGCCAACGCTGCTCGGAACATTCGCAAATGCATTACCCGCAACAATCTGGCCCAGGATACCATGATGCTTTCGGCATTGGCGTCGGGGCTGGCGGTGTTGACTGATGAAGAAAAATACGCAGGGGTAGCTTTAGTCGATATTGGCGGTGGCACTACCGAAATGGCCATCTACTACCGGAACGTGCTACGCCATGTGGCTGTCTTTCCGTGGGCCGGTAACAGCCTCACCTCAGATATTCAGGCGGGTTGCAAAATTCTGCCAAATCAGGCTGAACTGTTGAAAAAGAAATTCGGGAATGCAAATCCTGGCGAGTACAACCTGAACGAAGTGGTAGCTGTACCGGGGCTGAGCAATCGCAAGCCTAAAGATGTGCTGCTGAAAAATGTGGCCGTCATTATTGAAGATCGGCTACGGGAAATAGCCGCTTTGGTACAGGCCGAAATTATGCGATCGGGTTACGACGGTAAACTACTGGGCGGTATTGTGCTTACCGGTGGTTCCGCACTAATTCCGGGTGTAGAGCAGATTTTTGGACGAGTCACCGGCATTGAAGAAGTGCGTGTTGGGTATCCTGAACATCTGGAGCCCAATGGACGAGCCGATCTGGTAGGTGACCCCGCTCATGCTACCGCCGTAGGGCTGGTCTGGGCAGGGTACAAAACAATCGACAACCGTATCTCCTTCATTACAGACCCTAATCGGGCCATTAAAGAAGAAGACAGCCAGCCTATTCACACCCATAACCATACGGGAACAACGGGTGGACATGCCAGCACGAATGGGCACAATACAACAGGCAGCTATGGTACGTCACATGGTGGACGAGGTGGTCCCAAAGTACCCGATAAAACACCCGAACCCGAACAACCAAAAGACGAAGGAGGACTTATTGGTTGGCTACGCAAGTTAACACGCCCTATTCGTGGCAACGAAACAGACCCTTATTAGGGCTGGCAGCGCAGATATGACCTGCGGTAATTGGCTATATGAAGTGTAAAGAAATGAATAGATATCCCAACCCACACGATGAATACGCAAGGCTATAGATTCGAAATGCCAGACGATAACCCGATCATTATCAAGGTTGTCGGCGTGGGCGGCATGGGCGGTAATGCCGTCAAACACATGGACAAAATGAAGATGCAGGATGTCAGTTTTGCTGTTTGCAATACGGACCGTCAGGCGCTCATGAGTAATCCGGTGAAAACGAAGCTGCAATTGGGCGACGGATTGGGGGCGGGTACGGAAGCAAAAGCGGGTGAAGATGCCGCTCGTGCCAGTATCGAAGAAGTTGAGAATCTGCTGGCTCCACCTACCAAGATGGTATTCATCACGGCTGGTATGGGCGGTGGTACAGGTACAGGAGCAGCTCCAGTGGTTGCGGAAGTAGCCCGGAAGATGGGCTTGCTGACCGTGGCTGTCGTAACAGCTCCTTACTGGTACGAAGGTACCGATAAAAAAGAGCAGGCACGTATAGGTATCGAACGATTGAAAGATAGTTGCGATACTGTACTGGTCGTACTGAACGATAAATTGGCTGAGCTATACAGCGAACTTACCTGGACGGAAGCCTACGCGCATGCCGACGATGTATTGGCCAATGCGGTAAAAAGTATCGCTGAAATCATCACGACCCAGGGCGATATCAACGCTGACTTTGCCGATGTAAAGAAAGTGCTGGAAGGCGCTGGTCAATCCGTCATGGGGTCGGCTGAAGCGGCTGGCGAAGACCGGGCAATCCGGGCTATCGAAGCGGCTCTGAACTCTCCACTTTTGAACGACCACGACATCCGTGGAGCCAAACGGATTCTGCTGACCATTTCGTCGAGTAAGGAACACGCCATGAAGTTGAAAGAGCAAATGGCGATTTCAGAACACGTTGCCCGGAAGATTCAGAGTGAAGCCAAGATGTTTAAGTTTGGTGCCATTACTGATGAAAACCTTGGTGAAAAACTGCGGGTGACGATCATCGCGGCTGGCTTCGACGGAACGGGTGATCTACTAGATAAACTCGGCAATCCGGCAGGTGTGGTTTCTGCGGATGCCGCTGAACAGGAGAAAAAAGCGGAGATAAATGTCGCTGACGATAGCAACAATCCTGAAGCACTTGTAAGTGATCAGCCAGACGCAACGGCCCTTCAGGAATCTGCTGAAAAAGAAGAACTGGTCCTGGCTGGTAGCGATGATGAGGACACTGATCCAGTTTCTACGGCTAATCCAAAGCCCGATGAAATGCATACGCCTACGGGTGGTTATAATGGTGGGACAACCATCGTTCGCCCAGAGCCGCCTGTTTTTGTCGATCCTTTCAAAGACGATTCGGATGTCGATATTCTGGAGTTAGATGAGGAACGCCCGGATGATACCGATTTGATCAAGCGAATGGTCGATGCGTTTGTCAAAAATCAGTACCTGGCTGCCGACCTCGACCGACCAGCTTTCGAGCGTAATAAAACGGTTCTTTACTCGATCCCTTTATTGGCCGAGCAGGATTTTGTCCGCTCAAAATTAAACGACTAACCGGAGCCCAATAAGCTCCTTACTAGCAGAGGCCCCCTGGGTCTCTGCTTTTTTATTGACTATGGACAATACCTATACCACCGTAAAGAATGCAATAGTAGTTCAGGCACAACCCGAACGAGCTGTTCTGGTAGCACGATTCTTTAAAACTGCACCAGGACAGTATGGCGAAGGCGATCAGTTTCTTGGTCTGTCGATGCCGCAACAGCATACCATAGCGAAACAATTCAAAGCCCTTTCTGCTGACGAAACCGAGCTTTTAATCCGTGACCCTTACCATGAATGCCGCATGATAGGCCTGCTCATTTGGGTCTATCAACTTAAAAAAGCAGGGCCTATACAGCGCGCGGATATTCTGGAGCGGTACCTGACCAACCGGAAATATATCAATAACTGGGATTTAGTGGATGTGACATGCCCCCATATTGTTGGCCAGCAGCTTCTGCAAGGTGATCGGTCAATTCTGTTTGATCTGACGCAGGAGGATCATCTCTGGAGTCAGCGTATTGCTATTGTGTCAACGTTTGCTTTCATCCGCAAGGGACAATTTGGCGACACCTTTGCTATTGCCGAAATTCTTTTGCCGCATAAACATGATTTGATCCACAAAGCCGTCGGCTGGATGCTTCGGGAAGTAGGAAAGCGAAACGTTGATGCCCTCGAAGAGTTTTTGCACGACCATATTCGCCAAATACCCCGGACAGCCCTCCGCTACGCTATCGAACGGTTTGAACCCGCTCGAAGACGTTATTATCTGGATTTGTAGCCGCTGGGAGAAGGCAATCGAAACGAAAGGGAAATGACCGTAAAATAAAGTGCCTTACTATGTGGCAGCCAGCTTACTTGCTAATTAACTGGCTATCAAGTACCTTACCTTTACTATTTCCTTTCCCTTTTGTATGGACTCGCTGGCACAACCGCTCACCTTTTCGGATTCGTCCTTATTACAACCTGTCGCACAGGTTAGCCGCATTCAGACGCTTGACCTCTTGCGGGGCGTGGCACTACTGGGTATTCTATTGATGAATATTCCATTTTTCGGGGTTACGGATGCCAGTGTTCATCAACTACTTCGAGGACCACATGGCGGTAATTACTGGCTGCAAATTCTGATTCACGTCTTGTTCCAGAATAAAATGCGGGCCTTATTCTCCATGCTCTTTGGTGCGGGCATTATCCTGTTTCTGTCGAAGAGTCGGCAACAATCAGAGAAGTCTGCCCCCGAACTGTTTATCCGACGGCAACTATGGCTCATAATTTTCGGGTTAATCAACGCATTAGTCCTGTTATGGCCTTATGACATTCTGTTCCATTACGGCATTGTGGGCATTTTACTCTTTCCGTTCAACAGATTGTCACCGCGTGCTTTATTGGTATGTGCAATTCTCACAGGACTGATCTATAGCGGGAAACATTATTGGCGGTTTACCGAACAGAAGGAGAAATACGAGAAATACCAAAAAGTGGTTGCTCTTGAAAAGAAAACCAAAAAGATTAAACTGACCGACGAACAGAAAGACGATAAAGCAGCCTGGGAAGGAGCCGTAAAAGGAAGCAAGTACGATCCGAAAGCCGACAAGGAAAAAATCATCGCCATGCGTTCCGATTACGCAACCGTCTGGAACCACCTGCTTCCCGAAATACAGCGAATGGAAGCGCCCTTTTTCTACCAGTTCGCCCTGTGGGATATCGTTTCCATGATGTTGCTAGGCATGGCGTTGTTCAAGTGGGGTTTCTTTTCAAATCAGCTCAGTACGAAGCAGTATGTACTGTTGGCCATTGGTGGGCTGTTGATCGGCCAGGCAATGGCCTGGCTCACGATTCACTCGTACGAATTGAAAAACAACGATTTAACCAAATACGTCAGCACCAGTTTAGTCCCCCTTGCGGATGTGGTGATGCCGTTTGAACGGATCTTTTCGGCTATTGGCTGGGCCAGTCTGATTTTGCTGCTCTATCGATCAGGCATCGGGTCCTGGCTATGGAAGGCGTTGAGCGCTGTAGGTCAGATGGCGTTTACAAATTACCTAATGCAGTCTCTGCTGTGTACCCTGTTCTTTTATGGCTACGGCCTGGGGTATTATGGCGACCTGAAGTATTATCAGCTCTATTTAGTTGTCGCTGAAATCTGGTTGATTCAACTGGTGTTTAGCGTTGCCTGGCTACACTATTTCCGATTTGGCCCGCTGGAATGGCTTTGGCGTTCGCTTACCTATGGCAAGCGCCAGCCAATGGCTTTAGCTGCCCCAACGGCCCAGTCGCTACCCGCACTCTCCTAAGCACTTCTTTCTTAACTAAACCACCTGATGGAAACCAATCCTAAACTATACCTCTCTACCGACGTCGCGGCTCCTGATCTTATCAACGCTCCGGCAATCGATTACCAAGAAGAAGTAAGCCAGCATTCACCACAACCCGTTGCCAATGCCGATCGTATCCAGACGATCGATCTTATCCGGGGACTGGCTTTGTTGGGTATTCTGATGATGAACATTCCCGGCTTTGGGTTTCTCTGGTCCTGGTCTACACTTTCATCCATCTTCACCAGACCAGGAAGTGGCGATTACTATGCATATACCATAGTCGGGACAGCCTTTGAGGGAACCATGCGGGCTCTGTTTTCCATGCTCTTCGGGGCCGGAATGGTCCTGTTTACACAAAATAAGCAAGAACTCGAAGGCGGGCCAACCGTGGCCGAATACTATTACCGACGCTTGTTATGGCTGGTATTATTCGGGGTGTTCAATGCCTATATTCTACTCTGGCAGGGCGATATTCTCTTCTTTTATGGGCTACTCGGCATGGTACTCTATCCATTCCGCCGGACGAAAGCCATTTGGCTGATCGGGCTGGCCGTTGTCTGTATGGGGATTAATCTATTCCGGACGGAACTATGGTACGGCGAATTACGCGAAAATCGGGCGGGTTATCTGGAAGCCGTAAAGTTGGAAAAAGCGCATAAAAAGCCGACCGACAAGCAGAAAGAGGCTAAAGCTGCCTGGGAAAAATTTGAAAAGAACTTCAAAAAAGACCCTAAAAAGGATGCGAAGGAGTTGAAAGAAATGCGCTCTGGCTATGGTACCGTCTTTGCCCATTTACTGCCCCAAAACGGCAATAGCGAAACGTATGGGACATATTTTGGCGGATGGGATATGCTCCTGATGATGTTTATCGGGATGGCTTTGCTCCAATGGGGGTTCTTTTCCAATAAACTACCCACGTCGACTTACGTTCTTACCTTACTGATCGGTTATGGCGTAGGTTTACCAATCAGTTGGTTTTACGTACAGAATCAAATGGACTGGATAGTACACGTTGGTCAGACCGTCGATTCGTACCGAACTATACCCTTTCAGCTTTATGATATACGGCGAGTCTTACTCGCACTTGGGCACGCCAGCCTGTTGCTGCTGATTTATCGATCACAGTTGGTGCCCTGGCTGATGCGGTCGTTAACCGCTGTTGGGCAAATGGCTTTCACCAATTACCTCTCCCAGTCAATCATCTGTACGTTATTCTTTTATGGCTATGGACTAGGGAATTATGGTAAGCTATCGTATTACCAACTCTATTACGTAGTAGCGGGGGTATGGCTCTTCCAATTGATCATTTCCCCAATCTGGCTAAGTTATTTCCGCTTCGGGCCGTTTGAATGGCTGTGGCGAAGTCTGACCTACTGGAAAGCCCAACCGATGCGCCGAACGACTTGAGCTTCTTCAACCGGACTGTTATCAGCCATTTCTCTAGCAATTTCAGCCAGTTACAAAGCCAAACCAACCTAGCATCTAGTCTCATCATCAGGCACTTTCAGCAGTAGTAGCTTTGAATGGTTACTAGCTCAGCTAACAGACCAACAGTCATTAGCCGGTCTAGTTATTGACATCCTCAGTCGGTAATTATCATTCATCTCGATACCTGTCTGGATTATGACTGCTCCTACTACTCTTCCGAAATCAAGCTCTATTACGGTACAAACCACTACGCTGACGCAATTTCTGAGTCAGTCGAACATGCGCTTCGGCGACCGGCCCGCTCTATCCTTCATGGGCTTTATAATCACCTACACGGCACTCTCCGATCTGGTGAATCGGCTGGCTCAATCTTTCACAGATGTAGGCATTCAGGCCGGGGATCGGATCGCCATCATGTTACCCAATTTACCCCAAACGGTCGTTGCCAATTATGCAGCTCTTCGAATGGGTGCAGTGGTTGTCATGGTTAACCCCTTGTATACAGAGCCTGAACTGATCTATCAACTGACGGATGCCGGAGCCGAAACACTGATTGTACTGGATTCGCAACTCGATAAAGCCAAAGCGGTATTTGCTCATGCGCCCCTGAAACGAATTATTGTATGTCATATCAACGATCTGATTCCCGTTCCAGCGACTGCATTACCACCTGGCACGTATCACCCAATTGAAACCAGTACTTCTGTACTCAGCTTTCGCGAACTACAGGAGAAACATCCATTAGGGCATCCATTTGCCGATCAAAGTCAGTGGGATGGGTTGGCAACCCTAATGTATACAGGTGGAACAACGGGCCAGAGCAAGGGCGTAATGCTGACCCATGCCACCATGTCGAGCAATATCCAACTCGTTCGGGACGATTGGGAAAGAGTCTGGCAGGATGGCCAGGAACGGTTGGCGGCTATCTTTCCGATGTTTCACGTAGGCGGCTACATTGGGATGCAGCTACTCAGCCTAAGCTATGGTGCGATGCTCAGTTTAGCCCCACGTCCGGAACCCGAGAGCATCATGCGACTGCTGGAAACCGACAAGCCTACTATCCTGGCGGCCGTTCCGACTATGTTTGTTGGTTTATTAAATCACCCGCGCTGGAGCGAGATCGATCTTTCCTATATCAAAATTATGGCTACGGCAGCAGCTCCGATGGCTCCTTCGACCTACCCTCAACTGGTTAGCAAATGCCCACAGGCAAGGCTGGTGGAAGTTTGGGGAATGACCGAACTATCTGGATTTGCGACCTGCACACCCGTGTCGACAGATACCGTTAAAATTGGCTCCGTTGGTCTGCCACTACCTGGCTGTTCGGTTAAAATTGTGGATGTAGAAACCGGCTCAACAACGTTACCCAGCTTCCGGGAAGGCGAAATTTGTTTTCAGGGGCCGCAGGTTATGGCTGGTTACTGGAACAAACCAGAAGCCACGTCTGACGTCTTACGGGATGGCTGGATGTATTCGGGCGACATTGGCTATGTCGATGAAGACGGCTGGGTATATATTGTCGACCGGAAGAAAGATATGGTCATTGCAGGTGGCTACAACATCTATCCCCGCGAAATTGACGATGTGCTACTAAGCCACCCGGCCATTCTGGAAGCCTGCTGCATTGGCGTACCCGACACCTACCGGGGCGAAACCATAAAAGCCTTTATCGTTTGCAAACCGGGCCAAAGCCTAACCAGCGAGGAGGTAATCTATTACTGTCAGGAACGGCTGGCGGCCTACAAACTACCGAAGCAGATTGAGTTTACGACAGCCATTCCTAAAAGTACGGTTGGTAAAATGCTACGCCGGGAGCTGCAACGGTTAGAAATGCAGAAACGGTCGCAGGTAACGGTAATGAACTGAAACTTTCAGTTCATTACCGCATCATCTTGTTCAGTTTGCCTGACGCCTGCATGGTATTCATTTTCTTCATCATCTTCCGCATCTCGTCAAACTGCTTCAGCAGGTTATTGACTTGCTGAATGTTTGTGCCGCTACCGGCGGCAATGCGTTTTTTCCGGCTACCGTCGATAATGTCGGGACGCTGACGCTCTTTTGGAGTCATGGAGCTGATGATCGCTTCGATAGGCTTGAACGAGTCGTTATCAATATCGAGGTCTTTAATCATCTTACCCATACCCGGAATCATACCGAGCAGGTCTTTCACGTTACCCATTTTCTTGATCTGCTGCAACTGCGACAGGAAATCGTCAAAGTCGAACTGATTCTTCCGCATCTTGGCATTGATGCGCTTGGCTTCTTCTTCATCGAAAGCCTGCTGAGCACGTTCTACCAGCGAAATAACGTCGCCCATACCCAGAATCCGGCTAGCCATCCGGTCGGGGTAGAACACGTCGAGGGCTTCCATTTTCTCGCCCGTGCTGATAAACTTGATGGGTTTATTAACGACTGTTTTGATCGAAAGAGCCGCTCCCCCACGGGCATCCCCGTCGAGTTTGGTTAACACAACACCATCGAAATCGAGCCGCTCGTTGAAGGTCTTGGCGGTATTGACCGCGTCCTGGCCCGTCATTGAGTCAACTACAAACAGCGTTTCGGTTGGCGAAATGGCTTTCTTGACGGCCTCAATCTCCTGCATCATGGCTTCATCCACAGCCAGACGCCCAGCCGTATCGACAATCACAATGCGTTTGTTCGTCTTTTTCGCCTGATCAATAGCGTTCCTGGCAATGGCAACGGCGTTCTTATTCTCAGGCTCTGCATACACATCCACACCCACCTGTTCGCCCAGCACCTTCAACTGATCGATAGCAGCAGGTCGATAAATATCAGCAGCCACCAGCAGAACATTACGGCCCTGTTTTTTCAGATATGACGCCAGTTTCCCCGAGAAGGTAGTCTTACCCGATCCCTGCAACCCAGCAATCAGAATGACGGCCGGATCACCTTTGATGTTGATGCCCTGCGCTTCGCCCCCCATCAGTTCGGTCAGCTCTTCCTGAACGATTTTGACAAAGAGTTGCCCTGGCTCAACCGAAATCAAGACTTTTCGATCCAGTGCTTTATCGCGAATACGATCGGTAATTTCTTTCGCAACTTTATAGTTTACGTCGGCATCTGTCAGTGCCCGACGAACTTCTTTTATCGTAGCCGCAACGTTGATTTCGGTGATGCGGCCCTGGCCCTTAAGGGTCTTAATGGCCTTATTTAACTTATCCTGAAGATTCTCGAACATGCTTTTAAATCTCGCTCCGGTCGATACCGGCTTGTTTTAAAATGGTGTAAAATGTGCCTTTCGCCATATCCCGATTTCCATGTACAGGTACAGGAATGGTTCGATTTAGCTCATTGTTAAAGTAAATATGATGGTTTCCTTTTATTCGTTGCAATTGCCAGCCTCGCTCCTCCAACAAACTAATGAGACGTTTTGGTGAGTAATCCATTGTCTATTAGGCTGCCTGATCGCTTACTGGTGGCGTAGACAGGTTAATTGAGTACTCAAATGTTTCACTATCATCATCAATCGTAATTCCCTGCTCTGCGTATACATCCAAACACCCATCAGCCGCTTCACGCGCCATAGCAATCGCTTCTTCAATAGTTTCTCCCCAAGTCACGCAACCCGGAATTGAAGGTACTATAGCCGTATAAACGCCTTCTGGTTCTTTGCGTAACAATACTCGGTATGTAGCTTGTTTCATGACGATGCTGACTATCTGCTACAAAGATAACAGTTTCCAACGGCCAATGATTGCCAAAACGCTGTTGATCACGCGGATCTCTAAGCTGAAAGGTTGGTAATCCCGCTTCTAAGTCGCTTTATAGCACAATATTTTTTTGGCATTATAGTTGATAAGGCAGTACCAGATACTATTCCCTATTCATATAATCCAATTCTATGAGGTAACTCTACTCGTTAAACCTAATTAACCATTACCTCATGAGAACGTCGTTGATGAATAACGAAGCCCGCTGCCTGGCTGTTGTGTGCCTGATGACCTGCCCATTTGTATCACCAGTGACCGTTGCGATGCCCCAGAATAGCGCATCCGTAAATCGGTTAATGGATAAGCCCGGCGACAATAGCACTTCCATCGCTGGTTCCCCAACATCAAAACCAGAGCTTGCAATGGCGAGTTCGCCCGCAAAAGAGCAGAAAGGCCATGACAAACAAAATCTTAGCCGGTGCTGGAAACGACTCATGGGCATGGCACGTGAAGTCAGTCACGCTCATCGAAACAGCAAATAATTACGCGGATACCATTTCCGATGGCTCAATTGACAATCCGGCTTCCTGGATAAAGGTTTTCAGCAAGTGCTGGTAAGCCTGAATTTGCTCCGTACGATAGGACTGGCTCCAGCCTAGTTCATCGGCCATTAGTTGCGCTACCACAGGGGCGAGTTGGGTGGTTAATTGCCAGTCATAAAGCTCAACCCGCCACCGACGAGCCAGTACATCGCGAAGGGTCATAGCCATTTCTTCCCGTATCTGATAAACCACTTCGGCTTGCAGATAGGGCTGACTTTCTGTTAATTTTTGAGCCAGCGAAGGCTGCTCCTCAATGAGTCGGCCTATCTGAGCTACTCGATTTCCGTAGGTTCGCATCAGGTGCTGACACACATCGGCCGGAAGCTGGTATTTCGTTTGCAGTTGTTGCCAGTCATCGAAACGGTAGGACTCACCTCCTACCAAATAAGCTGTTTCGGTACGACTCGGCAAGGACTTGTTCAACAATTCGCCAACCCGGTCGATCGCATCCTGTGCCATGACCCGATAGGTAGTCCATTTACCGCCAAGCAAACTGAGCAAACCCGATGCAGAATCAAGTTCGACCTCATGGTCGCGCAGCAAGGTCTTGGTATCGGCCCGACTGCTGACGATCAGTGGACGAATGCCGCCAAATCCAGCCTGTATTTGTGAGCGTTCGGGCATTTTTGCCAGATAGGGCCGTACCGTTTCAAGAAGATAGTCAACTTCGTCAGGTTCCAGAACGGGTTCCCGCGTCAGGCTATCGTAATCGTTATCAGTTGTTCCAACAAACACTTTATCGCCGAATGGAATCGCAAAAATGACGCGCCCGTCGGCTGTTTTAGGAATCAATACGGCAAAATTGCTGTCCAGGGTTTCGCGCGGCAGGACTATATGCACCCCTTTGCTAGGACGGATTCGTTGCTCTAGTTCAGGATTGGCCAGTAGTCGAATGGCATCGGAGTAAGGGCCAGTACAATTCAAAAAAACAGCCGCTTTTACTTCGATCGTTTCGCCGGTAGTATGGTCTTTGACAAATGCCGTTTTGATGCGTCCATTCTCTCGTCCAAAATCCGTTACGGCAGCATAGTTCACAACCGCAGCCCCTGCTTCATCGGCAGAATGGGCTAACGCCAGCGCGTACCGGGAGTCATTGAACTGACCATCGTAATACAGCACCGCACTGTGCATCTTTTGGGTAAGCTTTGGGCTTTTTTCCAGAGCCTCTGTCCGACTCAGCCACTTTCCTTTCGGAAACGCATCGTGACCGGAAATGAGATCGTAAAGCGTTAGGCCGATGGTCATGTACATACCTTCGAACCAGCTAAAAACGGGGGTAAGAATAGCCAGCGGATGGGCCAGATGGGGCGCATTACGAATCACTGTCCGGCGTTCAGCCAATCCATGCCGGACCTGCTTCAACTGAGCTAAATCCAGCTTTTTAATGGCCTGTTCCAGATAACGGACACCTCCATGAATCAACTTCGTTGATCGAGAAGAGGTTTCGCTGGCAAAGTCACCCCGATCAACCAGCGCAACGCGGTAGCCTCTCAGCGCAGCATCGAATGCAGCCCCAGCACCGCTGGCCCCTGCCCCGATAATACAAATGTCGAATGTTTCCTGCCTCAGCCGCTCCCAGTTTTTTCCGCGTTTCATGCTGTAAAGATAAGCTAATTAGCGGAGTGGCGGAGTAGTTAATTGGTTAATTGGCCGATTAGTTGATTAGTGAGTAAGCTATCCCAATTAACCAGTTAACCAACAAACTAATCAACCATCAACTACCCAGAGAAGCTACGGCCCATGCGGCTAAAGAAACCGCTACGGCCACCGGAAGGACGAGTGGTGCGTGTAATCCGTGAACTCCGAACGCTTTCGCTGACATGTCTTGAGCGATTATATAAGCTGGAGTTGGCATAAACTCCCGAACTGTAGCGACGTTCATACTCATTGTAACGCGGAGCAGTCGAGCGGCCAAGCATATATCCAAGGCTACCCCACAGCAATGCATTCGCTAACCCATTATGGTGATGCGTATGATAAGCACTTGGATTGTGCAGGTACGTACGAGTCGACTCGTCATTTTCAACCAGTCGTTTGGCAGCTTCTACACTTAACGTATCGCGGTGGCCATCGAAATAACTCACAATGGCCCCCGCCTGACCAGGATTGGCCTGCTCTTCGTCGGTAATTTTGAAATTTCCGGGAGAAGTCTCTGTAATGTACGTCCGAACACCCTGCTGGAAGCGGGTTTCGGTTTGCTCTTCGGAACGGTTATTCCCGCAACTTTGGAGTATAACAGCGCCGTTAAGCAATGCCAGACTGAGCGTGGCACTAAGGGTTATATCTTTAACGCGCCGAAGAACGGCATGTCGGCGAAGGGGTGTCATAGCCTGATTTTGTGATAATTGACCACTAAGCTATAGCACCTGCACGAAGGTTACAACTGAATAGGGATGAACTGTTGGTAGGGGTTACTTAACGGTTGTTAGAACGGACGATATTTTGTTCCGAACAGAATAGCGATCCCAGCTGATGCACTAACGACATTTACCGTCCGGTCGCTGCTGAAGGTAGCACTTTCAGGACGACTGGTTCCACTTACCGTCGTTGACGTCAGGTTATCGAATGTAAATGCAGCCTGGCTGTAGTCGGCATTGAGGATCAGGGCGGTACTTAATCCTAACCGGTAGCGCAACGTCACCCCTCCTCCCAAAGCCATCGCTGTACTTTGCGAGCCCGTCGTTTTTACCGACATTTCTGAACGTCCTACCATTCCGGCGACGGATGTATTTGGTAATACCGCCAGCGCTCGGCCAGCTAACAAACGAGCATCAATCGAAAAGCGACCGCCCATTGGCAATGAGATATACGGCCCGGCCATAACAGTCATGACCGACCAATTATCGGCCTTTGCCGTCCAGTTACTTGAATTACTCTGCGAGATAGCGCTGAGCATGGCTCCCGTATTTACCGTATTGCGATGTTGTTCTCCCCGAATCATCAGTCCAACGGGACCTGCCATCCGGTAACCAGCCGACACGTTGAAAGCAAACCCTTCCCCCGCCATGCAGGCCTGATTGTCGGTTGGCGAGCAACTGGCAAACCGCCCTACGGGTACACTTGCACCCGCTGATGCAGCAAAAAAACCTTTTTTATCCTGGTGCGATAAAATAAACGTTTTCTGGCAAAACGAAGCAGTGGTCATGCCGGCCGCCACTACGGTTAGGAAGAGCTTTTTCATAGCCAATTTGTTACTGATAAATGCTGGTTAGTATCTTGTTAGACCACCAAACAAATACAGTGCCAAATTGGCGAAAGAGTGTATTATTGAGTGATTGGTGATTGAGCGATTGAGTGAAAAGCTTACGCATTCTTTTTCACTCAATCGCTCAATCACCAATCACTCAATCGTTTTATTTAGAGCCAGATACACCCCATTCGTCCAGCCGAAGCCGTCCTGGTTTGGGTATTCGCCACCACCGGTCGTTAAGGCAGCATCGACAACGTTATATTTTTCCATCATCTTGCCGGTGGCCAGAAACACTTTGTCGTTCAGCGCTAGCCACCGATCGCGACCTTCGTTGGCGGTTTCGGTAAAACCATAGTTCTTTAAGCCCTGATAAACAATCCATTGCAACGGTGCCCAACCATTTGGCCAGTCCCATTGCTGTCCGGTCTGATTCAACGTAGTGACCCAACCGCCTGCCTGTAGGAAATCGGCTTTAAGGCGGTCATGGACACGGCTGGCCTGTTCGGGCGTTGCCAGTTTGAAAAATAGGGGAAAGACACCAGCCAGCGTCAGTGCTTCTGTCTGGCGGCCTTTCACGAAGTCATAATCGTGAAAAAAGCCTGTTTCTTCATTCCAGAATGTTTGCTGAATGGCTTTCTCACGCGCTTTGATCAGCGGATCGTAATCGTCATAAGCCATTTTCCACTCACCCGTTCGTAGAGCAGTATTATGCAAGGTTACTTCGAGTTGCCAAAGCAGGCAGTTTAAATCGACGGATAGGATATTGGCCGTATCAATCAACGCCATCGTTCGTTGGTCGGTAAACCAGCGGCTGCTAAAATCCCAACCCGACTCGCAGGCTGCCCGAATGTGATTGTACAACGCTTCAGGGATAACACCTAATGGGGTAGCTTCTTGTGTCAACTCAATCTCCTGCCGATACGCTTCGGGGCGAGGAGTGGGTGTATCGTCCCAATACCGATTTAACACTCGATTATCCGATAACCGTACCACTCGCTTGTTGACGGGTTTAGCGTCGGTTAATTCATACTGCCCAGTCATCCAGAACTCATATTCAAGACGCAGTTGTGGAGCAAACTTTTTCAGGGTATCATCGCCATCAATTGTTGCCAACAGATTAACCATTAAAGCAAAATAAGGAGGCTGCGAGCGGCTCAAAAAATAGGTTCGGTTGCCATTGGGTATAAAACCGAAGGTATCGATCAGGTACGCAAAATTGTCGAGCATAGCCCGAATCAGAGTAATCTGCGCGTCAGCCGACTCTTTCAGCCCCAGCATGGTAAAGTAGCTGTCCCAATAAAAAATTTCCCGAAAACGCCCGCCCGGTACTACATACGAATGTGGGAGTGGTACTCGTGAACTTCCTTCAACGTGTATATCTTCAGGGCGGGTCAGTCGATCCCACAGGCGATTGATATGCTCGGTCGTACTAACGGTCGTATCGCTGACGTAGTCATCGGCCAATTTCTGCGGCACAACGAAATACGCATGGACAAACTCACTCAGACCAAAACCAGGCTTCTCTTTTTCAGATTGGTAGAGTGTAACTAAATCGGCTGGAGACAGCTTCGGTACACAGTCCACAAATGTTTTTGAATCGGCAAAAACATGTCCTAGCTGCACATCACGAAACAGGCTACCAAACAATATATCGGGGGATTGGGGAAACGATACAGGTACCAAAACAGATAATAAAAAGGTTCAGAACAAGTAACCAAAAAGCCATTGCTTTGTCATAGCAGTCAGCCGATTATCGGGGCAAAAATGCAAAAAGCCCAACTAATACCGGTAAAAATAATACGAATAAACTCGTATGTTTATCGTTCAGAACACTTTAACCACCGTAATTCAATGAGCTACTGGCGCATAAAACTATCGCTTCTTCTCAACTATTTCGTCTTTGCTATTCTTCTCAACAGTGTCGGAACCGTCATTCTACAAGTTCAAAACAACTATGGTGTATCGGAGTCGGCAGCCAGCGTGCTTGAAGCGTTTAAAGATTTAACCATTGCCTTAGTGTCGTTTCTGGTGGCTTCGTACATCACACGTATCGGCTACAAACGGGCCATGCTGGTTGCGCTGGGCATGGTTACGCTGGCTTGTCTGCTGATGCCGCAGGTTCCAGCTTTCTGGACTACCAAACTCCTGTTTGCCGCAACCGGGGCAGGCTTTGCCCTTATTAAGGTTTCAATATTTGCTACCATTGGTCTGGTTACCAACGACTCAAATGAGCATGCTAGCTTCATGAATTTTCTGGAATCATTTTTTATGATCGGCGTTTTGTCGGGCTACTTTTTATTTACCCTCTTCGTCGACGATACTAACCCAAAATCTACGGCCTGGCTGACTACGTACTATTTGCTTGCCGGAATCGCTTTACTGGCATTTCTACTCCTCCTGAGCACGCCCATCGACGAATCAAGGGTTCGGCTGGAAGTTCCCAAAACGCTGGCTGAAGACCTGGGCGATATGCTTCGACTAGCGCTTAAACCGGTCGTTCTGGTTTTTATCATTACTGCCTTTACCTACGTACTGATGGAGCAGGGCATTATGAGTTGGTTGCCAACCTTTAACAGCAAAATTTTAAATCTTCCTACCTCACTTAGCATCCAGATGGCCAGTATTCTGGCGGCTTCAACAGCGGCCGGACGTTTTCTGGCGGGTGTATTACTGAGCCGCGTTTCGTGGTACTGGCTTCTGATGATTTGTTTGGTGGTGTCGGCAGGGCTGGTCCTGCTTGCCTTGCCCCTAGCCTCCGACGTGGCCAACCGAACCATAACGGGCTGGGGCGATGCGCCTGTAGCCGCCTTTGTTTTTCCACTGATCGGCTTATTTATAGCTCCAATTTATCCGGCTATCAACTCAGCTATTCTGAGCAGTTTACCACTCCGTCAGCATGGACCGATGGCCGGTCTGATCGTTATTTTCTCTGCTCTGGGCGGAACCACAGGCTCTATCATTACGGGCCATGTCTTTGAAGCCTACGGTGGACAAACAGCCTTCTATTTCTCGCTGGTTCCGATCAGCCTGTTGCTGTTGTTAATTACTGTATTCAGCCGGATGCAAAAGAAAACAGGTTATGAGGTGAAACAGACGGCAAGCATGGCGGGGCATTAATGAGGCCTATTTATGAAAACTATAGGCAGAAAAGTCCTTTTTGGTATTATTGGTCTAGTCGTATTGATCTCCCTTTTGGGGCTTATACTGGCGTTTTTTCCAACTAGCACGAAGACGAACTATGTGGAAATATCGCCGGAAGAAGCGGTCCGATTAAGGCAAAATTTCACTGAACCACACCACCAGTTTATAACCTCAGATGGAGTAACGCTTTTTCTGCGACGGTGGAATCCAGACACGGTTGATCCATCAAAAAAAGATATTGCCGTTTTGATTTTCCATGGTATAACAGCCCATAGTGGCGCTTACGAAATGGCGGGTAAACCCCTATCTGCAGGTGGCTATACGACTTTTGGTTTGGATTATAGAGGACATGGTCTATCAGATGGCAATCGGGGCGATAGCCCAGGTAGAGAACGATGGACGGAGGATTTAGCTGAGTCAGTACGCTATATCAAAAAGCCTTGGGTTTTCTAAAGTGGTCGTTCTGGGGCATAGTATGGGCGTAGCCGCTGCGATTGTAGCCGCCAACGCAGTTCCTGATGAGATTGCCGGATTAATCTTACTCTCAGGAGCATATGAAGGTCGAAAAGGGGTAGCCAATACACCTACGTTATTCGATAAAACAAAAATTCTGGCAAGCTCAATTTTTCGCCCATCGTATCAGGCTGTTGAATATTATAGACAGGGCATGACGGTTTCGAAAGACCCGTTGTTCAACTATCACTATACGCTGCGATTTGTAACCATGCTGAATGTTAAAGAGCTTCGCCTGTCTAAGACCTTAAATATTCCTGTGCTAGTTGGCGCTGGCGATAAAGATGAATTGTTTGAGGTACAGAAAGTTAGGGAGTTCTATAATCTTGTACCCAGAGATAAGAAGGAGTTTTTAGTCATGAAAAACACGACCCATGCGAAGATTCCTGTCGAAAGCTGGAATCAATTGGTGGTTTGGCTAAATAAAACCTTTTAACAAAATTGGCGGTATCGCTCGCCAATTCCCTCTTACTAATTCCCGTTCTGTACGTCATCATTACGAATGCCCCGTTTGTTCTTTTTGATCGATTCCTTGAGCTTTCCGAATTTATAGTTCAGGCTAATGGTAAATGACCGGAAATAATCCCAGCGAAAACTGGTTTGCTGGAAGTCAGGCCCAGATGTCGTGTTTAGATTTTCCCGGTACTTGCGAAACGGATTGTTGACTGAAGCCGCAACGGATAGCTTGTCTTTGATCACGTCTTTATTGACACTAAATGATGAGTTTGTAATTGGATTGGTGGCTCCCTGTAGGTTAATACTTGGGCCATTCGGCTGTATATTGGCCGTCAGTCGCCAGTCTTTGGGGAACCTGTAACTGGTTGATAGAGAAGCCTGGTACATGAACCCTTCATTTTTAAGCAATACACCATTAACCAGACCTTGTACTATTCCGTAAGCAATCCGGCTGTTTACACTTACGTTCCACTGTTTAGTAATTGGGTAATTGACGTTTACGAACAAACTAGGAAGTTTTGCCGTACCGGTGTTTCCATAAGATGTGCGGGTAATGCTCCTGGTTGAATCATACACCGAAACTGGAAAAACCAGGTCTCGAAAAAACGTAAATCCTAGGCCCGCATTCAGTTGAATTTTCCCCGTTCCGCTAAATGTTAGCTGAATATCATTGACAAGCGCAGGACGCAGATCAGGATTACCCGTTCGTTCGAAATTTGGGTTGGAACGATCCACAAACGGATTCAACTGATAAATGCCTGGTCGTTGAATTCGCTGTGTATAGCTCAGAATAAGCCCACTGTTATTCTTGAATTTACGGTTGACAGATACGGAAGGAATCAGGTTGAGATACGTTCTCTTCACTTTGGAATCGACCGAAATAAAATCAGCGTCGATAACGGTTTGCTCTATACGTATCCCGGCTTTTAACCCCCAGTTTTTCAGTGCGTATTGATAAGTCGTATAGGCACCAAACACATTCTGCGCATTCCTGAATCGATTACTGATGGCCGGTTGAATTACGTACTGTCGCGTTAACGAATCCACTACTGCGTACTGGAAATCGCTTTTATTATCCCGTAAAATCCCCTTCAAACCTGCTTCGATCTGGTGTTTTCGGATCGGATGAACGTAATCTACCTGAAAGGTTTGCTCGGCAAAATGCTGGTCGTTTCCCTGCCGATAGTTGGGCATGGTGTACTTTACCCGATTAGTGATATCCAAGTCGCTATTCTGCTGATTTTCATAAGTCAAATACCGATACGAAAAGGTCAGCAGGCGGTTTTTATCGGCTCGAAAACCCCGCTGATAATTCAATGAAGCATCTACTCCACTCCCGTTGCCAGCACTATTGTTTTCCAGAGTATACCCTTGCAATCGAACGTCCGAACTCATCAGGCTACTGCTTTGAATCGTATAACTATTCGAGTTGTTGCCATTCAGGTTAAATTGGGCGGAGAACAGGTTCAGCGTATCGATTTCATAGCTCATTTCGTAGCCTATATATGCCGTTCGATTCTTCGATTCGGTAGTACCTTCCTGCAAAAGATTGGTGGGTTGAGGTCCTGTACTAACGCGCTGAATACCACCCCGAATTGGCAGGTTATTGGCTAGATTAGCCCCGCCAAAAGCCGAGATACCAAACTTACCCAGCTTAGCCGATACCGACCCGCCCAGCCCAGGGCCACCGGTCGGAAAACGCTCGCTAATATTCACGGAGCCGTTATAGCCATTATCGAGCTTTTTCGTCGTGATAATGTTAATGATTCCTGCCAGTCCTTCCGCATCATATTTGGCCGGGGGCGATGTAATGACTTCAATTCGCTCAATGGACGAAGCGGGCATTGTTCGAAGAATATCCTTATAGTTTCGCTCCATCATGCTCGACGGTTTGCCATTAATCAGGATCTTGAAATCGCTGTTTCCTTTCAGCAGGATGTTGTTATCGGCATCGAGCGAAAGCAGTGGCACTTTCCGCATCATTTCCAGCACATTGACTACTTTACTTTCAGGATCAGCCTGAAGGTCGTATGTAATGCGGTCTATCTCCTGCTTTACAATCTGTTTCGTTCCCGTTACGACCACTTCCTTCAAACCCACCATGTCAGGGCTAAGCGTTACAGTACCCAAGTCTGCTACCTTTTGAAGCGAGTCGGTCAACTCAACCGAAATCCGTTTGGGCTTGTAACCGACACCGACAATAGCCAGCGAATAGTTTCCGGCTTCCAAACCCGAAAATGCGAATGAACCGTCCTCTTTTGAATAATCTACTTTTACGGTCGTGTTTGAGCCTTTTAGTAGATTAACCGTCATGAACGTCAATGCTTTATGATTTACTGAATCGGAGATGATTCCGCGAATCGAATAGGCTCCTGATTGATTTTGAGCAACGCCAATGTGGTAACACAGTAGAAGTAGCAGTATCAGAAATAAGTTTATGGTTTTCATAGATTTAAGGACTAATCGATTTTGAAAAGCAAAGCGGTTCCCATAAGAGATTCAGGCTCTTTTAGGTAAATCACGAGAAGAGAGAAAGGGAACTGTGTCGGTAGTAACCGGGAAGGATTAGACTAGGATTATCTTATTGGTTGTCATCCCGAAGAATGAGGGGTCTTGAGTGTCAGGCAATTCGAGATCCCTCATTCTTCGGGATGAACCTGAGGATGAACCTGTTTAAACTTTCTAAATCCCGTTAAAACTGGATAGCCTTTTTGTCATTTCGACCGGGACGCGTAGTCGCAGGAGAAATCTCAAGCTTGACTAATGAGAAACTTTGAGATTTCTCCTGCGACTACGCGTCCCGGTCGAAATGACAAAAAACAGGCTAGTTTTTTTTATAAAAGGGAAAGTTTAAACAGGTTCGATGATAAAACTCGAATACCAACAATTTAACTAGCTGATATTGAGTAGTTGACAATCAAGATACAACAAAAAGCCAGTTACTTTTTCTTAGCCAATCGCTGTTCAATCAGGAAGTTGAGAATTAAGCTAAGTCCGCCGAATAAAAAGACCATAGACAGGAAGGAAGTAATGCGCCCGACTCCATAATACTCGTACAGGACATTCCCTATAATCATGCCGATGGCAATTCCAACGAATAACATCCCGAATTTCAGCGTAGGTGAAATCGAGTTGTTGCCCGAGAATATGGATGCATCAACTCCCCGTTCAATCATGGCCATGCGTTCGCGGGAGCGGGTCATCAGGAATACATACACGATTCCGAAAACGCTGGCAAATCCACCAAGGGTTATAAGAATATGTTTTACATCATCGCCATCCATACTGCTATTTGTTTACGGTTGTTACAAACTGATTTTCGCAGCATATGACATTCGAAACAGAAGCTGGGTTACAGATTTTCACAAAAATTCATGCATAAAAATAAAATAGCGTTAAGCTGTAACCTCTTTTTGAAAACGAAGGTCTAATCGGGCAAGGGCGCGAACAGATTCTCAAACTAACCAACAGGCTCGTGAAGCAACCGGAAGATCAGGTCTATATCGACAAAGTCAAACATGGAGACTCGGCTTCCTATGCATTCCTCGTTGACCGCTATAAGCACATGGCGTACACAATTGCCCTGAGAGTGATGCGAAATGCCGAAGATGCTGAAGACGTAGCCCAGGAAGGTTTCGTAAAAGCGTATCAGCAACTTCACCGGTTTGAAGGAAAATCGAAGTTTTCGACCTGGCTCTATACCATTGTTTATCGGGTAGCCGTCACTAAATTAGAGCAGCAGCGGGTCGCCACCGTTCCGATTTACGAGGAGATGGCCGAAACCTATACGCATCAACATCAGACTACACAACTGGAGCATTTACAGGTATCGGACCAGCAGAAATACATCAAAGACGCTATTGGTCGGTTACCGGCAACAGAAGGATTATTAATCACGTTGTATTACCTGGATGAAAAGTCGATTCGGGAGATAGAGGAGATTACCGGCTTATCGGAGTCAAATATTAAGGTAAAATTATTCCGGGCCCGAAAAGTTTTGGAAGAGCAGTTACGTTTTTTATTGTGAATGAACAGCTCGTTACGCTATGGAGGACGAAAAAGAAGACAGTTTCAGAAAGCTGATCAAAAAAGCGGAACCCGACAAACTGGGTGCTGACTTTACCCATGCCATCATGAAACGGGTACAGGCTGAATCGGAGATGGACTCGGCCAAAGAAGCCACCTTGATTCATCTTTTAAAAGCGCATACGCTTATTGAGAAACCGTCGACCGATTTCAGTCGTCGGGTTATGAATCAAGTTATGGTTCAAAAATCAAAACCGTTAGAGCCGATCATCAGTACACGCGTGTGGTATATGATTGCGGCATCTCTACTAGTTATCGTGCTTTTCTGCGTTCTGCTACTCCCTTCCGGGCCACCCCAACCGACATCGTCCGGACTGGATCGTTTTCTTTCCAGCTTTGAGAGTACACTCGACACCCTGCCAATTAGCTATCCATTGACCATTTTTGCCATGAACGTACTGATGGTAACGGATTATCTTTTACGACAGAACCGGCGTATAAGCATTTAAGCAACTGAAAGGAGGCTTTTGTCCTTCCGACGAAGGAGGAATCTCAAGGTTTCCCACTCCCTAATAGAGATACGTGTAAGATTCCTCCTTCGTCGGAAGGACAAAAAAGTTTATCATTTAAACCACCATCATTCTATTTACCGTAACCCGGCCCCATCAATAATTGCCCTGGTCGTTGGCCATTATGTTTGCCATTGTCGATCACAGGCTCGCCATTGACCAGCACATACGGAATACCGGTTGTATAGGCATGCGGCTGGTCGTAAGTGGCTTTATCGGAGACGGTTTTCTCGTCGAAAACCACAATATCGGCAGCATAACCGGGACGAAGCAGTCCACGATCGGCGAGATGAAACCGTTGTGCAGGTAGTGAAGTCATGCGTCGGATGGCTTCTTCCAGTGGAATAATCTGTCGTTCACGCACATAGCGGCCTAATACACGGGCATTGGTCCCATAGGCCCGTGGGTGAGGCATACCCGACCCAAATTTGGCAACGCCCGCATCCGAGGCAATCATCGTATTGGGGTACCGCAGTATGTTTTCAACATCAGTTTCCGACATGGTGTGGTAGATCATCTGGATACGCTTCAGATCAGCTTTTTCCATCAGCTCCATCACTAAATCAGCTTCCGTTTCGGGATTATTTTTGCGCCCTAACTTTTGATTGATCGCGCTAATGCTCATGCCATTGAACGTGGTATCGGGCTTGTAGTTGGCCACAACGGCATACTCGTAGTTTTTGCGCAGGTTTTTCGCCAATGTTTCCAGCAGTTCGGTCCGAATTTTAGCGCGAGTAGCTGGATCACGAAACCGCACCAGCACCGCTGAATCCCCATCAGCCAACGCCCAGGTGGGTAAAATACTTTCCAGTGATGTGCTCGATGCGGTATAGGGATATTGGTCAACTGTTACGTCCAGCCCTTCCCGACGAGCGGCAGCTACCAACTCGACGGTTTCGGTGCTTTTTCCCCATAAGGGTTTGCTGGCTACTTTAAAGTGCGAAATTTCGACCGGAATCTGCGCTTCCCGGCTAATCTGAATGGCTTCTTCAACGGCCTGTTTCACGTTCTGCCCTTCATTACGAATGTGGGATGCGTACACACCTCCATACCGTGAAGCCACCTTGGCCAGGTTGACGACCTCGGGCGTATGGGCGTACGTACCGGGTGTATAAATCAACCCCGTCGACATGCCTACAGCACCGTCTTTCATGGCCTGTTCAATCAGCTTTTCCATGTCCGCCTGTTCTCTGGCAGTCGGGTCTCGAAAGGCCATTTTCATCACTTTCATACGCACCGAATTATGGCCGATCAACGAACCTACATTAATCGAGGTACCCTGCATCCGAAGGGTATCGAAATAGGTCCGCAGATTGGCACTTGAGCCACCACAATTGCCGGTAATGACCGTTGTAACCCCATCATAAATGAAATTAGGCGCGCCAGGCTGCGCTTCCAGGCTGCCTTCTACATGCGCATGAACATCAATAAAACCGGGGGCTACAATCAACCCTTTGGCATCGATGATTCGTTTGGCATCGGTCGCGGCCAGGGAGCCGATACGAACTATACGACCATTTTGAACGGCCACATCGGCATACGTCCACGGATTCCCTGTTCCATCCACAACCCGACCGTTTTTAATGATCAGATCAAAAGGTTGGGCATTGACAAAACAGGCTGAAAACAGGAAAAGTATGAGTGAAAGATAACGGTATTGCATCAGGTTGTAGAGGAAGTGAAAAACAGTTGAATCAGGTATCAATATGGCCGATTTCTCTATCAAAATCAAATCCTCTACAAATTAGCCGCAGCCATCAATAGAACCGCATCGGCGGACCGACAGATTGTTATGATGATTATGGTTCATTATGATCTGTGTAAATCATAACGATCATAAAAATCCGCGTTCTATGTTACTGTTCATCCGCACTTGGGCCGTAGCTACCCGGAATAGGAATGTCGAGTAGCCGTAGGTAAACGCCTAGTTGAGCGCGGTGATGGACGATCTGGCAGAAGGTGGTTCGTATCACTTCATGCTTCGGCTCTACGAAAAAGATCTGTTCACCATTCCGAAGTGTCCAGGCTTCATTCAGGATTGATTCATTCTCCGGCACTAACTGCGATCGACCATCCGCCAAACACGTTTCAGCATACGCCATAAGTTCGGCTGTGTTGTTAATTTCGTCTTCCTGATAAGGATTGACCGCGAAATCTAATCCATCCGTTGTTAAGGCCATGGTTACCCAGGTTGGCAAATTGGCAAGGTGAGTAGCTAATTGCCGAACAGTCATACTCTTTTCATGGGGTTTCCAGTCGTATTTGTCATCGGGAATACGCTGTAACATTTTACGGGTGGTTTGAGCTTCCTGCTGCATTTCCTTCAAAAACATCGGGATCAGTTCCATAGAAATTTGTTTGGTTTATTGTCCGATACAAAGGTCGGCGGACTAGGTGACAGCCCTATGTCAGTAGCGTTTTGCCCATCACCGATTGAGCCGATTATAATTTCACTTACCTTGCAAGAGCTATTCAGATCCCCAAACCGTTCGCCATTTTACCCACTGACCTGATGAAACTACGGCTGTTTCTCCTGCTTTTTGGCATTACCTATATCGGCTTCGCTCAATCAGCCAAACCTATTTTCCCAAAGCCGCTAAGCCCCCGACTAGCCAATTACCAGATCGATGTGAGCCTCAACACAGCTACGAAAAAGCTGACGGGCCGCGAAACGCTCACCTGGCGAAACCCCTCAAATGATGTAATTCGGGAGTTACTGTTTCACCTGTACCTCAATGCCTTTCGGAATGAACAATCCAGCTTTATGCGTGAGTCGGGAGGGCAGTTGCGTGGGGATCAGATTGATCGAAACACCAAAGAAGATCCGTATGGTTGGATTGACGTGGTGTCGATGAAAGCCCGACATTCACAGTCGAATACCACAGAAGCACTGGCCTACGAGTTCATCCAACCTGATGATATGAACCGCGACGATCATACCGTGATTCGGGTGCCACTCAGCAAACCCGTCGGGCCGGGCGAAACGATTGTTTTAGACATTACTTTTCAGGCGAAGCTCCCCAAAATCTTTGCCCGTACGGGTTTCAGCCGCGACTACTTTCTGGTGGGTCAGTGGTTTCCCAAAATTGGTGTTTACGAGCCTGCCGGAACTCGCTATGCCAAAGTTGGTCAGTGGAATTGCCACCAGTTTCACGCCCACTCCGAATTCTATGCGGATTATGGGGTTTATGATGTGAACATCACGACGCCCAAAGAATACTGGGTAAGTGCCACGGGTTTGTTTCAGTCCGAAAAAATGCATACGAATGGCACCAAAACGATACTCTACCATGCTGAAGATGTAGTCGATTTTGCCTGGACGGCTTCGCCCCATTTTCAGGTCGTGAATGATGCCTGGAAACGCCCATCGGGTGGTGAAGTGAGTATTGAGCTGATCATGCAACCCGAGCATCTGCATCAGGCAGGCCGACATCTGGAGGCAGCCAAAGCCGCTCTAACGTATTTCGACAAGCATCTTGGAAAGTATCCGTTTCCAAACCTGACGATTGTGGACCCGCCCCTCCACGCCAGCGGTTCGGCCGGGATGGAATACCCTACCCTGATTACAGCCGGAACAGCCTGGTTTGTACCACCCGGTGCCCGCTTTCCAGAAACCGTAACGGTTCATGAATTTGGGCACCAATATTTTATGCAATTGCTGGCCACCAATGAATTTGAAGAAGCCTGGCTTGACGAAGGGTTCAATCAATACTACGAAGGTCGAATCATGGACGAAACGTACGGTCCTCGTTCCTCACAGATCGATTTATTTGGGCTTCGGAATGGCGATCTGGAAGAGTCTCGTGGCAATTATGTTCATCAGGACAACCCGGCCCTTGGCACTTCGTTCGGTAATACATGGCAACTCGCTAACGGACAATATGGAGTATTAACCTACTCAAAAACAGCCACCTGGATGCGAACACTGGAAGGACTTGTCGGTAGGCCGGTGATGGACGAGATCATGCAGACGTATTTCAATCGCTGGCTATTTCGCCATCCCAACGGGCAGAACTTCATCGCCATCGTCAACGAGATCGTCCCGAAACGACTCGGTCGCAAGTACGGCCCCGACATGAACTGGTTTTTCGCTGAAGCGTTATATGGCGATAATGTAGTTGACTACCAGCTGTTGAGTATCAAAAATAAAGGGGCACAGTCGGTGATAACCGTTCAGCGAAACAACGATGGCAAAATGCCCGTCGATATTCTGGTTCATTTTGAGAATGGCAAAGAGTTAATGCTTTTCTGGGATGGGCAAGCCCGGCAGCGTCAGTTTACCGTTCCGGAAGGCTCGAACGTCGTATGGGCAACCGTCGATCCGAAGCAGAAGATCTACATGGACACAAACCTGAACAACAACAGCTTAACGCTACATCCATCGGCTTCGCCAGCCGCCAAATTTGCGACTAAATTTTTGTTCTGGGTCGAAAACTGGATGCAGTGGCTCGCCTGGCTGGCGTAAGCATTCCATACTTTTTTGTATCTTTCGATACGCAAAACGAATACGTCAATGAGCATTCAGGAAATGAAAAGTAAGCTCCATCAACTCATCGATAGAGCAGATGATGAACCGACCCTGGAGCGGCTGCTAGACTCTGCCAAACAAATACTGGCAGAACAGTCAGCTAAACTGGATACATTAGCCGACCTGACTGATAGTCAGCAGCAACAACTTAACAGGGCAATTCAGGACCATGCAGAAGGGAAAACCGTATCGCATGAAGAGATGAAGCAACGACATCGTGAATGGCTAAACAAATAATCTGGTCGGAGACGACGGTTAAGGAGTTTGACGCACTACGAGATTATATTGCTGAACACCGATCATTAGAAGCTGCCATCCGTTTTGTGAATGAATTTTATCGCCAGCTAGATATTATTGACAGTCAGCCTTATATAGGTATGGGGCATGTCGAGAACCCTCAACTTCGCAAACGACTTATTGATCGAACGCACTATTTATATTACCTGGTCGAAGAGAATGAAATTCGACTGCTCAACATCATCGACACCCGTTCAGGACCTGATAAGAATCCATTTGCATTCTAAAGTTCACAATGACTTTCTCCGAAATTACCGACCTCCTCAATAGTCAATTTGGTACTGATTTTCCAGCTACTACCCAGAATCTGCAACCCTACATCACCGTTCCGGCCAATCAACTGGTGGCTGTTTGTCAGTTTCTCCGTGACGACGACCGGCTATTTTTCGACCTGCTGTCTTGTGTAACGGGCATCGACAATGGGCTTGAAACCAATACAATGGAGGTTATTTATAACCTGACCTCAATTCCGTACGAGCACAATCTGATGCTGAAAGTGGTTGTGCCCCGCAATACAAATTCATCAAAACTCCCGTCGGTACCAAGCGTGTCGCCTATCTGGCGCACGGCCGACTGGCACGAACGCGAAACCTTCGACCTTGTTGGCATTCGGTTTGAAAATCATCCCGATCTGCGTCGTATTCTCCTGCCAACCGACTGGGAAGGGCATCCGCTACGCACTGACTATGAGGAACAGGCACAGTATCATGGCATCAAAACCAAGTAAATACCACCGCTTTTTTCGTTCTATATTGACTGTTTAGCCATTTCGTTGGTTATTGCTTTATCTGTACATCAGAGCAATGAGAAACCCTTACCTATATTTTTTAGGCATTCTATTAATCGCCTACTGCCTGTTACCCAATTTGAGCTTTGCCCAAACCGATTCGGTTATTGTAACGGGTCGAATCCGGCATCTATCGGCTCAGCTTTATCGCGAATCGCCAACGGTATTTATTAGCCGCAATAATATTCTGCAAGCTGGTCGCGAGTTGGTGCGCCCGGCTCCCCTTAGTCTGGATGGTACGTTTCGAGTCTCGTTGCCCCTAATTTATCCGCAGGAAGAAATGTATTTTAACTACGGGCGAATCTCAACGGCTTTTCTGGCATCAGCCGGAACGTTGAGTATCGATATGGATGCCGATTCGCTCTTTACGGTGGCCGTTCCTTTCCGATTTGGGGGCGTCAATGCGCAGGTAAATAGTCAGTTTGCCCGGTATAAAGCCTTTGAAGCTACCTATCCAACCAAGCCCGATGGTCGTAAACTGTCGACTCAGGTGGGTGGTTTGAGCGATGAAGCGGCTTATCGAATCGTTTCCAGTGCCTATCAGGCTCCGTTTCTGGCCTTTGCCGCCAAAGAACGGCCCTTTCCTCTACTAAAACGTTGGGTGGGCTATGCTGACCGCTACAATGCGGCTGCATTTGTGTATGATAAAGCTACCTACCAAAACGAAAACATCAGTAAAGCCCTAAACGATTCGCTGCGTCCACCCAACGACCAACTCTTAACGGCCGCACGGGCATCGGCCATGAATCGCTTTGCCACCTACACCTCCCAACGACTAACGGCCGAAACAGGTCGAACGAATGGGTTAACAGTACGGGCGTTGGCCTTACTACTAGAACGCTATGGAAAAAATATAACGGCTGGTGAACGGTTACGTCTCGACGATTACGTACAATCCAATTCAGCCCGCCAGGCCGATCTGCGTTTTTTCGATGGACTGGTAAAACGAAATCCCGATACACTCCAACGGTTGGTGAACTATGAAACGCTGATTCAACGGGCTATCCGGCAATACGACAGCACTACGGTCGATTATCTGTCGGCCTACTGGCTGGCGGCAACTTTACCAACGGTGACGCTCGATTTTGCCCGATTACTTTATGACTATGCCCGTCCTCAGGTCAAAGATCCTGCGCTCGAACAATCACTGGATGAACTATACCGGCTCGAAGTAAAAGACAGTACCCGTATCCGAACGGCGATGCAAACCTTACGCAAAGGGGGAAGAGCCAATAACGCACTGGAAATTTCACCGGGTATTTTCGTTACCCGAGATGATTTTGGCAATGGTTCCTCTTTATTCGATAAAGTAATTAATGCGAATCGGGGCAAGGTGATTTATTTGCTCGTAGTCTCTCCTACCGATGAAGCCGGCCGTCAGGCAGCCTTAGATGCTCAGCGACTCCGCAACGCCTACAGTGCCCGCGATCTGGCGTTGGTGTATCTACCCATGAGCGGTACCGACAAATCGTTATGGCCTGAGCTAGCCACCCGCTATAACCTTGCTGGCGACCATCTGCTGCTGACCGATTCGCAGCTTTTTGATGCTATCGAACGGCTACGTCCTGACAACGACATGTCGGCAACGGTTATCAATCGTACCGGCAAAATTGTAAAACGAAACGCACCTTTACCGGGCGATTTCGAGGAAGCGAGGAAGGCAATTGATAAAAATCTATAGGTTTGCCGGTTGTGGTGGCAGATGCTTACATCTGCCACCACAACCGGCAAACCTACAAGCCGTACTGATCCAGCAAATACACGAGTGCTGCCATTGAAGCTGCGCCCAGTTCGAGTTCACGCTGGCTGACAACCTCAAACGTATCAGCCGCCGTGTGATGATAATCAAAATAGCGTTGTGAATCAGGTTTAAAGCCAAATAATGCCGTTCCTGACTGCGCCAGCGGGCCAATGTCGGCTCCCCCGCCCCCAGGCCCAATTTCCAGCAAGCTGTAGGGCGCTAACAACGGTTTCCACCCCATCACTTTGGCGCGTTGTTCGGGAGTACCTACGATGCCAAATCCGCGTGGTGTAAACCCGCCTGCATCTGATTCCACAGCGGCCATATGTTTTTCGTTGTTCTTTTTTGCCAGATCAGCGTATTGAATCCCGCCCCGGAGGCCGTTTTCTTCATTCATAAACATCACGGCACGAATCGTACGCTTGGGTTTAATGCCTAATGCCTTAAAAAGTCGCAGCACTTCTATCGACTGCATGCAACCAGCGCCGTCGTCCTGAGCGCCTTCGGCCAGATCCCAGGAATCCAGATGCCCACCAACCACAATGATTTCATCGGGTTTCTCGCTGCCTTTGATTTCGCCAACTACATTGTAGGATTTAGCATCGGGTAGCGTTTCGCAGCTTTGCTTAAAATAAAATGTCAGGTTAGGATTCTCCTGAAGCAGCTTACTTAGCAAATCGGCAGCATTGGTGCTAATTGCGGCAGTCGGAATCAGTGGAACGCCAGTAGCATAGCGCATTCCGCCTACGTGTGGGTAATCATCATGTCGGGGATTCATTGAACGAACGATCGCTCCCACGGCGCCCAGTTTGGCCGCTTCCGTAGCGCCATTCGCTCGCTGATCAACGGCCCCGCCGTAGGCTTCAAACGTGTTGATCTTGGTTGGGTCCATCGGGCGGTTGTAAAAAACAATCTTGCCTTTCACTATATCTGGACTCATCGCGCGCAGTTCGGTAAAGCTTTTCACCTCAATCACACCGGCATTTACCCCTTTTGGCCCCGTGGCTACCGAACCACCCAGCGCGGCAATGGGCACCGTTATTTTCTGTTTGCCATTCTGGATATAGGCCTCTTCTTTGGCTCCGCGTACCCAGTGTGGCACCATCACATCCTGTAAAAAGACCCGGTCGAAGCCTTGCTGCTCCATGATTTGTTTTGTCCAGTCAACGGCCTTTTGGGCTCCAGTCGAACCACTTAGCCGGGGCCCAATCTGTTTGGTTAAATGACGGAGCCACTCGTAGGATTTGCCACGTGCCAGCGCTTCGTCGTAAATTTTTCGAATGGTAACAGAGTCGGTCGTCTGGGCATAGCTATAACTTACAAGCAGACATAGAAGAAGTGTAATTGTTTTTCGCATACGGTTGTATTGGTTAAAAAGGCAAGATACAGAAAAGACAAGTTCTTTTTTCGACAGGATAAACAGGATTTTCAGGATGAGTTGAACTGGATATACGCCAAACTAATCCTGGAAATCCTGAACCTGTTTACCCTGTCGAAATAGTAAGCCGATGTGTCGCTGCTGAGTAAGCTACGTAATCAACGGAAGCACTAAAAGAAGCGTCCGGCCACCTTACAGCAACCGGACGCTTCACTATTCCTTTATTTCTTCTTTCGTCCTTATATATTAATAGCCCGGTTATCCGTAGCGGCCAGACAGGCTTCCTTGAATGCTTCGGTATAGGTCGGGTGAGCGTGCGACATACGGGACACATCCTCAGCCGATGCCCGGAACTCCATCGCCGTGACGGCTTCGGCAATCATGTCGGCCGCGCGAGCACCGATCATATGGACACCCAGGATTTCGTCGGTGTCTTTATGCGCCAGCACTTTCACCAGCCCATCCACATCCATACTGGCCCGTGCACGACCCAGAGCTTTGAATGGGAACGAACCCACTTTATACGGTATGCCTTCTTTCTTAACTTCCTCTTCGGTGTAGCCTACCGAAGCCACTTCAGGCCAGGTATACACCACACCCGGAATCAGTCGATAATGGATATGCGGCTTTTGCCCTACAATGGTTTCGGCAATGAACGTTCCTTCTTCTTCGGCTTTGTGTGCCAGCATAGCTCCGCGAATCACATCGCCCAGCGCATAAATATGTGGAACGCTCGTTCGTAGGTGCTCGTCAACCTCAATCCGGCCACGCTCGTCGGTTTTCAGGCCAGCGGCTTCCAGATTGAGCCCTTCGGTATACGGACGACGGCCAACTGATACCAGGCAGTAGTCGCCAGTGAGCGTTGTTTGTTCGCCTTTGGGCGTATCCATACTCACGACAACCTCATCACCCGTATTTTCAACTTTCGTAACTTTGTGGCTGAAGTAGAAATCGGCACCCAGTTTTTTAACGACTTTCTGAAGTTCCTTACCCATCGTTTTATCCATGGTCGGAATCATCGAGTCGAAGAATTCAACGAACGAAACTTTCGCGCCAATACGAGCATATACCGAACCTAATTCAGCACCGATCACACCCGCGCCAATCACGATCAGATGTTTTGGAATTTCGGTAAGCGTTAAGGCTTCTGTCGAGGTGATTACCCTTTTTTTGTCTATGGGCATCGACGGGAACGATGACGGTTTCGACCCCGTTGCGATAATGATGTTCTTTCCGGTAATGGTTTGCTCAGAACCATCCGCTTTGGCGATTTTAATGGTATGCGGATCAACAAACGAACCGACGCCATGGTATTCGTCGATTTTGTTTTTCTTCATCAGATAAGTAATACCCTTAGTCGTCTGATCGACTACGCTGGCTTTACGGGCAATCATCTGTGCCAGATCGACCTGCAGATGATCCAGTTTAATACCATGCTCAGCAAAGGTATGAGCAGCATTATAATAATGTTCCGTCGAGTCGAGTAGTGCCTTCGAGGGAATGCAGCCGACATTGAGACAGGTACCGCCCAGTGCGGGGTATTTTTCGATAATGGCAGTTTTCAGGCCCAGTTGTGCACAACGAATGGCTCCGGTGTAGCCACCAGGCCCCGAACCGATCATAATAACATCGTATTCCATGAAACAGTTGTTCTTAAGTTTCAGGCCTCAGGTTCCAATTTTCAGAGCCCAGATTCGCTTCTAAAGTAAACCTGAATCCTGAAACCTGAAACTCAAAACCTATCTAATACATAGCATTGCGAATGCAAATTTGGTTCAGAATTTGATTACCCAAACCGATTTGTAAAAATTCGTGTTGGTGATTTTATAAGACCCTATTCAGTTGGGGTCACCGTATCCTGTTTTATGCGCTTCGTTTTACCTGTTTTCATGCTTGTTTCGCTGGTAATCAGCAGTTGTACCGACTCCACTCAACAGAATCAGCCAGCCGTTTATTACGATGTGTCAGGATTTGTGAAACGTCAGATTACCGACCTTTCTGATCAGAAACCGGTTGTGACGAAGTCCGTCGTCATCAACGACAAACGAAATCAGCAGTCGACACATGATATTAACTGGAAACGCGAACTGGAGTTATTTACACAGGCCGACATCAATAAACCGGCACTTCGCACCAGTTATCAGATTACCCGACCCGATTCGCTTACCTATCAGTATACACTAAAGAATCCAGAAGACCGTCTGGCTGTTCGGTCGCTTAGCATACAGCTTGACTCGTTAACCCATCAGCCCCGCCGAATTGTAGCTGTTCTACAAACCACCAACCCACTTTATTCATCCGAGCGTAACCTTTTGTTAGAAAGTGGACCGAAAGGTGGGCAATGGCGTGTACAACACTACAAATTGTCGGGCTATCAAAAACTTCCTTATTTCGACAAAAACAACTTTCTGGTCGAAGGGCGCGTCCAATGAGCTAAGCGGCTGTGAGGTTTGTCGATACGGGCAGGATGAATATAAAGGTAGTTCCTTCGTTTGGGCCAGAGTGGATTTCGTAACGGCCTTTGATCAAATCCATACGAGCCTGAATATTGTGTAGCCCCATCCCGGTGGCATCGGCGGGATTCATTCCACAGCCATTATCTTTCACGATCATATTCAACTCGCTATTGAACCGTCGGAACAGAATATCGGCTTCAGTCGCTTCCGAATGCCGAAGTATATTGCTACAGAGTTCAATACAAATGGAATAGAGATTAAACTCAGCCGTTTTATCCAGGCGAGGCAGTTCGGTAGCGTCTAAGCGGAATGTAGTTTTTTGCGTCAGGTTGAGTTTGGTCACCAATCGGGTTAGGGCCTGCGAAAGCCCCTGCTTTTCCAATTCGTCGGGTTGGAGGTTATGCGACAAATAACGAATTTCCGCAAAAGCCTCCTTACTCATATTCAGCAGGTTGTGGTAGATCTGCTGCTCACGATCCGACATTTTCGCAGGATTAAGCGCCGACAAACTGCTTTTAATAGCCGCCAGTAAACCTCCTAAGCTATCATGCAGGTCAGCAGCCATTCGCTTGCGTTCCAGCGTTTGTCCACGCAGCAGCGCTTCTTCAATCTCCCGATTTTTGGCCCGTAGCTGGTCGTTAGCCAGTTTGAGCTCCATTGTCCGGGCCATTACTTTATCCTCCAGGTCATGGTTCAACGCTTCGATCTCTTGTTTCTGACGGTGAATCAGACGATTTTTCCGGTAGTATAGTATGACAAAGCCCAGCAACATCGTCAGTCCACCAACCAGAATGATCCGCATTAAGTTGGCCTGTTCAATATCGTGGCTGAGTTTGTCAATATGTGCCCGTTGTTCCAGTCGGCTCTTTTGCGATTCGGCCCGTAGCCGTTCCGTCTCGATCCACTGCTTCAGGTGATTCATCCGGGTTTCGCTTTCCATCTGTTCCCGCTCCGACTCAGCCCGCACCCGGTCCAGTTCGGCCTGTCGCCGTACATTCAGCAACTGCTGCTGCTGGATGAACCGTTCTTTCTCGGCCGCAATTCGTACCTGATTAACGTCGTATTTTTTCTGGACTGCCGATAGCTCCTCTACTCGTTTGAGGTTTGTCAGACTATCGCGCAACAGGCTGAATTCTTCGTACATGCCCAACGCTTTTGCGGGCTGATTTGCCTGCCGGTAAGCCCGATATAGCGATTGAGTAGCCATTTGTCGAATACGTGTATAGCCTGCATCCCGCGCTACGGCTACTGCTTTTTCGCCAAAATCGATGGCCAATTTAGGTTGCTTGATTAAGGTATAGCATTCTGAGAGCCGTGCCCATACCGCAGCCTGTCCCGGAACGTCTTTTAGCTGAGTCCACACACCCAGGGCTTCTTCAAACACATGAATGGCTCGTTCGGGTTGTTGCCGACTAATATAGAAGTCACCAAGTCGTTCATCCGCATAGGCCACATTGATTTGTGAATGAGTATCCAGTGCAATCTGCCGACTCAGCTCATACTGCTGCCTTGCCTGCTCATATTGGCCTCGAATTTCATAAATCTCACCGATCTGCGTGATGGCCTGACTGGTAAGTAGTTTCCGGTTTTTAAGCGGCACCGATGTATTATACCCCAGCAAGGTTTGCGAAAGCTGATAACTACTTAACGCTTTATCGTACTCTCTAAGCAACATATAAATATCGCCCATATTCATCAACACCTGCCAGCGCGGGGAGCTTTCGCGAGGCAACTTTATGCATAATTCCGATGCACGCTGATTAATCTGAAGAGCCAGTGGAAAATCACCTTTAACAATTCGCAGATAATACTCCTGCAGCATCATTGCCCGAACGGCGTACAGATTATTATGAAACTGGAGCGCCTGTTCCTCCAACTGTTTAGCATATATATAGCTGCTGTCGCGCTGAGACCCACGCATTTGCTTAAAGACCAGCGCCATATATCGTAGGCCCTCCAGACGTAGTGTGTCGTTGACATGACCTCGCGATAAACGAGCGGTCATTTGCCGATGAATTCGGCCAAGGGTCAGCAAACTATCCATGTAGGCAGCATCGCTCCGCCGGTCAAAGTTTAGTTCCGGTAGTTTGGGAAACGTCTGAGCATAGCAGGTGATACACCAGCTAAGTATTGCCATACCAATCCAAACTGATCTCATAGATGGTTACCTACCTCAACGTTACGCTGATACAGGTACGAAAGTAACGATTTAGTACAGTAAATCAAGCAATTGGCTATAGATAAGCTCAATTTCAGATAACGTATAGACATAAAGTGATCTCAAGTCACCTAAACGAAACAGTAAAATACAAAATCCTACCTGGTCGCATCTGGCGAAGACGTAACCAAACACGTATTTCTGACTGTTGTCAGCATATTACCTAACAATTTTACTTACACTTTATCGCGAGCTTAAAAGTTTTTGTTAATGTTGCATTAAAAAATTTTAAGCCCGTTTTAAACGGATGATATTAAAATTGAATCTATACTTGTGCTATCAAACGTAAGTACAATTATTTCTCCGAATAAGCTAGATTTGGCAGAAATTGGAACTTTCAAATTTTTTCTTGCGGGAAATAGAAGTTTTCGAGGAAAAGGCTCCTCTCTGGCAGATTTTTTGTAGGATTTATTTGGATTTAATCAAAAAAACTTAGTATCTTCAAGGCTGGATCACGGAAATATTTTAAAAAACATAACCCCCTCATACACTATCGGAACACAACTCTACGTTACCTAATTGTCTTACTGAAAATGGAAAAAGCCCAGGTAAACGACAGTGAGTTGATTTCCCTGTATATCCGTGGTAATGAAAAAGCCTTTGCCAAATTAGTGCAACGGCACAAATCGAAGATTTACACGACTATTTATCTGATTGTTAAAGATCAGTACATAGCAGAAGACCTGATGCAGGACACGTTCATTAAGGCCGTGGACACGCTCAAGTCTGGTAGATACAACGAGGAGGGCAAATTTCTACCCTGGATTATCCGAATTGCTCACAACTTGGCCATTGACTATTTCCGAAAAGATAAACGCTACCCCAGTGTGGTGTTTGAAGACGGAAGCAGTGTGTTCAACACGCTTGAGTTTGCGGAAGATTCGGTCGAATCGCAGCAAATTCGCCAGGAAACACACGAGCATTTGCGCGAGTTGATTCAGCGACTGCCAGAACAACAACGCCAGGTGCTCATCATGCGGCACTACGAGGAAATGAGTTTCCAGGAGATTGCCGATGCAACCGGCGTCAGTATTAACACGGCATTGGGACGTATGCGTTATGCGCTGATCAATCTGCGCAAACAGCTGAGCAAACGTTCGCCGAGTTATGATAAAAACCTTTACTCAAGATGATGTGATCCGGTATGTCTATGAGGAGACCTCAGCCGAGGAAAATCTTCTCATTGAAGACGCTCTGATGTCGGAGCCGGAATTGATGACGTTCTTCCTCGAAGCTCTCGAACTGAGAGCTTTGATGAATAAAATAGAACGCCAGCCGAGACCTGATACGATTCAGTCTATTCTGGATTATTCCCAAAACCATCCATTAAATCCATCTGTTCGATTACATCATTCGTAATCGACAGATTGTGGACGCAGTTGGAAGCTGCGTAGCCGAAAGCTAGCTTGTTGCGTAACTATATGCAGCAAAATAGCTTCCGGCTATGTCTGTTTGTACGTACCTGCCTACTGGATGAATGATTACCTGTTATGCTAAAAAAAGAACGGTTCCAGCGTTTCCTCGATTATTTTACCCTGCATTACCCCGAACCCAAAACGGAACTCAACTTTTCGAACCCTTACGAATTACTGGTTGCTGTAATCTTGTCGGCCCAATGCACCGACAAACGAATCAATCAAATTACCCCTGCTTTGTTTGCGCGTTTTCCCGAAGCGGAATCCCTGGCAGCGGCATCGGTCGATGAGGTGTTTTCCTATATTCGAAGTGTTTCCTACCCAAACAACAAGGCAAAGCACCTTGTCGGAATGGCTAAGGCGCTGATGGAACGGTTTGGAGGAGAAATACCGGCTACGCTGGAAGAACTGCAAACCCTGCCGGGAGTAGGCCGTAAAACTGCCCATGTAATTTTATCGCTGGTGTATAATCAACCAACGATGGCGGTAGATACCCACGTTTTTCGGGTGTCGCACCGACTAGGCTTAGCCCCACTAACGGCTACAACACCCCTGGCCGTTGAAAAAGCGTTGATGGCGCACATTCCAAAGCAGCACGTACCGAAAGCGCATCACTGGCTTATTCTGCACGGACGCTACATCTGCTTGGCTCGTACACCGAAGTGCGAAGTCTGTGAGCTGAAGGACTTTTGTAAGTATTATGAAAAAGTATTAGGAGCGAGGAGCGAGTAGTAGGAGTTGCTGGCGCATACTTATCTTGCGCCAGCAACTCCTACTACTCGCTCCTCGCTCCTAATACTACTGTTAGTACTGCTCGGTTCCGGCGAAAAAGAAATTACTTTCGATTTCGGCGTTTTCGTCAGAATCTGAGCCATGAATAGCGTTCGCTTCCATCGATTTAGCATACAGCTTACGAATGGTTCCCTCTTCGGCATTGGCTGGATTGGTGGCCCCAATAAGCTTACGGAAGTCAGCGACGGCGTTCTCTTTTTCCAGAATCATCGGAATGATTGCCCCCGACGACATGTACGTCCGTAGATCGTTATAAAAAGGACGCTCCCGGTGAACCGCGTAGAACTGACCAGCGCGTTCGCTGGTTAGCAGAGTTTTTTTAATTGCGACGATACGGAAACCCGCTTCCTCAATCAGTTTGATAATTGCTCCAGAATGCCCGGCCTCTACGGCATCAGGCTTAATCATGGTGAAAGTGCGATTCGTTGCCATTATGGGATATTAATCTCCAAATTTTATTTGGCTGCAAAGGTAGAGACTTCCGTCCGAAATGCCACGCTGTTCTTAAAAACACTACAGTTCATTACAAATATTTAACGGTTAATAAAGTCGAGTATACGCTTAATTACCAAAATAAATAACTGGTAATAAGACTCTTGCGTGCAGCACTCAACAAACGATCAACCGTAAATCGTATTATTTCTTATTTTTGGGTTTTGATTACGGCCAGGGCCGTTTATGTATGCAAGACATTGAAGCAATTGGCGCGCTGCTCGAACATCCGCAAACCGTGCTGATTACAACTCACCAGAATCCTGATGCCGATGCTATGGGGTCGTCGCTGGGTTTGGCGGGCTATCTTCGGAAAAAAGGTCATCGGGTTACGGTTGTGACGCCAACAGACTATCCACAGAGTCTCCATTGGATGCCTGGTAATGATTCGGTTATTGCATTTGATGAGAAAGTACGCATCCCGGTCAGTCAGCTATTTGACGAAAGTACCGTTATTTTCTGTCTCGATTTTTCGAGCATTGACCGTATCCGCGAGCTAGCCCCGCTGGTCCGACAGGCGCGTGCCCGCAAGGTACTGATCGACCATCATCTTGAGCCCGAGTCATTTGCAGACTTAGCCCTTTGGGACCCTACAGCAGCTGCCACTGCTGAACTGATCTTCCGGCTAATTGTACAGCTAGGCGACAAATCATTGGTTGACGTGCCTATAGCCCAATGTCTGTATTCAGGTCTGATGACGGATACGGGTTCCTTTCGCCATTCCAATACAACCGGCAACGTTCACCGGATGGCTGCCGAACTGGTCGACCTGGGTATTGATGTGAGCAGTATTCACCGACGCATTTTCGACAATGTATCGCTCGACAAGTTTCGGTTGCTGGGATATGTTCTGAACGAAAAACTGAAGGTTCTGCCTGAGTACAAGTTTGCCTATATCATCCTGACCGATTCGGAATTAAAACGGTATCGGTCAAAAACCGGCGATACGGAAGGCATGGTCAACTACGCCCTGGCTGTTGAAGGTGTTGTAATGGCCGCCATTTTGATTGATCGGATCGATGAAATTCGCTTATCGTTCAGGTCAATCGGCAATTTTTCGGTCAGGGATCTGGCCAGTACACATTTTGATGGAGGAGGGCACCGGAATGCCGCTGGTGGTCGTTCTAAATTATCAATGGCCGAAACGGAGAAAAAGCTTTTATCTGTAATACCCTTGTATCAGCAATTATTGCTGGAAACCGTTTAATCTTTTCCAGGTTTCAAGTTTTAGCTATTCTCTGAACGTCAGAATCCTGAAACTTTAAACCTGAAGCAATCTTAAATAAACAACTAACAATCTCTCATGTCTCTCAAAAATTTCGGGAAAGCCGCCCTGATCGTCGCTGTGGTAGCGGCCTGCGGTAAAAACCGCGTTCAGGTAACGGACAACGGCCTGAAGTATCAAATTCACGAACAATCAGAAGGCACTCGTAAGGGTAAAGTTGGCGATATTCTGACGCTGCACCTCACCCTGATGAACAACAAAGATTCGGTTCTACGCGATACGCATAAAGAAGGTGCTCCTTTTCAGATGTTGCTTCAAGTCCCGCCTTTCAAAGGATCTTACGAAGAAGGTCTGGCGATGTTGGGCAAGGGCGATAGCGCTACGTTCTACGTAAGCGCCGACTCGCTGTTTACACGAGCTATGCAACCACTGCCGCCAGGTGTTCAGAAAGGTACGGATATTGGCATTGCCGTAAAAGTTGTGAATGTTCAGACCGAAGAAGAATACAAAAAACAACAGGCGGCTGATTTTGATAAGCAAAAAGGTATTGATGCTAAAGTTATCGATAGCTATGTTGCCAAAAATGGGTTAGCCGGAAAAGGTCAGAAAACCCAGTCGGGAGTTTATTATATCGTAACACAGCCCTCAAACGGCCCGACCCCCAACGCAGGCGAAATCGTTAAAGTGCGCTACACCGGTAAATTACTGAATGGAACGGTATTCGATAGCTCCGAGAAAAGCCTTAATCCACAAGCCAGCGGTGAGCCTATTCAATTCCCAATTGGCGTAGGACAGGTCATTCCGGGTTGGGAAGAAGGTGTTATGAAAATGCACAAAGGCGAGAAAGCTACCCTGGTTATTCCCTCGACACTGGCATACGGCTCACGCGCTAACCCAAAGATTCCGGCCAACTCAGTGCTCCTGTTCGACATTGAACTACTGGATATTCAGAAAGGTCAGCCAGCTCAGATGCAACCTGGCATGCCACAGCCCAGTCGGTAAGATATTCTCACTCGTTCTGAAAGCCGTTTGCAGTTGTAGCTGTAAACGGCTTTTTTTGTTGCTAATGGAACTATGCTTTGCTACCAACAATCAACATAAACTCGACGAAGTAGCTGGTCAACTCGGCAACTCGTTTACCCTAAAAACACTACGCGACACGGGCTGTACGGACGAACTACCCGAAACAACGGGCACAATAGCCGGAAACTCACGCCAGAAAGCTGAGTACGTCTGGACTCACTATGGCGTATCCTGTTTTGCCGATGATTCTGGCTTAGAAGTCGAAGCGCTCAATGGCGAACCGGGTGTCGATTCAGCCTATTATTCGGGCAGCCGCGATGCCGGGAAGAACATAGAAAAGCTGCTTTCGAACCTGGCGGGAAACCGCAACCGGAAAGCCCGATTTATCACCGTATTCACCTTAATCTTACAAGGTGTAGAGTATCAGTTTGAAGGCATCATCGAAGGCCATATCCTGACCGAGCCACGTGGCGATGGGGGATTTGGGTATGATCCGGTTTTTCTGCCTGATGGACATGATCGTACGTTTGCCGAAATGAGTATCGAAGAGAAGAACGGCATGAGCCATCGATCAAGAGCCCTCGCCAAAATGATCGCCTATCTGGAAAAGCAGAAAGGGAAGGGATAAAAAAGAACTTCCCGAAAAGCTCATTACTTATCTCTTCAACTAGTACTCTTCCAATTTAATGGTTAGAGGCAGGTGAGATGTTTGACGGATTTACTTGGTAATACCACCGTTTGAGTTTGTCTTCTGCGGCAACTACAGTAAAACTCCAGTGCACCTTGACTGCCTGCTTGTTACGCTCACCAGTCCATAACTCAACTTGACGACTCAGTTCTTCCAGACTACCAATGCGCCGATTCAGACATTGCCGGGCTAAAGCCGAAAACTCGATCTCTGCTATATTTAGCCATGAACCGTGCTTGGGGGTATAATGAAAGACCAGTTTACGAGTTAAAGTGCGAGCCTGGCCCAAAGGCAAATGCTCATAAAAAGAACCATACTTATGCGTGTTTAAATTGTCCTGTACCAAATCAATCTGCTCCACATCCCCATAGTAAGTGGTAATAATTTGGTGCATAAATTGGGCATAATCCGCTTTGGTGCGCTGCTGACGGGTCTGGGTGTAACGAATACCTTTGTCCAGATCGTAAGCCAGCAACACCACGCCCGTGCCTTGCCGGATGTATTCGTTGTCTTCTTTAGCCGCTTTGCCGGGCTTGATCAGCAAGGGAGCCACTACATCATCAAGCAGCTGACAAGGCCGTTCATCAAAACAGATTCGGGCTCGGTTGGGTGGGCGTGTTTGGTTGTAAATGGCCAAAACATTCTCCATTTTGGCCAGATATTCGCCATCTACCTGTCCGATGCACCGCCCGGCGGCCCGGCACTGCTTTTTAAGCCACGGCTTGAGTTTACTTTTTTTAGAGTCAACCGCACCGATTCATCATCAATGTGGATGTCTAGTTTGACTAACCGGTCGTTAATCAGGGCGGCTGTCCAGCGAGTACGACCATCCGGAGCTTCACTACAGGCTAATTGAGTAATCTGAGCTTCCACTTGTTGGGTTACCTTGCGGGGCTGGCCGGGCCGGGCTTTTTCATTGATTGCTCGCTGTAATCCCGCTTCGCGGTAACGCTTTCGCAGATTATAAACGGTAGCAACGCTGATACCAAGTAAACTGCTGATCTGCTCTGGCGGTTGCCCTTTATGGGAAAACTGCAAGGCTCTGACCCGGTTCAGTTTGCGCACCGATTCTTTGCCTTTATTAACGAGATTGTTAAGTGTAATTAAGTCCGCTTCGGACAAGACGAATGGAGTAGCTATTTGGCCCATGCCACAAAACTAACCATTTTATTCTAACCTCTATTTTGGAGAAGCACTAGCTTACACTTCAGTAATATAAATTTCGCAACCATTTTTTGTCACTCCTCCTTCGACTACGCGTCCTGGTCGGAGTGACAAAAAATGGTTGCATAAGCTCTTTATTCTGAACGAGAAGATGAAACTTTAGCGGCTGGAGTCGACTTTTCAGCTTTATCTTTCTCCAATTGCTTCTTCACCGCTTCACGCTGATCGTCGCGAACGGTTGGGTATTTGATGCCGAGTTGGTCCAGATAAGATTTATATTTCGCAGGGTCGTAATAAAACGTCTCCAGCTTCGGCTTAAACTCATCCATAATCTTCTTATTCAGATAGATGGCCGGTTTTTCTTTCGACGAAATCAGCGGTTCGTATTTGATGTCTTTGGTTTGCTCATCGCGGTAATAGGCCCAGGCATCTTTAATCAGCTCGGGTTTCATTAACAGGTCCAGCAAGGTCATCGCTTCGGCTTTAGCCCCGTACACAACCCCTTTGTGTGCAATAGGCGTCGCCATCGAAATGGCATTGGCCCAGTGGTGGCCCGGTAATCCTGGAATGTTGCTGGGGTAGCGTAGGACAATCGTCGGTAGCGACCACGAAATATCAGCAATATCGTCGGAACCACCCCCCATTGAGGTCATAGCCTGACCGCCCATCATCACCACCGGTGCCGAAGACGTGGGCAAACTCATCGAATCAAGTTTGGTAGCCAGTCCACTCATTTTAGGAGCCTGAAGCTCTAACTGAGACGCACGCGCCAGAAGCTGATCTTCCTCCGTCCAGGTCGGCAAACCCACTTTTTTGATATTGTCATAAGCCGCAATGGCCATGGCTTTGTTGGTATGCACGGGCCATGCCGATCCTAAAATTTCGTAGGTGAATTTCGTATCAGTCATCAAAGCGGCTCCCTCGGCAATTTTTACGCCCGTTTCGAACAGCTTTTTAATCTTCGGATAGGTCCGTTCGCGGAAGTAGTACCAGACTGCGGCTTTTGAAGGCACTACGTTAGGCTGATCGCCCCCGTCAGAAATCACATAGTGCGAGCGTTGGGTAAGTTCAAGGTGTTCACGACGATAGTTCCAGCCTACGTTCATCAGTTCAACCGCATCCAGTGCGCTTCGTCCACGCCAAGGTGCTCCAGCAGCGTGAGCGGCCTGCCCTTCGAATGAGAACTTCACAGAAACCAGCCCGTTGTTGCCGTTGTCCCCCCAGGATACGCCGAGATTATTGCCAACGTGGGTGAAAATACAAGCGTCAACATCTTTGAAATAGCCATCGCGAACGTAGAACGCCTTAGTACCAACAAGCTCTTCGGCTACACCCGGCCAGAGCATCAGCGTGCCCGGAATTTTCTCGCGCTCCATTAGCTTCTTTACAGCCAGCACAGCTACGATGTTCAGCGCCTGCCCTGAATTGTGGCCTTCACCGTGTCCGGGAGCCCCTTCCACAATCGGATCTTTATACGCCACCCCCGGTTTCTGACTCGCCTTTGGAATACAGTCGATATCCGAACCAATCGCGATGAGCGGTTTACCTGATCCCCAGGTAGCCACCCAGGCCGTTGGAATACCCGATATTCCGGTTTTTACGGTGAAGCCTTCCTTTTCGAGTAGCCCCGTCAGGTATTTAAACGACTCTTCTTCCTGGAAACCCAGTTCCGCAAAGCTGAAGAGTTTATCGTTGATTTGTTGTGCGAGCACCGAATTGGCTTCTACAGCCGCTACGGCCTCCTGTTTCAATTTGTCAAGTTTGTCGACGGATTTGGCTCCCTTCTTTGCCTGTGCTATAAGTAACGTAGGCATCAAAAAGAGCAACATTAAAAGATTTGTACAGTTTCTCATTGATATTACCAAATTTTATAATGATGATTGGGCAGTTGACTTGCTAAAGATACGGTTAATTACCAAAGCAATAAATACTCAGTAATAAAAAAAGACAACCCTTCGTGAGTTGTCTTTGTATGTATAAGCACTAACTTGACCTATCCCAATCTTTCCTATCCCTGCTTTATTTTAGTCAGGAAATGTTCGTACGTCTCTTTGTCAATCGCTAGTTCAATCCGTTTGTGTGGGTTGGTAAAACCGGCCACAATCGTCACACTCGACTTGGCAATGCCTATTTGTTTGGCTAGAAACTCAACCAGATACGCATTGGCCTTACCATCCTGCGCCGGAGCTTTGATCTTGACGTTAAGCATCCCGGCAGCATCGTAGAATAGTTGATCGAGCTTACTTCCTGGCTTCGCTTTAAGGTTTACCGTAACAGCCATAGCTCAGACGTTGACGGTATAGTTCAGCGTAATCTCATCGCCCGTCATCCCCCGAAATCCCCAATTGTGCGCCGGACTTTCCAGAATGCAGATTTCCAGATCCGTAACGGGTAAACGAAGCTGTGAACAAACTCGCTCGTAAAGTAAATGAATCAGCTTTTTCTTCGTATCTACGGTCCGGCCTTCCATCATCATAAACTCCAGAATGATGTACCGTTCCGACGCCGTGGCAGGCCGAAAGAAATCCTCATTGTCGAGGTAGAAAAAACGGTGTGCCCGTTTGTTTTCCGGGAAGTGCAGTGCTTCAACCACACACGAATGAATGGCATCAGAAAGTTCTTTCCGAATCGGTAATAGATGCTCACGCACACCGTAAATTTTCACCTGACTCATCCTTCTTATGACTTAAGCTGACTAGCCAGTACAGCAATGCCTTCTTCAAAACTATGCGGGTCGTAACCTAATACCGTCCGGGATTTGTCCAGGATAAAGCCTGTGCGCGGTGGTCGACGCGCTACCTGCGTAAAGGTCGATGCATCGGCCTGAGCGATCAGTGATTTATCCAGGCCAAAATAGTCAGCGGTTCTGATAGCCATCTCATACGGTGTCAGTACCTCTTTACCCGATATATTGAATATACCTTCGGCTTCTTTATCAGCAATCAGGTAGCATCCCATGGCCAGATCTTCGGCCAGCGTTGGGCTCCGCCATTGATCCGTTACGACTTTAATATTTTTTCCGTCCTCCAATGATTTTTTAACCCACAAAATGATGTTACTCCGGCTCATATCGTGGGCGATACCGTATACGAGCACAGTACGGGCAATAGCCCAGCGTATATCGGAATGTTTGACCACCGATTCACCGGCCTGCTTGCTCCAGCCATAGAAACTGATTGGGTTAGCCTCGGCGGTTTCGTCGTAGGGGCCAGCCGTACCATCGAAAATGAAGTCTGTAGATACGTGGACCAGAAAGGCGTTGGTAGCCCGGCAGGCTTCTACGATGTACTCAACAGCATGGACATTCTGCGCCCAGCAGGCATCCTTCTGGGTTTCGCACTTATCCACATCGGTCATAGCGGCTCCGTGGATAACTACATCAGGGTTTACCTCGCCAATGGTATCCAGCACTTCCTGCCGATCAGTAATATCCATTGATCGGTACGTATAGCCATCCGAATATGGCAGTCGGTTATCGCCACGAGCCGTTGCAATCAATTCAACATCAGGTTGCTTCGTCAACAAGTCAACCAATTTCTGCCCCAACAGGCCATTGGCCCCAGTGATAAGAATACGTTTCATAAGAGTAACTCAGTATTAGGAGTGAGGAGCGAGTAATAAGAGATAAACCAATATGCGTCAGCAACTCCTACTACTCGCTCCTCACTCCTAATACTGATAATGATATTGTTTCGTGATTTTCTTTTTCTTGATCCACTCGCCCTTCATCGTCATGCGAACGTCTTTAACAGGTCGGTCCATTTCGTCGCGAGGTTGTTTGGCAACGCTATCGACAATGGCCAGGCCATCAATAACCTCACCAAAAACGGTGTAGTTGCCATCCAGATGTGGAGCGCCCCCAAGGGTCTTATACACCTGTTTCTGTTCATCGGTCGGCACATGGCCTTTCATGTTTTGAATCCGTTCGACCTGCTTTTGCAACGCAGCCTCATCCCAAATTCGGCCCTGTACAATATAAAACTGGCAGGCGCTTGATGCTTTTTCCGGGTTGTTATCGCGAGCAGCTGCTAATGCCCCTTTTTTATGAAAGAGCGTTGGCACAAACTCGGCCGGTATGCGTTCGCCAATACTACCACTGCCGAGCGGGTCGCCGGATTTTGCCTTACGGGAATTCGGATCACCTCCCTGGATCATAAACAGGGGAATAATGCGATGGAACAGCAGGCTGTCGTAAAACTTTTGATCGACGAGCTTGATGAAGTTGTCTTTGTGCTTGGGCGTCTGTTCGTACAATACCAACCGCATAGGGCCGTAGGTGGTCGTCAGCGTTACCAGATAATCTTTTTTCTTCCGGTTTTGCGCCAGCAGTGTGGTTGAGATCAATAAGAAGAAAACGAGGTAGATGCGCATAGGTTGGTGGTCAGGGTCTGAAAATCATTACAAAGCTACCCGATTCTGAAACACATCTTTCAACCGCTGGTCGTGAGTAACCACAATCAGGCTGGCCCCAATCTGTTCCGACTGCTCGCGCAGGAGTTGTACCACTCGCTCTGTATTTTCGTCATCGAGGCTAGACGTTGGCTCATCGGCCAGAATCACGCCCGGCTGATTCATAACGGCACGGGCTATACTCACCCTTTGCTGTTCACCCTGACTGAGTTGATGCGTTTTTTTGTCCAGGTGATCGCCAAAACCCAATTGCCCGGCCAGTTCCTTCGCCCGTGCCTTATCCTGCGGCTTATCAGCTAGATAATTAGCCATGAGCAGGTTATCTAGCACTGACAACGAACTAACAAAGTGGGGCTTCTGAAAGACAATACCGACGTGTTTGGCCCGAAAAGCGGCTGTTTCGGCCACGCTCAATTTCGTCAGGTCTGTATCGTCGATGGTAACCGAGCCACTGTTAGGTTTCAGCAATAGCGCCAACAAGTGCAGGAAGGTCGTTTTGCCCGTTCCTGATCGCCCCAGAATCAGCAGTGCTTCCCGGTTGGCACAGTACACATCGGGAAATGTAAACTGCTTTGTAGGGTTATACGCAAAGGTAAGTTGGTTGGTTGCCAGCATAGAAACAGAAGCTAATACCCACAAAAATAGGCAGGCGGTGAGAATAATGTAGAATGTAAAATGAACAATGAATAATTTTACTCCACGGTTATCCATTTTTCATTATCCATTATTCATTTCTAATTTGAAACGAATCGCCCTGTTTGCTTCTGGTTCCGGCTCTAATGCCGAAAATATTGCTGCGTATTTTGCCGATAATGCCAGCGTTGAAATTTCATTGATTGTATCGAACAACCCCAAAGCGGGCGTTATCGACCGGGCCCGCCGTGGATTCGGAAGACGACTACACATTCCGGTTCTGCTCTTTGACCGACAAACGTTTTACGACACCGATCGAATCACGCAATTATTGCTGAATCAGAATGTTGATTTAATCGTACTAGCTGGTTTTATGTGGCTGATGCCCAGCAAATTGGTCCAGGCATTTCCAAATAAAATTATTAACATTCACCCGGCTTTATTACCTAAATTTGGTGGTAAAGGCATGTACGGCCATTTTGTTCACGAAGCGGTTGTGGCAGCTCATGAAACGGAATCGGGAATTACGATTCATTACGTAAACGAACATTACGACGAGGGGCAGGTTATTTTTCAGGCCAGTTGCCCGGTTTCGCCAACCGACACACCCGACGACGTAGCCCAAAAGGTTCAGGTGCTGGAACACCTGCATTATCCAAGAGTAGTAGAAGACGTGTTGATGAATGATGAATGATTTTACAAAAAATAAAGCGAGTTGGGCAGTAGGGGCGCTGTTTATGTCGGCACTCCTGACCAGTTGTTTCCGGCCTGTTCTTTACCTTCAGAACAAGACGCATTATCCTGTTGACGTGTTCTACGATAACCAACGACCAGCACGGCCATTTGATCCATTACAGGATTTAGAGGTAAAAGGCGAAGTGCAGTTAACGACCCGCCAGTTAGACGAAAAGAATAAACGGATGCTGAGCCGGGGGAACGATATGCAGCAAAAAGAACTGTTTTTGGCCCGCCTGACCATGCAGGCCAAAAAGATTGGTGCCGATGCACTGGTGGCCGTGAAATACACCTACTATACATCCATGACCGACAACGGCTACATTATGACAGGCCTGGCCGTAAAGTATAAGAAAGAAGAGGAAACTACAGCCAAATAACGCGGGGCGTAATTAATCTATTTTGTCATCTTCTGCCACTCATTGTCAATAAGATAGTTATCCAATAATTTATAAAAACTTCTCCTTCTCCATTTTTATACAATAGCGTAAGTGTCGTAGCCCGAAGGAGGGTTTGAAGAAACGCCAATCATAAGTAATTGGCCTAAGTTTTCGTACTTTGGCTAACATATAAGAGGTGGCTGTTGCAAAACTATTCTTTTACGCGGGGGATAATCATGGCTTGTATTTGACGATCCAATCTGGATAAATGGACATCACTTTACCGTCACCGGTACCAATTTGTAGTTGAATAACAGGTGATTTAGATTCATAAGCCACTGGCAAATTGTAGTTATAGTAAACGATTCCTGTCCTGGCTTCTACATAACGTGTGTCAGGAGTACCAAAAATTTTTCGGACCTCTAACGAATCCATCCCCATGTGTAATTGAGACGCCTTTTCTAAGTTTTGTTCCCGGTGTAGGTCATCTTGAGTTTGGCAGTTGAATAAAACAATCAGGGTAAAAATTAGAATGATTGCCCTACAAATTAAACTCCGCATATAGTTATAAAATGACAATATATGAGCGGCTAAACTAGTGTAAAGCTACCTCTATAGCAATCAACAACACACTGAAGGTCTAAGTAGTTGTTAGCCTATGTTAGGCTATCATTCATCGAGCACATCGCTGATCAAACTGGTACCGGCTCGCCATTTCTACCAGCAACTGCTAAAAGAAGTTGACTTCAGCTTCATTAGGCCACTTTTTGAGCCCTTTTACTCGTCTACGGGCCGACCATCCATTGACCCAGTGGTGTTTGTCAAACTGCTGCTGGTAGGACACTTAGAAAATATCACCTCTGACCGTAAGCTACTGGAATTGGCTAATTTGCATATAGGCATCCGCGCATTTTTGGGCTATGCACTAGAACAATCATTACCTTGGCATAGCACCTTATCCCGAACGCGCCAACGCATCCCAGTTTCGGTCTTTGAAACCTGCTTTAGTCACGTTGTGGGCTTGTGCATCCACAAGGGACTAGTCAGCGGACACACCCAAGTTATTGACTCAGCCTACATTAAAGCTAACGCATCCATGAGTCAACTGAAGCCTAAGCCTACTATCTGGCTGGCTGAGCCCACCTCTACATTAGGCAAATCTAGTCCCCCTCGACTAAGCACTTCGGTAGATCGCCTACAACACATTCACCGCGTTCATGGCAATATCCTTAAAGCGGCCCCCAACAAATCCGGTCAACTTCTTAGCAATCTGACTCATTACAGTCCGACTGACCCTGATGCCCGAATTGCCTTCAAAACGGGTAAAGCCCGTCAATTAGCCTATATGGCAAGCGTGAGTGTTGACGCAACTCAGCATGTGATTACCCATATTCAGGCGGGTTCCGCTGATCGACGCGATAGCCGTAATCTACTGCCTATTGTTGACGTGACGCAGGAACGCTTGACGCGTTTTGGCGTAGCTATGAGTAACGTAGTAGCCGACGCGGGCTACAGTTCGGGTGAAAACTATGAATTACTAGAAACTAGGGGGCTGACCGGGTTCATTCCCCCTCATGGCAAGTACAAAGACGAGCGATTAGGCTTTCGTTACGATGCCAAGAGTGACAGTTATACCTGTAGTCAGGGGAAACGATTAGCCTTTGATAGATTGGTTGTTGATAAGCAAGGCAATCCCAAGAAGCGTTATCTAGCCAAGGCATCCGATTGTAAGGCATGCTCCATTAGTGAACAATGCAAGCCAAAGAAGGCCGACGAAAAGCGATTACACCACACCTATTATAAAGCGTATTATGAGCGCATGACGAATCGGTTATCAAGTCGGTTCGGCAAGCGTATGATGCGTATCCGTTCAGCGACGGTCGAACCAGTGTTAGGTAGTCTGATCAATTACTTTGGGCTACGCCAAATCAATACCAAGAGTCGAGAAGCAGCAGCTAAAGTGATGTATATGGCAGCTATAGCCTACAATCTGAAGAAGTATCTGCGCTTTACGCCCGTTGAACAAAGTGGAATGGTAATCGCTCTACCAGTACCTGATCAGTTTTATTATATACTGATCTACTTTTGCAACAGCCACTACATATATGTTAGCCAAAGTACGAAACTTCATACTAAATTCTGGTTCAGGAAATGTCCGTTCAGCGAGTCAATAATCCTCTTCTCTTCGCCATCAGACTGGACCGGCTGTCTCAAATACTCACCTCACCTATCTGTGTATCAGTTATTTACATTGACTGAGTATGTGAGATATAACTTTGACCCGAAGACGACGACTTGCACAGATCGCCATTGTAACTTTAGAAGCTGTGTTCAGCAAAACTACCTTAAGCATGCTACAATAAAAAGGTCTGCCAAGCAGATACTTAGCAGACCTTTTAGTTTTATTGCAGGCTATTCATTTATTTAACCTCTTCATAATCAACGTAATCCCCGCCTTTAAAGCGCGAGTCGTTTTCAGTCGGTCGATTATCGACGCGGATATCGCCTTCCCGACGGGCTCCACGAACATCGCCCTGCCTTTTCTGCTCCTTAACCAATTGGCGACCAACCAATAGGTAAAACACGAACCGGCGTACTGGAGGAACAAACAGAATGATCAGCGTGATAATGAAGAGATATTTAAGTAACATATCAGGGTGTCGTTAATAGTTTATAAACGTAGCAGCCAGGCATTTAGTTTTCTATTCCGCCAAACGGTCTCAATCGGGGTTATACGGTCCACAACATTGATAAAAGCGTGGGCAACAAAACTCTACTGTTGCCCGTACAATGCTTTTCCAGCAGCCTCATATTTATCGCCAGCCGACCATTGTGGGCGCGTAGCCCGATCGGCAATCAATCGAGCGGCATGCGCATACGCCTGGCAAAAACGAAGTACATAACTAAAATTCAGTGTTTCTGGATTGTCAGCCGCCTGGTGATAATATTTAGCAATCTCGGCATCAAAAGATTTAAAACCAGGTGCAAAGTCGGGGGCGGGGACGCCTTTAGTAGCAAAATTTACATTGTCCGATCGATCGAATAATCCCTGTTCAGGGGCAGGTTCAGCCAATACGGACAAACCAAATGCTTTGGCGCCTGCTTCGATCTCGGCTTTAGCGCCCGTTCGCTCCAGGCCAATCACCGACACAATCGTTGTATCGCTGTAGCCAGCGCCGTCGGTATTGAAATCGAAAATGGTTTGCTTTAGCGGCACTAGCGGATGCTCAGAATAATAGCGGCTTCCGAGCAATCCTACTTCTTCACCTGTTAACGCCAGTACCAGCACCGACCGTTTTGGCCGTTGTTGCGAGAGTACTTTAGCCGCTTCCAGAATCGCTACCGTGCCAATCGCATTATCGCGTGCTCCGTTGAAGATGCTATCCGAAGGCTGATACGGAGCGCCCCCCTGCTTTCCAACCCCAACGTGATCGAAGTGGGCCGATAGCACTACATATTCATCTTTCAGCTTTGGATCAGAACCCTCAATAATTCCGGCGACATTAGCGGAGGGCGCCATTGTTTTCGGTCGTCCTGTCGTACTCAGCGTTACGGTCTGACCAGGTTCTTTCAGTTGCTTATATTGATTGTTCGCATTGTTGATCCATAGATGGGCAATTGGCGCTCCCCCTCCCGACGGCAGCGCGACCTGTTCACGACTAAAATATTGATTCACAAAATTCCACGGAATCGATTCGCTATAGAGTTCGATCAGAGCCGCAGCCCCTTTCTCACTGGCCAGCTTCCGTTTGGCAGTCGACGCGCCAAAGATGGCCCCTGGTCCTTTTGCTTCTGGCGATCCGCCCTGTGCAACCACAATCCGTCCTTTCACATCACGCCCTTTATAGCCATCTTCACCATCGGTCAGGCCATAGCCTACGTAGACAACCTCCCCCGTGATGTTCGTCGCTGAACCAGCCATAACCGCTAGTTCTTTGCCTAGCTTCAGTGTGTCTTTACCCATCACCAGTGTGGCCGCCGTTGCCGCTTTCACTTTTTCGAAATCAATTCGCTGAAAATAGTCCTGGCGATTATCGGTTGTCACGGCGGGTTTAAGGCCCAAAAGTCTGAATTGCTCGGCAATGTACCGGGCGGCAGTCCAGTTACCAGGTTCACCGGTTCGGCGTCCCTGCAACTCATCAGAGGCAATAAATCGGATATGGGCTTCAACTTCAGCGCGTGGAATTGAAAACTCAGGTAGCCTAGTCGTTGATTTGGCAGGCCGAGTTTGTGCGTGGGCCGAAAAAGAAGCCAGCGTTAAGCCAACCCACAAGGTAATAACAGCAGACGTTTGCATGATGATTGAATTTGTCGTAAAAGTACAAAAAAGCCCAATGCCCATTGGTAAACAGCCCATCTCAGCAAATTTCAGTATTTTCGCTTTCGTAAAATTCAGCAGGTTTCTAAAACCTGTCAGGTTTGGTTGCTTATGCCTTCGCTTTCTAAAACCAGTCATTCTACTTCCGAAAAAAAGTATCTGTTCATTGCCATCGGCCTGTTGGGTCTTTATGTTCTGCCGTACATCTGGCTCGGCGAAGGCGCTCACCTGACGATTCATGACAATCTGGACAGCGATTTTTTTTATCTGTATCTGCTCAAATTCACTCGTACAGCCTTCGATTTCGACCTGAACACCATGATTCCGAACATGATGAGCGGTGGGCCATTTCGGGGAATACCGCGCTCGGCCTTTCGGACTGGGGTAAATTTCGAAGTGCTGTCGTTCTGGCTGCTTCCTCCTTATGCGGCTCAGGTTGTCAATTTTGCGGCTGTGCACGGCATTGGTTTCTGGGGGATGTATCTACTACTAAAGCGATACATTTTGCCTGAGCCAGCCTGGGCATTCACTCGAGTAGCCGTTGCCTTTTTGTTTGCGTTAGTACCCTGTTATATAGTGCATGGCGCATCGGTTACCGGTCAGCCGCTACTGCTGTTTGCGTTTCTCAACCTATTGACAAATCGAGGCCGCTGGACCGACTGGGTTATCATCGGCCTGTTTCCATTCTATTCGTTCTTCGTCTGGTCGGGTCTTTTCGTTTGTATTGCTTTAGGTATACTAGGAGTAATACGTATGGTCAATCGACAGCAACTTAACTGGCCGTACCTGATTGGGTTGCTCGTGTTGTCGGCGCTGTATTTGGCTAGTGAATGGGAGTTGATATACGGCTTCGTCCATCAAACCTATATTTCTCAGCGCGTCGAGTTCGATTATAGCCAGCTCCGTTCCATGCGTTTATTCGATAGCCTACGCCGAAGCGCCGATTTGTTTGTCTGGCCTATGTTCAATACAGGGGCTTTTCTAACATTAGGCATTCTGGTACTAGCCGGATTGAGTGGCTGGAAAGCCTATCGACAGAACGACTACCGATCGTTGCGGTGGCTAGTTGGGCTTCCCGTACTGGCTGGTGTGATTTGCCTTATTCACGGCTTTTATCATTACCTCGTTGTCTGGCTGGGCGATACTTCGCTGGGCATGAAGTTCCGCGTTTTTCAGTTCGACCGGTTTTATTTTTTACTTCCTACACTCTGGTTTATCCTCCTGGCGATGGCGCTTCGGGAGCAGGGAGCAGGGAGCAAGGGGCAGGGAGCGAGGAGCAGGGAGCGAGGAGCAGGGAATCCGTCATTGAATATCGTTTCGCTGTTTCTGGCTTTGCAGCTCGTGCTAATGATTTTTGCGAATAAAGAATGGCGCATCAATGTCGGCAAGATGGTTGGGCTGATTACCGAAGCGCAGTACCCATCGTTTCGGGCGTTTTTTGCCGAAAAGCAATTTGCTCAGATTCGGGACTATATTGGAAAGCCCCAGGCCAGTTACCGCGTCATCTGTCTGGGTATGCACCCGTCTGTTGCCCAGTTTAATGGCTTTTACACACTCGATAGTTATCAGAACAATTACCCTCTCCCCTACAAGCACGCATTCCGGAAAATCATTGCAACCGAACTCGCTAAAGGCACTCAACAAATGCGAGCTTATTACGACGCGTATGCCTGCCGGGTATATCTGTACACGGCCGAGCTGGGCATGAATTATCTGTTCGGAAAAACGCAGACTCAATCCGTCAGCAATCTACAGATCGACACCAACGCCCTTACCGCACTGAATGGACAGTACGTGATTTCTGCCGTGCCTATAGGCAATGCCGCCGATAACCGACTGCATCTGGAAAAAGTCTTCGACGAGCCCGAAAGCTATTGGCGGATCTGGCTGTACAAGGTGGAGTAGGGCAAAGGGGTAAGGGCATAGGAGTAGCCCCATGCCCTTACCCCTTTGCCCTATGCAAGTTACCCACGCTTATAATGCTGGCGGGCGAAGCGCATGAAGGTATCGGCGAGTCCTTCGCTAACACCCTGCAACTGAATAGAATACAGATCCCGTTCAATGGTCAGGCTCTGCACATCAAGTACTTTCAGCGTTCCAGCCTGCAATTCGTGTTGCACCGCAAAAACGGAAATAAACGCCATACAGCGCGAATTGCTGAGATACGACTTAATGCTTTCCGTACTGCCTAAATGCATTTCAACCGTCAGGTCAGACAGGCGAATATTAACACCCCTCAACGCATGTTCAATCACTTCGAGTGATCCTGATCCACGTTCGCGGAGAACGATGGGAATGGCTCGCAATTCGGCAAGGGTAATCTCATCACGGTCGGCGAGGGGATGATCGGCGCGGCAAATAAGGACAAGCTCATCTTTGACAAATGGCGTGTAGCGAATGTCGCTATGATGTGTTCGACCTTCTACCAGTCCCAGGTCAATTTCGTCGTTAAGCAATTGCTGCTCAATCTGTTCGGTATTCCCGCTCAGCAGCGAAATGGCCACATCGGCCGATTGCTCATGAAAACGTGCCAGCACAGGCGGAATCACATACTGTGCGACCGTTGTACTGGCCCCTACCCGAAGGGCTCCCCGCGACTCTCCTTTGAGGGCATTCATATCGAATTCCAACTGGCGGTAAGTTGCCATAATGGTTTCGGCATGGCGAAGGAGAATATTTCCGGCAGCTGTCAGGCTGATCTGATTCCCCCGACGGTCGAACAGGGCTGTTCCAAAGTGATGTTCCAGTTCCTGAATGTGCTTGGTAACGGCAGGCTGCGTCACATATAACTCAGCGGCTGCTTTGGTAAAACTTAGTCGCTTGGCAACAGTGTAGAAAACATTCAGGCGGAAGGATAGCATATTGGTACTGAGCTACGTATTAGTCAGGACAAAGGTAATACGGTAAGTCAGTTAACCCGCTCATATCGATAGAAGCCATACGTCATTTGTTGCGGTAACTTAAATACCACATTCCCATCTGCACCTACTCCTAGCTGAAAGCTTTTCCCCTGACCCATCAATTGTGTAAACTGATAAGTACCCGACGCTAGGCCCATCAGCTTCATAGTGGCTGTATCTGCTTTGTTCTGCTCCCGGAATACCAATACATAACCGGCCGACTCTTTTCCTGAAATGGATTGAAAGCCTGTCCAGCTAGTACCGGATGGCTCATCTCCGATTGGGAATATCTGACCGCTGTGCCACGCCCACCAGTGTTTTTTATACGTACTAATCAGGCTGGTAATGGCAAATGCTTCTGGTGGCAAATTGCGGGCTTCCATCCAGGCTAGTGGCTGGGCAGGCATGGTAATGGCAAACAGATAGTCGAATGGGTAGTTTGTCGGGCTAAACGAATCGCCTTTGGGGTAGCGGTCCTGATTACGCCATTTGTTCAAAAACTCGATCTGCAGGCGCTGGGGCGGCACGTAGCGGGCCAGCATCCACAAATTGCGTAAGGTGAAATGGGGGTAATAATTGCCCCAGTCGGTATAGCGGTTTTCCAGAAAGAGGTTACCGTATTCATAAAAATAATGGTAGCCAAACCGTCGGCCAGCCGTTACGTCCAGGTTAAATACGGCTTCGCCTTTCGTACTGGCCATAACCGTATCGAGCATTTTTCGGAAGTTGATTTCGGCTTGTTTATCGGCAATGCGTACCCCATCGATTTTCCACATCCGAATGCCATATCGCCGGTATTGGTCAATCATCACCTGCGCATCCCGGTCCCAGTATTTGAAGCTACTGTCGACACTTGGATTGAACCAGGTCGAGATTGTAATACCACGTTTTTTACCCGCTTCCATAATTCGGTTGAAGCCGGTCGGAAATTTCTTCGGATCGGGTAGCCAGTAATCCGGTTTGCGCCAGATGTCTTTGAAGCTTCCACCCTGAAATGCCGAGTTGGCACTTTTGCCCTGTTGCCAACCATCGTCGAGCTGGAAATGAGTAATGCCCAACTTTTCTCCTAGTTCCAGTTCGCGCAGCACAAATGCTTCGTTGATGTTCTTATCCTGCCCTCGGTCGCCCCATGTGTTGAGCAGAATCATCTCATCCCGATTGGGCTGTCGTATACGTAAATTCTGCTGATACGACCGAAGCGCCGTTAGCTGTCCCGTTTCGCCACCCGACCAAACGCCCAACACCAGACTATACCCACGAACCCATTCATCATCGCGTAGGTCAGTTGGTCCTAAACCGATACCTGCGGCCCGCATTTCATTGAACTTCAGCGAAAAATCGAAACCGGGGTAGGCGAGTTGAACGCCTGAAACGGGCGCTTCTTTGAGCCAGAAAAGCCCCGTATCGGTTCCTACTTCATCCAGAAACAACAGGTTGCCTCGTAAGCGAACTTCCTGACGATACGCCAGTCGGGTATATTCCTGCACGAGTGTGTTGTTCTGATCGGTAGCGTCGAAAAACTCAACCGATTTACCGCGCCAGTGAAGTCCGGGCAGGGCAAGTCGATCCAATACGACGGCATTGGCTTCGCCTTCTTTCTGGGCTGCCAGGGATTCAAGGTTACGTACATCATAAGCCTGTTGAGACTGTTGCTGCCAATCAGGAGCGCGTCCTTTCAGGTAATAATCGCAGGCAATGGCTGGACAGTTTGGATAAATACGAAAGACTCGCTTTACCCATAAATCCCCCAAAGAAGCGATCACTTCAGCTTCCAAATGCGCAGGCGTCCGGCTAGTTCCGGCAATAGACTGAACCGTAAAACTTCCATTGGATGGCTCGCCCAGTTTGGCAGGTAAGGCAAAATCGGCGTTTTTATTCGCCAACACCCATTTCTTCCCGGTTCGCCTGTCCTGAAGAGTCAATGAACTGAAATTTCCATTCTGAAACAGGTAGGTTCGTTGAATCAGCGAATTACCCAGAATGAGTGTATCCCCCTTTCGAATGGCCTGACACGACGATAGGTCCGTTTGCCCAAGGCTTGTTCTGGAAATGCTGAACAGTAGAATACTCGTGATCAGTAAAGTTCTCATAGATGCGCTTCTAGATCAAATTCCTATACGAATCAACTACATAAAAAAGGGAACAGGCAATAGCTGCTCCCTTTCCAAGCCACTTTTGTCATCCCGACGCAGGAGGGATCTTAAAGCACCCTTACCAGCGGTAAACTTGAGATCTCTCCTGCGTCGAGATGACAAAAAATAAATTCAATTACTCTAACCAAATTTGGCTTTAATAGCCCGGATTCTGCTGGATTTTCGACTTGTTAATATCTATCTGGCTTTGTGGAATCGGATCGACCAGGTTGTTTTCGGTCAGCACATTCACGAGTCGAATCTGATCTTTTTTGCCATTTAAGACAGTGATCGCCCGATCCGTACGAACGAGGTCATACCAGCGCTGGCCTTCAAAAGCAAATTCGACCCGGCGCTCCTGCTCCATCGCTAGCCGGAATGCCTGCTGGCTTGGAATATCGGTAGCCGTTTTGCTGGCCAGCCCCGCCCGGTTGCGAATCTTGTTCAGGTACGTAAAGGCATCGCCATTGGCCTGATAGCCCACTTCGTTCAGACTTTCGGCATACATCAGCAACACATCGGCATACCGAATGACAGGAATATTATTGCCATTGTCGCCGTTGGTGGCCGGTGTGTCGTAATACTTCTTCACAAAGTTGTACGGGATAGTTTGCCCGCTGGCATTCACATACGAGGTAGCCAGGGAAGCATCTTTCCGTTTATCGCCCGGTTCATACGAATTGATCAGATCGGCTGTCGGCTGGTTATTGCCACCACCCCCAAACGCAATTACGGCATTGCCTGAATTTTCGGGTGCGAACGAATTCGGCCAGGAATTGCCTTCGCCAGCGCCACCCGATTTGTACTGTACATCGAACACGGATTCCTTGTTGTTCTTATTGCTTACCTTAAAGACATCGGCATAATTCGGCAGAATATCGTACACGCCCAGGTCAATCACTTCTTTAAGCTTGGCAGCCGCCTGCGCGTATTTCTTTTCGGTCAGGTAAACTTTGCCCAGTAACGCCTTGGCGGCTCCTTTCGTGGCCCGGCCAGTTTCAGCTGTTGGGTAGGAAACCGCCAGCACACCTTCGGCATCGGTCAGGTCTTTTTCAATCTGTGCATAGACATCGGCTTTGGGCGAACGGCCGTACTCGTAGCCTTCGTCGGGATTAGCAATGGACTTCAGCACCAGGGGTACATCACCAAACGTACGCACCAGATTGAAATACACCAGTGCCCGCAGAAATTTGGTTTCGGCTATATAGCGGTTCTTCAAGGCCTCATCGATCGACACCCCGCCAATTTTCTCCAGAATGGTATTAAAGCGGGCAATAGCGGAATAGCTATCGTTCCAGCGACCGGAGATAAACGGATTGGTGGTTCGGATGTAGAACCGATCGAACTCATCCTGGTCCGTTACCGAACCGGAAGCGGGTGGTACCGTATTGTCGGAAGCCACATCACCAAAGACGTAGCTGTTTCCGAAAATACCACCCGACTGTAAGGAAGCATAGGCTCCGTTGACCGCATTTTTGAAATCGTCGGCAGTCTTGTAAAAGTTATCCGATGTAGCCGACGAGATGGGTTTTAAGTCCAGAAATTCCTTGCTGCATGAGCTGAGCGTCAGGCTGAACAGCAGCGATATATAGAGTTTAGATACTTTCATTGTTTTTGTCAGTAGGATTTACCGATGAGACATTTACCGTCAACGCGTTCTGTTAAAAACCTAAGTTCAGACCTACCGTAAAGGTCTTCGCCAGCGGATAGTAGCCGTAATCGACACCACCCGTCAGCGGACCTTCGTAGTTGCTGACTTCCGGGTTGTAGTTCAGGTATTTAGTCCAGGTATGCAGATTCTGAGCCGACAGATAGACGCGTGCCTGCTGAATTTTTGCTTTGTTCAGTAGCGCCTTCGGCAGTTGATACCCCAGGCTCAGGTTCTGAATTCGCAGGTAAGAGCCATCCTCTACCCAGCGCGACGACACAGCATTGTTGTTACCGGTAGTTCGGGCATTGGCACGGGGTGTTACGCCATCACCAGGATTGCTCTCCGACCGCCAGCGGTTCAGTACCGTCGTGATCTGGTTGGCGTTACCTTCCAGATTCTCGAAGAAGCGACGACTCAGGTTCAGAATCTGGCCACCCTGCGTACCCTGGATGGCAATGCTCAGGTCAAATCCTTTGTAGCTAAACGAGTTGGTCATTCCGTAAATGAACTTCGGCTGGTTATTACCGATGATGGTCCGGTCGTCGGCAGTGATTTTTCCATCGCCATTCACGTCTTCATACTTCACATCACCCGGTTTGGCGGTGGCATCATGCGGGTAGCTGTCCAGGTCGGCCTGGTTCTTGAAAATACCAATCTGCTTGTAGCCATAGAAACTACCGATGGGTGAGCCAATCTGGGTAATGTTCGTCTGATCGACACCGCTGTTGCTCCGAATGGGGTCGCCCGTGGGTCCAAGCGCCAGCACTTTGTTGCGGTTCAACGACAGGTTGGCACTGGTATTCCAGACAAATGCCCCGGTCATGTTGCGCGTCGTGACCGAAAACTCCCAGCCTTTGTTCTCCATTTTACCAATGTTCTTCACAGCCGATGTAAACCCAGTTAGTGAAGGCACATTGACCGATAGCAGCAGGTCTTTGGTAATCCGGTTGTAATAATCGACAATCAGGTAAACGCGGTTATTGAACAGACCCAGATCAATACCGGCATCAAATTGCTGGTTTTTCTCCCAACCCAAATTGGCATTACCCAACGTGCCGGGGGCTAAACCATTGGCCAGGTTATTATTAAAGCTGTAATTGTCCGACCGCAACGTGGCGGCATAGGGGTAATACTCGGGACTACCACCCGATTGGAACGCATTGTTGCCAGAGAGGCCATAACTCACCCGAAGCTTGGCTTCCGATAGACTAGGAACTCCTTTCATAAAATTCTCCTCGCTAAATCGCCAGCCCAACGAAGCCGCCGGGAACGTACCCCAGCGATTCTCTGGCCCAAAGATTGACGACCCATCCCGACGAACCGATACATTCAGCAGGTACTTGCTTTTGTAATTGTAATTGATCCGGGCGAAGTAGGAGGTCGAGGCATTGTCCCGGCGATTGGAGGTAATGGTCGATGTAGTACCATTGGCACTGGCGTTCAGTGTTTCAACCACATCGTTGGCATATGAACTACCCGTGCCGGAACTGTACTGATACTGAAAACGAGTCGCTTCCATCCCCACCAGCACATCCAGATTATGCACCTCATTCAGGGTTTTAGTGTAGGTCAGCGTCTGGTTGAACAACCAGCTAAGCCCCTGCTCAGAAGTGGCAGTACCTTTGGCCGCATTCGGAGGTAGCAACTGGTTGAGTGGCAGCCGGGATGTCTGGTAAGCATTGCGTCGATAGCCGGTGAAGTTTAGGTTGCCTGTGGCCCGGTATTTGAACGCCTTCAGGAAGTTATATTCCAGATACGAGTTACCCAGCAAATTGATCTGCTGATAATTGCTATGGTATTCCGTAATGTTGGCAATGGGATTCGTAATACCGGGATAGTTATACGGTGCTGCCAGTTCGGTCTGCGACGAGTAGGTTACCCCATCGGCTGCGTAAATAGGCGCCATAGGCATGGCCGACAAGGCCGCATTGATAATCCCGTTATTGGCCCAGTGCCCATCCGAAAGTACTTCCTGCTGGTTCTTAAACGATGGATTGAGGTTCAGACCAACCCGTAGCTGGGGGGTAATGTTTACATCGACATTGGCCCGTACGGTGTACCGATCGAGGCTGGAACCTTTAATAATGCCATCCTGCTTGAGGTAGCCTCCACTGACCAGATACCGGGCCTTATCGGTACCACCCGACACCGACAGCTGGTAGTTACTAATGGCAGCCTTGCGGAAGATCATATCCTGATAGTCATTATAAGGCAGGTTGGCTACCTTGGCTGGGTCGTCGAAATTGAACCAGTCGTATAGTTCACCCCGTGGATAGCGATACCGCAGGTAAGAACTTGGCCGTACACTGTTGGGGTCATTAATGCTGGCACCAGGAACGTTATCCAAATACGCCGTATTGGAAGCTTCTTTACCAAACTCGGCAAACTGCTGCGAATTGAGAAGGTCTAGCTTTTTGGTTACCTGCTGAAACCCAGTGTACACATCCAAGTTGACATTGGTCTTTCCACTTTTACCGCGTTTGGTCGTTACCAGAATCACCCCGTTCGAGCCCTTTGACCCATAAATAGCCGCTGACGAAGCATCCTTGAGCACATCGATGCTTTCAATGTCGTTTGTGTTCAGCAAACCGAAAATGCTGGCATCGACAATGTTCCCATCAACTACAATCAGGGGTGAATTACCGGCACTGATCGAACCAAATCCCCGGACCTTAATGGCGGGTGTACTACCTGGCGTACCGTTGTTCTGCTGAACGATAACCCCGGCAATTTTGCCCTGTAACGCCGTAGCGGCATTCGATACGGGCATGTCTTTCACTTCCGACATCGGCACCGACGCAATAGCCGCCGTAACAGCTTCGCGCTTTTGGGTGCCATAGCCTACCACAACTACTTCACTGAGGGTTTTATCGTCCGTCAGCAATTGAACCGACAATTGGCTGTTGTTGCCTAACGGAACTTCTTTGGTCTGGTAACCCACAAAACTAAATACCAGTATGGGCGATCCGCCATCGGGTACGTTCAGCCGGTAGGCTCCCTGCACATCGGTCGTAGTACCACGCTGGGTGCCTTTTACGATGACACTAACCCCAGGAATACCAGCGCCCGTTTCGTCGGTGACCGTACCCGTAATGGCACGATCCGTAACGACACTGACCGGCGTTTGAATGATACGGGTGGGTAAGAGCAATTCAGGGGCGGAGGCATTCAGCAGAATCCGTTTTCCGGTTAGCTGGTAGCTGATTTGGAGCGGTCGAAGTACCTTGTCAAGTACTGCAGCCAGCCGTTCATTAGTCACATTGAGCGAGACTTTCCGGCGCGACTGAATAATCTTGTCGCTGTACATAAATTCCACATCGGCTTCGCGTTCAATCGTTTTTAGCAGATTCTTTACGGTCACATCCGTCAGTTGCAGGCTAATCTGCCGATCCAGTGGCGACTGTGCATCGACGGTCGTCGCGTAGGTCATACCGGTAAACAGTATGAGCAAACAGCCTTGCACAAGCGAAGTTTTCATGATAAACAAGGCAAGAGTTCGTAGACATCTATTCTTTTTCATACAGATAATTGAGTAAAGAGGGCAATAGAAAATGAAGGATCAATAGCACCCCTGAGCGCTAATGACGATTTGGGCATCAACGATTTGGTACGAAGCTTTTATGGTCTGGCAGATCAGATTCAATTTTTCCAGCAGCGGCTCATCCTGAAATTTGGCAGTCAGCGTACACTGTTTCAGCAGTTGTTCGTCGAAGACGATATCGACCCCGTACGCTTCTTCGAGTTGGGCAAAGGCCTGAGCAACTGGTGTGTCGTCATACACGAAGACATTGCGGGTAAAACGCGTATCGATAATGGCGGGATTCGGAATAATAGTCCGGCGAAAATGGCTTTCCTGCCGATTGAAGACCACTTGCTGGTTCGGCGTTAGCACCACGCCGGGAATATCGCTGTTGGCTTTTTCCTCCGCGCGTTGCCAGTCTTTCCGGGCAAAAACGGATACGCGCCCTGTTCGCACAACCACCTGCACATTGGCCTGATTCTCGTAGGATTTGACCGTAAAGCTGGTTCCCAGTACTTTCGTTACGACCTCATTGGCATACACATAGAAAGGCTTAGCCGGGTTTTTCTGAACCTGAAAAAACGCTTCCCCGGTCAGATAAACTTCGCGTTTGGCACCCTGAAACTGTTCGCTGAAGCTAATGCGACTGGCGGGTTGTAGAGTAACCTGGCTCCCATCGCTCAACGCAACCCTTAGGGGCGCATTCGTGGTGTTGATTTTCTCAATTAGCTTTATCGACGACGCATTGACCAGTTCGGCATAGATAGACTGATTGGCCGGTTGCCGAACCGACCAGACCGTCCAGCCGATACCCAGTACCAGCAACAGCATAGCCGCAACTCTGGCCCACCAACCCAATGAGCGGTTCGCAACTACCCACACGGAAGGCTGTCTATGCGTTCGGAACTGTATCTGTTGAAGTTGCTGCTGTACGTCCGGCTCCGAAATATCCCGATATGGCTTAACAGTCAGGCCACCAACGATCAGTCGGGCTTGCTCAGCAATGTCACGTTTTTCAGGATGCTGACCCAGCCATTGCTGCCAGAATTGCTGTTCGTCGGGCGAACTTTGGTTACTGGCCCATCGATTAAACGACTCGTCCAGCAGAAAATCCTCAATCTGGTAATCCTGGTAGTTTTTCATGAAGGAGTAAGCTAAAGACTAGCCTTATACCTCCAACATGCAGTCGCCCTACCGATCCTACTGGAAAAAACTGGATTTTTTTACAAAAAAATTTACTGGAAGAATAGCGGCCGTAGAACGGGCTTAGCGAACCAGAAGCGACAATAAAGTCACGGAGAAAGCCATATCGCCCTGCCAGGCATTGCGCAGTTTTTGTAGTGCTTCGTGAAGAATATTGTAGACCGACTGTCGATTCAGGATCATCACCTCCGCAATTTGCTCATGCGTAAGGCCCTGGTAAAATTTAAGGAAGATGACTTCTTTCTGCCGTTTGGAGAGTTGATTGAGCAACGCTTCTAACTGCCGAACCTGATCATGAGCAATCTCCTGCGTAATGAGCTGGTTCTCGATGGAAAACTCGACTTCAAAAAAGTAATTCTCCTGAATCGACTCCCAATTGGTGCCCCATTTGGCTTTTCCCCGAAAAATGCGTCGTCGTAGTGATTTCAGCAGATAAAATTTAACGAACTCTGTTTCGCGAACTGTTTGCCGACGCTGCCACAGCTCCACGAAAACATCCTGAATACAATCTTTAATGTACTCTTCATCGGGGTCGAAACGAGTGCCGTACCGAAATAAAATCGCATAATAGGCCCCAACAAGCTGATCGAACGCCACCGAATCGCCCGACCGGAAGCGTTGCCACAGGAGTCCATCATCGATTTGTTCAGCCTTCATACATAGAGTAATCCTCTTTAATAGAAGAAAAGTATTGGCGAATCTACCCTACTTACTATACTTGATTAGTCGGTAGTTAGGCTAGTTAGGATCAAATTTCGTTAATACCCACTGGTTCTGTAAGTCAGTGGTTGCTGATATTAAAAATACAAACAAAACACCTACCCACTCACTTTATCTGTGCGGAGCGCCACGTGCTGGTGCAACTTGTTACATAGAAAACAGCATGGCTAAAACAGGAGGAGATTTATTAGTCGAACGATTGATTGAGTGGGGTGTCGATACCGTCTTTAGCCTGCCGGGCGATGGTATCAACGGAATTTATGAATCACTACGGACGCATCAGGACAAGATCCGGCTCATTCAGGTTCGACACGAAGAAGCTGCTGCGTTTATGGCTGGTGGCTATGCTAAATTTACCGGCAAACTGGGCGTTTGCATAGCCACGTCGGGTTGTGGTGGTATCCATATGCTCAACGGTCTGTACGATGCCAAGTATGACGGTCAGCCTGTTTTAGCCATCACCGGTCATACCTTCCATGACCTCAGTAGTTCGTATTATCAACAGGATGCTAATCTGACGAAGGTGTATACGGATGTAGCTGCTTACAACGAATTGATCATGGGGCCCGACCACGTCATCAATGCCGTCGATCAGGCCATCCGGACAGCTTACGGACTCCGAACGGTAGCGCATATTTCGTTTCCCAAAGATTTTCAGGAATGGACGGTACGGGATGATAAACGTTCGATGGCCAATGTTGCCAATCATACCAGCGACCCTCAGGTCGATATGAAGCTTGCTCCTGCATTGGAAACGCTGCAACGAGCCGCCGACGTGATTAACGCGGGCGAGAAAGTGGCTATTCTGGTAGGCCGTGGGGCTTTGAAGGCCCGTACAGAGGTCGAGCAATTAGCCGAAACCGTTGGTGGGCCAGTCATTAAAGCGCTGCTGGGAAAAGCGGTTTTACCTGATGAAAGCCCTTATACAACCGGCGGACTCGGCCTACTGGGAACAGCTCCTTCACAGGATGCGATGGAAGAATGCGATACCTTGATCATGATTGGCACCTACTTTCCTTACCTGGAGTTTTATCCTAAACCTGGTCAGGCCCGTACGGTACAGATCGATCTGGATGCTACACGCATCGGCCTTCGCACTCCCGTCGAAGTAGGACTTGTGGGCGATAGTAAAACTGTGCTTCAGGCTCTTCTGCCGTTATTAAAACCTAAGGCGGATAGTAGTTTCCTCAAAAAAGCGCAGGAGCGGATGGACAATTGGCGAGACCTGATGACTGAACGCGGTACACAGACCGACATCCCGATGAAACCCCAGGTGATCCCACACCTGGTCAGTCCGCTGCTCAACGACGACGCCATTATCACCTGCGACTGTGGCAATAATACAACCTGGGCGGCTCGCCATATTCAGATGCGGGGCACCATGCAATTTTCCACTTCCGGCCTGATGGCTACAATGGGATCGGGTTTACCGTATGCCATTGCGGCATCCGTCGCGTATCCGGGTCGTCAGGTAGTCGCTCTGGTGGGCGATGGCGGTTTTACGATGCTCATGGGCGAAATGGCAACGGCTGTTAAATACAAGCTTCCGATCAAGGTATTTATCTTCCACAACAACTCGTACGGGCAGATCAAATGGGAGCAGATTGTGCTGGAAGGCAACCCTGAATTTGGCGTTGAATTACAATCCATCGATTTTGCGGCTTATGCACGCGCTTGTGGAGCCACTGCTTTTACAATTGAAGACCCTAAAGATGCTCCCACTATTATCCAGCAGGCCCTTACCCACGACGGACCAGTTTTAGTCGATTGCATTGTCGATCAAAACGAACCGCCCATGCCTGGTAAAATAACCACTACACAAGCCATTGAATTTGCGAAATCATTGGTCCGAGGTGAACGCGACCGCAGCGAAATCATCAAAACCGTCGTAAAAAATCAGGTTCGCGAAGCCATCGAAACCAAGGGCCGCAGTTTACTCAATGTGATACCGGGTTTATGAGAGTTCAAATAGAGTTTGGTATCATTCTAATAGAACAGCCCGCTACCAGTTCGTTGGCTAGCGGGCTGTTTCGTTACAAAGCTTACTTCAATTAGGGCCGAATGATGGTCCAGCCTTCCTGTTCGCGGATGATGAGTTCGCCGTTGGCGCTGGGCACGTAACTGACGATGGGAAACAGTTCATCCTTGCTGATTTTTCGCAGTTTCATGGTGTTCTCACACATAGCCATAATTACCCCCTGCTTGTGTAGCTTTTCAATATCCTGCTCAAAATAAGGCTTGTCTTTCCGGTACACGATGTTGGCCCCACCGTACACGACCAGTTCCACATCTAGTTTTCCCTTCAATCGGGGGTCGTTTAGGGCATTCTGGATGTTGGCCAGCGCATGTCGGATGGTTGCCGTATCGGCAGTATTTAGCTGATAAATAGCTTTATAACGGGACTTGGTCGGCTGGGCTCCGTGAAATGTGCCTGTTTCGGCTGTTTGCGCCATAGCTCCTCCAGCAATACTCAGGAAAGCCAGCAAAAGCAGATAGGTGAACTTCGTCATGATGGTTAGTTTTTGATTTTTAGTAAAGCTACTTCGGTTTGCGCGCATCTGCAATGGGTTGATAAGGGCCAAATTTGTGTTGTTGCTCACTAAAACTATCAGCATACGGGCCAATAGGAAAGTCAATCGGTTTGGTAGCGACGTTGGGCCAGTCTCTGCTCTGGTCTTTATGCGGACGTGGCATCGAATTAATAAAGGCGGCCACATCCCAAGCTTCTTCGTCGGTTAGCTGCGGACTGGCATAAGTAGCCCCAAACGGCATGTTATTTTTCACGTAACCTGCAAAGCTTGAGAGTCGGTACAAACCAGCGCCATCATTATAGCTTTTCGGCCCCCACAACGGCGGATACACATACTCAGAAGCGCTAGCCGCTCGAATGCCTTCGCCTTTCGCTCCATGACATACCTGACATTTGGCCACGTACACGGCATGCCCTTTTGTAGAGTCGGCAGCACGATTCAGATAAGCCAGTTTGGCTAAACCAACGCCTTCTGGGCGCTGGCCTTTGGGTACATCTGTTCCGAGCCATTGCATATAGGCCACAATCGCTTTCATTTCCTTACTACTGCTATCGGGCGCTTTACCAGCCAAACTCCGTTCAAAACAGTCGGACACTCGTTTCACAATCGACTCTACCGCCCCCGAACGATCCCGAAACTTTGGATAGGTTGAAAATACTGCTGAATAGTTGTTTCCCAGCACTTTCGTCCCCGCTTCGAGGTGGCAGTTCTGGCAGTTCATACCATTCGAGAGATGCTTTATGCTGCCTTTCGGCCCCAGGTATTTGGCAGTATGGGCAATCAACTCCCGGCCATACCGAATTTGCTGACCTATAGCTCCGGCCGGTAGTCGACTATCAGCAGGCGGTTGCCAGTAGGTCGGCGGGATTAGGGCCGTTAAACCCATTGCAAGGGCCATTAAGCTCAAGCCCCAATAGGTTTGTCGCCGTGCGATTAATCGATAGTTGAATGGCTTTTTCATAATTTACGGCATATCTACGCTCACCAGATTATCGTCTGAAACGCGGTCGATCAGTTTATTGTACGGGTCGATTCCGGCTTTAACGGGCTTGCCTTTTACGGTCACCTCAATTACGTGTTCACCCGGTGTCAGGCTTCGTTTCTGCATGTATAGCGGCACTTTGGTTGTCAGCCCGTCTTTGTTTTTGCTATCATTCGTCAGGACCGCAATATCGACAATGACCGGGCCTTTTCCCTTGCCAATTTCTTTACCTGATTTGTCGTAATATTCGGTTGCCGAACGAACATACAATTTAACACGATATTGATCTTTTCCGATGGATTTTGCTTCGGCTTTGGTGATCCGATTGTCGTAGAGCGTCAGTTTTTCGAAATTATCGGTCAGCCAGGGCTTTAGTGAATCGGGGGTGGCGGCTTTCAGGAAACTGTACCATTCGAGCGAGGTAGTAAACGGAGCCTTCTGACGGAACCGGGCGGCTTTCATATAATCGTTCATGGCCTGATTCACGCGGGCTTCGCCAATGTAATCCTGCAAGGCATACATCAGCATCGACCCTTTCTGATACCAGACGTACGAACGGGTGTCGTTATCGAGCATGTTGGCTTCAAATTTATCCTCAAACGCCCGGCCGCCCAGATACCTGTCCAGACTATATTTCAGAAACTTCGGCATGGCATCGACACCATAGCGCTCTTTCAGGACCATGAGCGCCGAATATTCAGCCATCGTTTCCGAAATCTGGTTTGAGCCACGTGTTCGACTGGGCATGATCTGATGCCCCCACCACTGGTGCGCTACTTCATGGGCCGTTACGTAATACGCGTAATCGGTTTTGTCGGGATCGCGAAAATCCCCCACCCAGCCAAACTCTTCGGAATACGGCACCGTGGTCGGGAAGGACTGGGCAAAAGCGGCATAACGTGGGAATTCTAAAACGCGCAACACCGGATACGGATAAGGTGCGTAGTTTTTGGTGTAGTAACTCAGCGATGCCTTCATACTCGCCATAAACCGGTCGAGGTTCCGGTCATGACCGGGGTGGTGGTAAATTTCGAGCGCTACTTTTTTGCCATCGGGGCCAGTCCACGAATCACGTTTTACACCATACTTCGCCGAACACATGCTGAAGAAATAATCGGAGAAACTGGGGAGTTTGTACTGAAAATACTTGCGGGGTTTACCATCCGGCCCATTGGCGGTCCAGGTTTTGAGTAGTTCGCCGGGCATGATAGCCGTTTGATCGGGTGTGGTCGAGATGGTTCCTTCGAAGGTTACCCAGTCCGCATCGTCGGTGAATAGGAAATCGCGTAGGCCACGCGGATCGTTTTGAGCCGGAACCGCCCATTCCTTTACCGGCAAACCGTACTTCTTCCGATACTTATCGCTACTCAGTTCGCCATCTACGCTATAGCCAAAACCGGGAAAGATGCCCACGTTGAAAAATGTACCATTGGCCACTACTTCCCGACTATCACCACTGTTGGGAAAGCCGGTGTACTGTCCTGTCACGTCCATCTCCATTCGGGCCGTATCGCCGGGACTCAACTTTTTCGGAAGCTTGTAGATGTAATACCCAAAATTGCTATCGTTCAGGATCAGCTTCGGTGCCTGTCCGTCAATGGTAAATTTGGTCATCTTCCGATGGAAATTGTCGGGCGGAATGGTCAGATGTAATGAATCGATGGGTTGGTCGCCTTTGTTTACAATCGAGAACAGTCCGGTTGCAACGGCTTTAAACTCTTCCGGGAATACATCAACAGCCAGTTTGGCACTGGTAATTTTCGGTTGGAGTACATTCGCATATTTGTGGTATTTCTTCTCGTAGTTGGCCTGTTGCTCGCGCTGTTCATCGGCCGAATAGTAATGGTTCTTTACACTTACATTGGTATAGATCCAGGCCCCCATACTCACAAAGGCAAGCAGCAGCAACGCCACCAGCGCCATCGACAGTCTGCCCATCCGCTGCCGGGCCAGTTGCCAGCGTGACTTGAACCCCGTATCAGCTCCCCGGTTCCAGAACCACAAGGCCAATACCAGCAGAATACCGCCAAAGGCATACCAGTACAACCGAAACGATGCCAGCGAAGCCAGATAATGTCCAAATCCGTTCATGTCGGAAAGTTGAACCCCACCGCCCGAAAAGGGTAGCGCCAGTTTGTAATTGAACTCGGCAAACTGCGGCACTGCCCAGATGACGATGTAGGTAGCCAGCGTAACGATATGCCCCACAAACTTCTGGTTGACCATCGTATGCACAAAAAATGCCAGCATCACCAACTGAAAATACTGGGTGAAGGCAATGCCATAGGCATCGCGGAGATAAAGCCCAAATTCGTAATTGAAGTACCCTTTTACGGTCTGATCCAATACGCCCGATACGATAATCAGTGTGCAGAGTAACAGACAGATGTACGTCATGGCAAGCAGCTTAGCCCCGTAATTCATCCAGTCGGGCACGGGCAGTGCATCGGCAATGGTGTCATAATGCACTACTTTGTCTCGGTGAACAACCTCGCCTGTATAGAAAATAATGACGATTAGCACGAAGAAAAAGAACGTACCATTACGGGCTTCAAGCATGGCGTAGGTAGTCGGCAATGAAGGCGTCCCGAACGTTTGCACACCAAACCAGCCATCCAGAAACAGGAACAGTACTGCTCCAAGCAGAATGGCAATGAAATACGGGTCACGAATGATGTTGCTAAACTCAATCCGGGCCTGTTTAACCATCTGCCCAATGTAGGTACTGGCCCGAAAAACAGGCGTAGGCGTGGGCAAGCTGGCCAGCGAAGGCGCTTTTTCGGAGATAACTTCTCCTTTGGCTTTCTTTCGTGACGACGAACCGCCCAGTTTAACGGCTAGAAACCGGGCAAAGCTGAATCGAAACACCGTCAGCCCGAACGCCAGCAACGCGATTCCCAACCAAATTAATCGATTGGTCAGCAGATCACCTTCAAGCGGTGGCACCAGGGAATTCTGCTCTACTGGTGACCAGTATTTGGTGGCATTGTCGTAGGCGAAGGAACCGAACGGATCGAGCAGGTTGACAAGGTGTTTATTTTCCAGGTCCTGGGAGAGCGTAGTACCGAGCAGATAAGCAATGAACAGAAGAATACTGCCTGCATAGGTCGTAAACACCTGCCGCGAGAAGGCCACCAATCCAAAGAAAATACTGCCGACCAGGAACATATTCGGTAGTACAAACAGCAGGAACGGATAGGCATAGTCGCGAAATCGAATCGGCCCAAAACGCTCGGTATTATCAGCCAGGTTAAAAATTGGCCCTAGCAGCGAACCAATAACTATTCCAAGCATGCCCACCGCCATAATACCTAATAGCACGACGAACGAACCCAAATACCGCCCCAGAATATACCCTCGCTCGGTGATCGGAAAGCTGAAAAAGTAATTTTTAGTATTGTGCTCAATATCGCGATAGACCGGCACTCCCATCACTGCCGACGCTACCAACATCCCGAAAATAGTTAACACCACCACAAACTGGCTAATGGCGTAGGGCGAATTGACATTTGTTTTCTCCGATGCCGGTCCATTCCCGTAAATGACAAACAGGAAAGTAAACAGGAATAAAATCAGGGCGTAGAGGTAAGTGGCAGGCCGTTTAAGCCGATACGCCAATTCGAAACGGAAAATTTCAGAGAACATGGGGTTTCAAGGAGTTAGGAGTTAGGAGCGAGAAGTGAGGAGGTAGGCTATGTAGGCTCACACATCCATGCTGCTAACGTTGGTTATTAACTGCGGTATAATAGGCGTTAAGCAAACGCGCTATTTCTTCTAAATCTGCTTGCAAATCGGTTGTATCAGCGTATTCTAAATCATGAGCCAAAATCAAATAATAATGTGACTCATCTAATGAGCCCTGTGCCGTGTTAAGAAACTTGGCTTTATCGGGTGTCGTCCGTTTTCGATAACCTTCTGCGATATTTCCAGGAACTGAAACTGCACTGCGTCTTAACTGGGAAGTCAGCCCGAACAATTCTTCCTTGGGAAAATGGTTGGTCAGCTTATATATTTTCAACACAAATTGGTGAGCTTTTTGCCAGACAATGAGTTCCTTAAAATGCCGTGTTTTCTCCATTTGAAATACATTAATAAGGTGGGTATTTGATTTATATACATCAGACTACGCGGCCCGGCCTCCTCGCTTCTAACTCCTCGCTCCTAACTCCTTTTACACACTCATCGCCCCCATTTTCTCAGTAATTTTCGTAAAGTACACATCCTCAAGGTCAGGAGTCACAGGCTCGAAATTAGTAAGTGGGACTTCGCTATAGGCATGCAGCCGCGTTTTACCACCTTTGAGTTGCGTGGAAATAATCTGATGCGTTTGCCGATAGGTCTCAATCTCCGATTTCTCGACGGATTTCTGCCAGATTTTGCCTGTCAATTCGGTCACCAGATCGTTCGGATTGCCCGTAGCTACCACTTCGCCCAGACAGATGATCGCCATGTCGGAGCAGAGGTTCGTGACATCTTCTACAATGTGTGTCGATAAAATGACAATGGTATTTTCACCAATTTCTGAGAGTAGGTTATGAAACCGGTTTCGTTCGGCAGGGTCCAGTCCGGCAGTTGGTTCATCAACAATAATCAGGCGTGGATTACCGATCAGGGCCTGGGCAATGCCAAAGCGCTGTTTCATCCCACCCGAATACGTTCCCAGGTTTTTCTTCCGCACTTCATACAGATTCACTTTCTGTAATAATCCCTGCACAATCTCTTTTCGCTCTTTGCTATTGGCAATGCCTTTCAGGGTAGCAATATGATCAAGCATCGCTTCAGCCGTTACGCGTGGATAGACTCCAAACTCCTGGGGCAAATAGCCCAATAACCGCCGAACAGCATCTTTTTGCGTGAGCACATCCAGATTACCCTCTGGTAAACCCGTTAGTTGGGCGCTGCCGCTATCGGCTTCCTGCAAGGTCGCGATTGTCCGCATGAGCGATGACTTACCGGCACCATTAGGTCCCAGTAAACCAAACATACCCTGTGAGATGGTCAGCGAAACGCCTTTCAGCGCACGAACGCCGTTAGAATAGGTTTTGGATAGGTCTTTAATTTCGAGTTGCATATAGGAAGCAGAAGACTATTTGGTTGAAGGGAATAGGAACAAATATGTTGAAAGTCTGCGAATATCAAATTCAATCTTTTGCCGACGGCACTAATTTGATTTGAAAGGCATAAAAAAAAGCGCTTCAACCACTTGAAGCGCTATACGTTTAGATGACTATGACTACCCTTTCGGGCGCTTATAGAGGGGTACGGTACTGCATGGTTCGCCAAACAACAGGCTTTGAACGACTGGGCGCAAAACGCGGGTGAGCTCAACGTAAGCGGCTGTGGGCACCGGTACTTTCGAGCACCCTTTCACCACTACCCGCGCATCCCGATACTCTTCCGGATTAATGCGGGCAATGGCATCGAAGTACAATTTTTCTTCCAGATCGGCCAGAGAACCGAAAACGATGGCATTGGCGTAGGGCTGTAGCTGCAGCGTCAGGAGCATATAAGCCCAGGTCGGTACAATCGCATCTTCAGTACAAGTGATGGCCACATTTTTCCCTGCGTACTGGCTCCAGTCGTGCTCTTTCAAAAAAGCCCGAAAATCTTTCTCCTTCAGGATAAGTCCCATGAATAGATTATCTTTCAGATCATAGACAATCCGTTCGCCAGGATGGTAATACTCTTCCAGATCGAGCGTAATTAGCCCGCTATTGGCCACACGATTAACGATTTCAGCTTCCATCAATTTCAATGAAAAGTGGATAATGCGCAATAGATAATGTAAGCCTGTAAGCATTGTACATTATTCATTCTGCATTATCCATTACAACCACGATTTAGCCCCGAAAGGTTCTGCAAAAACATACACGGGCTGTCGGCTTTTTTCGTACTTTTGTTCTTATATATCAACATAAACCGACTTAGACACTTGGCCTATGAAATTTATAGTTTCCTCGTCTGTCCTGCTAAAAAACCTTCAGCATATCAACGGCGTCGTGGCCACCAACCCGATTGTTCCTATCCTCGAAAACTTCCTGTTTCGCATTGAAGATGGAACACTTACGGTAACCGCTTCGGATTTGCAAACGACCATGACAACCCAGATTCCGGTTGAGTCGAGCGACAACGGGTCGATTGCCATTCCAGCCAAATTATTGCTTGACACCCTCCGTAGCCTGCCCGAACAGCCGGTTACGATCAACATAGATATCGACACCTTTGGTACCGAAATTCTGACTGATAACGGCCGTTATAAACTGTCGGGCGAAAACCCAATTGACTTCCCAAAACTGCCGACGGTCAACAAAAATATGTCGGTCGATATGCCTTCGGATGTCTTGCTGGGTGCGATCAACAATACCGTTTTTGCCACGAGCACCGACGATCTTCGTCCGGCCATGACAGGGGTTCTGCTGCAACTCACCAGCGACAATGCTACGTTCGTGGCTACCGATGGGCACCGACTCATTCGTTACCGGCGTACCGACCTTAGTGCGTCGGGCAGCACATCGATCATTATTCCTCGGAAAGCGCTGCAACTGCTGAAAGCATCGTTGCCCGAAAATACACCCGTTACGGCTGAATTCAGCCAATCGAATGCCGCTTTTACGTTTGGGCCTACCAAGCTGATCTGCCGCCTGATCGATGAGCGCTTCCCGGATTACGAAAACGCCATTCCGACCAACAACCCGAACGTGATGACCATCGGTCGGACCGATCTGCTGAATTCACTCAAGCGGATTATGATCTACGCCAACCGGACTACACACCAAATTCGGCTGGCGCTTAAAACGAACTCACTGACTATTTCGGCCGAAGACCTAGACTACTCAAACGAAGCCAACGAGAAGTTACTCTGCGAGTACGATGGCGATGCGATGGAAATTGGGTTCAATGCCAAGCTGTTGTCGGAAGTATTGAGCAACCTCAGTGCTAAAATGATTTCGCTGGAAATGTCGGCCCCAAACCGCGCCGGTCTGCTTATCCCAGCCGACAAAGAAGAAAACGAAGACATCCTGATGCTGGTGATGCCCGTGATGTTGAATACGTACGCTTAATTTTTAAAGGAGTTAGGAGTGAGGAGCGAGGACCGGGCCGCCGGAGCGGTGAGAATGGCGGACGCAAAAAAATGCTGCCGGATGGATCCTCGCTCCTCACTCCTAACTCCTACTTTTATGAAAAAGCGCACCGCACCTGCCCTGATTTTTATTTTTATCACACTGCTGATTGATGTGACGGGTCTGGGGATCATTATTCCCGTGTTTCCGAAACTGATTGAGCAGCTCATTCATGGTAATATCAGTCAGGCGGCAAGCTGGGGGGGCTGGCTGACGTTTTCGTACGCAGGCATGCAGTTCATGTTCTCCCCTATTCTGGGCGGCCTGAGCGACCGGTATGGCCGTCGGCCTGTTCTGCTGTTTTCTCTCTTCGGATTTGGGCTAGACTATATTCTTCAGGGATTTGCCCCCAGCATTGGCTGGCTGTTTATCGGGCGGATTCTGGCGGGTATCACGGGCGCCAGCTTTACAACGGCTACTGCTTACATTGCCGATGTGAGTCCTCCAGAAAAACGAGCGCAAAACTTCGGGTTGGTGGGAGCCGCTTTTGGTGTAGGGTTCATTCTTGGCCCTGCGGTTGGTGGCTTTTTAGGGCAATATGGCCCACGAGTGCCTTTTTTCGTGGCGGCCGGGCTAACCATGGTCAACTTCTTGTATGGCTTGCTTATTCTGCCTGAATCGCTTGACGAAGCACACCGACGTCCGTTCAACTGGAAACGAGCTAATCCGGTTGGTTCACTGATGCGGCTTGGCAAATACCCGGTCATTCTTGGCTTGGTGGCATCGCTGGTGCTGATCTACATAGCTGGTTTTGCGGTCCAGGGTACGTGGACGTTCTACACAATGGAGAAATTCAAGTGGGACGAAAAAACAGTCGGTCTATCATTAGCGGCTATTGGTCTCTCATTTGCCATTGTTCAGGGAGGCCTTACTCGAATCATTATCCCCAAACTCGGTCAAGAGCGATCGGTATACGTCGGGTTACTGTTCAGCGCACTTGGTTTCGTTTTGTTCGGCTTAGCTAGTCAAAGCTGGATGATGTTCGCCTTTATGGCCGTTTATGCCATGGGCGGTATAGCGGGGCCATCGGTTCAGGGTATTATTTCTACGCAGGTTCCGGCCAATGAGCAAGGTGAATTACAGGGGGCATTAACCAGCCTGACCAGTACAACGTCTATTTTCGGACCACTGATTATGACCAATCTGTTTTCATATTTCACCTCGCCAAAAGCCCCTGTTTATTTGCCCGGAGCGCCTTATTTTTTAGGTTCACTACTGGTTATTATTAGTGCTTTCCTGGCCCGGCGAGGCTTCAAACGTAATATGGCTCCCCAGTCAAACCCACCCCAGCCAGCCCAGTCCGAAACTGACGATATTGCACGTAAAGCCGACCAGCAGACTATAAGCCCAGGAGGTCTTCCATAACGATCGTACCCAAACACTCTCAACCAACGATACCACGCCTTCGAGCAGGAAGATATTCCCACCGAAGTTGTACCAGTAATAGACCAGAAATGGCCAGGTAGATGCGCTGATCAGCAACCCCAACCCGAGTATGTTCAAGGGCGTATCCAGTTTTCGGATAAACAGAAACAGCAGCGGAATTTCGATAAGCCAGGTTTTGACCAGGTAAATCCACATCAGCGTTTTCGATTTCGAACGTACAGCACAGCTACTATACTAAGTATGGCTATTCCTCCAGCAACCATCCAGATTTGAGCCAGTTCTGGTGCGTTTTGTTTAAGACTGTATTCTTCCTTCTGTTCGACATCTTCCCACGCCCGTTTATCTTTCCGTCCATCGGCATAGGTAAATATCGCACTGTCATAGTTCAGCATTAATGTATCAGAGGTAAGCGATTGAATCATCAGAATATCTTCTACATAAATGGCTGAATCTGATTCAGGAATGAAGTCGTGCGGATAAATCTCGGTTCCAGTCCTGATCAGATTGGGATTCGATGTAAAATAATGCCCATACTTTTGATCGTATTCATCGGTCGAATCAGAATCAATTGCTTTAATAGCTCCTTCGTCAAATCGGGCTTTAGCAATGGCATAGATAGTTGTATGACTTTGTTTTCTCATATCGACACAAACATCCTTCCCCAATACTGTATACCGATCGCCAAATCGCTCCTGCGAATAGGCTAGAAACACATAAGTGGGGTATTTATCTACATTAGCCAGTCGAAAACAGGACTCAACCCGCCGATTTCCTCTAGGAATCATATCGGCCAGAAGGTTTTGAGAAATGCTCATTAAGAACAAGCCCATAAGTGATAAGCGTAGGTTTTTCATGCGTATATCGTTAGCTAATTGACAGATACGCTACATCTCTCCGCGCTTACGGATACGCCATACAATGAATAGAACGACTACGGTCAATACGCCAATTAGTAGTGTACTATCTGATACTATGCTGCTGTTTGGGCTACCATGCCTGCCGCTTCCAGGAATATCTGCGAATACTGGCGAATAGATACTTAGGAGTGCCAGAATAAGGATTATTTTTTTCATCGTAGTAAGTGATAAGGTTTATTTGCAGAACCGTTCAGTACAGATTGATAATCAGACTACGTTTGTCATTTACCTCTACGTTTTCGAACCCGACGAACAATCAGAAGTAGTACTACAGCAAACACGCCAATCACCAATGTATTTGGCAATACGGATGGCTCGGCCGATTTTGGGTCAGGAATTTCATCGGCAAAAGCGCACAAATACATACTTATAAAGAGCAGAGTAAGCGTGTACTTTTTCATGATGATGGTGTTAAGGTTCAGTAGATTCCAGGTATCAAAGCCGCTTCGGCAAGGTTGAGCGTTGGTTATGAACCGACCAGAATGAATAGTATAGACACCAGGTCAGGACACCCAATAAAAGCAACTGCGTGAATAGCGAAAAATAAGAAGCCAACGGGACATACGACACCAATCCACCCAACGCAATGGCCAATCCAAATGTGGCACCACTCACCATAGCGGGCGTGTTTGGAAACAATCGCTGAAGAGCCACTATACTCACGGGCGTTAGGGATTGTAGCAATCCGGTTCCAAGCATTAGCCAGAATAACCGACGATACCCCCAGCCTAAGGCCGGGATGGCGATAGCCAGTGCTGTAAGCGCATATAGTTTCCAGGGAATCCGGTCAGTTAACCAGCCACCAATCAACTTACCCACCATGGCTGCCAGAGCCACATATAGCAGCCAATCATAGTGTTGGGCATAAAGTAATTGCACTATATTCCAGACAGCCGATCGCATCGCAATAGCCATCAGTAGCAGAATCATCAGGTAGTCGTGATGATCCAATTGCGGCTTTTCCTCAACGGTCATTCGAACTTGAACAAGTGGAAAGCTGGTCTTTAGCAGAACTAATCCGATTATTGCTAGTCCACTCATTAACAGATAACCTACGACATCCCACCCCATAGCACCAGCCCAACCACCTAACGCCAGGCCCATAACGCCAAAGGCGGAGAATAGCCCTACAAAACGCGATTTCTCCGGGAAGCTAGTCAGGGTGACAGCCCCTCCAGCCACATGATAGATGGCCGAACATAACCCTGCCAACACAACAGCCGGCCACAACAGTTCACCCATCAATAACCCTACTGCTGCCACCATGCCCACTAGCGACAGTATCGCCGGTAGGCGGTAATAACCTATTCGGTCAAGCCAGATACCGGCAGGAAGTTGACCACCAAACGCCAACAGATTATACACCATGATCGCACCGCCCATGTCTACGAAAGAGGAATCACTCGATAAATTCCCAATCAGGTAACCGGCAGCCGCGTCCGAAAAGCCATGACCAATACCCAGTGCGAATACGGTATAGTGATACCTGGAATTTCTGGCCAATAGACTATTTAGCGCATTCATCTGTCTGTAATTCAATAGATTGAATGCAACAAAGGTCGACTAAAAGAAATTTATATTCAATCTGGGAAAACCTATATTTTCAGGCGGAAAAACCTGTACTTGACTAAAAATAAGTATGGCCCCGACGAGGTCAGATGTCTATAGATGACTACTCTAGCTATAAACATTTGACTCCGACGGGGCCATACCTTGTCAGGACATTATAAGTTACTTCTCTGATCTAGCTTTATATCAAAACTAGATTCACCTTTCTTTACTAAACTCAAGTCCATCAAACAGCAGCTTATCAACCTTACCGGTTTTACCAAAGAGGAATTTGGCTTGAGCATTACCATACCAGGCTTTCTGATAAGGGCCGTAAAATGTGTCGTAATGCCAATGCGCCAGATTAGCTTTCAGGCTGTTATCATTGATAGTAACAGCTAAGCCATCGCGCTGCACAAGTATTTCGGCCACGCCATACAACGAGCTGGTATATTTCCCGGCATAGGCTGCTAATGGCAACGCGGGCGAGGTATCCTTTATGCGATCTTCGTAGAACTCATTGATGGCGTTTTTTCGCATCTTCTTAAGCCCGTCATATAAGGTTTTAAACTCGGTACTCCAATCCCGATTACCGCCCAGGGCAAACCAGTCGAAGGTTTTGTACATCAGCGCATGGCGTACCTCGGCATGGTCTAAGTTGCCGAATATATAAACACCCAATTTTTCATCGGGCAACTGACCCGTAATAGCAGTTAGTCCCGCCAGACTCCCAGTATGAAAATTGACTTTATATCCTTTGTAATCGTGTTGATACCAACCCAGACCGTAAGTTCGCCAGTTAGGCTTCAGGACGGACATCGTCGGGTATTCATCTTCCGGGAAAAACGTTTGTGGGGTAAACATCTCGGCCCAGGTTTCAGGCTTCAGCAGACGCCCTCCACTGTATTTGCTGCTGTCCAGCATACAGATGATCCATTTGCTAATATCATCAGCGGATGACCAGACGGCACCTGCCGAACCAATTTCGCTATCCGCACCGTATTCGATCACGCGGATGGTATCATTGATGCTAAAATGCGGCTTGGTCTGGTTGCCGTCTTTGATATAGCTGCGCTTGGGTGCCGTTCGGGTCATACCCAACGGATTGAACACGCGCTCTTTCAGAAATTCGGCCCAGGTTTTTCCGACAATCCGCTCTATAATACGACCAGCAGCGGAATAAAATGTATTCTGATACGCAAACCCTGCCCGAAAGGAGTAGCTGGGCTGTACAAGCCTCATTCGCTGAAACATCTCATTGGCCGGGATGGTCATGGCCCCTGTCATGAAATCGGTACTACCGATGCCAGTGTCGTGAATCAGCAGATCACGAATTCGCAACTCACGGGTCACGTAAGGATCGTACAGTTGAAGTTCGGGCAGGTATTTACTGACGGGATCGTTCCACCCGAGTTTGCCTTCATCGACCAGCATCCCTAGCAGCGTAACAGTCATCGCTTTCGTCGTAGACGCACAGGCAAACAGCGTCTGCGTGTCAACGAGATCAGATTTCCCCAGTTCCCGAACACCGTACCCTTTCTTAAAGATTACTTTGTTGTCTTTAACGACCGTAATGGCCATACCCGGAACGCCCCACTGCTGGCGGGCAGCTTCTACGTAGGCATCAAAATCCTGAAGTTGGCGGGAAGGGTTTGGCTGTTGAGCCCACAGCGAAATAGTGCTCAGAACGAGCAGAATGGTGGTAGATAGTTTCATGTAGCTTATGAACAGGTTGCAAATGGCACGACATACAAATCAATAACCTGTATATCACGCCATTTGCAATATATTCATAAACTGAATACGACATTAAACCGCAGCACCATGGCATCCTCCGTTTTTAAGCCCATAAGCGAAGGTCGTTCAATATTGTAATCGGTCATATTGACTGGAAACTCGCCCGTCAACGTCATTTTGTTTCCGTTGTCTTTGCGGGTAGCATTGAGCGTAACGGGTTTGGCAATCCCATGAAACGTCAGCGTCCCTTTAGCCGTTATCGCTCCATTATCACCCGCCTTAATATCCGAACTGGTAAATGTAACATTCGGGTATTTGATACCTTCCATAGCTTCTACCGCGTGCGAATCACGGTTGTTATTATCGCTGTCGAACGAGGCTACTTTTATGGAAACGGCAACCGTTTCGGGCTGTTTAGCTTCATCGTTATAGATAATGGCGCAATTAACATCATGGCTGACCCCTTCCCAGCTATGCAATGGGTGTTTGGCCGCATACGATACGGTTGAAGCGGCCTTGTCAGCCATAATTTTTCGTTTCGCCAAGGGTGCCTTAAAGGCACAAAGAATCATGATGGCTACAAGGCAGCCATTTGCAATCTGATAGTTTTTCATGATCTTAGAATTTTAGGGCCAGAATTGAGGCTGCGTAAGCTCCAAATGTGGTGTAGGCAGCGGCCCGGTGATACGGTTTTAGCGACGAATTATCTTCAATCATATGGGCCAGAATATTGGTAGTTATCATGCCGGCCAGGTGAACAATGGCTAAGTATCGATGCAATTTAATGGTTGTAAAACCACGCTTGGGTCCTACAATGGGGGGTGGAGCCGTAAGAGACAATGCCAGCGTGGTTCCGTACGAGATATTGATAAACGTCGCTGTACGCTCATGCCACTTCTTAGTATCGGTATAATCCTGACCTTTGGCATTATACAGTTTTGCACCCAGTATACCCTGCGTCACAAAGCCAGCCAGTGTCAGAAAGCCTCCGATCTGGTGGGCGACCAGCATCGTCCGCCGAACTTTCAGCTCATGAATCCGCCCTTCCGATGTGAGTGGAGCAATATTCATGGTACGCAACAAACCCTTCGGCCCCCAGAAGATGCGCTGGGTGAAGATCATTTTATGGGGTAGCAGTTCCTGCTTTTCGGTCGAGTCGGCCAGGCCAGCCAACAGGTCAGACGCCGAATTATCTGGCGTCTGACCTGGCGTAACCGTTGTATCCCGACGTATGGCGGTTGTATCCTGAGCCTGTAAGGAACCCAGCTCAACCCATACCAGTAAGGCAAAACAAACAAATTTCATCGGGCTGAATTTAGTGGTTAGGCAGTTACTGTCAGCGTATTTCCATCCGCGCTTAGCGACGTGTTGTACTTTGTTAATGCTTTAGTAGCTGGTCCAACGTCTACGGCGCCTGTCAGGCTGTATTCCGAACCGTGGTTATCGCAATAAACATCATCCTGGGCAGACCGATACTTCACCTCCGACCCTTCGTGCGTACAGGTTTTCGATAGGGCTATGTATGACCCACTTTTCGATTTGGCCACGATCAGGCTGCCAATAATCGCGTATTGACCCGCTGTTTTTAGTTTGCTGTAGTTAGAATTCGTCATATCTACGGTAAAGCTGATCGCCCCTTTCGACGTATCGGCATTACCTGTAACACCCGCTGCGGGGGGTGTTACGGGAGCGGGGTCACTACTATCGCTCTTTGAGCAGGCCGTCAATCCTGTACCCATGCAGTAGAAAGCCATTAGGGCTCCAGTGCTTAACCCAAGGCTACGCAAAAACTCTCCACGCTTCATTGTTTCGGTTGCTGAATTACTCTTCATCTGATTGTTCGGTTTCATGTAGTTACATTAATTAATAGCCTCCTTTAGACTATCTGTAGAGATTGCGTCATAATTTCAAACGAAGCGAGAAAAAGGCACCTGTACTTAATAAGTCAATCTTGAAAAGCCCGACTCCTCGCAGTGGCATCTTGATAAACGGTTCAATTTGCCAGGAAAGCCGTCGGCTCAACGCCCGTTCGTAGCCCACCGAAAAGTTAAGATTACTAAAGCCATAGCCACCGGTACTAGCCGTAGAATCGGTCCGCTGGTTATAGGTGTGCGCTGGATAATTGTAGTGATAGTCTTCCTGCTTGATGATGTAACTAGTTACACCTGTGCTTACAAACCAGCGATTCACTAACCGATTATCTGCTTTTTTAGGCTTCACCGAAAAATCATACCGCACGTTAAGCGGAATATCAAACATGTTACAGCGCCCATCTATGTTATTGGGCTTTGTGTAACCTCCCCACGCACCGGCTGGTGGATCGTATTCGTCAGGATAAGCCTGATAAATTTTCGTACTTTGAATCAACCCTGTCTGAACGCTCCAGCGCGATGCGAACCGATATTCCAGAAATGCGCCAATATTTGTACCAGGCCGGGAGAAATTATCTAATCCAACCGAACTCAAGTCGGGTGATACGCCGAAGCGAACGCTCAGCCCTCGCTGAAAAGGTATACTAGGCTTTGATACAACGGTACGGGCAGTCGTATCAGGATGCACAACGACAGGTGGAGTCGCAAAGGTTACCGTTGGCCATTTTGGTGGCCGAACCGCTAGCTTATACACGGTAAAGGACTCCGGCGAAATTGATTCGATCTCTTCGCCCGGCGTTATGGCTCCTCCAACAGCATAGCCTTCTGGTTGAACAATCTCCCGCTCACCAGATTTCTGTCGTTTGGTAGCCCAGGACGGCGACGTGAGTTTTGTTGAATAATCAGCCCCAACCAACGCAACCGGCTCAGAACTTATAACACGATTGCGGCTCTTACGCATACGTGCATTAGTACCTTTCTTCACTGTTCGCTCGTAACGAGCCGTTTTTGCTTCGTTGTTTGTGGCCAATAAAGGGGCCTCTGCTGATAGCTGATTATTCCGATTAGGGCGCGATAATCGACCATCAGATACTGGCTTATACGTATTTGTTGCCCGGTTCGTTGCAGGGCTTCGCGTCGGTGCTGTCGACGCTGTGGTTGCGGGACCTGGCCGCTTCGTCAATTTGTCAAGTCGGATTTCTGAATTCGTAGTCCTCTCTATCGATTCGATCTGATCAGCCGACTTCTGAACCTGATTGCCCTTCTTGTCGGAAGAGCTGGTAATAGTCAAGTCTGACTTGTGTGCTGGTGAAGGCTCCGCCGATTTAGCAGGCTGAGCTTCGGCTAATCGGGCCGGATCGACGGCAGTAGTTCCTTTAGCTGTTGTTTTTTGATAGACAAGCCATCCCCCCCCTGTTAGCAGCAATAGCAGCAGTACAGGTAATCCCCACCGAAGCAGGTTTTTCCAGAACAATGCCCCTGCAGGCATTGTGTGTTCGTTGCTGTCAAGGCGGGCCTTCATGTCCTGCCAGGCCGCCGGATCGAACGGGGGATCGAACTCTTCAGCCGACTTTCTGAAGAGCCCATCCAATTGGTCATCGGTTAGCTCTGGCATACTCGTCGTAGTTTAATTGTTTCAATAACTGGCGCAGGTTCTCGCGCGCCCGGGCGAGGTTCGATTTAGACGCACCGACCGAAATACCAAGTTGATTGGCAATTTCTTCGTGCGTAAATCCATCCATAACGTACAAGTTGAAAACCAGCCGGTAGGCAGGCGACAGGCGCTGAATCAGAGCCAGTAGATCTTCATGCGCTAATTGACTAAAGGCGTCGGCCGATTCCGCTATTGCGGTTTGCTCAATTCGTTCAACACCCTCATGCTGATGGCGAGCTTCCCGACGATACTGATCGACAGCCGCATTGATCATAATTCGTCGGAGCCAGCCTTTAAACGGCTGTGCAGGATCATACTGATCCAATCGTGTAAATACTTTCAAAAAACCATCGTTCAATACTTCCAATGCTTCCTCCCGCGTAGGTGCATATCGCATGCATACACTCATGGCATACCCATAAAATTGCCGGTACAGCAATTCCTGACTTTGCCGATGGTTGCGTAAGCAGCCTGCCAGCAGGTCGGTCAGAGCGGGTATGTTCGAAGCGTTGGACAAAATAAGCTTTAGTTAATAGAAGGAAATGAATGATGAATAATGTAAAATGAATAACGACTAACAATTACCATACTGATTAACAGAAGATTAATTATCCATTATTCATTTTACATTATTCATTATAATCATTGAGCCGGAGCTTCAACCGACGTGGTATTGACCACGGGCCAAATGCCTGGTTTCGGAACACTAACTCCTTTACTACTTCCTCGTTGCCCGGCATCGGCTCCAAAATAATACAATGGCCAGCCTTTGTAGGTCAATTGCGTTTTACCGACTGCAGTAATAGTTGCAAAATCAGCTTTATTGAGCGCCGATGGAATTTCTCCCAGCTTAGATGATGTCTGGAAGATAGGCCAGGTCGCATCATTACTCAAATCAGTCTTGGTGTACTTGTTTACATTCTTCTTATCGAATGCATAAGCATACAACGTACGTCCTAAACTATCGGTCAGAAATAACGAATTTCCGGCCCCCTCTTTGGTATCAAATGTATAGTTTTTCCCGTCAAGTCCAACCAATTGCCGCGACCCTAGCAGCACCGTGTAATTTGACTTAGCTACCATCCACAAATTACCTACATTCTCCCCCGTTACATCGCCTGCTTTTGCATCGTTTTTGTAATAGTACAGCGGCCAGCCTTTGAACGTCGTTTGTTTGGCCCCATCGGCCCTTGTTATTGTGCCAAAATCGGAAGACTTTAAGCCACTAGCCAGCGTAGGCGTCTCTTTGTAGAAAATAGGCCAGTTATCCAGGCAGGTACCTGAGCAATTGGCATCACCAGCCACATCCCTTGCAAAGAAGTACAACGTTTTGCCGTCTTGTCCGGTCAGTACCTGACCCAGCGCGGTGGTTCCCAGACCCACATCCGACGAAACAGTCGGATTATCCTCTTTACATCCCAACAATGTTGCTACACACAAAGCTGCCAGTAAAACTGACCGATTTACGTAAACGGAAGGTTTCATTTCTATCAACTGCGTTTTTTAGGTTGAATAAAAGAACAGTTGAACCGGTTCACTTGGCAATACGGATGGCTATAACCCTGGGTTGCGTAGGCGATTAAAAAAAGTTATTCTTTATCGGCGCGTCGGTCGGCCCGAATCTCCGGAATAGTATCTGAATCGATCAATCCAATCGAGGCAGCATGTTCGGCAGCAGCCACTGTATCGGACACGAGCATCATCGGGACATGGTAGGCTTCGGTCGTTCGAATCAGTTCGCGAACGGCTTCATCTCGCTGATCTTCCGACACATCGCGGATGTAAATGGCCAGTATCCGACCGGGGTTCTCACGCACGACTCGTGCATAAATTTCGGGGTCCTGCTGCCCGCTATCGCCAATCAGCACAAACGGCAATTGCGGGTTCACATCCAGCACCTTCTGAATCATGGCCAGTTTATGCGTATGATGCCCTTCGGAGGAAAGAAAGTCGGACGATAGGCTGAAATCGCGCAGTAAGATCGGCCCTTTGGGAATACCCTGTATGCGAAAGAAATCGACCAGCAGATCGTACAGATTCCAGGGACTGCTCGACACAAAATAGATCGGATTAAATAAGGTTGTAACGGGTCCACTTTGCAGTGCCCGGTAGAAAGCCCCGATACCCGCAAAAGGCAGCCGCGTATAGGCATTTCCCAAAAACGTCAGTCGGGCGGTTTGCAGCAGGTTGGTGGCATCGGTCACCAGAACGGTATCGTCAATATCGGAAATCACGCCAAACTGGCTGTATGTGGGTGAAATCATCAGATACCCATCTTTACTAACTGGCTGATTAACCGCCGTTTCCAACGTATCGGGCTGCAAAACTCCTTCCAGTGCATAACGAACCGGAAACCATGCCCGACCTGCTGGTAAATCATTTGGTGGGTTGATGGTCTGTTCGAAATAGCCTTCTTTATTCGTTACGGTTCGATAAACATGTCCAAATGCTTCAATCCGGACAGTTACGTCCGCAACAGCGTCGCTATCGAATCGCTGATAGGTAGCCAATAGATTCTGCCAGAATGTATCATGGTCGCTGGGGGTACTCAGGTCATTCTGCCGTAATACCCGACCTTTTAACCAGACCGCCGTCGGACTTCCAAATCCTCGATAATACATGATTCGGTAAGGTTTGTCGCTATCAAGTCGCCCCGACAGTCGGGCTTTGAGCCTATCAAACTGGGCATCCACATCGGCAACGGTATTTATCAGAAACTCTTTCCAACTGGTCATAAAGAGTAGATTTAACATGTAATGGTTGATGTTCAACGTTGGCTGACGCGAAAGTACCTGTCGTAGTAATCAACTTTAAACGTCAAACACCAAACTTTGACCTAAACATAAACCCATCCGGGGTTTAGTGATAACTTTGCTGGCGTTAACCTCACGGCAGCGACCGACCGTCCCCGGCCCCTCTCCTAAAATCAGGAGATAAGAATAGGGTGAGGTTACTCATTATTGACTACTAAAACCATGAGCAAACAAATTGTTTATAGCGAACAGGCTCCAGCTCCGATTGGCCCTTACAGTCAGGCTGTAAAAGCCGCTGGCATGCTGTTCGTTTCAGGTCAAATTGCCCTCGACGTTGCCGGTCAGGGCGACATTCAGGCCGAAACCCAGAAGGTAATGGAAAACATCGGGGCCATTCTGAAAGCCGCCGGACTTGATTACGCCAACATCGTGAAGAGCAGCATTTTTGTCAAAGACATGAACAACTTTGCAGCGATCAACGAAGTCTACGGCCGATATTTCCCTTCAGAACCACCCGCCCGCGAAACCGTCGAAGTGGCCCGATTGCCTAAAGATGTTAATGTTGAAATTTCAGTAATAGCTATCCAATGAGCGAAAGAGTGAAAGAGTGAAAGAGCGAAAACTCTCCCGCAGCTCTTTCACTCTTTCGCTCTTTCACTCTTTCAAAATTATGTCTAGTCCTGTTCGCGTTCGTTTTGCACCTAGTCCTACGGGACCGCTTCATATTGGCGGGGTGCGTACTGCGCTTTATAATTATCTGTTTGCCCGAAAAACGGGCGGCAAAATGCTCCTGCGGATCGAAGATACCGACCAGAATCGGTTTGTCCCCGGAGCCGAAGAATACATTCTTGAATCACTGCGCTGGATTGGCATCGAGATCGATGAAGGTCAGGGGGTAGGCGGTCCCGATGCGCCGTATCGCCAGTCGGAACGAAAAGAAATTTATCAGAAAGAAGCCCAGCGACTAATCGACGAAGGCAAAGCGTATTATGCGTTCGATACGGCCGAAGAGCTGGATGCCATGCGCAAACGGCTGGAACAGGCCAACGCCCCAGCCGCACAATACAACGCCATTACACGGATGCAGATGCGTAACTCGCTCACGATGAAGCCCGACGACGTGAAGGCTCGCATCGCAGCAGGCGATCCGTTTGTGGTTCGGCTGAAAACTCCTCGCAAAGAAGAAGTTCGATTAAACGATCTGATTCGGGGTTGGGTGACTGTTCACTCATCGGCTATTGATGATAAAGTGCTCTTGAAATCGGATGGGCTGCCCACCTATCACCTCGCCAACATCGTTGATGACCACCTGATGGGCATTACCCATGTGATTCGGGGTGAAGAGTGGTTACCCTCGGCACCGTTGCATGTGCTGCTGTATCGGTATCTAGGTTGGGAATCGACCATGCCGCAGTTTGCTCACCTGCCTTTGCTGCTCAAACCGGAAGGGAACGGCAAGCTTAGCAAGCGTGACGCTGATTTGGGTGGTTTCCCGATCTTCCCCTTGCAGTGGACCGACCCTACAACGGGTCAGGTGGCTCGTGGTTTCCGGGAAGATGGTTACCTCCCCGAAGCGGTTGTCAATTTTCTGGCTTTGCTTGGCTGGAACCCCGGTACCGAACAGGAGTTGTTTTCGATGGAGGAACTGATCGCAACGTTCGATATTGCTCAGGTACACAAAGCCGGAGCGCGGTTCGACATTCAGAAAGCGCAGTGGTTCAACCATCAGTATATCCGCCAACGCCCGGATTCGGAACTGGCTCCCACCGTTCAGCAACAGGCCGAAGCGGCCGGGTTTGATTGTTCGCTGGAGAAAGCTGAAAAGATCGTTTCGCTGCTGAAAGGCCGTGTCAATTTCGCGCATGAAATTTTCACGGAAGCCAGTACGATTTTCAACGCACCCACAACCTACGACGAAGCCATTGTAGCCGCCAAATGGAACGACGATGCCAAACGCGCTGTAACCGTTTTCCGTGATGCCCTGCAAGCATTCGATGGTGATTTTGTGGCCGATTCGATCAAGCACACGTTAGGCGATGCGATGCAACAGGCTGGTATCAAGCAGGGAAAAATCATGCAGGCGATGCGTCTGGCCCTGACCGGCCTTGGCGCTGGTCCCGACCTGATGCTAACGTTGGAAATTATCGGCAAAGAACAGACTATCCAGCGACTCGAAAAAGCACTGGCTACTCTAAAATCGCCAGTCAGCTAACTTTTTCAAACCTATAAGGCCTTTGAAGCCTTATAGGTTTACTTTTGATTTTCAAACACTAAACTCATGGCTAAGAAGAAAACCAATCCCGACGAAAACGATAAACCACGAGTCCATAAAGAACTCGAAGGCTTCGATATCAAGATCAACTCGTTCGGTGAAATCACCACGAGTTTCGATATTGACCGCATTAACCAGTTTCTGAACAAAACGGTCGATGATAAAAAACTTCGCCATCGTACCGACCTGAACCTGAAAGGTGAGTCCGAACCCGATGAACTTGATGAACAGGATGATGACGATTTGAATTTAGATGATTTAAATCTTGACGAAGATTCAAAATGAATATCCCTTCCTTAACTTCGGTTGAAGCCCTGCCCATGTATACGCTTCGCTTGCAGTTTGAGGACGGTACTACTGGTTTGGTCGATCTCTCGAACCTGGCAGGAAGGGGCGTTTTTAGCGCCTGGGATAATGACAACTTATTTTCCAGGCCTTATATCAATGAAATGGGTACGGTAGCCTGGAACGATTTACTCGACATAGATTTATTAAATGCTTACTTAACAATAAAAAACACTACGTTTGAGGCCTGGAAACAACAGACAACTTCTCATGCCTCAGATTAGTCGTTTCTTCGGTATTATCATAGCTATGTACTATGATGATCATAACCCTCCCCACTTCCATGCTAAATATGGCAATGATCAAGCATTGATTAGTATCAATGACCTAACAGTTATTGAAGGCAAACTTCCTTCCCGTGCACTAGGTATGGTCATCGAATGGGCTGTTATTCATCAGGGCGAATTATTAGCAAATTGGGAATTAGCCAAATCCTTACAACCTTTGACTACAATCGAACCTTTACACTAATAAAGCTAATTCTAAAGCTCGCAAAAAAGCCTGACCTGCCAAATCGCCCGGTCGGGCTTTTTTTTGCCCGTTTATCAGAAAAATTAGCGGCTAAATGCCAGGGTTTCCGTAGTTTTCGGTTACGAAACTAACCATAACGACACTTAGCATGTACTCGCACGAAATCGACTACAAAATCATTGGTGAAGACATTCAGATTGTAGAAATCGAACTCGATCCGAACGAAACCGTCATTGCAGAAGCTGGCTCTATGCTGTTTATGGAAGATGGCATCACCTTCGAAACCAAAATGGGCGATGGCTCTCAGCCCGACCAGGGTTTTCTAGGTAAACTGCTTCAGGCTGGTTCACGGATGATTATGGGCGAGTCGTTGTTCATGACGCATTTCACCAACCGAGGTGTTGGCAAGCGGAAAGTGGCCTTTGCAGCACCTTATCCAGGTACAGTGATGCCCATCAATCTGGCGAATGTGTATGGCAACACACTCATTGTTCAGAAAGATGCGTTCCTGTGTGCCGCCCTGGGCACCAAACTAAGTATTCAGTTCAATCAACGGCTGGGCGCAGGTTTTTTTGGCGGTGAAGGCTTCATTCTTGAAAAAGTGCAGGGCGATGGCATGGCGTTTGTCCATGCAGGTGGTGTTGTAGTTGAACGTACGCTGAACAACGAAACTCTGCGCGTCGATACGGGCTGTGTGGTGGGTTTTGAACCAAGCATTAGTTTCGATATTCAACGGGCCGGTGGTCTGCGCAGTATGGTTTTTGGGGGCGAGGGGCTGTTCCTGGCAACGCTGCGTGGTACCGGTAAAGTCTGGATTCAGTCGATGCCAATCTCGAAACTGGTTCAGCGGTTGTCGCCTAATAGCGCCCAATCGCATAAAGAAGGTGGTTCTGTACTTGGCCAACTAGGCAACCTGTTTGAAGATTAATATATACCTAGCAGCTTCTAATTAAAGAATCTCTTGAATTTTGCTCTATGCCGAAACTAGCGGTCTATGGAAATCTAGTATATTACATTTTCGCTTATGATCTTCTTGAACGGATGCACGTACATGTGTCGAACACTAAAAGTCGCTCTGGTCGATCAGCTAAGATTTGGTTAGATACGCTAGATGTATTTGAACGTGGAAGTTTAACCGAGAAAGAAATTTCTATCGCCTTAAAAGTGTTAGTGAAGCATAAAGACGATCTTGAGAGATCGATTCGCACCTTCGCAACCGATGGAGAAGTAAAAACATTACATCTACGATGAGAAATGTAGGCTTTAATTCTACTATTCCGGAAATTGTGCGAGTTTCCTTCCGAAAAGAAGGAGCTATTACTTTGTATCTGGAAGATGGCCGAACACTTTTTGCTCCTTTAAATCGCTTTCCAGGGATTTCAAAATTAACAGTGGAGCAACGAAAACTCTATCATATTTCTGACGGAGCTTTCTTAATGTTTCAAGGTGACGATGAAATCTATCATATTCAAGACTTCTTAGGTACCTTTGAAACAAACTCCTATCACTCATTAAATAAGCAAATCCAGATTGATTTTCTAGCAGCTTTTCGGCAACTTCTGATTAGTTTAGGTACTGCTGAAAACCTACCTGTTAACGAACAATTATTTATACGCCTGACGGATTATTGGGAACATACTCATAATATTCCTCCAACTGTTCTGTTTAAAGGAATACCTATAGAGACTATAGTTACTCGATTACAGAAATCAGACAGGCGTTTGCGTTTTCCAAATGAGTTTATTGCAGGTGAAATTAGAAGCGAACAAGGTTTAACAGGCTTTTCAGCAAAATTTCGTGAGCAGGGTTGGATTATTTTACCTGCTGAGTTATCCACGACTTACAAAAATCTATTTTTGAATATTTTGGTAGCTTCTATAGGCTTAGAGTACCTTTATCCATCAAGGAGAGAATTGTTAACCGAAGCTGAACATGTAGCATTAGAAGCTATGGTGCCCGAAGTTGAAATAAGAAAATTTTTTGGTGTAAATCTGACTCGATATCCTGATAGTTTCCGAAACGAAGTTGCCAACTATTTCAACATCCCTTTTGATTATTTACTAAAACGGGCAAATTATTTGGGATTAGTTCGAGAGGCTGATAATTCTATTGCCCAAAAACTATCAGTCCCTCGGAAATTGGCCGGCAAACGAGCAGCATAATAATGCTATTAGGTGAACCTGCTAACTAGTGTTACTGTTTTATTTGGAACAATAAGGCAACAAAATGGAAGTTATCTGCACAAACGACAATTTTCCGGCTCCTGTGCTGGCATTTTATGCAGAGTTTGGTGTACAAACGCCCAAACGTGATAAAATGTATACCATCCGTCAGGTGAAGCGTCACACAACCGGCGAAACGGGTGTGCTGCTGAACGAAATCAAAAATCCCGATGTACCCGTAAAGCATCCGGTTATGGGCGAAGTCTGGTTTGAGCCTACGTTCAACATCAATCGCTTTGCTACACTGATGGGACAGCCTGTTCGGCAGGAAGAGCTGGAAAACGTAAATGCCTGATTAGGTCATACATAGTCTATTGCAAAAGCCCAGCACCAAACTGCCGGGCTTTTGCGTTGTTAGGTAGCCTGAGAGGCTAAGTTCCCTTTTAATTTCATGATAAAGCACTGTTTTGTTCTTCTTTCCGGACTTATACTAGCTGCCTGTGGTAGTAGCTCGTCAGACAATTATGTACCCAAACCCAAGGGATTTCCCCGATTAGACCTGCCCCCTCAGGAATATAAATTGATCGATCCTATTCACCCGTATCAGTTTGAGTACAATAAAGCTGCCCGGCTACTGCCCGATACATTTGCCCGGTCCGAACCGCACTGGATTTTTATCAACTATCCGATGTTCCATGCCAGCGTTCAGTTGACGTACAAGCCTATTCACAACGATGTGAATCGACTGCGTGCCATGCTCGAAGACTCCTATAAACTGGCAGCGCGGCACAACATTAAAGCTTATTCCATCGAGCAGAAAAAGATGCGTTTGAAATCGGGATTGGAAGCCAGTGTCATTGATCTTACCGGCGATGTGCCGAGCCAGGTACAGTTTGTTACGACTGATTCTACAACGAACTTCCTTCGGGGCGCTTTATATTTCAATACAGCCACCGAAAATGACTCATTACAACCTGTTATTCAATACATTCGCAAAGACATTCTGCATCTACTCAATACCCTGAAATGGAGAAAGTAAACAGGTTCATAATTTGGGGAGCCGTTATCGCTCTTTCACTCATTCATTCTTTCGCTCTTGCCCAAAGCCCCACGAAAAAGCCTGCACCGAAGCCTTCTGGCAAGTCTTCGACAGTAGTGACTAAATCGCCCGGCCAGGTAGTTTACGAACAAAACTGTCTGACCTGCCACCAGGCGAATGGCTCGGGCGTACCCAACCTGAACCCGCCCCTGCGTGGTACCGATTGGGTATTAGGTGATAAAAAGCGGCTCATCAATGTCGTTCTGAAAGGCTTACAAGGCCAGGATGTAGAAGGTGATGCGTACGATAATGCTATGCCTGCACACGATTTCCTGACAGACACCCAAATCGCTGACGTACTCACTTACATACGCAGTAGTTTTGGCAACAAAGCCGACGCCATCACTGCCGACGACGTAAAAGCCACTCGAGCCGCTAAATAAGGATTAAACACAGAGACGCAGAGAACACAGAGAATTTTGAAGTGAAAACTCTATGTTCTCTGCGTCTCTGTGTTTAATCCAATCCCTATGTTTGAATTACACCTACCGAAAAAGGTTTGGTGATCGGCGCATGATTGGCGGCTGCAATTCCTTCAGAGATAATTTGGCGAGTTTGTAATGGGTCAATAACGGCATCGACCCAAAGACGAGCTGCGGCATAGTAGGGCGACAGTTGAGTGTTATACTGATCCGTAATTTTGGTCAACTGAGCCTGTTCTTCCTCAGGCGTCATCGGCTGGCCTTTAGCTTTTTGCGCGGCTACCTGAATCTGGAGCAATGTTTTAGCAGCCGATGCGCCACTCATAACAGCCATTTGCGCCGTAGGCCAGGCCAGCATCAGCCGGGGATCGTAAGCTTTTCCGCACATGGCATAATTGCCCGCTCCATAACTATTCCCGACCACGACCGTAAACTTCGGCACCACGGAGTTGGCCATCGCACTCACCATTTTGGCACCATCTTTAATAATTCCGCCCTGCTCGGCTCGACTGCCCACCATAAAGCCCGATACATCCTGCAAAAACACGAGTGGAATTCGTTTCTGATTGCAGTTCATGATGAACCGAGCGGCTTTATCGGCGGCATCCCCATAGATAACCCCGCCCATCTGCATTTCAACCGGCTGACCCGTTCGGCCTTTAGCTTTCACAACTTTGCGTTGATTCGCCACAATACCGACTGCCCAACCATCAATCCTGGCATAGCCACACAGAAGCGATTGGCCGTAGCCGGGTTTGTACGCGTCGAAAGCCGAGTTATCCACAAGTCTATCCACAATTTCCTGCATGTCGTAGGGTTTGACCCGATCGAGTGGCAGAAGCTGATATATTTCGTCTGGATTTTTGGCAGGTGCAGCCGGTTCGACACGATCAAAACCGGCAGATTCGGCATGGCCCAGTTTATCGAACATGCGTTTAATCGCATCCAGACAGCTTTTATCGTCAGGATACTTATTATCGACCACGCCCGAAATGTCGGTCTGTGTAGTAGCCCCGCCCAGCGTTTCGGCATCGACATCTTCACCGATAGACGCTTTAACCAGGTAAGGTCCCGCCAGAAAAATCGATCCCGTTCCTTCCACAATCAGGGATTCGTCGGACATAATAGGTAGATAGGCTCCACCGGCTACACAGCTTCCCATGATAGCTGCTACCTGAAAAATACCCATTGCAGACAGATGGGCATTGTTGCGGAACGTACGGCCGAAATGCTCTTTATCCGCAAACACCTCATTCTGCAATGGCAGATACACGCCCGCACTATCAACCAGGTAAATGATCGGCAGGCGGTTCTCCATCGCGATTTCCTGGGCTCGCAGGTTTTTCTTGGCCGTGATCGGAAACCAGGCCCCTGCTTTAACCGTGGCATCATTAGCCACAATGACGCACTGCCGATCCGACACATAACCTATTCCAACCACTACCCCACCCGACGGGCAGCCACCATGTTCGGCATACATCCCCTCGCCGGTAAACAGTCCAATTTCAACAAACGGTTTGCCGGGGTCGGTCAGGTAAGCGATTCGCTCGCGAGCCGTTAGTTTTCCTTTCTGATGCTGATCTTCTATTTTCTTCAGGCCACCTCCCAGTTGGGTTTTAGTGGTACGTTGTGCGAGTTCGTCAAGAAGTGCTTGCATAAACGTTTAACGTGGTTGTTGCAGGGCAAACATCGGGATTCTACTGATAATAACGTATCTTTTGATGAATATGCGTTTGACCGGGGTAGCTTTCATCCCTAAGACCTGATCAAACACCGATTTACATCTAACTAAACCCGCAAAACTATGTGGCAAACCGAATCGATGTGGTTCGAAATAGCTGTTGTCAGCGCGGTCTACGCTGTCGGCAATATACTGTTTGGGCAGTTTGAAGAACGAACGCCCAAATGGCGAAGATTGGGAAAGTATATACTCACGCTATTGATTGTCATTCTTCTTTCGACATACTTCGGAAGAACGGTGGCGATGAGTGTGCTCGGAGCCTTTATAGTCCCTTTTTTATACGTTCACGGCTATTATCTGCCCCAGAAAAAAGGCATTAACGGATGGACCGGGGAGCCTAAAGGCAAGTACTATGAGTTCCGAAAATGGGACAAGAATATCTTTGAGAAAAATTGAAACTTCGATAATATCTGGTCAATTTCTCTCAAACGAGATTGTCTAAGCTTCTTTAGTAGCTACCAATCCTATAGTTCGGACATATAATTTCATCAGCGGAATAGTGAGGTTGATTACCTGTATGTTGAATTGGTCGGACAAGTCGGCAGGCTGTTCAGTAAGCGTCCATTGACCAAGACCGTTTTTGCGCCAAACCTCTGCGGCTACCTGCTGCGAGTCGATAAGAATGTATTCCTGAAATGAAGGAATACTCCGATAGCGTAGAAACTTCCGCCCACGGTCGTAATCTTCTGCTCCTTCCGACATAACCTCAATCAACACAACCGGATTCAACAGGTTGTCAAAGCCATCTGGCAACAGTTCAGGCTCACCAAATACAATAACTATGTCAGGATACGCATACAGCCCCGTTGCAGGCAGGTGAACACGCATATCTGACGAAAATGACTGACAGAAAGCCTCTTCGAGAAAAGCTCCTATTAAACCTGATAAGTTTCCCCGAACTCGACTATGATTGACCGTGGCTCCAACCATAGGAATAACTTCACCATTAAAAAACTCGCTTTTATCAAGCGCCTGCCACTCGATGGCCAAATACTCCTCAGGGGTAATTAGTCGTTTTTCGGCTGCTACCATAGTCTGACGAGTTTTATCTTCCGAAGACACATGGCTGGCGATATAAAATCCACTCGTACACCTGGCGCTCTTACTTCTTCGTTGTATCGGGGGGAATCACGGTTGTGATGGTGGTACTGACTGCTGGCGTGGGAGCGGTATAAGGTTGTTCCTTCTTGCCGAAAAGTGAAAACTGTACGTACCGTTTGGGATGCTCGCGCAGATCGGTCAGGAGTTTTTCCAGGCTGGCAGCCGTAGCATTTACGTTCTGATACAGTTTCTCATCCGATGTCAGTTTACCCAATGAACCACGACCGTTGTTCACATCAGCCAGAATCTTTTGTAGATTATCGACCGTTTTGTTGACCGTCAGCAACGTTTGTTTCAATTGCAATCCCTGAAGCGAATCGGCGAAGGTATCCGCCTTGGCCAGAATGGGCTTGAGTTGTTTTTCCGTCTCGACAAGCGATGACGACAAATGGCTTACATTGTCCAGTGTGGCTTTCAAACCAGCTCGATTTTCGGCAATGGTAAGGTCGAGGGTTTTGACGCCGGAGTTGGCACTCTGAAGGGTTTGTTTGAGCATTAACCCCGTCTGGTCGAACTGGGCTACGACCCGGTTCAACTGAAAAGTCAACGAATCGACATTGTTCAGAACGGGTAAGGTCTTCTCCCGAATCAATGCCGATAAACCCGATTCCTTCGTGGCCACCAGCATGCCCCCTTCTTCCAGGGTAGGGGCTTTCGGATCGATACTCAACTTAATCAGTTTTCCACCCAGCAAACCATCGTCGTCCAGAATAGCTTTGGCACCTTGCGTGACCCGAATATTTTTATTCAGCTCGACGGTCACCAGCAGTTTGTTACCCTGATTCTGTAAAATCTCGATGCTTTTTACCCGCCCTACCGATAATCCATTGATCCGAACGGGGTTCGATGGTACCAGCCCATCAATATTGTCATAAACTACCTGATACTTATTCGTCGAAGAAAAGAAATCAGAGCCTTTCAAAAATCGAAATCCATAGTAGAACATCAGCAGCGCGACAATAGCCAATAATCCTACTTTTACTTCCTGTGAAATTTTCATGTGTTGTGTGAAGGTGAACAACCCAATCATGGGTGGTCCTAACCAGACTGGTTGGAGGTATAACCAACTTTGGGGAGCGTTTGTCCCACAGTCGGGCGAATTTAGTAAAGCAGCGGACTAAGTTGTTAGGAGAATTGATTGAACGTAAATACACTGCTCAGTTAACCTCACTCGCCCGCTTCGGTTTCTTCTTTGTACCGGGCAAAGGCTTTGTAAATGGCATCCGCCATTTCTTCCTGTCCTTCGTCTGAGCGCAGATAATCTTCTTCCTCTCGATTGGTCAGATAACCACTCTCGATCAGCACACTGGGCATGGTTGTTTTCCAGAGCACAATAAATCCAGCCTGTTTGACCCCATTGCTTCTGCGGTTAGCATTGAAGTGAAAACTTTTTTCCAGTTTTTCGGCAAAATTTATACTACTGGCGATAAAGGCATGCTGGTAGTTGGCCAACATAATGGTAGCCAGCGGAGAATTGGGGTCAAAGCCTTTGTAGGTTTGCTGGTAGTTCTTTTCCTGCAGGATAACCGCGTTTTCACGACGAGCCACATCGAGGTTGCTCTGCGTGCGGTGCAGACCTAGCGTATAGGTTTCAGTACCATAGACCCGATTGCTCGACGGGCTGGCGTTGCAGTGAATTGAGATGAATAAATCGGCCCGATTGCGATTGGCAATAGCTCCCCGTTCCAATAATTCGACGAAATGGTCCGAAGTTCGCGTATAAATGACCCGAACGTTTGGGTGCTTCTCCTTAATTTTGCGGCCCAGCAACAGAACTAATTCCAGGTTAATGGTTTTCTCCTTGGCATAGCGGCCGTGCGTACCAGGATCTTTCCCGCCATGACCTGCATCGAGAACAACCGTGCGGAGCTGGTTGGGGGCATCATTCTCCTGAACAGTTTCCTTATCCTGCGAACCGGCTTGCCGAATAGTGTCCTGTGAGAGGGTAAAGGGGAACGAATCTGGATGGGTCATGGCCAGCAATGGTACAATGGCAATGACCAACGTTGTCATTATTCCGGGAGCGGGACGGCTCATGGGTTTAATAATTTTTAACAGCCCAAAACGTTTCAAAGCGATAGTAGGATAACTGTTCGTGGATACCTTTGTAGACTGTAGATTTAACGGTCTACAGGCAAATATAATTTTTTTAATAAACCTGAAAAACAGAGACTTTATTTTGCGGCCCCTGTGTAAACGACCGATATGGATACAGATGACTGTCAGTCTGTTCTGGCTACTCTGGGCGTTTTCGGCGCTGGGGCAACAAAAAACGCTGCCTCAACTACCCTCGAAAGGAGGAATTCCCCCTGCAACCGTACCGGCCCAGCGTGTACCCGACAAGACAACTCCGGGCATTGTTTCGCCCAATACCGTACGGCCACAATCTACAACGGCTATACGTACTGATTCATTGCGAGTTACGGCGAATGATACGATAAAAATCGACTCAACAAAAGGAACCGACGACTTTAAAACTACGGTCAAATACCAGGCCAAAGATTCAACGATCTATGCCGCTGATGGGCAAACGGTCGAATTATTTGGGGATGCCAGCGTCATCTACGGCGATATTTCGCTGAAAGCTGAATATATCCGTCTGAACTATCTGACCAATGAGGTATACGCACGGGGCCGATACGATTCAACAACGAAAAAAACGATTGGACGGCCCATCTTTCAGGATGGCGAGGGCAAATACGACACTAAAGAGATACGCTATAACTTCAAGTCTCAGAAAGGTCGTATTCAGGGGGTAGTAACCCAACAGGGTGAAGGCAATATTCGGGGAACGACCGTTAAAAAAGACGCTGAGGATAACCTGTACATTGGTAAGGCGATCTACACAACCTGTAATCTGGCCACACCCCACTTTCATATCAACGCCAGTAAACTGAAAGTCATTCATAATAAGCAGGTGGTAGCAGGGCCGTTCAATCTGGTCATCAATCAGATTCCATTGCCCATTGGGTTACCGTTTGGCTTTTTCCCGTTTCCGAAGCGAAAAGAGATTGGGGTTTCGGGGCTTATTGTCCCCCAATATGGCGAAGAACCCAACGGGCGCGGGTTCTACCTGCGCGATGGTGGCTACTACTGGGCCGTCAACGAAAACCTGGGGCTCCAGTTCAAGGGGCAGATCTATTCACGGGGAAGCTGGGGGCTGGGTGTGTCGTCGGCTTACAACAAACGGTATCGATTCAGTGGTAGTGTGAACCTGCAATTCAACCGCAACCGCTCCGGCGACCGGGTCGATACAACCCAGAGTCCACGGAATGACTTCTCTTTTACCTGGTCGCACTCGCCGGTGCCACGCGGGCGGGGAAGTTTTTCGGCCAACGTTAACGTCAGCAGCAATAGCTATAACCAGTTTAACTCGTATAATACCCAATCGTACATTTCCAACGTAGCGGGCTCGTCGGTTCAGTACAGCCGCAGCTTTGGGCAATACGTACGGGCGGGAGCCAACATCCGCGTAAACCAGCAGTTCGGACAGGTAAATCAGCAAACAGGTATTCGCGAGAATGGAAAGACTGATGTGTCGTCCAGCTTCAACTTTGGAGTCAACCAGATCGCCCCCTTTGCGTTAAAAGGGGGGTCAGGTCGTTGGTACGAAAGCTTCCGGGTCGGCTTAGATTTGAGCGGGTCAATTGGCGTCAGCAACACCATTCGTAGTCAGATTGACACCACGGGTCTGGGCTTTCCCGTAGTTACGAATCTGGCTACGATCAGCACGGTTCAGCGCATTCAGGATAGTATTACCCGAGCCAATAATCTTCGTTTGGGTATTGTTGCGGCCGATCCGAATCTGATTGCCTTCAGCTTAGCCAATTCTGACCGGATCTGGCGAAATCGAACGCTACAGGCACAATATAGTATCCCCATTTCACTGCCTAACGTAAAGCTATTGCGGTACATCAACCTGACACCGGGTTTCTCGCTGCAAGGAAATATCTACAGTAAGAAGCTACAACCTAACCTGGAGTATAATGCTACGCATAACGACGTAAAAATTGACACGGCACGCGGCTTTTTCCCGTCGTACAATTTTTCCATCAATGCCAGCATGAACACGCGCTTCTACGGAACCTACTTCATCCGAGGCAAACGCGTTGAGGCCATTCGGCATACCGTAGCACCGTCGATTTCGTTTAGCTACGTGCCTGACTTTACCAACCCAAGGTATGGTCAATTTTTCGTTCTGGAGGCTCGTGGAGCGCTGGCCAATCTGCCGCTCTATCGTCGAACTATTTCCAATTTCCGGGGTATTGATGGCGGCAGTGCCAGTGCCTCCAGTACAGAATCGGCCTTTATTAACTTTGGTATTGTAAACCAGTTGGAAATGAAAGTCCGTACCCGCAGTGACTCGTCGGGTCAGGATTTTAAAAAGATTCCGATTTTCGACAACCTGAGTATCAATGGCAGTTATAACCTGCTGGCTCCCGATTACAAGCTGTCGCCTATTGCCGTTAGTGCCAATACGCAGATTTTCAAAAACATCAGTTTCAACTTTTCGTCGACTTTCGATCCATATGCCTACCGGGCCTATGGTGGCACGGCTGCCTACTACTTCGCTACTACGACCAGTACCTTAACCCCACTCTCCTACTCGCCTTCGCTTCAGTCGTTGCAGGAGCCTTATGTCGACCAACAGTACACCCGCGTTCCAAATCTGTATGCTTTCCAGGCTGGGCAGGGTTTGCTTCGGCTCACGAATTTACAGGCCTACGTGAGCGCCCGATTTGCCCCCAAACAGGCTGATAAAAAGAAAACCAGTCCGAATGCATCAGAAGCGACACTGAAGGCCATCAATAACAACCCTGAGTTATACGTCGACTTCAATATTCCCTGGTCGATGAACGTTAGCTATACCTTCGGACTGACCAAACTAACCCCACAACTCTCACAGGTAATACAGGCCCTTACCCTGACCGGCGACCTGAGCCTGACGCCCAAATGGAAAATTACCATCCAGACAGGGTATGATTTCCAGTTTCACAGCCCTACCCTAACGACTATTGGTATCAACCGGGATCTGCACTGCTGGGAAATGGCGTTTAACTGGACCCCGTACTCGGGTAGCAACATCCGCTCCGGCAACTATTCGTTCGACCTTCGGGCGCGGTCTTCGATTTTACAGGAGCTTAAGCTGAGTCGTCGCCGGAGTTTCTACGATAATGGTGGATTCTATGGCCGTTAAGCCCTTGCATCACCTCCATGCACTGTATGAACTAGATTGCAAAAAATGTTATCTTGCACCAATAACATTTCCTAACTTGCTACTATGACCGACCGTGACAAACAACGCCTGAACGAACTGGAAGAAAAAACTGCTTATCTGCTGGCTCGGCAGGATGAGCAGGAGACGCGCATGAGTCAGCTTATTGCCCGATTAACTTATATTGAAGCGCGTCAGTATCGGATTATGAAAGAACTAGGTATGGACCCTGATAAAATAGACTCTCCCCAGGCCGCTCTGGACGACTCAAAAGCTATTAACCTCACCCGCATCCCTGAACAGCGATTGAATTGACGGTGGTTGGTTTACAGCTTTCAGTTTACTTTGACCCTCATCCTATAAATTAGCCTTTTCTATACACTAGAACCAAATATCGAATACCGTAAACTATGTATACAAGGCACGGCGTTCTTTCGTTATAGTCCCGTATGAACTCTGCCCTCTTACGTACGCTTCTCATAATTGTTGTCCTACTCGCCGTTAATATTCTCTCGGCGTTTGTGTTTTTTCGAATCGATCTGACGCAGGAAAAACGCTTTACCCTTTCTGAAGCCACTCAAAATCTGCTGGCGAATCTGCCCGATGATGTCCATGTCGATGTCTATCTGACGGGGGATTTACCGCCGGGTTTTAAACGGCTTGAAAATGCCGTTCGGGAAACACTCGACGGTTTTCAGGCAGAGGCCGGTAAAACCATTACGTATCGGTTCATCAATCCCGACGACGTTACGAATCCCGACGCGAAAAACAAACTGATTGATAAGCTCCAGCAAAAGGGCTTTTTTCCAACGAACCTGTTTGATAATGAGGGTGGTAAACGTACTGAAAAATTGATCTTTCCCGGTGCTCTCGTCTCGTACAAAGGCCAGGAAACGGCTGTTCAACTGCTAAAAGGGAATAAAACCGCATCGCCCCAGGAACAACTGAACCAATCGTACGAAGGCGTCGAATTTCAGTTGGCCTCAGCCATTCGGAAGCTCGCGCTGACCAAAGAAAACCGGAAACGGGTGGGGCTGGTATTTGGCCATACACAGGTCCCTCCGTCTCGTTTTTCAGACCTGCTGGCTTCAGTGCAGGAAAATTACGACCTGTTTTTTGTGGATATGAACAAGCCCGGGCCCGTTGAGAACGTGGACCTGCTGCTGGTCACTAAACCCGACAAGCCCTTTTCGGATGATGAAATCTTCAAACTCGACCAGTTCGTTGTGAAAGGTGGACGAGCTTTATTTTTTGTCGATGGGCAACGCGTCGATAGTGTTAGTAATGAAGGCACCTATGCCCAGCCAATTAGCCTGAATCTTGACGATTTATTTTTTCGGTGGGGTATCCGTATGAATCGCGATGTCGTCAAAGATATATACTGCGCTCCCATTCCGTTTAACGTGGGAAACATGGGCGACAAGCCCAACATTCAGCTAGTACCCTGGCGGTTTTATCCATTGCTCAACAACTTCGGCACGTCAAACAATCCAATTGTACGCAACCTGGATGCTGTACTGGGTCGTTTCGTCAGTACGCTGGATACGGTTCATTCGGCAGGAATTCTCAGGACGCCTTTATTACTGACGTCAACCTATACTAAACTGCTCAAAACGCCCGCTTTAATCTCGTACAACGAAGCGCGTCAACAGCCTGATCCTACTACCTACACCGATGGTCCCCGGATCATTGGTTGCCTGCTCGAAGGAAAATTCCAATCGCTGTACGCCAATCGGGTTTTGCCGGGCGATCCTCGTGCTGCTGGTTTCAAAGCTGAAGGAGTAGCCTCGCGGGTATTAATCTGCTCCGACGGTGATCTAATCGTAAATGATGTCGATTATAAACGTCAGACTCCCTATCCGCTGGGCTTCGACCGATATACGCGCAACACATTTGCCAATAAAGATTTCGCTCTGAATGCCATCGACTATCTGATCGATCCGCATGGGGTCATTGCTGCCCGAAACCGAGTTGTTGCACTCCGACCGCTGGACAAAATTCGAGTCGACGCCAATCGAATCGGTTGGCAAGCACTCAACCTGCTGGGGCCATTAGTCCTATTAGGCCTTGTAGGGGTCGTTTGGCAGTTTGTCAGGCGTCGAAATTATGGCCGATAAAAAAGCGCACTGTTAGCCCAGTGCGCTTTTTTTATCTTGAGGCTGTTTAAACTTTTACAAATTGATCCCAAACAGGGGCATTTTTGTCATTCCGACGCAGGAGGAATCTTCGGATGAAGAGATGTTTAGTAATTACCGAAGATTCCTCCTGCGTCGGAATGACAAAAATGCCATCAAAATAAAAGCCTAAACAGGCTCCTTGTATATGTGTATTATACCTGTGCCTCTACCAGTGCTGGATAATCGATGTAACCTTGTGCAAAACCGTTAGGGCCTGGCGCAAAAAACGTTGCGGCATCGAAATGAGCCAATTCAGCACCCGTTTGCAGACGTTCTACCAGATCAGGATTCGCAATGAATGGGCGTCCAAAAGCAATCAGATCGGCTTTACCATTTTCCAGATCAGCTTCAGCCCGAGCCGCATCGTAGTTGCCACACAAAATCAAGGTTCCTTTGAAAGCTGCCCGAATAGCCGCTACCGTTTCTTGTGGTACTGTTGGCGCACCCTGGGCAGAGTGATCAACCAGATGGATGTATACTACGCCCAGTTCCTGTAATTTCTGAGCCAGGTAAACATATAAATCGTGCGTATCGTCGGCATGAGGTAATAGATCTCCGGCAGCGCCAAAAGGCGACAATCGTATGCCTACTTTATTGGCCCCAATAGCCGCAACCGAAGCAGCAGCCACATCAAGAACAAACCGAGCCCGGTTCTCAACCGATCCCCCATATTCGTCGGTCCGCTGATTGCTACGAGCACTCAGAAACTGCTCGATCAGGTAGCCATTCGCGCCGTGTAGCTCTATCCCATCAAAACCGGCCTCAACCGCATTTTTAGCCGCCTGGGCATATTCCTCAATGGCAGACTGAACATCTTCAACTGTCATTTCGAAAGGATTCCCATTGGGAACCAGTCCTTCCGTATCTGTCCAGATATTACCGGCTGCAACAAGAGCTGAAGGAGCAACCACCCTAGCGCCTGAAGGCATGTTAGCCAGGTGCGAAATACGGCCTGTATGCATCAGTTGGACAAAAATCCTGCTCCCTTTATCATGAACAGCCGTGGTGACTTTCTTCCAGCCTTCAACCTGCTCAGCGCTGTAAATACCAGGAATCCGGGCATATCCCAGACCATTAGGCGAAGGAGCTGTACCTTCAGTGATGATTAATCCTGCCGTAGCACGCTGCGAATAATACTCGGCAATCATTTCATTAGGAATATTGCCCAACGCACGACTGCGCGTCATAGGCGCCATCACAACGTGATTCTGAAGGGTCAATGTACCAAGTTTGGCTTCTGAGAACAGTTTCTGTGCCATTATAAGACAATGTTTTAATGATGAAATAAGAGTGGGTTTTATCAGTACCTCTTTGCGCTAACACATCCATATATTCAAAAGTTTGGATGTATTGATTAAAATTTTTATCCCAACCCATCCAGAAAAGTGGTCAGTTGCTGTATAGCCTCCTTATTCAGTCGCAGATGTATATTACGACCATCCTTCGAGGAGTTCACTAAGCCACTGTCAGTCAATTGCTTAATATGATGAGAAACACAAGGTTGAGACAACCCAACAAGGTCCATCACCTCTGCATTGGTCAGCGTTTCTTTTTTGGCCAGTTCGATCAGGATGGACAGCCGCGATTTGTCGGCCATGGCTCCCGTCGCCTTTTCAATAAATTTACAATCCATGGCCACCTTTAAGAATAATGAATGTGTACTACCAATAATTCTCTACAGAAAATTAACAAAATTAACAACGGTATCGTGCCATTTACAAATGGCGGGCCAACACCTTATTGATCGGTCGTTCATCCTGACTACTTGTGAGTTAGGCTCTACTCCACGGAAAACTTTAACAGCCACTGTCCTACAGAAGCATTGGTCAGGTTAAAGATCAGGTTGGGAAACAAACCCAGTATGAGGGCAACGAAAGCCAGAGGAATTAACAGCAATTTTTCGCGGGTTGTCAGATCATCAAGCACTACAGTAGCTTCATGCCGGGACCAGTATGGCCCGAAAAACATGCGCTGCAATGTCCAGAGAAAATAAGCAGCTGCCAGTAACACACCCGTAGTGGCCACTACAGTAAGCCATCCTGCCAACCACCGGGACTGAAAACTTCCCATGAGCGTGAATAATTCACCTACAAAGCCCGAAAAGCCGGGTAGCCCCAGCGACGCAAAAAAAGCAATGGCAGTCAGCGTAGTATAACGTGGCATAGGTTTCATTAATCCTCGATACGAATCGATCCGGCGATCGTGCGTACGATCGTAAATAACCCCGGCGATCAGGAACAACATGGCCGATAAGACACCATGACTCACCATTTGATAAATGGCTCCGTTGATTCCTTCAGCCGTCAGCGATGACACACCCAACAACACAAACCCCATGTGCGATACCGACGAGTACGCAATCATTTTCTTAAGATCGGACTGGGCCAGCGCGTTGAGTCCACCATATACGATCGACAATACACCCAGGCCGCCTAATACCTGCGCATAGGTAGCAGCTCCATCAGGAAAGAAATCCCAGGCAATTCTCAGAAATCCATACCCACCAATTTTAAGCAGCACCCCTGCCAGCACAACCGACACGGGTGTAGGTGCTTCAACGTGTGCATCGGGGAGCCAGGTGTGTACAGGCACAATGGGCAGCTTGATGGCAAACCCAATAAAGACGGCCCAAAAGGCAAGTTGCCTGGCCGAAAGTCCCCAGATACTTAATTGAGTAGCCGGATTGAGCAACGCATTTGGCAAATAGTTGTCGCCATCGGTCAGGTAGCGCATATCGAACGTATGGACAATCTGCGCGGAGTTCAACTGACCACTTTGCAATGCGCTTTGAATGTTTCGAATCAGTTCATCCGTAATCGCCGACGCATCGGGAATAAGCCCTGCCGTTATAGCCGTACTTACGGGGTCCATCACCGACATGTAGAGGCCAATCATAACCAGCAAAATCAGCAGAGAACCCAGCAGGGTGTATAGGAAAAACTTGATCGATGCATACTCCCGTCTCGGCCCTCCCCAAAGACCAATAAGGAAGTACATCGGTAGAAGCATAAACTCGAAAAACAGGAAAAACAGGAAGAAATCCAGGGCGATAAAACAGCCCATAATGGTGCCCGTCAGGAGCAGGTATAACGAGTAGTAGGCCCTTAGCCGGTGTGTTATTGCCCAGGACGATACTACGCCTATCAGCATCACCAGGGCAGACAGCATCACCAACGGCAAGCTGATCCCATCGACTCCAAGCAGGTAATCAATCGATACAATTCCCAGATTACCAAGCGGTAAGGTAATCCAGTCAGCCTGCTCCAGGAGTTGATACCCGGCCACTGTTGGGTCGAACGCCCGGTAGGCCACAACGGACAACATTAGCTCGGCAAGCGTGATCAAAAAAGCAATCCAACGAAACTGAATCACCTGGCTTTCAGGTAACAACGCGATGACCAGAGCGCCGAATAATGGAAGAAAAATAAGTAGCGAAAGAATCATAAGCTGTCAGGGACACATTTGCTATAGCCCCTACTAATAAAGCAACCACCAAAGAACCAACACTAAACCAACTACTGTCGCCGTAATGTAGGACTGCACACGGCCATTCTGAACGGAACGTGTAATTTGTCCGAATAAACCGGCAATCCAGGCGATACCATTCACAATACCATCGATTACCAGGCGATCCGTAGCACGAACTAAGTAAGCCAGCCCAACCGTCGCAATACCCAGGTTATTCACAGTCCCATCGACCAGACGCTTATCAGTCCGACTTAGAAGATTGGCCAGTTTATGCGTTGGATTAATCACTAAGTATTGAAACAGGACATCTAAAAAACCATACTCCAGCGAGAGCCGAACAGCCATTGAATCGGTATGAGGGCTTTTCAGGCGGAAACCAACCCAACCTCCCAGAGCGACTAGAGAAATCGAAGCGGGGGCCAACCACCAAAAATGGCCTTCTGCAGTTGCCGGTAGAATCCTGAAAAACCAGCTTCCGTGTACCGAAAGCGGATTGATCGAAAACCACACACCAATCGACAGAATCGCCAGCAACACGATCGGTCCACGCATCAGCCAGTTGGGCTCGTGTGTTTGCTCCAGAGATATGTGTGTATTTCGGTAGGTACCGAAGAAGATGAGTCGCCACTGTCTAGCCATGTAAAGCGCGGTCAAGCCCGACGATAAGAGCAGTAATACGGGTATCAGCAAGGCAAGGCCACTCCCCTGCTGATTCGCCCACTCGAAAGATCCACCTAAAATGGCCTCTTTCGACAGAAAACCGGATAGCAGTGGTACACCCGCCAGAGCTGCTGCACAAAGCGTATAACTCCAGAACGTTATGGGCAGTGTTTGGCGAAGCCCTCCCATATGCCGCATATCCTGTGTATGAACGGCATGGATAACGGCACCCGCGCTCAAAAAGAGTCCAGCCTTGAAAAAGGCATGGGTTAGCAGATGAAACATGGCCCCACTTACATTATCGGTCCCCATAGCCGCCACCATCAGGCCCAATTGCGAAACGGTCGAAAAAGCCAGCACTTTCTTAATATCCGTCTGAAAAAGCGCTGAATAGCCACCCCATAGTGTTGTAATGGTACCCACTATAGCAATCACAGCCAACGCATCGGGCGATAGCAACGGGTGAATACGGGCGAGCAGAAAAATACCAGCCGCTACCATTGTTGCCGCATGTAGCAAGGCCGATACAGGGGTTGGGCCTTCCATGGCATCAGGAAGCCAGGTCAATAACGGAAACTGGGCCGATTTACCCATACACCCCATAAACAGGCAAAGTCCCAGGGCAGTTGGCAAAACGGCTTCGGCAGCCGAAGCCAATGTCGAAAAGTCGAGCGAGTTGAACTGATAATAGGTTAGAAAAATACCAATCAGGAATCCGGCATCGCCAACGCGATTCATCAGAAATGCTTTTTTGGCCGCCTTTGACGCCGAGATCCGTTCGGCATAAAATCCGATCAGCAGATAAGAAGCCAAGCCCACCAGTTCCCAGAACGCATACATCACCAGCAGATTCCCGGCCAGCACAATTCCCAGCATTGCCCCAACAAATAGCTGTAGATAGGCAAAATAACGCCGGAGCCGTGGTTCGTCATGCAGATAGGCAACGGAGTAAACCTGTACTAGCAGAGCCACAAAATGCACTAGAACGAGCATCATAGCCGCCAGTGAATCGACCCTGAAATTGACAGGAAACAATAGGCCCGATAGGTTCGCCCAATCGGCCTGTACGGTGATTGGCTGACCGGGTAAATTCAGCGTCAGAAGGATTGACAAACCCAATCCAAGGCTGGTTATCCCTATGGCTAAAATAGCCGATACCCGCCGACTTGCCACAGCCAATACCAAAAACCCAACAAAAGGAAGGCTTAGCAAAACGGTAGTTAGCAGCGATAATGGCAAAGGCGTATGGACGGGCATCCGTATCGGTCAGAATTGGCCGCAAATATCCCTATTATCCCGTGGGGATGCAAATTGAGTTTATAGCTGTAGATATTATTAAGTTTTCAGTAGCTTTGAGCCTTACTATCTAATCCATAACTTAATGACTACCAGCCAATCTATCAACCTTCCGTGGGTCGAATCCCCCTTCTTTGCTCAGGAGTTACTGAAAGCTAACCTTACGGCCGTACTGGCCAAACAGGTTCAGAGTTTTGCAACCGATGGCTATTTGATTTTCGACCCTGAAATTGATGAGTCTATACTTGATGCGGCCCGCGAAGGTGTTCAACCGTTGTATGGGAACGATTTGCGTACACAAGACGCCTGGCAGACAGTTCCGGCTGTTCGACAGGTTGCTACAGCTCCCAAAATTATGGACATGCTCCGGCTCCTGTATCAGCGGGAACCCATTCCCTTTCAAACCCTTAATTTTCCAGTAGGAACTCAGCAACGTACCCACTCCGATTCGATTCACTTTAATTCAATTCCCCAACGATTTATGTGTGGTGTCTGGGTGGCTCTGGAAGATGTACGTAACGATAACGGCCCGCTTCATTACTACCCGGGCAGCCATAAACTTCCTTTCTATGACTTAATCGACATGGGCCTAAAGGGCTCAGACGCCAAAACGGTTGAGCAGATTTATGGAGGTACCTATAAGCAATATGAAGAACGGCTCAGCGAAATAATTGAAGCACACGGCCTGAAAAAAGAAATCCTGAATATGCCTAAAGGCAAGGCTATCATCTGGTCGTCTAACTTACTGCACGGGGGCGAAAAAATTCTGACGCCGGGCTCCTCGCGTCATAGTCAGGTGACCCATTATTTCTTTGAAAATTGTGTGTATTATACGCCTTTACGCTCAGATGTTACCATCGATAAGCTTTATATCCGGACTATCACCAACATTGCCACCGGGCAACCTGTACCGAATAAATACTTCAATACAAAATTGAAGCATGAAATGGAAGGCTATGCAAAACGGTACACGGTTCCGGCTTCTGTTCGGAAGTCGGTTCGGTCCGTACTAAGTTTCTTCATTGGGATGCTGAAACGGTGAGCGGGCCTGTTACTATCCGGTTTTCAGCCAGCCTGTTAGGCTTAATCGTTCTCGGGTAGCCGGGAGCACTTCATGTTCTAATCGACCGCTTTCAAAGCAGACCAATCGTCCACCTAAGGGGCTAATGGTAATTTGGCGTTCGGATTGACCATCTGCTTCCGGCAAATAGATGGCCAGTTGGCCTCCATTGATTTCCTGCCAATCGGTATTGAGGTAGCAAATCACCGATAATTTCCGACGAGAATCGCTACGAAACTGATCCAGATGCCGTTTGTAAAAAGTACCCGTTGGATACAAGGCGTAATGAAACTCGTACTCGCGCAGGCCTAAGTAGCAGGTCTGGTTTACGTACTGAACAAACTCGTCAATGCGTTCCAGAAAGGTAGCTTCCTCGGGAGTAGCTGACGCTTCATTCAGCCACAAGATTTCGTCACCCCTGATCGTATTTTCAACTAGTTTCTGCTGATTGCCAATACCGGCCGCCCGAAACTGTCCCTCTTCCCGACGCGCATGCAATCGATTGGCCAGGGCTGTAACCTCCTCAGGAGCCAGGAAATGATCGGAAACCCCATACCCGTCGGATAAGATACCGTCGATAATCGATTCAAAAACTAAGTTCATATACACAAGACTCGCCAGGCTTTCAAAACCGGATAAGTCTGTTACTGTTTCAGTTCATTTAACTCATCTAATTGTGCCGTTCGGAAATGCCGATATACCTGCAACACAATAGCCAGGGCAACAGCCGACTCAGCAGCGGCCACGACCATGACAAACAGGGCTAACATCTGACCCTGCAATCGATCGGGGTCGTATTGACTAAAGGCTACCAGATTGATATTGACGGCGTTCAGCATCAACTCAATACCCATCAAGACAACAATTGCATGGCGCTTAAGCAGCACGACCGCAAGCCCTATGCTGAACAGGGCGGCCCCAACAATTAAAAACAGGTGGCTATCAACGGGTTGCATTTCGAAACGATTTAGCTAATGGTGATGCTAAGTAAGTCGCTCCTACCAGAGCCGCCAACAGCAATATGCCAACGATTTCAAACGGGACAATATACTCCGTCATGAGTTGTCGACCAATGGTATTTACGGTACTTTGCCAACCTACCGGCTGATTCAGCAACGCAAAATTTGCCCTGGCCAGTAAGGTAAACAAAGCCACGAATAAACTTCCAGCCACCAACGTACCGATTATCCAGCCCGTAACCCCACCCGAACGATTCAACGAGGCAATTCGATTAGGTTGCTGGCTACTGGCATCGACAGTAGGATCAGGTTTGTTCGTGAGCATTACCCCAAAAATCACCAATACCAATACGCCCCCAACGTAAATCATTAGTTGAGCTATTGCCAGAAAGTCGGCGCTGGCCAGCACAAATAAGCCTGCTACGCCCAAAAGCGTTAGCAGCAAAAAAAACGCTGCATAGATTACATTGCGTGTAAACAGCACGGCTAACCCTCCCAGAAGGCTAAGTGCGGCAAACGCATAAAAAGCAACTTGAATCACTTAATTAGCTGGTTTAATTAGTCAGACTGGCCTTCGTCTGGTTTAGGTTTAGGCTTCATCGTTGGCCGGAAGGTGGGTTTAGGTTTTGGAGCTTCCTGAACCGGACTTTCCGGTTCTGACGATTTAGACTCGTCCTTCTCCGCTTTTATCTCCGCTGGCTCGACCGGCTCCTCTAGTTTCACCGGAGAGGCTTTCGGTTTCATAGTTGGTCGAAACCCAGCAGGCTTAGGCTTGGGCACTTCTTCCGGCTCGGGTGTAGGCTCAACGTCCGAAACAGCCTTAACCGGATTGGCAGGCTTCATAGTCGGCCGGAAACCGGCAGGTTTCGGTTTAGCCGGTTCAATGGCGACTGGCTCATCTGATTCAGCCGTAGTTTTTTCCGGTTCGGTAGCTTTCGCAACCGTCGGCTTCATCGTCGGTCGGAAACCAGGCGGTTTGGCAATCGGCTTCGGCGGCACCTCTTCAGCCTTTATAGGCTCACTCGCATCAGGTACAACCGGCTTGGCTGGTTCGGCTTTACCCGGTTTCATCGTTGGCCGGAACGCTGGCTTGGCTACAGCTGGCTTCTCAGCAAGCGGCTTTTCCTCGACCTGCTTATCCTCAACTGGCTCTTCAACGACGGGCTTAACCGGCTTTTGTGTGGGTCTGAACACCGGCCGTTTAGTCGTTTCCAATCCACCCTGAGCAATCTGCTGCATTTCATCCGGCGTGGCATCAGTCAATGGATGTTCGATCAATGAACCTTCCGAATTAGCCGGTTTATCGGCAGGAGGAGTTGGTTTAGCCGTTGGCCGAAAGACAGGGCGCTTTGGAGCGGTCGTAGCAGGTACGGCGGTTGGCTCTGCAGAAGTGACAGCCGGTGCTTTGGTCACTTTCTGAGCAGCCTTGGCCGCTTCTTTTTCCAGTAAAAACTGCTCGTATAACGTTCGCTTTTCGTCGGCCTGCTCAGGGGTTAAGTTCGAAAAATTATAGGTAAGCTTGCCCAGTTCGAATTCACTGTAATCGAATTTTTTGTCCATCGTCAGGCATTCGGTTGGGCAAACCACCGTACAAAGGCCGCAGTAGCAGCACTTGGCCATATCGATGTCGAATTTTGCAGCATACAACCGGATAGGCGATCCATCCGATGCTCGTCCTACTTCCTCAGTCGCTTTGATAGCATCGATCGTAATGCAGTCTACCGGGCAAACTTTCGCACATTTGTCACAAACAATACAATCCTCAATCTTATTGCGAAGCCGGTAACGCCCGTTATCGGGAATTGGTAGTTGTTCGTGCGGATATTGGAGCGTAACGAGCCCATTCTGAAGGTCGAAATAAGTAGAGCTGGCAATTCCTTCAGGTGTCCGGCGTTTGGTCGCGCGTCGAAGGTGCTTCAGCGTAAGACTCAAGCCTTTCAACGTCGTCCGAATACCGGTTTGTATATCGCGGAAGTAAGACATGTATCAATGATGAATGAGTGAATGATAGAATGAGTGAATAGCTGACGGCTGAATTATTCAATCATTCTATCATTCACTCATTCGCAATTTATATTGGCGGAAATCGGTCGGGCTCGCACTCGCTCATCAGCTCGTACGCCATCTCGATGACATCATCAACATTTGGTTTTGAGAAATAATCCCCGTCGGAACCATACGGAGGGCGATGCGCTTTAGCCGATAACGTACGGGGGGGAGAGTCCAGATATTGATAGGCATTCTGCCCGTCGACAACCTGCTGCATCATAAAAGCCGACGCTCCACCTGGTACATCTTCATCTGCAAAAATCACCCGGTTCGTCTTCTTGATCGATTCCAGAATGAGGTGATGCACATCGAAGGGCAACAGCGTCTGCACATCGATGATTTCGGCATGAATGCCCATTTGTGCCAACTGGTTAGCCGCTTCCCATACAATCCGGCACATGGAACCGTAGGTCACAATGGTCAGGTCGGTACCCGTTCTGATAATATCAGGCACACCTAGCGGTACACAAAACTCGCTCAGATTGTCGGGCAGTACTTCTTTTAATCGGTATCCATTCAACGACTCAATGATCAGTGCCGGATCGTCGCCTTTTATAAGCGTATTGTAGAAGCCAGCAGCCTGAGTCATGTTACGCGGCACCAGTACATGCAAGCCACGCAGGCTGCCAAGCATAGCTCCCATCGGTGAACCTGAATGCCAGATCCCTTCCAGTCGATGTCCCCTTGTACGGATAATCAGCGGGGCCTTCTGACCGCCTTTGGTTCGATACAACAAGGTCGCTAAATCGTCGGTCAGCGTGGCTAACGTATAGTACACATAATCGAAGTACTGAATCTCGACAATCGGACGTAACCCACGCATGGCCATACCAATTCCCTGCCCGATTATCGTCGTTTCGCGAATGCCGGTATCCGTGATACGAATTTCGCCAAACTTCTCCTGTAAGCCCGCAAATGCCTGGTTTACATCGCCAATTTTGCCGACATCTTCCCCTAATGCCACTACGCGCGGATCACGGGCGAATAGATTTTCGAAATAATGTTGAAGAAGCTGGTAACCATCCAACGTCGGACTTTCGTCGGTGTATTCGGGTAGTACGCCTTTAACCAGCATCGGCGAATCGGGCGATTGGCTGTACAGATGTGAGTGAAACCGCTCAGCATTTTCAGCATTCGTACGTGCCAGCCAGTCTTTCAGCCGTTGTCTACCTGCGCCTGAATCAGTTCGCAACAGGCGCAACACTTTCCGAACGGCACTGACCGCATCCCGTCGAATCGGCATATCGGTTTTGCGAAGCTCTTCCCGGATTGCCATCAATTCGGCCGACTTTGGATTGTGTCGGGCCGCCTGCTGAATCAATTCAACGGCTTCATCGTAATCGCCATTCAGAGATGCCTGATACGCATTCCAGGCATCTATACGAGCTTTTTTAGCGACTTTCTTGGCTTCGTCTTCAATCTGCTCAAGTTCCTCATTGGTCGCATAGCCATTTTCCAGAACCCATTGCCGGAACGACTGATTGCAATCATGTTCGACTTCCCAGGTTAATCGATCTTTCGACTTGTACCGCTCATGCGAACCGGAGGTTGAATGTCCTTGTGGCTGTGTCAGTTCCTGAACATGCACCAACACCGGCACGTGTTCTGTTCGACAAATGTGTGCAGCCTGTTGGTAGGTTTCGAGCAGTCCGATATAATCCCAACCTTTTACGGTAAAGATTTCAATTCCTTTATCGTGCGCATCTCGCTGTAAACCGGCCAATGCTTTTGAAATACTGGCTTTGGTTGTTTGATACTCAACCGGTACCGAAATACCATAGCCGTCATCCCAGACCGACATCAGCAGTGGCACCTGCAACACACCAGCAGCATTCATGGTCTCCCAAAACATACCCTGTGATGTGGATGCATCGCCTATGGTGGCAAACACGATTTCATTCCCGTTATGAGAGAATTTCGTTAAATCGCTTAGATCGGGATTGTTGCGGAATAATTTTGAGGCATACGCCAATCCAAGCGAACGAGGAATTTGTCCGGCCGTTGGAGCAATGTCACAAACAGAGTTATACATCTCCGTCTGGTTACGCCAAAGCCCCTGGTCATCAAGCCAGCGAGTCGCAAAATGGCCATTCATCGAACGACCGGCAGTATTAGGATCTGCTTCTAAGTCTGTGTGCGCGTATAGCTGTGCGAAAAATTCTTGCCAGCGTAGTTCGCCCAAAGCCGCCACAAACGTTTGGTCTCGGTAATAGCCTGACCGAAAATCGCCCCGTTCGAATGCCCGAGCGGCCGCGAGTTGTGCCAATTCCTTACCGTCGCCGAAAATACCAAATTTAGCCCGACCTCCCATTACATCGCGCCGACCCAGTAAACTCACCTGTCGACTTTCACAGGCAAGACGGTAGTCTGATAGGATTTTTTCGCGACTTAAAATATCAGTCGAGCGGAGTTGTTCGTTTGCTATCACAACAGAGCTACGGATTAAAATCGTCTAACTTTCAATTTATCGATGAAGTGTCAGGCCTGAATTACCCTATTTACTAAACAAAAGTAAAAGTAAGTCAAAACAAGACAGCTTTCAAAAAAACGATTTTTTGAGTTTCTTTGTTAACCGAACAACAACCTGCAAGGATTGGCAGAATGTTTGCTATGATTGAGGTTGTGAGGGTAAGTATCTTAACAACCAAATCATAATTCCGTTTAGTCCAATGAAAAAGATTTTTTCACTTTTCGTAGCTTTATTTGTGTTTGTTGCAGTTAGCTACGCCCAAAAAGGAGTACTGAAATTTGCGAAAGAAACGCATGATTTCGGCAAAGTTGAGCAAGGCAAACCGGTAACCTACGTATTTGAATTTAAAAATACGGGTGCTGATCCAGTTGTAATCAGCGATGCACAGGCATCTTGCGGCTGCACAAAGCCAAGCTGGACTCGTGAACCAGTCATGCCGGGCAAAACGGGAACAGTATCAGCAACATTTAACGCGGCTGCCATGGGACCGTTCAATAAATCGGTAACGGTAACCAGCAATGCCGAAGCTGGTCAAACAGTTTTGTATCTGAAGGGCGAGGTTGTGACACAGAAAGAGGCTGAAACCGCGGCTACGCCAGCGGCTACAGCGCCCAAGAAGAAAACTTCACGCTAATCTACTGAAGGGTTAATAGTGTGGTTAAGAAAGGCATCTGGTAGTTTACCGGATGCCTTTTTTTGTGCCTGTTTATTTCATCATCCTGCTCCACAACCAATCGGCCTGTTGGCCGCCCATTCTTCCGATAGTTGTACGCAATCAGGGCATTACCAGGTATATTTGGTTCGTCTACTGACCTATAGCCACTCATGACACCGCCCCATCGCTGATTGTTCGGCACTTTATCAACTCTGCCCTACCGTTCTTAACCATTCAACTATGCCGTTCATCTGGGCGGCTCATTTAACATTCATCATGTTTTTCATCATGCTCGGCTTTCTGGTGCTAATCGCCGGATTTGCCATCAATACCCCTGCGCTGACTATTTCGCGCTTTTCAAGGCCCGCCAAAGTGGTTGGGCTTATTTTACTTGTACTGGGAGCTTTGATGTCCAGTATTCGACAAATTGATGCCGGCCAAGTCGGTGTTATTTCTCTATTTGGCAATGTTAGCGACCGAGTCCTCAACGCTGGCCTTAATTTTGTGAATCCGCTGGCCACGGTTTCCGAATTTGACATCAAAACCCAGAATTACACAATGTCGGCCGCCCACGATGAAGGCCAGAAGCAAGGTGACGATGCCATACGCGTCCTTACGGCCGACGGCTTGGAAGTAGTCATTGACCTTACGGTTCTATACCGGGTTGTTTCGGATGATGCGCCTAAAATTTATCGCCAAATTGGGGAAGATTATACGGACAAGGTTGTTCGCCCAATAACCCGCACACGTATACGCGACAATGCCGTTTATTACGATGCGGTTGCGCTGTATTCTACCCGTCGCGATGAGTTTCAGGGCCGCATTTACAAAACCATCGAAGCCGATTTCCGGAAGCGGGGATTAATGCTTGAACAATTGCTGATCCGCAACATCGACCTACCAGCTTCGGTTAAGAAAACGATTGAATCGAAAATCAATGCCGAACAGGATGCGCAAAAAATGCAGTTTGTCTTGCAAAAAGAAAGGCAGGAAGCTGAACGAAAACGCGTTGAGGCTCAGGGGATAGCGGACTACCAGAAAATTCTTTCCACGGGACTGACCGACAAACAACTTCAATATGAGCAGATCAAAGCGCAACGGGAGTTAGCAGCCTCACCCAATGCAAAAATTATCATAATGGGCAGTCGAGGAAATGTGCCATTAATTTTGAACGACTAAAAACGGTTTGGCGTCTGATGCGCGATAGGGATAGCCAATGGCTGCACCATCACACGTCAGACGCCAAACTGATTAGTTTTTCCAGCTACTTATTTAACTACTCCTAAACTGGTTAGCCAAGCCTTGCAGGCATCAGGCCATTTATTAAGCGACCCAAATTTGGCGGTACGTAGTCCATAACCATGTCCTCCGGCTGGATAGAGATGCATTTCGGCCGATAAACCGTTTTTCAGACAGGCCAGATAATAGTTGATGCTATTCTCTACCGGAACCGTTTTGTCATCTTCAGAATGTACCAGAAATGTCGGCGGGGTCTGGTTACTTACCTGCAATTCATTGGAATAGTAGGCCACCATCTCAGGCGATGTATTCAGTTTACCTAACAGTTTATCCCGTGAGCCGGTGTGTGCTTTCTCACCGAAAGTTACTACTGGATACATTAAAATAGCAAAGTTCGGCTTGGCCAACTCGCTGGCTTTAGGACCTCGATGATAATGGGTCGAAAGCGTCGACGCTAGATGCCCACCTGCCGAAAACCCCATAACACCAATCTTAGTGGGGACTATACCATAACGACTCGCATTTTGTCGGATCAGCGTCATTCCCTGCATAGCATCTAGCAAAGGCACCTCCTGTTGATTCGTCATAATGTCTGGGTTTGGCAGTCGATATTTCAGCACGAAAGCCGCAACGCCCATTTCATTAAACCAGCGAGCAATATCCGACCCTTCATGGCTGGCGGCCAGAATAGAATAACCTCCTCCCGGACAGATCATCACGGCCGCGCCTGTCATTTTCTCTTTAGCAGGTAGATAAACGGTTAACGTAGGCACCGATACATTGCTGATGCGCAGGATACCATTGGCATCCGTTACCGAAGCTTCTGTAATTTTTGCTCCAGCAATCGCATTCGGAATTGCATCGTCGGGCCAAAGTTTGATCACTTCCTGAGCAGGGGCAAGTTGGGGCAGACTGGCAATAAAAAACATACTAATGAGGAGTGAGCGCATACAAACGTAAGATGATAAAAAATAAGCGTATACCGTAAAAAAGCCGACTTCTCAGTCGGCTCTACTCATATCTCTACCTCACTATCGGCCTCTGATGTACTATCCGTTGAACCGCCATGGAGTACATCAATGAGCTCTTTAACCCGATATACAGTTGTATTATAGCGATTACCAAGGATAATAATCACATACTCGTCTTTTGGACTGAACCAAAACATAGTATTATAGCCCTTCCACCAGCCCGAGTGATAAATATATTCCGGTTGATTCATATCGTTGAGCATCATCCGAAAGCCATAGCCATAATTTTTAGCCCCTTTCCGTTCAAAGCTACGCGGTATAAAGGCCTCAGCCAGCAATTTCTTTGGCAGCAGACAGTCCGCATTTAGTGCCCTGTACCATCGAAATAAATCACCCGTTGTTGAATAAATCCCTTTATCGCCTACCACATCATCATAGTAGTCCTTAGGTATTCGACGATTCCACTGATAACCTGCCGTTCGATGATGATTAATTGAATCGTTTTTGGTAGTTGCCACAAACGTCTGATGCATACCTAGTGGCTCAAAAATATTCTTGTGAATAAACGACTCATAGCTCTGTCCGGTCGCCTTTTCGATAATCGACGCCAGCACCATATAATTGGTATTGCTATAGCTAAAACTACGTCCTGGAATATTATAGGCTCTGGGGGTAGGCTTTACAGTAGCAAACCAGTACATGATGGTCGCATTACTCGGATAAGGTTTTTCTTTCTTATAGAAATTGACCTTCATGCTATCGTCAAAAGCATACTGGTAATTGGGCAAGCCACTCCGATGGCAGAGTAGGTCACGAATCGTAATGCCATGGTAGGGAAAATCCGGGTAATATTTCTGGATGGTATCCTCGAACTTCAATTTACCAGCCTGGATGAGCTTCAGTGTGCCCACGGCGGTAAATGTTTTCGAAAGGGAGGCCAATTGAAATTTGGAGTCTTCGACTAAGGTATCTCGCAGGCTCTTTTCAAAATGCCCCAAGCCAAACGAATGTTTATAGAGAACAATACCTTTTTGGGCAATCAGTACATTACCGTTCAGGCCACCCCGAACTTTCTGCCGAATGATCTCATCAATCTGCTGGCTTTTCCGGTCCGCATCAATTTGTTGGCGAATAGCGGCCTCTTGATTAGAACTTAGCAACTGTCCATCAGCACAGTTACGCATTTCTCTCGCAGATCGGTTCAAATTTTTCTGAGAATCCTGACTACATGCAAAACCAATCGCAATGAGAATCAAACTACTGCACCAGCTCCAGATTTTATTCGTCCACACCATCCCCACCCACTTTAAATCAATATACTTTTAGTACTAATCATTATAAACAAAAATAGCATTTATACCAACCCCTACGTCATCTGCTCAGTTAAAATAGTATGAAAGTTCGTTATTGGCCCTTTCTGGATTTCCATCAAAATCCCCATCGGGGTGAAAGGATAGTTTTTGGTTTCTTCTTTTGTTGAAAAACACCTGTTTTACGCAGGCTAATCTGCCCTCCAAAACTATTTGGCAGTAATTCACCTGAGTCAAGTGCAAGTGCTCCGTTTAAAACGGTTCCCCCAAACAAGTTAACAGGCAACGACGCTGTTAATAAACCTGAAAATTGGTTTGGAATAGTTATATAAGGATTTGGATAGGTGCCGGCATTTTGGCTAAATGATAAACGGGTCGTTATATCTACCTTACCAGCTACTAAAGCGCTTAAACCTAAGTGAAATACACTAACTCGGTTGTTGGCAATGCCATATCGCGGAGGTAACGACGAATTAACTTCTTGTTGTGGCGTCAAAAATGGAGTACCAATTGTACGACCAAAGTATGTCCAGCCATCTAAATATTGGCTATGGTTAAAGTAATCATCCCGTCCTCGTCGCTGCGGATCATCAAGGATAAATACATCTCCACCCTGGCTCCCTGTAAACAGATATTCTACAGTAAACTGCCGCAGAAAAAATGCTGAATTTTGAGGCTCATTCCGATTTCGCAACCGTAAGCCATTCAGACCATCGTCCAGATTAGTACCATAAAAGAGCGACCCATCATCATAAATAAATTGGCGATAGACAAACAGATTCCAATGGCCTACATTCACATCTGCCGCCAAATCAACTGAGCCTAGATGATTTCCAATTCGATTTTCCTCAAAATGTGTAATTGTCTGAATATTCTTATCTTCCGAAAATGGATCTCGCGTACCCAATACAACTGCCGGGAAGTATTTGATATTTGACGGCAATCGTCCGTCCGTTCCAATATTTGGGCTTACATAGTCAGTATGCCCTCCCCACATCACCTGATGATTAAATCCTCCATATAGTCGAAATCGCCAAGTTGGCTTCCCCAACCGGCCATAAACCGAAGATTGGTGTAGGTAGCTTCCTTTTATCAATCGATCAGCATTTTCAAACCATCCATGAGAAAACGTTCCCATTAAGGAGACGACACCTTTTGTAAAGGCAATAGGTGTAAACTGAGGAATAGCAAGTTGAATTTTAGGAACTGGTAACGCATTTCCCGACCAGATGTATGATCCTGTCGTTAGCAAGGTATCCATTAAGCCAATCACCTCTTTTCGACGCCCAACATAAAGCTCTAAAGCGCCCCAGCGCCCTTTCAAGTAAGCTTCAGGAAGTAATACTTGATTGGTTTGGCCTACATTAGCAACAGCATTTATTCCATATCCCCAATCTATTCGTGGTTTATAGCCTGTACTGTCTGTTGATTGGTAGTCAGCTCGTAATCCAACAGAAACCCTGCCTGTAGGACTTTTTAATGGAACTGTGCCATACTGATTTGCACGCAGCCAAAAAGGTGTGTTGTCTGAAGGAGCAAAACCACCTAGTTCAAATTGATACTGGTTTGCACGTTGTCCATACGTAATTCCAAACCCACAGGTAATATAAATTACCAACCAAACCAACAAACGAGCAAACTTCATAGAGAATACTGGCCTAATTGACAGATGGGCCATATATATGATCATTTACCACGCCCCTGAGCCATAACCCGGAGCGTTTGGGCGATGATCCACATATCGAATAAAAACGATCGACGTTCTGGGTAAATCAAGTCATAACGAAGCCGCTGGACCATTTCGTCAACGTTTGCAGCATAGCCATAACGAATCTGCCCAATAGATGTAATGCCCGGCTTTACATTTAGTAAAGAGCGATACTCAGGAGCGATTTCGACGATCTGGTCAATAAAATACTGTCGTTCCGGCCTTGGCCCCACAACTGACATATCCCCGATCAATACATTATAAAATTGAGGTATTTCATCAAGTCTGGTTTTACGCATAAACCGTCCCCAAGGTGTAATACGATCATCTAGTAAACCTGCCGATAGAACTGGCCCCGTTTTTTCAGCATCTACATACATACTGCGGAACTTGTATATCTTAAAAGGTTTCCCAGCACGACCAATACGTTCCTGTGCATAAAAGACAGGTCCTTGAGATGTGACTTTTGTGACTAAAGCTATAAGAAGGAAGAATGGAGCCCCTAAACCTAGAGCTAATAAAGAAAAAAGTATATCGAAAGAGCGTTTAAAGATGTTTACTCGAAAATCGGCTAGCACCTCCGATGATAAATTCAAAACAGGGAGGAAATCATGGTATTCAATGGAAGTGCTTCGAGCCAAAAATCCTCTAAAATCAACTAGTAATTTCACCTGATAATCAAGCAATTCAGCGTTGTCAGCAATAGGCCTTAAATTATCGTTATTAATATAAGGCATACAGCAGTAGACACAATCGATTCGCTCTTCTTTAATATATGTTGGAAGATCGTTGTAATTTCCAGCAAGCAAACCCTGGTTTTCCAGAGAAGGCTCATCAAAATAACCACAGAAACGAAAGCCCATTTCGGGGTGCGCATCATAGAAACTTTTAATAGATGCAGCTAGCTTACCATATCCGACAACCACATACCGTCGATTATTATATCCCCTGGCGCGAAACTCTCTCAAAAAGATTAACCCCCCTATTCGTATAAATGCAGCTAATCCAGTAAATAGTAAATAAGTTATAAGAAGATGTTCTCTCGAATAGTAATAAGCTCTAATAGCTACCCAATAGATTGAAATTACAGATACGTGGATGACCATTAAAATGAGCAATTTCTTTATTAAATGGTCAGCCTTAAAGAGCTGTCGAGGAAAAATATAAGGTTTTAGAACTAAGATTTCCAGTAACCATACTAGATTGAACAATCCTAATAGTGATGCATAAGGTGGTTCTAATAACGGATCAATAGGCCCAAATTTTATCCAATAGGCCCCTACAAAAGCCGCATTAAGGCTCAGAAAGTCAACAATTACATGAAGTGGAAAAAATAATATGGAATAACGATGTCTCATCCTTTCCAGGTCTACTCACCGGGTTTATCAACTAATTGTCATGGCTCAATAGTACTAAAGTAAGGTATTGACCTGAAGACTACATAGGAATATTATCCTACGGTTTAATCAATATTTCCGCAAATTAGTAATTAACTCTCACAAAAAAAAGCGTCATGTAAACAAAATAAAAAAAACAACTACTTATTTAAACTTCTATTCCAACTTTTGCGAATACTTACAAAAGTACCTAAGCCATTTTGATAAAGCTCCCCTTGATCAATAGCTACACTGGCATTAACCATCAATCCCCCCACAAAAGACATACCTAAACTAGCATAACCTGAGAACTGATTTCGAATTGTATAGTAAGGATTATTGTAGGTGCCCAAATTTCGACTAAACGATAATTTGATTTGATAAGACATCGGTCTCGCAAATAGACTCCAGAACATAGGTAAACTACCAGCCAACCCTGTGTGAAAAACGTAAACTCGGTTATTGGCAGTAAAAGTACCTGATGGATATTGGTCTTGGGGACCTAAAGCGGGAGGAATGAATGGAGTCCCAATCGTATGCTGACGATAGGCCCAACCGTCTCTGAATTGTTGATGATTAAAATAATCATCTTTTCCACGTCTTTGTGGGTCATCAATAATAAATTCAGGACCACCCTGACTAGTTGTATTCAAAAACTCAAAAAGAATATCTCGTATAACAGCATTCGGGTTGTTACGACGTAATCGTATCCCATTCAAACCATCTGCAATGTTTGTTAAGTAGAATAGGGAACCATCGTCATAAACGTTTTGTCGATAAACGAACAATGTATGCCTTACAAGGTCTATTTCAAATGCTACATCGATTGATCCAAGGTGATTACCTATACGATTTGTTAAGTCAAAATAGTTATACTGGCTTGTGTCACTTTGAGGAGGGAAAAGCCCTGTTACAACATAAAAATAATTAATCAATCCAGAAGGCAGTTTTCCTCCGGCCTGTACATTTGGGTTACTAGTAGGGTCAGTTAGATGCCCTCCCCAAACAACTTGGTGGTTCCCCCCGCCATATATACGTATAAGATCCTGTGGACGACCAAAGCGTAAATAAAGAGACTTCTGATGCAGCATTTTATTTTGGACATATCCATTCGCGTCTAGAAAGCCATGGGCAAACGTTCCCTGAATAGCAACCCATCCTTTAGTAAAGCCAATAGGTGTAAACGTTGGAATTGAAATCTGAATTTTAGGTACTGGCATTGCATTACCAGACCAAGCATAAGCTCCTGTCGACAGGGTAGAATCAACTAAACCAAACATTTCTCGTCTCCGCCCAGCATATATTTCAAAAACACCTCTACGTGCTTTTATGTAAGCCTCAGGTAGTAGTACTTTTTTCTCATAAGGTAGTTGATTGGATGACGCATTTACAACTACATTCAGGCCGTATCCGAAATCATATTTTGAATCACGCCAACGACCATTACCGTGGCGGCTAGAATCATATTGGCCATAAACACCCGCCCTAAATGTAACTACATTATGTCTATTAGGAACTATACCGAACTGATTTGCCCTCAGCCAGAAGGGAGTTTCACCTGAGGAAGATAAATAAGTTCCTATCTCAGCAGTAAACAGATTAGGCTTTCTAAGAGGTTGTGCAGACAATTGCAAAAAAAAAGTGCTCCATAAAACCACTATTAGTACTCTACATAAGGCTGCTATCAAACGCATACGCTGCCGGCCGTTAAACAAGGAATAAAAGAATTTACAATAATAATGCCGACGCTATCAATTTATTGCTGTTAGCGATTGTTGATGCTGCATATATTTATCGTTAACAAACTCCCTAATTTTATGTATAAATATAGGCTCGTCAAACGCTTCAGCATGCCTTCGAATGAATATTGGGTCAAAAAGGTGCTCTACTAATTCGAATTGCTTTACTGCCTCAATCAAATCTTCGATTGTTTGGTTCTTAAAAAAGAGAGCTGTTGCCTGCGAAGAGTTACTTTTCAACGGTATTTGAGTTGTGAGGACCCCACCAGTTCCATAGGCTATAACAGGCCGACCAGCAGCATTAGCTTCTAAAGGAGTTATGCCATAATCCTCATGCTGTGGAAATATAAAAGCTCGACATCCAGCATATAGTACCGCTAATTCTTCAGCTGACAAACCACTCAAAAATGTAACATTTGGCTTTGCTAAAGCCTTTATTTCTTCAGCTTGGACACCTTTCCCAACAACAATTAACTTATATCCTAGTCGGCTGAATGCCTCAACTACTAAATCTACTTTTTTATAATATTCCAGTCGTGAAACTATCAGAAAATAGTCTTTGGGGCCATTATTTACAAAAAATTTATTAACATTAACAGGTGGATTGATAATATCGAGATTTCCAGCAATATGATAGGCGTTACGTAATCGTTCAGATGTTTCATCAGTCATTGCCACAAAATAATTAGGGCGTTGACCAAACTTGAAATCTACCTTTCGCAGGTATTTCAGTACTATATCAAAAAGTATTTTTTTTACAGGGCCTGCTTCTTTGTATTGAGCATATGAAGTGGGATCCCAAGCCAGTCTAAAAGGTGTAAAACTATAACTGATAACTAATGCGTCAGGACGAACTTTAACGTATTTTGCACAGTGTGTACCTGACATTAATACTACATCATATTCTGTTAAATCATGTGATTGCATTGCCCAAACTCCTAATGGAAAGAATAGACTCTTCATCCTATCATCTGTTTTAGCAATGTACTGTAGCCAGGTGGTTCGAATATCGCACTCTTTAAATTCAGGAAAAGTAAGTTCGGGCTGATAACATTGTGTATAAATGGGTGCCTCAGGAAATGCCTTATGAAAACATAAGGCGACTTGTTCACCACCTGCACGGCACATTAACCCATCCTGTACAAGAGCTATTTTCATAATAAGAGTACTTACGTACGAATAACTTACCAACAAAAATAGGTAATCATATCTGTTTTGCTTATAATTAACAAAATGGCCCGCTCTCAAGCGGGCCATTTTGTTAATTTTTTATTAATCGACTACTTACTTGCTGTCGATCCGTTTTAAGGATAGGTATATATATACCTGATGAGAGCGCTTGAGGCTTCCATTCGAATGTGTGCTGTCCTGCAGATTGTGAACTATTCTCTAGCAGCCGTTCTATAATCTGGCCCTTTTCGTCAACAACTACCAGATTAATCTTCCCTGCCTCCGGCAATGTAAAGTTAATTACTGTTGACTGTTCAAAGGGATTAGGATAAGCTTTTAATTCTAGAGTGAATTCACTTCTATTCTCGATTGGCTTAATCTCAGCGGTGAATGTACTTCCATTATACGCAAGAAAACCAGGTGATAAGGTTATCGAACTGCCAGCCTGATAATCCACTACAGATGTAGGTTTAATATGATTGAAAGCAACTATGGTTTCTACAGCCTGTTCCAGATACTTACCACTCTTTTCGTAGCTAATCTGTATCCGTAAGGATTTAGGCGTAACCTGTGCTACGCATAACGAAGCTACGCAACAACTTACTATAGTTAGTATGAATCGCATGGTCGCTTTAGTTATGATGTTGTAGTCGATTAATTTGCTGCTGCATCCGCTTGCTCTGCTTTTTGAGCAGTTCATTTTCTTTCTTGAGCTCAATCATGTATAGAGTTAGCTCTTCTACTTTTTCCAGCAACTTCGAATCCATTTTGCCAACATCAATACCTTCATTTACAACTTGCTCGGCCGACGGAATACCCGGTAAATGCTGATTTGCTTTAATATATTGTTCAACTTCTGACAATTTTCTCAGGTGATAGGTGCGGCTAAACACCTTATCCGACCATTCATCAGCATTTTTAATAGCAACCTTCACTTTCTCAGTCAAAATACCTTCCGAAACAAATAGTCGATACCCTACAGGAGTTTGTTGAATGCCGGGACCGATTACCACTCCTCCTTCATTAATGTTTTTCAAGTTATTACCATCATTTATCCATGTCTCAGCTCCATCTGCCGCCAGACGAGCTCCATTGTTTGACGTACTCGCCAATATCACATCCCCTTGTTCATTGACAGTCAAAAATTTAGTTTGATTTAATAAAGTAGTAGAGGTAGCGCTCGTAAGGTTAGTAAAACGAAGGCCACTATTTCCGGCAGTACCCTGTGTAATTTCCAGCTTATTATTTGGGGCGGAATTACCGATACCAACGTTTGTATTATTACCCAGAATAATCGCATTGCTAACATTGACCTGAGCATTGGCACCTATAGCAACAGAATTGACTAGATTATTGCCAAGTGTACCTGCTCCATGGCCAATTGCGATATTATCAGAACCACTTACATTATTGACCCCAGATGCTGAACCAATTGCTATATTATTATTGGCATTTGTATTATAACCTGCATTATGGCCAATAAAAATATTCTCTCCTCCTACCTGGTTATTTAGACCGCTTCCTCCTCCTAAACTCACATTAAACTGGCCACTCGTATTCGCAGACCCTGCACTATAGCCTAAAAATAGATTAAAACTGCCTGATGTATTAGCGCCCCCTGCCGTACGTCCTACAAAAACATTATTGGTACCATTTAGATTGGCATAGCCAGCGTTGTGCCCAATAAAGGTATTATATTCACCCGTTGTGTTGGAATATCCAGTAGCATTACCAAAAAATGTATTATAACTGCCACTTACATTGGCTTGACCTGAAGCATTTCCAAGAAACAAATTGTAAAAGCCATCTACATTGGCTTTACCAACTCCACTTCCAATAAATGTATTTCCTAAGCCTGTGGTATTCGCCTGACCAGCCTGATAACCTAAAAATGTATTTCCATTGCCAGTACTATTGCTGGTTCCAGCCAAAGATCCTACAAAGACGTTATTTACTCCATGCGTATTAGTTCCACCAGCATCTGCGCCAACGAATGTATTATTATTACCATCCGTATTATTGTATCCAGCACCAGCTCCTAAGAATGAGTTATAATTTCCTGAGCTATTCGCTCGGCCAGCATTTACGCCACCAAATAAGTTACTAAACCCAGTTGCGTTTGAATAGCCAGCATAGGCCCCAAAAAATGAGTTGTTACTAGCAGACATATTACTAAAACCAGCAGAATATCCCAGAAAAGTATTCATTTGTCCACTAGCATTTTGGCTACCTGCTTGAGCTCCTACGAAAGCATTCTGTGTACCTGCCATATTTGCAGCTCCTGCTCCTCGGCCTAGCATGAGATTACTGGCCCCACTCATATTGGCATTTCCCGCTCCTACCCCTACCAAAGTATTATCACTACCAGGCGTTGCTGAGCTTGGAGTAGTGGCTACTAAATTAGTTTGCCCAAAAACCACTTGGGCGCTCAGACCTAGCAAGATTAATGCCAGATAACGATTAATTACTATAGTAAATACTTTATCCATAAAAACACTTATTTAATAGTCAAACAAAGGCAATTGTATGAAGCTAGGAAACTTAAGAATCTTTTACCCATAAAATTTATTTAACGCAACTGAGTACTTTAATCCACAAATCTTCAGACTAATCTATCTCTATGAACAAAAACAAAGTCAAAGCTATACAAAATCTATGTCATATTCTTAGCTTTCATAAGCAAAATTTAAGCCAATTCAGGCAAACTCAGAATAAACTTACTATCCAATCTCAGTAAATAAGTTTAACTTCATAGAGCATTGGGGCGATCTCATGTGAATAACCAAGTATCTATTTTGAAAAGGCCAAGTTTACGAAGATTGCTTTGAGGTTTGTTTACCCGGCACACGAATATCTGTAACCCAATAATACAATAAACTATATTTATGGACTACTATTATAGCTTTTAGAGGTCTAAATAGTTACTGAGATACACTACGCTTAACCCCTCTCGCCCCGATAGCTTTATTAGCACAACTCAATCAGTCACTAGCAGAATGAACAATTACCAGCTTTTAAGCCAACAGCCAGTAAAGTAGATCCGCCAACGAAATACAACCCAGTCCGACAGATTCTATAAAGTCCAATTTCTTGATGATTCGGACATCAAATAACGAGCCTGTTAAAGTCCAACAAAATACCCCCATGAGTTAGTACGAACTTTGCTTTGCCAAACAAATTCATACTAACTCATGGGGTACTTAGCAAAGATACCATCGAAACCTGGATCGTTTCACATTTGCCCGTTAAGAAATGAGGGCCACAGTCCTCGGTTCCCGCTATCAACTCGTTGCCTCAATGTTGTATCAACTCAAAACAGATTGTCAATGGCGAGAACTGCCCATCCTTGAACACTTTGGGCGAGAAGATGCTATTAGCTGGAACATGGTCTTCTATATTTCTTTAACTAGTCGTTGGCTGGTTGCTGGCAGGCTGTTTGGCTCCATCTACTGAAGAGATCTTCCACAATTGTCTGGGTCTGTCGAGTGCCGAATTTGAAGGTATTTATACACAGCAAAATGGTGATATGGCTGGTCTTCAAGGCCGTGAGGCTACTAATAGAACTAATACTTTGCTCATTACTGACCGTCAGGGCATTGTGTTGACCAGGTCTACCTCGCAGTCGGGTGAGCATGACACGGGTTGTCCTTACCCCGTTTGATCTTTTTGAGATTCAGACCTTATTTGAGGAGATGTGCATCCTAGCAGGTATCTGCCTAAAAGGGTTGTTGCTCAATGCGGACACAGGCTTTGATACCGATGGGTTCCGATTAGCCGAAGCCCAAGGAATCGTCTTGAACGTGCGTCCCAACCCACGTAACAGCTCTTCAGTGGCCTATGAGCCGGGATAACACATGTTTGATTAAGCTCTATAAACTAAGAGGGCGATCGTAGAATGTTCGAATCGCGGCTGGACGGTTCTAAGGCTTACTAGTACGTTTTGAGTTCTCCGTTCGCAACTGGAAGGCATTGCATTTCATAGCCTTCTTTATTATTTTCTTTCGTAAGATTCCTAAAACAAAAACTCTAAACAGGTTCAACATATTGAATTATCCCTTCGGTATTTCGATTAAACTGCAGATGGTATAGATGTCAACGAATTTTTCTCTGCATCGGGGCGGGATGATATCATTTTATATACTAATGATTACTCTAGAATAAATGTTATTTAATGAATTACCATCATATCCTCGAGTTGGGTCATCTGTTATGTTTACAGTAATATTTGATACGCTCCCAGAATTAGCGGATGTACGAGTAAGGGTAAAACCTAAGACAGAATTACTATTGGCCGGAATAGTTTGACCGGCATTTATTTTAAGTGTCAACTGCTGATTAGACACGTTATTGGTAACAGTCCATTTAGTATTATCAACACTAACCGGGTTACTACTTCCGCCACTTACATTTATACTAGTAATTGTATTATTAAAAGAAATGGAGTAACCTACAGGCACAGAAACCGTAATATTAACACTACCACTCGGAGTTTGTATACTATTGCTTTCAAAAAGGTTTACTGAAAAGCTCCTCACATTATCTGGTGCAGTAGCAAAATTACCTTGGGGTAAGTAAACAGTTGGAGTCAGATCAGGGCTTAGGTCTCTCAGCAATACAACTGATGAAAAAGAACTTAATGTGATCTGGTGATTATAAAATTGATTTTTAACATCACGATAATTACCATTAAGACTTATAGTAGTATCAGTTGAATGCGGGTTATAATAAAGTTTAATAAAATCATCCGGATTATCCTTAGTAATAGTAGCTTCCTGAAAGCTAATATTATCTAACCACATAGACTCTCCATCTTCAAGAGCCTGAAGTACTAAAACTGCATCTGAATCATTTACAGTAGCTGTAAAAGCGACTTCATAGTATTTGCGTGTAGTACCCAATAAAGAACCTACCCGAGTTGCCAATTCCTGCGCTCCGTTTCTTGTCCTTAAATAGGCATGTAACGTTTTCCCATTTATTGAAGATAAAGCATCAAATCGTAATACATAGCTTGTACCACTTGTAATAACGCCTAGATCATGGTATACAAAAATATAGGAAGCTTTAAAACCAGACGTAGGTTGAAAATAAATACGCATGCTGCCTCCATCAAGCTGACCGCCATTATTCCACTCCAATTTTCCATTATTGTAATAACTCTGCGAATACCATTCTGATATATCATTATTAAATGAACCATTACCAATTCTATTAGCACCTGTAATCGAGTTAATTTTGAAACCTTTATAATTAATAGGGCTTTCTTTTGAGTTTAAGTCTTTACTATAAAGTCGTTGCCAATCCTTTAGACCATACGCATTACTCGAATTTGTATTTACGTCTAAAAAAGCAGCATTTATTTTAATTGCGTCGTCAAATGGACGAGCATAATAGTTATTGTCAATATTTCCATACTGCCCTAAGTCTGTTCCAGCTGATTCATAACGTGCAACGGGTTGGGTTGGCGTTTTGCTAACCATAATATTGCCTGTTAAAGTATTGTTCCTAGGAGGACATGCATTCCCTGCTGCTAATACTAACTGACTCTCGTTGTTATTGAAGAATGTATTATTATAAACATTGTTATTCGAAACAGCTATCATAAATATACCTATCCCTCTACAATTGAAGACAGTATTATTACCTACTTCAACATTTTGAGTACAACCATCTAAGTAAACCCCATTAACACCCGAGTATGTAGGGCCTGGCACTGCTCCTTCAAGTGAGCCTATACCATTATAGATTATATTTGATATTATCTTATTATTAGACATTGATAACTGAGAGCCATTAAATGTGTAAACTCCCCCTCCCTCAGTTTTTGTTAATAAAAAGTTTGATATAACATTCTTACTTATAGTTAAACCCGTTGTTTGTGCTGAAAAACTTATACCATGGAATCCAACACTATCAATTATATTATCTTGAAAAATTAAGTTAGTTGTTACAAAAGTTGCTACTCCTAAATATTGACTATCTCCGCTATTTCCTCTACCAGGTATTATGCCTGCTCTTTTAACTTTATTTTTCCGAAAAGTTAAATTCGTTAGTGTTTTTATTTCAACCCCGTTGTTGTTACTTTGATCAATTAAATTATTTTCAACCATTACTGTATTACCTCCACCATGAATTACCAACCCATTTTGACCTGAATTAATTATATCAAGATTCGCAATCGTACAATTAGAAATATTAAAGGCACTTACACCTATTTCAAACGTTTCAGTAACTTTTAAATTTTGAATAGAGACATTCGTAACATTACCAAGATAAACTCCAATATTGGCTACAGTAGCAGTAATCTGTTGGTTATTAGGGTCTTGAAGGCTAAATAGCTGAAAAGTCTTAGTTGAAGAATTATAATACCATTCACCGCTTTGATCTAAAGTAGCCGGGTGGTTTTGTATGAAGTACCCCCACCCATCAGTTAAGTCATAGCCAGCATTTGTATTATTAAGAGTAAGTGCATTGCCGTTTTGCTGTGTAATAGGTGCTCTGTTTATTATCCATAAATTAGGCCTGTAGACAACTTCACCTCCCACCCAATTTGTTGTTAAAGGTTGCTGACTAACCAATTGTGTCTTACCTATATGAGATTGAACTGTTTGATATCCTTTATTCGATGCATCAAGGTTAGGGTACCGCCCCAACGGTAATGTAGAATTATTTTGATACAATCCAGTTACTGAAGTACCACAACTAGGGCAAGTCGCCTGCCATTTGTTTCCTCCAATACTCGTCCATCCGTTAACAAGAGTTGACCCAGATATAACAGGTTTATTCCCCCCCGCTCCATAAGCATCAATACGAATAGGGTTGCCCGCCCCCCCAGAGTTCACAATATTTAATGTCCCTCTAAATATATCCCCTCGGCGAAAAAGTACATTATCGCCTGCTTGCAATATTAATGTATTAACTTTATTTATTGTTTGAAAAGGTGTAGATTGTGATAAACCGTTATTAGAATCACTTCCTGCATTTGATACATAAAAAGTACGTTGCGCATTCGCAATTTGCGCAGTGCAAATCAACAAAATATATATTATTAGTCGCATACCGATCAAAATTGACTCTTTTCAAAGGTAACTCTAGAAAATACATTAATGTTTTATCGAGGTTACCCATAAAACACCCAGCTATTTATAATTTAGTTGCGCATTATATGTGGGCAGGAGTGAGTCCATCAAACGTATGGGCTAGCAAAAACAAATACACTTTCAATAGGTTTGCGAAAGTGATTTTTTAGAAACACATCTCAAGCCGCATCGGGCCAATGGCTACTCTTTTTCCGGTGAATTCGTAAATAAATTTGTTCATGCTCGGCATACAAATCCTCCTGCTCATAGTCGATGTAACCTTTGTCGCCGTAGAGTTCAGTTCCCGCTGGCAAATTGATACTCATCGACTGAAGAGCCGTTACATCCCAAAACTGCCTGCCACTACGAACTAACCGACAGGTAGGCAGTTTTCATCGACAATAACTTAGGACTTTCGCTTTAGAGGGAAATTGCTTGAATTCTGGGTCTAGCCAACTCACAGATCAGATAGTCTTTAAAAGAGATGTTCGAAGCCGATAGATGGTTTGCCCAGTTTGTTTGGCACTCACTTTCAGAGCTACCCAAACCTGATAGCAGCAAGCTAAGTGATTTCGTTGCGAACGGGCTTTTCGAGATTGGCATTTCTCTGAACTGTCAGTTGTTTGAAGCTTCGATGGAAATCCTCGATCTGCCACCGATTGTCATTGGCGAAGTCAGCCACAAATAGGTTTACAGATACGTCTAAGCTATTGGTAATGAACGCTCCGGCGTCCTGGCCAGTCAATGTCGCCGTTTGGGGAAACTATCTTGAACAGTTTGACCATAAAAGGTATTTTTTCAACTTGACGAGTAGCCCGCTGACCATCGTTTTCTCATCAAAAATCAATGCCTCCAAATGCTGATAGCTTATGGCTCAGTCTACACTTACTAAACGGTTGCTCTTCAGTGTGGTGAAGAAAGTTCAACCGTTTCGGTGAATGAGCTTAAGATTGGTAATGGAGGCATACCAACTATCAAAAAGTATTCGTCTGGTTTTGAGTCGTTTATGAGTGATGAGTCGCATAAACATTTCTTCAAAATGGTCATTCTTAGTTTCCCCATCGATGTCAGGATAGTAGATGTAGTAATCACTAGGCCAAAAACCTCCATCATTACCTGTCGAATGAACAAAGTTAACCAAGCCAATACCTTTAACTGTAGTGTGCTCATTGCCAGAGTATTGTTTCTTGACTAAATCAATAAAGAATGAATAGCGTTTGTCCTGTACACTGTCATCAACAATGATCGAAGCGGTTGATAAATCATCAATCTGGGCCTTGACTATAGCCCAGAGATAGCCGGGCTTAAAGCGTTCTGTTCGCACACTGACCACGTCGTGGCTCAGGTTGGGTTTATGGTCAGCCATGTTAGTACAGGTGTAATTAAAAGGAGTACTCAATAAATACTCTATGTACTCATTTTTAGTGATCATTCTACTAATTTACCATTTAAAAAAGGCTAGGCGAAAGTCCTATAAATGAATTTTAAACCCGTAGAAATATTCTTTTTTCGCTTCGTTGTAGCCATAATTGGCTTTCACTTGAAGGAGCTTACATAGGGGAATCCGGCAATTTCAACAAACGGCTACAGCGAATGAGTCGATGATATAACGACTACTGGTACTGAGACCTTTAAGGGTAAAGCCCAACGTATGAAACTGGGCTATTAGCCGGGCTTCAAGCCAATGCAGACGTCGATTAAAGCCTGCCTTGTCGATCATTTCAGGCCATGCTATTCTTACATATATTTCATGACTGAGGCTTGATTACCATAAAAGAAGAGAGTTGCCAGTAAAGCAGTAGTAGCAATTTCGGCCTGGTTAAGTTTACAGTGAGCATCTTCTTAAGGAGCGCTGATCTTGAAGAAATCGTCTAAAAAGCAGTAAATTGCTTTGGCCTTGTCAGTTATGGGAGTTGTTATTTTAGAACCTCGGAGACTCTAAAATACGCTCGTGACTAGCAGGCTCAGACTATCTCGCAACTTGAATTAAATATGTGTTGATAGATAAATTGGCCTCTAAACAGGACGAGGCTTTAGCCACAGCGGCTACGAAAGCCCTTCGCTAAAGCGGGTTTGCTGTCAAGAGCATTACGTTCGATAACTACCTGGAGTTTGCAGGCCATAAGTCGATAGGTCGGGCCTTGGGTGCTACTACTTTCTTTACCCATCCCTACCATAGAGCTGAACGAAAACACGAACGGCTTGATCCGTCAATACATTCCTGAAGCTTGCTTGATTAGTATTGTCAGGCCAACAGATGTATCCTGGATACAGGATCAATTAAACCAACGACATCGCAAAACTTTGGGTTATCTAAGCCCGGCTGAATTTGCTAAGAATGAGCTTTAGAGCGTGTTGGTGAATTATATTTTGGATACCGGCCTGATACGTTGTAGCATGAGTTGGATGTTAGCTAAAAGTAGCCAACCAACCGAAGAAGATAGCGTGAATTCGTAATCTTTGACGGTCCGCCGAAAAAAATTGGTCCAGGCAATGCTCCGCTCCACGACCCATCGTTTGGCAACGGGCACAAAGCCCTGAGCTGATTCAGGACGAGAAGCCCGCTCAAACCGGGTCGCCAGAGCTTTTGCAAAAACACCGCCGTATAACCCATCGCCAAAAACCATTTCAACCTAGTCGCCGTACCACAAAATATTGCTCACCAAGATTAATGCGGCAGGGCCATCAGCGTCATTGATAGCATGTACGTGAGCAGCCCACAAGCGACCACCGGTATCGACTAATAACTAGCGTTTGCGTCCGTTCGTTTTCTTATGTGGGTCAAGACCTCGATATTCACAGATCATAGGCACTAGCTTAACGCTTTGACTATCAATGCAAAACGCAGATAGGCTTCACGTTTTTCCTGTCTTCGATTTAGTTGATTCAACTCTCGGTTGATTCGTTCGAGAGTCCCATCCGTTTTCCAGCGATTAAAATAATAGTAAACGGCCTGTTAATGCGGGTATTCATCAGGCAAATTTCTCCATTGGCAACCTGAGCGCAATAGCCATAAAATCGCATTCATTACTTGGCATAAATCGAGTTTTCGTTTGCGTTTAAGGGATAAAAAGGACGATATTGTGGCCCACTGAGAGTCGGTCAGTTTAGAAAACTGTTTGGTCATTTCTTTGCATTTTGGTCGATACAAAGATGATACGACTCTCAGCCTTTATCAATTCCCAAACACGTTCTTATACACTGCAAATGAGAATGTTCGTCTTATTTTCTTAAAAAGAAGTGAATAAATATATCTTGAAACTGCCCTAAATATTTATATTTTGTCCTAATATTATATGAATATCCTGTTTCTTCAAAAGGCTTTAAAAAATCTGATAAATGGGGTATATCAGATTTATTCATAAGGTGATGGTACTCTAATAAATATTTACTTGGTAACGGTAATTTTCGGTTTGCTTGTAAGTCAGCCAAAATTTGACTTTCAGCTCCTTCTACATCAATCTTGACAACGTCTATTTCGTCTGTAATAAATGATGACAATCTAGCTGTTTGCACCGTATATTTCTTCTCACCCCCACGGCCTGTAAAAAGTGATCCATGGAGAGTTCCTAGATCATCACTCAAATAAAAGTCTAAAGGTTCAACATTATTAGCAAGAGCAACATTATATAAACTTACATCGGTAAGGTTATTTTCTGTCATATTTTTACAAAGCAATTCAAATGTAAAAGGATTAGGTTCAAATGCAATAATCTTGCACTTTGGGTATAATTTTTTAAAATATAAAATACTCATACCTATATTAGCCCCACAATCTATAATTTGGGGGCTATTATTCGAATGTTCGAAAAAGTAGTCTCCCTCTACAAAAACTTCCTGAAATAAAAAACCAATAGCTTCATAAGAAAACCCATATACTTTAAATCCAAAAATATTGTGAGATTTAATCTTATTATCTTTACGCTCAAATATCTTCTTAAACCATAGAACTAATAATGTTATGAATATATATAGCTTATCAATTGGTCTATTAAAATGGCTTTTAGCAGATAAATAAGTAAACTTTGCAATAAAGAGAGGTAGTTTTAACAAATCAGCCATAACCATAATAAGTATCTTAAACTATTTTAACACAATTGTCACAAAGGTAGCTTATTTATCATACAATATAAGACTACTGTTTGAAATTTTCGGTTACTCTACTTGATTATGCTCTATTTGCTTATGAAATCTGTATGGCTAAGCCTAATCGGGAGGCAATTCTGCTCAAAAATGAATGAAGTCAGCGAAGTTTAGGAACATCTATACCTCATTGTTCCCTCCCTATTACGAATGGCAACCTGATTAATGCTTATTTCATGTTAGATATCGGCAAAGAATGCTATCGTTTCAGCTTGTCCAAACCTAATAAACAATGCAACAGGCATTCGCATATAATTTTACAAATTTGATTTTCAACTAAAATGATTGATTGGCTGATTTAAGAAGCAGCAGTTCAAAAAACTGCTAGTTTAGAATACTCAACTTTATCATAGATAAATTAATGATTTTTAATTAAATATGTTCTAAAGACTGTTTTAATAGGCTTGTTAAAGCGATCTTTAGAATCACTCTCACATTCAAGTATAATATCTGTAGCCAAATTAAAAGGTGGTTTATCAAGGTAAACACCCGAATTATAAACAGTACGAATGTGAGGACCTTGATGTTTATCTAAATTTGCAATAATCCCCTCTCTTTCGGAAGGCTGCTCTTCTGTAACTAGAATATATTTATAATTTTTAAATTTAGCTATTATATTTTTTATCTGTTCATTACTTAAATGCTGTAATACTTGACGGATTGTACATAAGTCAGCTTTGGGCAAGTTATCTTCAACTATATTTAGTTTAACAAAGCTAGTGTTTTGGTTCCCATAATGAGCTTGATTATAGCTAATTAAATCATCAACAATATCTACCCCTGTGTAACGCAATTTATAATCTTTGGGCAAATAGCCAATAATTGATCCCCCTACTCTAAAATCTCCACAGCCAATATCGGCAATTGATTCAATTTCGTTTTCGACAATAAAATCCGCTACTGTCTTTACATAGCGGTAAATTATTTGCTCATCTGATCCTACTCCAGAATAAAAATCTGACTCTCCCTTTCCCCAAAGTTTTTCTCTGTATATATGTGTAAACAACTCTTCTGTTGGCATACCATCAAATTTAGAGTAGCGCCGATCTTGAAGCAGAACAACAACTTTCTTAGGAAGAATTGCTTTAATAAAGCGTAGTACTAGTTCTCTCATCAGTTAATATTTCTAATTTAGTTCTAACTAGACTAATGTTCATTACAATTTTTGAGTTAAGCAAGTTAATTGAGTAGTAAAACCTATTACTTGAATTAAATTAATTATCATTGTAATTATAAAAGCATAAATATGATTATTTAAATTGGGTTCAGAGATTTATATTATCAACAATTTGTGTTACCGAAAAACTCTCAATTTACTGGCATCGATATATAAAATAAAGCAAAATAACCTATCAATTATATTATTAATATTAGTTGCGTTGAATAATTTCTATTAATTCATGTTAGCCGATAAGCATCAATGAATTCAACGGGGCGAAATTGATTCTTTACTCACTGTCCAGCCAAGTATTCAGCATCGGATAATCTACTGTTTATATTTATCAAAACTTTTCAACTGCTCATAGTTTTATTAAAAATGATAATTTATCCATATAAATTCTTGGGCAAATATAAGCGGATTTAGTAAGTGAACAATATTCATGATCGTGTAAAAGTTTAGGCTTTTAGAGATCATACATACAATTACATATGATATAATATTCAGTCATAAAACCCTCCCAAATACTTGCCGCTTAAAGATTAAGGACAGGACTGTCTTGAGGTCCTCCCCAATACTGGCTCTTATGCAATTTGTGTGTCATATTGATTATTCAGGCTAAATGAGTATAAAACTTCCATTCCATTCCTTGTTTACTTGCCAAATCATAGCATGCCGTATTTTTCAAGAGGGTTGTAGGCTAGTCGTCTACTCAACTAATCAGTAGCTTAACTGTCCCCTCTACCAACAACTATCTAAACGCCTACATGGGTTTTATTCTCGGTAGCCTTCGGACGGGGGCTGTTTGTGCAGGTCGAATCAGCCAAGTAGCTTATGATCTGAGATGGGCCTAAAAATCCGGACACGAAACTTTTTAAATTCGTGTCCGGATTTTTAGGCCCATTTCAAGGAATCAATGAGTGGGCGATACGAAACGCTATGAACTTATTCGACTGAATCAGCATCTATCTATTGATTTACTGGAAGGTCTAACTACCGAACGCTTGCGAGTTTGGCTAATGGCCTATCCTAGCGTCGAAGTGATTACTCGGAATCGGTCAAGAGAATATGTACCGAGCGCTCGTAAGCTAATGAACAACATCAAGCTTTTAAATTGGCAGATGTATAGGTAGCTAAGCTGTATTTATTACGAAAAGGGTTCTTTATCGACACTAAACCGCACAAATTGCGTAAGAGTCAGTTAATCGGCAGGAGGTCAGTCAACTATCAAGTAGGTTTATGGGTTTTGCTTTATAAACAATTTATATGCATTAAAAATAGGCTTGTTTGTTACATGTGAATACTTATTTCGCCAAGCTCCTAGCCCATAAGAAACCTCACCTAAATTATAATAAGGGGATTGCTTATTCGCAAATGCAGGTTCGTCCAGAAGTTCATAAAAAAACACAGCGCCGATTTTTTTATTATATCGTATAAATTTTAAATTTCTTAAAAACCAATCTTTGTCTTTTTTGGCTAAATTAAATGATGATCCATTTCTGATATTGATCTCCGTAATCCATATTGGCTTATAAAAGCGCTTATATATATCATTAATTACATTTCCAAAATCGCCATTTGCATCTTGTAGATCTAACATTTCGGAATACCAGTGACAACCTATTATATCATATTTAACTTCGGTTTTATTTAGCAGTTCAAGAAATCCCCAATGCACCCAAGCATGGTTAATTATTATCTTTGCATATAAATCTTCTTTTCTTATGCCGTTACAGACACCTTTAAAATATGACATTATAGTTGAAGCTTTAACCGTATCAAAGTCAGCTATATTTGTTCCATGCCTTCCAGGTAAAATTAAATTATTATCTTCTTCATTACCAACTTCATAATAATCAAACGTATTCTTATAGTTTTTAGCAAAATTCCTCCCATAATTATATCCATTCTGGTAAGCTTTCTGAGAAGATTTTTGGTTATATACACTAGCATTAAAAACTAAGACAGGCAATAATTTAATATTGTTCTTCTTTAATTTTTTTATTATCAAATTATATAACTCTTTATTATGTACTGATCCGTTTGAGTCAGTAGGCACATCAAATCGATAAAATTTGCTATTTAATTCTTTTATAATATTTATTTGTAAGTCAATATTTTCCGAGTAAGATTCTTGAGTTAACGGATGTCCACTAACGCCATATTTAAAACTACCATTCCTGCTCTGTGCTAACAAGCAATGGCTGATTTGGAGAGCGAGTATGACAATTAATTTACTTGAAGGCATAGAAATCTTTGCTTAATTTATAAGGCAACATAAAATAAGGCAAATAGTTTAAATTTATAATCTTCAACATCTAATAACATATTTTTATAAGCTTTAGAACTAAATTAAGTATAAAGAGAATAGTTACTATTTTCTCTCACTAAGCCTTATTAGCGTAAGCAATCTATAGATCTTTTAATAATATTTGCGAATTTTTGAGCTGAGTTCTGTTCACTAAAGTAGCGAACACGCTCGTATCCTAGACGAACTAACTCGCCCCGCAATGCCTCATCTGTCATTATTCGCTCGAGGCCCGCTTGAATACTACTTATATCATAAGGATCCACGTACAAACTTGCATCTGCACAAACCTCAGGTAAACTTGTTGTGTTGGATACTAGAGTTGGGCAACCACAGGCCATTGCTTCTAATGGAGGAAGACCAAAACCTTCAAAAAACGAGGGATAAGCAAAAAGAGCTGCATGGTGGTACAAACTTATCAATTCGTTATCATTCACATAGCCGGTAAATGTAACGGCCTCATCGCCTTCAATCAAACTCCGAAGTGTATTATCAGCAAACACTTTATGCTGCTGGCCCACTATTACCAGACGGGTATCGGTCAGCCTAGCAGCCTTGAAGGCTTTAATAAGCCCCAGAAAGTTCTTTCTGGGATCTATTGACGAAACACCTAATATATAGCGTCCATATCTATTAGGCAACAAATTGGAAGGGGGCGCCTGGAAAAGCTCCGAAACACTCGAATAGATTATATCTATCCGCTCTTTGGGTATATGCAGAGTGCGGCATATATCATCCTGCGAATAGTTGCTAACTGTCAGTAAATGTCTGGCATTTTTAGCAACTCTGGGTATCATTAATTTATAGATGAACGCAAATTGCTTTGAATACCATTCTGGATGATGATAAAAAGCAATATCATGAACACAAACTATATTCTTATTATAATAAATCGGAGCACTATTCCCCAGATTAATAAGAATGGGGTTTTTTTTATTCCTCAGAAAAAATGGCAATTCAAGTTGTTCCCACATTTGGCCATTAGTGATGTTACCCCAACATTCGACATCAAGTTCAGAAGCCAAACTTGAATCCACAATATTTTTTGGTGAAACAAAGCGAATAGTAGGAAATATTTTTTTTATTTTTAATGAAAGTTCAATAGCAAAGCGCTGGACACCTGTTACTTTCTGCGTAAGAAATCTAGCATTAACATAAACATTACTGTCCAGCATTTATTAAATCTAACTAGTTAGAGTGTTATATTACATATAATTAAGCGTATTAATTATATGTAATCATTACTTTTCTGTGTAACAAAAATAACCTTAATTATTAACCAAAGTTTCAATCAAATTAAATCAGTTACAGTTTTACCACTATGTCAAATCTGCCTCTATTTGCTTAATAATATTTGCGAATTTTTGAGCTGAGTTCTGTTCACTAAAGTAGCGAACACGCTCGTATCCTAGACGAACTAACTCGCCCCGCAATGCCTCATCTGTCATTATTCGCTCGAGGCCCGCTTGAATACTACTTATATCATAAGGATCCACGTACAAACTTGCATCTGCACAAACCTCAGGTAAACTTGTTGTGTTGGATACTAGAGTTGGGCAACCACAGGCCATTGCTTCTAATGGAGGAAGACCAAAACCTTCAAAAAACGAGGGATAAGCAAAAAGAGCTGCATGGTGGTACAAACTTATCAATTCGTTATCATTCACATAGCCGGTAAATGTAACGGCCTCATCGCCTTCAATCAAACTCCGAAGTGTATTATCAGCAAACACTTTATGCTGCTGGCCCACTATTACCAGACGGGTATCGGTCAGCCTAGCAGCCTTGAAGGCTTTAATAAGCCCCAGAAAGTTCTTTCTGGGATCTATTGACGAAACACCTAATATATAGCGTCCATATCTATTAGGCAACAAATTGGAAGGGGGCGCCTGGAAAAGCTCCGAAACATTGGGGTAAACTACATCTAACCGCTCTTTGGGTATATGCAGAGTGCGGCATATATCATCCTGCGAATACTTACTTATAGTTAGTAAATGTCTGGCATTTTTAGCAACTCTAGGTGTAATAAAGTTATAGATGAACGCAAATTGCTTTGAAAACCATTCTGGATGATGATAAAATGACAAATCTAAAACGGCAACAATACTGTTTTTATATGTTATAGGACCTTCATTTCCTAAGTTTACAAGTAAAGGATTGCCTTTTTTTGAAAGAAAAAAAGGCAACTCAAGGTGCTCCCAAATTAAGCCATTTTTTGAATGACCTACAATTTTAACATCCAGTTTATCTGCTAATTGCTTATGAATAATTCGGTCAGGGGCTACAAAAATAGCATCCGGTAAATATTCCTTCGCTACAAGACAAAGTTCTGAGGCAAACCGCTGTGTGCCCGTCATTTGCTGAGTGAGGAAACGAGCATTAATTACTATCATGCTACTATTTTATATTTTTCGCTATCAATTTGGTTATAAGCAATTCCAACTAACAACCACAAAGACAAAAAAGAGTATTCAGATACGCCAGCCATCATAATGCAATAGACAACAATCAAAGCCATTTTTAGTCCTTTATTACGAGGAGTATTTTGTAAGACAAAAACTGGCTGTAAAAGGAAAATTGTAAATAAAGTAAATCCAATCAAGCCCGTATTTACCAATAAAGTCGAAAAAAATTCCGCAGATCTAACATAGCCAAAGCCTACGCCAGTGAAAATCAACCAGACAGGTAAGTTAAGAAAATAAGATAAATGATTTGTAAGATTTTGGGTCCTATCGACTCCAGAATAATTATTTTGATTTAATTTATCTAATAATGCCTCTTTTATAATTATATTAACTATTGATTCAGCAAATAAGGTGGAAATCGATACAATAAATACGACACCAACGATCAAAATAATAATTCTATTTTTTGAATAAACAACTAATGTAACAAAATAGATACCTATGCCTAATATAAAAGTCCCAGAAAAAGTAAGTAGTAAAGAAGCAAACAATAGACTTGCAATCTTAATTTGATTATCATGAAAAAAATAAATACAAAAAGGCAATATTGAAAATACATACATTGAAGGCTCACCTGTCAGGCTCACAAAACGAGTCACATTAAGTCCAGCAATATAAATTGCTTGAAAACCTATACTTGCAACATCATCACCAGATATTCTATTTGAAAGCTTATCACCGTTATTTCCAAATAAAAAATAATAAAACCAGAAATAAAAACCAATAAAAACAAATATTATTAGAGCCTTTATTAAATGTTTGTCATGACGATTTTTATCATAATAAGTTCTAACAAAAGTAAAAGTAATAAAGCACGATATTAAATATAAAGATTGAGTGAATAAGCTACTTCTTAAATAAGGTTGTGCATCCTTGCTAATAGTTATTATATCAGATGAATTAGGTAATATAGGAAATATAATTATATAAAGTTGCGAAAGCAATATTAAACCTACATATATTAATACTAATAAGATCAGTCTGGACAAGAAAAACCCACTATATTTTGGCACGCTCAATAAGCCTACAGGCAGCGCCAAAAATGATAGCACATAACCGACTGTAGCCCCTTTAACGGCTGTTGTAATAACGAAAGAAGTTATAAATAGCGTATAAAGCCATATTGACAAATATGATTTTATACTTATTTTAACTATTAAACTATCCACTTGGAATAAAATTTTGTACAACTAATAATTTATTATTTAATCAGATAGATACGATAATAGCTCCCGTACTGATTTGGAAAACAATAAATGATTAAATTTTGCAACTTGCTTATATCCTAACTCCACTAGTTTATAGCGTTCACTTGGCTCATTAACGAGCTTTAACATAGCATTTACTATGCCGTTAACATCTGTTGGGTTAATGTACAAACTAGCTTCACCGCATACTTCTGGGAGACTAGCAGCATTGGAAACCAATGTCGGACAACCACATGCCATAGCCTCTAAAGGTGGTATACCAAACCCCTCAAAAAAAGAAAGGAAAGCAAAAAATAAAGCATGCTTATACAGACTAATTAGCTCTTGATCGGAAATAAACCCTGTAAATACAATTCTCGGGTCATCTTTATACAAGTGATATAAAGAGTATTTACTCTCATCCATTTGCACATTTCCTACAATTACTAATTTAACATCCGGTAGGTTTGCTTTTTGAAAAGCCCGAATTAAGCCTTCAAAATTTTTATGTGGATTAACAGATGAAACGCCTAATATATATTTACCATATTTATTAGGCAATCTATTAGTAGCAGACTGATTTAAAAATATAGGCGGTATTGTAGGGTATATTACCTTGATCTTTTTAGAGTTAATTTCAAAATGATCAGCGATATCTTTTTTTGAATATTGACTAATTGTAATTATTAGTTTTGATGACTGAGCAATATGCGGAATAATGTACTTATAAAACTGAATTTCACGTTTTGGATAAGCAAAATAATGGTTAGGAAGAAGTGTTTCACAGTGTTCATAGAATAAATCTAATATAGAAACAATTTGATTTGTATACAACAATGGTGCTGTGTTACTTAAACTAAGTAGTAATGGATTGTTATGCTTCCAGAGATACAAGCGCAAATCAGTTTGCTCCCAAATCAGCCGGGATTTATTCAAGTCTTTAATAAACGAGCTAAAAAAGCTATTAATCTGAATAACTTCTAATTCTTTTGCTATAGTTGGGTGCTCAATATTTTTAGGTGCCAATAAAATAACGTCATCGCCAAGAGTCTTTTTCAACTCATAGGCTATAGCTAAAGCAAACCTAGATATTCCAGTAATTGATTTAAGGCTAAGAAAGCTTGCATTTATGTATAATTTCATGCTGTGCCAATTCAATTAATGATGACATTATTTAAAGAATATCTCTAAGATACACCATGCTTTATCCCTATAAAACATTATCCGTAGTATCACTTTTACCTCAGTCATAGAGCATAAAGGAATTTTCAAGACACAAAAGCTCTTCTAATCATTTTACTAATTTTATCTCGTACATAAGTAGAATTCATCGCCAGGATTTGTTTAAGTCCAAATCTTAATTTTTCATATATAGATGGCTCATTCTTTAGGAGTTGCTTACAATGATATTCATCATAATCATAGTCAGGTGTTAATAAAGTAGGTTCTTTAACTACTTTAAATTGAACTGAAGTCGGCTTAAAGTGTATCCCTGCCTGAGAATCATAAGTATGTACACCCTCAGTCCCAATATTTTGAACAAGGTTTTCTCGAGGAGTTACAACAAGTCCTTGATATTTAAAAATTGTGTATTGCCATTGAAAATCCCAGTTATCTATACCACCTTGTATATGATTATAATATGCCTCAAGTTTTTTAAACCAGAACTTTTTAATATCTGGAAGGTTTAGCCATTTTAAAAAATATTCAGATTGCTTTAATTGCGGCCAATCATTCATTGTGAAATCATAGCGTTTCCAAGCACGGCGCCAAGTAGCCCATCCCCAAGTCGAAGTAAAGAGGCTAAAAAAATAGTCTGTTTCTATAGGAAACTCCTCATTCCATCTATTACCTGATATCAACATTACCTCTGTTCGCTCTCTATACTTCGCCAATGTTAATTCGCAAAAGTCAAAAAAGCTCTGAGAGGGTATACAATCGTCCTCTAATATGATACCTTCCTCCACTTCGTTAAAAAACCAGCTAATTGCTTCGGAAACATTTACGCCACAGCCAAGATTATAAGTTGAAATTTTTTTATGAACTTCACAAGGCCAATCTATTTTACTGATAAGCTTAATACACTCATCAACTTTTTCCTTATCAGTTACACGATTGACCCTCGGACCATCGATAGCAACAAAAAGTTTCGTCGGCGCAATAGTCCTCAATCTATCTATAAGCTGCTGTGCATTATCAGGCCTGTTAAAAAGTATTATGAGTACAGGAATGGTATTAGCCATTGTTTTATTCCTTTAAGCTGTTAATTTAAATCTAGTCCATTTATACTTGTCAAGTATAACTATAATCAGTATAGTTTTCGAATTGACATATTTCAAACAATAACCTATAGCTTATAATAGGAGCAATCGCTTATGAAGGCCGATTTTAACGTCAGCGTACTTTTTGAAACGCCTTAGTTCTCCCACTTCGAAACGCATAGATGAGCTTTATTATAAAAGCTTATACACTGAATATAGGCTTATACTCAGTGTATGGACAGCAAAAATTTGTCTAATATAGCAAATAATTGTCATCAAAGTACTTTTAATACATTTGGCAAATAGCAAGCAATGGTAATTACTTAGCAGAAGTTAATAAACGATTCATATTAAATATTTGTAAAGAAGGGTAGTATATAAATAGAGTTAAATGCAAACTGACAGTATTAATTAATTCTGTAATTATAATTGCAACAACTGTGCCTGATGGCCCAAAAATTGGTGCTAGAATAAAATTTGCAACTACATTTAGAATACCTATAAAAATAATAATTCTTGCATATCTATTAAGAAGACCATTTATCAGCATTATTTGCGATGCTGACATATTTAAACTTACAATTAGTGGCACAAAAGCTAATCCTCTAAGTAGATTGATAGCATATCCATCAAATCTACCCACAAAGAAAAAAACAATATTATTCGCCATTACTACGACAAATAACCCTATTAGACTAAATAAGGTAGCGAATATATATGTCTCATTTTTAAGGAAATTTTTCAATTGATTATTTGACGATTCTTTTAATTTACAGGCATATGGATAAGTAGCCTGAAATATAATACCCGCTATCTGTTTAATTAGCATCATTATCTTTTCGGCTACGGCAAAAGATCCTATAAGGTGTGGATTAGAAAAAAGACTTAATATAGTTATATTTGAATATATGTTAAGGGCATTCATAGAATTACTCAGAAACAAGGGCCATCCATTAATTAATCTTTTTTTTATAGCTACAAAAGATGGCAAGCTAAACAATTCTATTTTTAACTTTCTATTTAAAAATAGAATTAGGAAAGGCCCAAGTATAACATCGCCTAGTCCCCATATAAAATTAACAAACAAAAAATCTTTAGGTGTTTTAATAAACATAAATACAGCTATATAAACAGCAACCTTACTAATTGTGTTAACAATTGCCATTTCTTTCATATGTTCCGTTCCTATTAATACCCATTGTGGTATAACAGTTCTACCAATTGTAATTGTAAATGATATAAGAAAAAGAACTTTATATTTTGTAATGTTAGGAACAGCGTATATAAAAGCTAAAAGGAGAAATCCGCTTATAGTTAACAAAAATATTCTAGTCCAAGTTACATTATTAAATAGCTTTGTCAGTTCAACCGGATCATCTCTTTTAATTGATGCTTCCTGTGTGGCATCGATGTTAAAACTATAATCAACTAAATAACTTAAGTACATCATTACGCTTTGCGCCATTACAATCAATCCAAATAAATCAATACCCAGTACTCTGATTAGATAAGGGGTAATTAATAATGGAGAAGCAAGAGTTACTAACTGACTAGAACCTGAAAAAATAATATTCTTACTTAACTTTAATAGATCTTCTGATAGAGGGTTCTTTATGAAGTTCCAGCTCCTTACCTTTTTCAATACTAAATACAGTAAGTGCATATAATTTTTTTTCGATTCAAAAATAGGTAATCTAACTAACAGCCTCAATCTACTAATTATTATTTGACAACATAATTTAGCCTTATAATGATATTATCAATTGTACTAAATTTTGAAAATTCTTCTTTATTTTCGTCAATTTATCAACATCTACTTCGATAATTATCTTAGCATTCAGGTTAAATAAGTATTAGATGTATTTACGTTATTGTAAAGATGTCATCGACTAAGAAATTATTTTTTCAAAACGACCTCAATGTTGAAACCAGGAAATAATCTTGACAAAAAAGTATCTTCATAAAGATTCTTAGTACCATTCCTAATGTTTACCAGGGGTTCAATTAAATAGTTATAAAAAAAAATATTGTTCTTTGCAAATGTAATTCTTGAAGAAACAGTTGTCTCAAAGTTAAAATCGAAATAATAGCTACGACTTAAAAAAGAAGTACGGGAAAAAAATTCAAATGTTCGCCATGAAAACTGTTTCTTATGTGTAGGATCAATATAATTATTGCTACTACTAAAGTGAGGTACTCGAATTCTAATAATTCCTTCATTGCTTAATATACGATGCAATTCTTTTAAGACAGGTATATAATCGACATGTTCAAGTATATCTTGGCAAACAATTTCATCAAATTGTCCGTCTTCAAATGGTAATGGTAGCTTTTCAATATTATGAACAATATCTACTCCGGGGAGCGCTGCAATATCCATATTGATCCAATCAGGTCTTATATCTGTACCACAACCAACATTAAGTTTCTTAATCCTCTGTTTATTCATGCTTTATCTTTCTTCTTTTTAAGTAGGGTTAGATTCGCTCATTACCATCATTTTAGCAACCTCCTCCATTTTATAATTTGCCTTCCAGCCTAATTTAGCAAGCGCTTTTGCTGGGTTAGCATGCCCTTCAGCAATATCTGTTGGTCTGTAAAATGATAAATCTGACTGCACATAATCCTCCCAATTTAATCCAACTGTTTCAAACACAACTCGAATAAAATCTCTTAATTTATTTGTCTGACCAGTTGCAATTAGATAATCATCTGCATATTCCTGTTGAAGCATGAGCCACATTGCCTCAATATAATCTGGTGCCCAACCCCAGTCACGAGCTATATCTATATTACCTAATACAAGTTTCTCACTGCTTCCGCCTGCAATCCGACGTGCGGCAGCCACTATTTTCTGTGTCACAAAACGCTCAGGGCGAAGTGGAGATTCATGATTAAATAGAATTCCTGTACAAGCATACAATTGGTAGGCTTCACGATAATTCGCAACCTGCCAGAAAGCAGCCGCTTTAGCTACTCCATACGGGCTTCTAGGTCGAAAGGGGGTATTTTCATCAGCAGCAAGGGAACCCGTATCCCCAAAACACTCGCTTGACCCTGCATTATAAAATCGAATTGGTAGTTCACTGAAGCGAATGCTCTCGAGAAGATTTAATGTCCCAATACTGATACTTTCTAACGTTTCAACTGGTTGCTCAAAAGATAGACCCACCGAACTTTGTCCGGCTAGGTTATAAACCTCATCCGGCTTAATTTTTAGCAGCGTCTGTAGTACACTTCTGAAGTCGTGAATATTTACCGAAACTAATTGGACATCTTGTCGTATAGCTAAGCGAGTTAGGTTTCGAAAAGTTGACATTTGAGCATCTCTAGACCCTCCATATACAGTATAGCCTTTATCTAATAAAAGTTTAGCTAGATAAGCTCCATCTTGCCCCGAAATGCCACACACTAATGCAGTCTTCATTTATTGTTGATTAGGTACTTAGGAAGATAGCGTATTAAAAAAGCAACTAGCCCCACAAAAGCTCCAAAAATAGTAAATCCAATTATAATGATCGTCCGTTTAGGACCACTCTTGCGCGTGGGAACTCTTGGAGGCTCAAGTACTTGAAAAATTGGCGCTTCCTCTTGCACTTTAATACGAGCCTGTTCTAGCTGTTTGGATAAATCGCTATAAACACTTTGAGCTAATAGGTAATCCGCTTGTAATCGCTGCTCTTCGATTTTTGCTGTATTCAGGAAAAGATTTCTATTTTGGTCTCGATAATTTGACAATATTCTTTCAGTTGTCTCATAGCGTTGTCGAGCGGTATTGACCTGTTGTGTTAAAAATTTCACTTGGTGCTGAGCTTTGCCTGTACGATAATTTGTAACATAATTTGTCAGATAATTTAACGTTTGGCTCGCTACTGTAGCAGCAACCGCAGGATCAGGCATCCGAGATGTAATGGTAATTATTCCATTCTTTTTATCCATCTCTGCGCTAACCTGCGCGTGTATCGATTTACATAAAGCCTCCTGCTGTGGTGTCAGTTGTAGGGGGGATTTTACGCTTACTATATCTTTGGCTTTGTTATCTGACTGGCCAAACAAGTTTGAAATACCACTATTTGCCTCTTCTATAAGATAACTTTTTAGAGGCTGCTTTTTAAAAGAATTATTAGGTATAACAAGTTGGTTGAGTATGTACAAACTAAAAGGTATACTTTGTATTACGTCCGGATACAGATCAGGTCGTATTGCCTCAGAAGCACCCATAGAACCGCCTAAACTAACACCCGCCAGACTAGCTAACGATCTTAAATCACCGAATCCTGAGCCTGTTGAAGTTTTCAGTTCAGGCATCACCTTTACGCTTGCTGTATATTCATTTTTTTGAGTAAAGGCGTATAATGCTCCAATAACAAAGAAAGCTATTGACCAATAGACAACTGTTTTCCGGCTGTCTTTCAAAATCTTGATAATATCACGTAAACGGAATTCAATTACGTCGTCTTCAAGACTTTGCTTCTTTTTTATCTCTGTAACTGGCATGATATAGTAATAAAGAGATTATTAACGAAGCAATAAATTCACAAGCGCAATTGACACAGTCGTCAATAACGATAAAATACCTAAACGCTCTGCAATACTTAATTTGCTGTTATCCAACGGTTTAAACGGAATTACTACAGTTGAGCCGGGATACACTTTGGGGCGGGATGGAACAAAGAGAAAGCGGTGAGTTCGATCTTTTCGACCATTTGGATATACTACATATGCCTTGCTTTTTCGCGCATTATCTGTAAAGCCACCTGCTTCACTCACATAATCATTAAAGTCATAATTAAGCTTGTAGCTAACAATGGAGGGGTTCAAAACTGCACCCTGCACAGCAACTACTTCCTGTCTCTGAGGAATGTATAAGGAGTCTCCATTCTGAACCAGTAAATTCTCTTCTATTCCAGAATTTGTTAGGATATCACTCAAATCATTGGCAATAATTCTACCTTTTCTCCTGAACTGCGCCCCTGGTAGGTAAGCCTGAGGCTTGAGCCCTCCTGCTCGTTTGATAATGTCACTAATACGCTCGGCCCGGCTAAAGATGGAGTAGTTACCAGGTTGCATAATCTCCCCAAAAATGTAAACCTGTTGCTGTTGCTCATAATTTAACGAAGTACGCACATAGACAATGTCAAATGGTCGGAGCTTAAATTCGGGAGATGTTCCTTCTAATGCTGTAATCTGCAAATTCCGGTCAATGGAGAATCGGTGAATCTCTTGTAATGTCGTGCTGATACCAGCTGAATCCTGGCGAATGCGACGGGCCACTTCGACCAAGTTTGGTTTAGCTCCTTCCTGAAAACCACCAGCCTGTGCAATTAAATCAGCGACGGTCATATTCGTTACGTACTCGATTGTATCGGGTCGATTTACGGCCCCTTCGATCGTTACATAATATTGTTCCCGTAAATCACGAATGGATAGGACGGTTAAGCTATCCTGCCGCATGAGTGGAATATCTGCGATGTCGCCCCGCATTAGTTTGCCCAGATCGAAGGATAAGTTTTCTCTGTCCATATCAGGGCGCTCCCGAATAATTGAAGCTCGGTTCGTAAACGCATCTTTCCGGAGGCCATCGGCCCGATTGATCAATTGCTTAACGGTTTCCAGCCCTGGCTCAAGCGCGTAATCACCTGGGCGCATTACAGCTCCAGCTACCTGAACACGGTTTTCGTACCGCTCCAAAATTTTTCCGACTTCGTATTTATCGCCTTTCTGGGGAACAAAACTTTTTATTTGATCTTCTGTAATGGTAACGATTCGTCGCTCACGGCTAGTATTTCGCCGAAGTGTGAGGGAGGCCCGATAGGCATCATCCCCAAATCCACCCGCAAAGCTTAGCAGCGTTTGAAGCGTTTCGCCCGGTAATAATTCAAAAATAGCTGGTCGTCTAACTTGTCCGGCTAGTTCAACTCGGGTTTCGTAATCGGCGACTCGAATAACATCCTGATCCCGTAACTGAATATTATCACGCTGGTCGGCCCGTAGAATAAAATCATATAAGTCAATTGTGCGAACGACACGATTGCCGCGAATGATGCTGATTTTACGAAACGATCCGGTTTCTGGATTGGGGCCACCCGCCAGGTATAATGCGTTGAAGGCTGATCCTAATGATGAAATCGTGTACGTCCCTGGCCGAACAACCTCACCAACTAATGTAACCCGAATACTACGGATATTTGTCAGGGTCAGGTTTGCTGTCGTATTGCTGCCTGGCGTTCCTAATCCCTGATAACCACCTTGCCGTAACCGGCCAATGATCCGCTGCTCTGCCTGTTCAATTGTAAGACCACTGACGAAAATGGGAGCCAAATTAGGTACCTTTACAGTCCCATCCGGGCTCACTTTTAAGAGGAATTCTCCAGTAGACGCTCCGGCTATATCGATTCGAATTTCATCATCAGGCCCCACTACATAATTACGGGGTGTTGCAATCCGCAAATCCGGTTCAAATGACAAATTGGCGTTTTCAAATAAGGAGGCACCGAATACACGTAATTTACGGCTGGTATCTTTACGGGTCATCGATAAGGAATCTGGTCGACGCGAGAGGTCAGAAGGTAACGTTCGACCCGTCGTTCTGGCATCCGTCGATGTAAGGCTTAAAGGGCCAGACGTTTTTGTACGGATCGCATCAATACGCTTACGCATCTTCGCAATATCGTCGAGTGTATAGCCTTGTGACATGGCTGCCTGCTCAATCTGGGCTTCGCTTAATCCACTCGCCTGGGCCCGCTTATAAAAACTTTCTACCTCTTCATCACTCAACTGATCCACTCGGGAACGAGAAGCCTGAGCGAACATTTCATATGATCCTGTCAGTAAAAATAGCAGGACAACAGCTTGGAACAGATTAATACGATAGGGAAAACGTGACAATTTGTCCTTAGTATGCATGAACAGTGGCTGTTGGGCCGAAAATTGAACTGCAAAAGTAATAGATTCCTTTCAAATCATCATTCCCTTATAATAAGGTAACTATTAGCAGCGTGGTCTTACCTTGTAGTCCCGCTCTAATGCACTAAATTTGTAGAAAAATAAGTCGTTAGCCGATAGTCGTCAGTCATTACAATCTCCTTGACTTTCTTCCTATCAGCTAACGACTATTGACTAACGACTAACAATATGATTAACCTCATAGCGAAACTTTTCGGCACTAAATCACAACGGGACATTAAAGAACTGCTCCCTTATGTGGAAAAAGTAAATGCCGAATTTGTCCGGTTAAAAGACCTGTCCAACGATGAATTGCGGCAGGTTTCGGCCTCCCTTAAAGCTCAGATTGCCGACGAGTTAGCCGACATCGACAGCCAGCTCACCGAACTTAAAGAACAGACTGGTCACTCAGAAATCGACGTCAACGAGAAAGAACAACTTTTCAACCGGATTGATAAGCTCGAAGCTGAACGGAATACGGAACTGGAACGCGTTCTGCTCGATATTCTGCCCCGTGCTTTTGCTGTAGTGAAAGAAACGGCTCGTCGATTATCAGAAAATGAGCAGCTTACGGTTACGGCTACTGATTTTGACCGTGAACTGGCTACCCGAAAGAAAAACGTAGTAATCGATGGTGAATTGGCGCATTGGGCCAATCGCTGGGATGCCGCCGGATCGCCAATTAAATGGGATATGGTTCATTACGATGTCCAAATTATTGGGGGCGTTGTGCTGCACCAGGGTAAAATTGCCGAGATGGCAACAGGTGAAGGGAAAACTCTTGTAGCCACGTTCCCAGCCTTCCTGAATGGATTAGCAGGTCAAGGAGTTCATATCGTAACGGTCAACGATTATCTGGCCAAGCGTGACTCTGAATGGATGGGACCACTGTTCGAATTCCATGGCTTACGCGTCGATTGTATCGACAAGCACCAGCCGAACTCCGAACAACGGAAGCGGGCTTACCTTGCCGACATTACCTATGGTACCAATAATGAATTCGGCTTTGACTACCTCCGCGACAACATGGCTCGTGAGACCGGCGAACTGGTGCAACGGAAACACCACTACGCGATGGTCGATGAGGTGGACTCCGTTCTGATCGATGATGCCCGGACTCCGTTGATTATCAGTGGCCCCGTTCCGCGTGGCGATGAACAGGACTATATCGAATTGAAACCTCGGGTAGCCCGGGTTGTTGAAGCACAACGGAAATTAGTATACGATTACTTAAACGATGCCAAACGGAAAATTGCCGCTGGCGACGAAAAGGAAGGCGGTTTGTCTTTATTCCGTGCCCACCGAGGGCTGCCCAAGCATAAGCCGCTGATCAAATTCTTAAGCGAAACAGGGAATAAAGCGCTGCTCCAGAAAACGGAGGCCATTTATCTGGCTGAAAACCAGAAGCTGATGCCCGAAGCTGATGCCCCGCTCTATTTTACCATTGATGAGCGACACAATGGCATCGACCTCACTGAAAAAGGCATCGACTATATCACGGGATCAGGTGAAGATCCAAACTTCTTTATTCTGCCTGATTTATCGATTGATCTAAACGCAATTGATAAAGATGCTGATTTTTCGGAGCAGGAGAAGTTACTTCACAAAGAGGCTGTCATTCGCGATTATTCTGTCAAAACCCAGCGCATTAATACGGTCAACCAGCTTCTAAAAGCCTATTGCCTGTTCGAACGGGATACCGAATACGTTATCATGGACGGTAAGGTAAAAATCGTTGATGAGCAGACAGGCCGGATTATGGAAGGTCGTCGGTGGTCCGATGGCTTGCACCAGGCGGTTGAAGCGAAGGAGAACGTTAAGGTTGAAGACGCTACCCAAACTTATGCTACCGTTACGCTCCAGAACTACTTCCGTATGTACCATAAGCGGGCTGGTATGACCGGTACGGCCGAAACGGAAGCGTCTGAATTCTGGCAGATCTATAAAATGGATGTGGTTGTAATTCCTACAAACCGATCCATAAGCCGTAAAGACGAAGAGGATAAAGTATACCGCTCGGTTCGTGAAAAATACAATGCGGTCGTCGAAGAAATTACCAGTCTGGTCGAAAAAGGGCGGCCCGTACTAGTCGGTACGACTTCGGTCGAAAACTCCGAATTACTCAGCCGACTGCTTACACTTCGCAAAATTCAGCATCAGGTTCTGAACGCCAAATACCACCAGCGCGAAGCCGAAATCGTAGCCACAGCCGGTTTGCCGGGTACCGTTACGATTGCCACCAACATGGCCGGTCGGGGTACGGATATTAAACTGACGCCAGAGTCACGGGCCGCCGGTGGGCTTGCCATTATCGGTACGGAGCGCCATGAATCGCGTCGGGTCGACCGTCAGTTGCGTGGTCGTTCGGGTCGTCAGGGTGACCCCGGTACGTCGCAGTTCTTTGTTTCGCTGGAAGATAGTCTGATGCGTTTGTTCGGTTCCGAGCGAATTGCGAAGGTTATGGACCGTATGGGCCTGGAAGAAGGCGAAGTGATTCAGCACTCGATGATTACCAAATCCATCGAACGGGCACAGAAGAAAGTCGAAGAAAATAACTTCGGTATTCGGAAACGGTTGCTCGAATACGACGATGTGATGAACTATCAGCGGGAAGCGATCTACAAACGCCGTCGGAACGCCCTGTTTGGCGACCGTCTGCCGTTGGATATTGCCAACACTATGTACGACGTGGTTGAAGAGGTTGTCAATAATTCCGAAGGCAATTATGAGGAGGTTAAACTTCAATTGCTGACGACCCTGGGCTTTTCGCCAGAATTAAGCAATGAAGAGTTTAATCGCCTGAAGAAACCTGATCTAACCCGGCGTTTATACGACGATGCCGAAGCGCATTATCAAGCCAAAAATCAGGCTATTTCGGAAAAAGCGCTGCCTATACTAACGCAGGTTCTGAATGAGCAGGGACATCAGATTAAGAATATTGTGGTGCCGTTCTCTGATGGCATTCATGAATTAACTGTCGTGTCTGATCTGCGCAAAGCGGTTGATTCGGGCGCTCGTGAAATCGTGACAGAAATGGAAAAGGCTGTCACATTGTCGGTCATTGACCAGGAATGGAAAGAACACCTGCGCGAAATGGATGATTTAAAGCAGTCGGTTCAGAATGCTGTATTCGAGCAGAAAGATCCGTTACTAGTCTACAAATTTGAGTCGGTCGAACTGTTCAAGCGATTCCTGAACAAGGTGAACTTCGACACCATCAGCTTCCTGACCAAGGCTGATATTCCAGCTCAGGAACCGGAGGAGGTACAGCAGGAAATCCGTCAGGCTCCTGCCCAGCGAAAGTCACAGCCACAACCCAAACTGCAAACCAATGCGCAGGACTTCACCGACGATCATCTGGCCACGGGTCCTGAAGAATATGCCCGCCGAATGGCCGAAAACGATGCCATGGGTGCCGGTGCTCCGCCAATGCCTGCGCAGCGACAAGCACCAGCCCGTGTCGCCAAACTTGATCGTAACGCCCGCGTTAACGTACAGTATGCGGATGGCTCAGTAAAACGTGATGTAAAGTTTAAAACGGTTGAGAATGATGTAGTTAGTGGCAAAGCCATGCTTATTGACTAAACTATCGCTGAACTAGTTGACTAAAACGCCCTCTGACTGATTTGTTCGGAGGGCGTTTTTCATGAAAATTCGGCAAAACGTTCGACTAACTTTTTGAGTAGGTAGAAGACCTTTAATAGACACTTTACAGCAGACAGAATCGTTATTAGTACAGCATGCGTTACGTTTTTCTTATCCTACTTTTTGCTGGACTGTTGTCGTTTTCACCCCAGGCTGATCCGATTCGTCTACGCGCTGAATCGCTGCCGTTTAGCCCGAAAGAATTTTACATCGCCAAAGTAACTGACCAGCGTTCAGATCGAGGTCCTATCGCCCGACTAGCGTTGAACATAAATCAGCCGCCCTTACCGGTCGATCTGGATGGGGGTATTGTGGGCGGTTTTCAAGCCTTTATCAATCAAAACCTTAAACAAAACAAAGCACTACGTCCAGTTGGACTACGCGTGCGGGAGTGTAGGGTGATTGAAACGGCTAAGGGTAATCAGGTAACTGGTCAGTTTTCGTTCGACGTTGATTTTGAACTACTCGGCAAGGATGATAATGGAACCGAAACCTACACCCATTTGATGGATTACCGGGGTGGTACCAAATACAGCCGCCCCTTAGGGCAAACAGCCATTATTGAATCGTCCATCCGGCAAACGTTGATTGCTGCCATTCGTCGATTCAATGAATACATGAACCGGGAGAGCAACCAGAATGAGAAACTGGCCAAAACCCTGCGTGTCAATTTTATCGACGATACGCGAATCACCGACGATGATACGGTGCGCTATAACACAACCCGTAAACTAACCTGGGCTGACTTTAAAGCCGAACCCCGTAAGGGTAGCCATTACGCTGCCGAGGTATTTACCAGCTTTGCGTATGAAGGAAAAAGTTCTGTTAAAGACGGGATCATAAGCCTAAATCTGGTGGCGAAAGCCTACATGCTGAAAACCTCATCGTGGGGGCGAGCGGAAGCCCGTAATGCCTATGCCCTCAATCACGAACAGCGCCACTTCGACATTACCAAAATTATTGTAGAGCGATTTAAACGCAAGCTGGTGGCCGATAGCCTGACACTGGAAGACTACAATAGCATTGCCCAGTACAAGTTTATTGAGTCGTTTCGCGAACTGAACAAGATGCAAACGCAGTATGACGACGAAACCAATCATAGCATCAACCAGGCAGCTCAGGAGCGCTGGAACCAAAAGATTGACGCGGAGCTACGCAATCTTGGCGTGATCAAATGAAAAAAATCCGAGTACTGCACATTAGTACGGCTCACCCAGAGCAGGACCCTAGAATTGTTTTCAAGCAATGCCCCACACTGGCCGAACAGTACGAAGTCTATTGTGCACTTCCCCACGCAGATCCTACTAGTTCTGAAACCATCCACTTTATCCGGTTACCCTATTTTCGGCGGGTTATCTGGCGAACCTTATTTACCAGTCCGTATGGGCTGATTCGGGGTTTATGGATTCGTCCGCAGCTCGTGCATGTATACGTACCCGAATTTCTGCCGTTTGCCTTTGTATTCCGGCTTTTGGGCGCTGAAATTATCTACGAAGTGCAGGAAAATCTGTATAAGAAAATGCACATCAAAACCCTTAACCGAGGGCCGTTATTGGAAAAAGCTTTTTACACTATTGATCAGCTTGCCCGGAAATACTGCTATCTGATTTTCACAGAACATGGCTATCTGACTACCTACACTCACTTAGCCAGACCATACGAGGTGATTTACAACTACCCATTACCTGATTTTCTGGAACCGTTTCGAACTCCCTATCAACCTAACGCAAATCAGCCATCGTTTTTCTACCTTGGCCTACTCAGTTTTGAACGCGCTTTCGATACGCTTGTAGAAGCGTTGGCGCTATTGAAGCTTACCTGCCCAAATTTTGTCGTGCATTTGTTTGGCAATCGAACATTTTCCGACGAAGAATTGGCAGCCTTACCGCGCTTCTCCGAAGTGAAGGAAAATCTTCGCTTCTATGGATATACTGATCAGCGGGAAGCCTTCCGATATGCAGCCGGAGCAACGGCTGGCTTAGCCTTACTAAAACCCCTGGGCGATTACCCGGAATCGTATACGACCAAGTTATTCGAATATATGACTCTTGGCCTTCCGGTAATCACCTCCAATTTCCCGCTTTATAAACAGGTCGTTGAACAACATGAGTGTGGGTTTTGCGTATCGCCCAATGATCCACTCCAAATTGCCGAGGCAATTAGGTATTTGATCGAACATCCTGACGAATCCCGCTCAATGGGCCAACGAGGACTTGAAGCTGTCGGGCAGCACTATAACTGGTCAAGCGAAGCCAGAAAGCTACTTAGTTTTTACGACCGAATACTTAACAGGTAATAGAATGGTAAGCAAATAAGCATAAAGTAGATATATCAAATACTTTATGGTATTGTTCCAATGTTTAATACTACGTTTTCCCGGAAGGATTTAACTTTAGACGTTAATTAAGGGTTATCTTCGTATAGCCCAACTTACTTGGCCTGATGTATATACATGCAGTAAGCCACTACTTACCAACAGAGGTAGTTGGCAACGAACACTTTACCCAGCTCAACGGCTTATCCAGCGACTGGATTATTGAACGCACTGGAATTAAGGAGCGACGCAAAGCTGCTCCCGGTGAGAACACCAATACCATGACCATCGAAGTCGTCAAACGGCTTCAGGAAAAAACCGACCTCTCAACCATCGATTTAATTGTAGGTGCTACTTATACACCATACGATACCATCGTTTCTCTCGCTCATGAGGCTCAGCATTATTTAGGCATTGCCGATATTCCGGTTATTTCGGTATCAACGGCCTGTTCGTCGTTGCTGAATGCAATTGAAGTCGTTGAAGGGTATTTTGCGCTCAACAAAGCGACTCGTGCTTTGGTGATTGTAGCGGAGCATAACACGCTTTACTACAACGAGCAGGATACGATTTCGGGGCATTTATGGGGAGATGGCGCAGCCGCTCTATTAATCACCAAAGAGCGACAAAGCGAGAATGATTTCTCGATCAAAGCCCTACTGACAGGCGGAGCTGCCCATACCCCTAAAGCCACTACGGGTGTAATGATGCGTCCTGCCGATGGCGGGGTTACAATGCCACACGGTCGCGACGTATTTATCAATGCCTGCCAGTATATGCCCAAAGCCAGCTTACAAGTGCTGGAGCGTTGCGGCCTTAGCCTGGCCGATGTGGACTATATATTGCCGCATCAGGCTAATCTGCGGATTTCGCGGAACGTGATGAACACTCTGGGCTTACCGGAAGAGAAACTGATTTCCAACATTCAGCGGTATGGCAACACAGGTTGTGCCGGATGCGCCATAGCCCTGTCGGAACAGTGGGATACGTTTAAGAAAGGTCAACGTATTGTCATCACCGTATTTGGTGGCGGCTACTCCTACGGAGCCATGCTGGTAGAAGTGTAAGTAACGCGGGCGGAAGCCCGCGAAGCCGTAGGCTAAGTTATAGCGGCTATAAAACCACTAACTACAGAGTCAGCCTACAGCTTCGCGGGCTTCCGCCCGCGTTACATTAAAATTTCGCTTTGCCCGACTCAAGAAACGCAACAAAGTTGGCTACATCGCGATCGTAATTCTTGGGGGGTACCAGCAACTTACCTTCGCTGTTGACCAGGCAATAGTGGGGTTGGGCGTTGTTGTTGTACTTCACAATCTGTAAATCAGCATTCTGGGCACCAATCGTCTTTTTGATTTTCTGGTCATACGACGACGTGTACCATTCTGATTCGGGCAATTCAGTTTTGTCATCTACATAAAGCGCCAGCATCACAAAATCATTTTGCAGCCTTGATAGAACGGCTGGGTCCGACCAGACGCGGGCTTCCATCTCACGGCAATTGACGCAGCCATGCCCCGTAAAGTCGATAAAGACAGGCTTATTCACTTTTTTGGCGTACGCTAATGCCTGTTTGTAATCGAAAAATCCCTGCAAGTCGTGTGGCAAGTGGAACAAGTCAGCATATTTAACATTCTCCGTAAGGCCAGCCCCGGTTGGTCCATTGCTCGCTGCTCGCTGACCATGCAGATTGAAATCCTGCGAGGTTTCGGGAGGTAGATAACCCGAAAGAGCTTTTAATGGAGCCCCCCATAAGCCAGGAATCATATATACCACGAACGAAAAGGTTGCAATGGCCAGCAGCAATTTCTGTACGGTAATGAATTTGACTTCACTATCGTGGGGCAGTCGAAGTTTGCCAAGAAAATAGAACCCGATCAGGGAGAAAATTACAATCCAGATCGACAGGAACACTTCACGATCCAGCAAGTGCCAGTGGTAAACCTGATCGGCTACGCTCAGAAACTTAAGGGCCAGGGCAAGTTCCAGAAAGCCCAGAACTACTTTCACCGAGTTGAGCCATCCACCCGAGCGAGGTAAATTCTTGAGCCATTGCGGAAACGCAGCAAACAAGGTAAATGGCACTGCAAAAGCCGACGAGAAGGCAGCCATGCCCAGAATCGGCTTAACAACCTCCCCCCCTGCCGACGCCACTAACAAGCTGCCAACAATAGGACCGGTGCAGGAAAACGAAACCAGCACCAGTGTAAACGCCATAAAGAAAACGCCCAGAATACCGCCCTGTTCCGACTTAGCATCAGATGCGTTGATCAGCGAATTAGGCAATACAATCTCGAACAGGCCCAGAAACGACAAGCCAAAAATGAAAAATACTGCAAAGAACAGTACATTGGGCAGCCAGTGCGTACTAACGAAATTGGCAAACGCCGGGCCATTGAATCGTGATACCACCGTCCCTACTAACACATAAATTCCAACGATAAAGGCCCCGTATAACAGCGCCTTCCACTGACCGCCTTTTTGATTAGTAAAAAAGCTGACCGTGGCTGGAATGATAGGAAACACGCAGGGCGTCAGCAAGGCCACCAAACCCGAAAGAAAAGCGGCAAGTAGAAAACTCCAAAGCGAGCCATCCGACGCAGCAGGCTCCGTCAGGGAAACGTCAGGCTTTGTTGCCAGATCAGTTACGGCAGTGGTCGATGGCGCTGAGGCTTCCGCTACTGTGGTGGTCGATGCAGGCGTAGTCGCCACAGCCGTTGTTTCTGTTGTTGGCGCTGTAACCACTGAAGTCGATTTTGGGGTTTCCGCTACCGCAGTGGTTGTACTGGTAGGGTTAGCAGTAACCTGTATGCCAGTAAACGAAAAACTGTCATCGCCCGGAATGCATTGACCATCTTTATCCGTACAGGATTGATAATCGACGGTGCCCTCAATAACTGGCTTTTCGGCTAGAATCTTTACCCGTTGAGAAAACTGTGCAGTGCCATGCATTACGTAGGTGTCACCCTCAAATACTTCTTCGTATTTGGTTTCAACCTTACTGATCGGCTTCACTTTTCCAACCAATTCAAACGTTTTGTTTGGGGTAAACTTGAATTCGGTTGGTAAAGGCCCGTCAATTTTAGGGTTTACCTCTGACGAATAAATATGGAAGCCGTCTTTGATCGTTGCCGTAAACCGCAACTCAACAATGTCGCCTACTTTGGCAGATGACTTGGTGGCTTTATAGGTCCAACTGACTGGCTTAAGTAATTGAGCAAACGTAGCCAAGGGAAGCAGGAGGCCCACCACAAGCGTAAGAATTGATTTCATACCACTCTGGGTAAATAACGGTTCGTTGTTAGAACAGAAATACCGCAAAAATATTTCCATAAACTAATAATAGTCGTTAATCGACAATGATTTTGCGCATTTCATCATCGACTAACGACTATTCTTACTGACTATTGCTTACCCTTTATCGGCTATAGAGTATGGGGTTCATTTCATCCTGTGGGGTACTTTCTACTGGTAAACCAGCCAGCCAGGTAACATGATCGGCAACCTGATATTGATTACGCGGCTGACTGATAATCTGATCTTTATCCATATAAATCATGGTCATCACCTTCCGAGGACGATCCGATCGGTTTGGCCCCGCCCGATGAAATGTCCAACCAGCGTGATAACTAACTTCACCCAGTTCAAACGGAGTGTCGTTCATGCTGAAATTCTGCCGCTGCAGTTCATCAGCCAGCAATTTTTCGCTTTCATCGCTGATTTCAATATCGCGGCCAATTTCTACGTGCTGACTTCCTTCGGCAAAGGCGAGTGGACCCATTTCCATCGGCGTTTCCTGAAATGGAATCCATACCGTAACGGTCTTGGGTGATGCCAGTGGCCAGTAAAACTGATCGGCATGCCAGGGCGTGAAGCCCCCCGAAGGCTCTTTGTATAAGGCCTGATCATGGTAAAGTCGCACACCGTCTACTTCCATCAGATCGGCAGCGATTTTAGCCAGTCGCTTCGAAAAAACGAACTCTTTAGCCTGTTCATCTTCGCGCCAGAGGTTCATAATTTGCAAAAACGCCCGTTCATACGTCGTGCGTTCTTCCATAGGTTTGGTCAGGGTATTGAGCCGAAAAACCAGATCTGTAATAATTGTGCCATAATAGTCCAGTACAGCCGGACTAAGTACATGTTTCAGCTTTACATAGCCGTTTCTTTGGTAGAATTCAACGGTTTCCGGATTAATCGTATAGGATTCATCAAGTTGGCTCAGCAAGAGAGCCTTATCTGCCAGCGCTTCCATAGGTTTAGCAATCAATAGTTAGATAATAAGACAAAAATGTATTGTCTCTACCATTCATGGGCTGCTTTACCGATATGATTTTTCGTCAAAACAAAACTTCCCGAAAGATTGAGCCTTTCGGGAAGTTACTATTCGACATTATCATCAATCACTCTACTCATTTATCATTGCCAGTGACCTTCTACCCAGACTGGCCCACGGCGCGTTTGTTGCCAATGACCAGGCGCCCAGGCCGTGTATCGTCCGGGAGCTACCCGATAGTTTCCACCTACCCAGCGGTAATTTTGTCCCCGACGGACATAGTGTCCTGGAACCCAGATGTGTCGGGCCGAAGGTGGCGGAGGCATTCGTTCTACGCGTGCGGCTGGAGGACCCTGTACGGTGGTTGTAGCGGTACAGGCCGAAAACAAGGCCATGCTTACAAAACTTACTACTGCCAATACGTTTGCTTTCGTTTTCATAACGGTAAATACTTGATTATGCTGGCATTCCACTAGCAGCCTATCTCAACTATGGATTACCATCTATAGCTATTTTTTTAATGAGATTATAAGGTCGGGCAAAGGTTTAATGGCTGGTAAATCTTGTTATCTATACTACCATGGGCGTTTTATGGGTTTTGTCAGGAAATTCTTCCATATTCTACCATTTTCCGCCGTACCTTTGTACCGTAAATGTCTGGCTGTTCGTGCCTTTATGCGTTTTGCCTCTTTAGACCAAACCAGCAGATAACCAACACAATAAATCGCTCATTCTGATGACAACCGCTACCACCACCCGCGATACGCAGGTGTTTGATCTGATTGCGAAAGAACAGCACCGGCAGGAATCGGGTATTGAATTGATTGCTTCTGAAAACTTTGTGTCGCCCGCCGTAATGGAAGCGGCCGGAAGTGTTCTCACCAACAAATACGCCGAAGGCTTGCCCGGTAAACGATATTATGGCGGTTGTGAAGTGGTTGACCAAGTTGAGCAAATTGCTATCGATCGGGCTAAAGAGCTATTTGGCGCTACCTGGGTAAACGTACAGCCTCACTCGGGCGCTAACGCAAATACTGCCGTATTCCTGGCCTGTCTGCAGCCCGGCGATACGATCCTGGGTTTCAATCTGTCGCACGGTGGACACCTGACACACGGTTCACCTGTGAATATTTCCGGCAAATATTTCCGGCCGACTTTCTACGGTGTGGAGCAGGAAACCGGCGTAATCAACTACGACGTAGTCGAAGAAACGGCAAAGCGCGAACGGCCCAAAGTGCTGATCTGTGGGGCGTCGGCTTATAGCCGCGACTGGGATTATGCCCGGCTACGTGCCATTGCCGATGAAGTAGGCGCTTTATTGCTGGCCGATGTGTCGCACCCCGCTGGTCTGATTGCCAAAGGACTGCTCAATGACCCTCTCGCTCATGCGCACATCGTAACCACCACAACGCACAAAACCTTACGGGGTACACGTGGCGGCATCATCATGATGCGGAATGACTTCGAGAACCCGTATGGGATTAAAACACCGAAAGGTGAAACCCGGCTGATGTCGTCATTGTTGGATTCTGGCGTATTCCCAGGTACACAAGGCGGCCCGCTGGAGCACATTATTGCGGCCAAAGCCGTTGCGTTCGGCGAAGCCCTGAGCGACGATTTTTATGACTATGCTGTTCAGGTAAAAGCCAATGCGCAGGCTATGGCGGCTGCTTTCCTGAGCCGTGGCTATAAAATCATTTCGGGCGGCACCGACAATCACCTGATGCTGATTGATTTACGCTCGAAAGGGCTGACCGGTAAGCTGGCGGAAAACACGCTGATCAAAGCCGATATTACGATTAATAAAAACATGGTTCCGTTCGACGATAAATCGCCCATGGTAACCTCGGGGATGCGCGTTGGAACGGCCGCCATGACAACCCGTGGGCTGAAAGAATCGGACATGGAGCAAATTGTCGTATATATCGACAAAGTACTGATGAACCATGATAACGATTCAGTGCTAGCTACCGTTAAAGAAGAAATCAACGAGTGGATGAAAGCATTTCCGCTCTATAAAAGTTAATTGTGAATGATTGAATGTTAGAATGAATCAATGGTTATTAAGCTGTTTATTTATTCTAACATTCAATCATTCTATCATTCGCAATTACAACAATGCCACTCGACCAACTGACTGACGAAGAGATTGATTCTGAAGGTAAGGAAATGTCCTTTCTGGATCATCTGGAAGAACTGCGCTGGCACATTATCCGCTCGGCTGCTGCTATTCTGGTTTTTACAATTACGGCCTTTATTTTCATCGACGATATTTTTGAGTATGTACTGCTGGGACCCGCCAAAACGGACTTCTGGACGTATCGTCAGATGTGTAAGCTGGCCGATGTTACCGGTTACGCTGATTTGTGCGTCAAAAGCCTGACTTTCAAGCTTCAGGCGCTGGGCTTATCGGATCAGTTTACGATGTCGCTTACATCGTCGTTTTTCGTTGGATTGAGCTTTACCTTTCCTTACGCGTTCTGGGAGCTTTGGCGATTTATAAAACCGGGTCTTCGTCCGATTGAACGACGCGCTGCCCGAGGTGCCGTTTTTTATGTATCGTTGCTGTTTGGACTAGGCGTATTGTTCGGTTACTACATTGTATCACCATTGGCTATCAACTTTCTGGTCAATTATACGCTCTCCAGCAAGATTGAGAACAACATCGACATTACATCGTACATCTCAGTTATTGTAACCCTGGCGTTGGGTTGTGGACTCATCTTTCAGATGCCGATTGTTGCCTTTGTTCTGTCGAAAGTTGGGGTTCTGACGCCTGCTTTCATGCGCGAGTACCGTAAACATGCCTGGATTGTGATTCTGGTGGTAGCGGGTATCATTACCCCATCGCCTGATATCTATAGCCAGGTACTGGTTGCCTTGCCCCTTGCGCTGTTGTACGAACTGAGTATCGTTGTTTCCGGAAGAGTCCAGCGTATGCGCGAGGAAGAAAAGAAGGAGTTAATGCAGTCATAAATAATGAACTTTCAGCACAAGCCCTTTCTTCGGAGAGGGCTTTTTGCTTTATAGCGGATTGCCTTATCTTTACTAAAAAGCCAAGAACGTATGCAAGTCATCGAAAAAATACGGCTAACCGATGAGCAGATCGAAGCACTTGAACGTGGTGGGTTAGTCGCTCAAGCTGCATCCTGGGAGGAATTTGAGGAATTTCTTATTGAGACCGACTATCGAGTCGAGTATCACAATGGGCAAATTATAATTATAGGATTAGCCACATTTATTCACGAGTTATTAGTTGTCAGGCTTGGTTATTTACTGACTGGATTCTACTCAGGAAAACCGTATTATGTAGTAGGTAGTAATGCGGGGATTCGAAAAGAGACGAAGAAAGGGCATTATAATGGAGATGTGCTGGTTATCAAAGGAAAGCCTGTTTATCAGAGCGCATCCCGTTCGATCATCACGAATCCTTATCTTATCGTCGAAATTCTTTCCGAATCAACGCTCAACTACGATTTAGGGGCCAAACGACGGAAATATGAGCAAATGGAAACACTTCAGGAACTGGTATTCGTAGATCCGTTTGCGAAGGAAGTTATCGTTTGCCGACGGACCGAACAGGCCAATGTCTGGCTTGAAACAATGTATACACAGCCAGAACAGTTAGTTAACATTGACGGCCTTCAACTGCCACTCAACGAAATTTTTGCAAACCTGCCTGAAGAATAAACAATGTCACAATACGATTTCCGAAAATATCATTACCGGTCCATCAACGCGACGAACGACGCCGAACGGGCGGCTATCAATCAGGAGTTGAAAGATTTATACGCATCCCTGCCTGAGGATGAAAAAGAAGAGTTCAATCGCCAGCTACAGACCTTTCTGGCCAAAGAAATGGGCAGATTAAAGTCTGATTATGAATCAGTAAAAGGAAGCCTTAGCGATAATTGATAGATTGTTATACTGACAAAAAGTTAAATCATTCCCCGCGCCTTCAACTCCAGGTATTTGTTGACCGTATTGGCCGTCAGGTTTTGTGGGGCTGTCAAAATCGTCTGGATACCGTACTGGCCTAACTCTTTCACAATCTGCCGTTTTTCGAAGGCGAACTTTTCGCCGATGGTTTTTAGGTAAATATCTTCGGTATCGGCAGCCGGTTCAGTCAGTAGTTCACGGAGTTCAGTGTTTTCAAAGAAAATCACCAGCAACAGGTGATCTTTGGCCAACCGACGCAGGTAAGGCAACTGCCGGTGCATTCCGCTCACGGTTTCGAAATTGGTGAACAGTAGCAACAAACTCCGCTGGCGGATATGCGCCCGAACACTCGCGTACAGGTTTTCATAGTCTGTTTCCAGAAAACGCGTCTTCTGTCGGTATAGCAATTCCAGAATTTTCAGCATTTGCCCCGAACGACGGTCGGCAGGAAGAAGCTGGCCAATGTGGTCGGAGAAGGTCAGAATACCGGCTCGGTCCTGTTTCATAAGTGCGATGTTACTCAATACCAAGCTGGCATTGATCGCATAGTCGAGTAGGGTTAGCCCCTCAAACGGCGACTGCATCACCCGACCTTTATCGATTAGGCAGTAAATAGGTTGGGAACGTTCATCCTGAAAGGCATTGATCATTAGGGACGTACCTTGCGGATCGCTCCGGCGGGATGTCGCTTTCCAGTTGATAGTCCGAACATCGTCGCCAGTTGTGTAGGGACGCACCTGCTCAAACTCCATACTATGGCCAATGCGTCGGATTCGCTTTACGCCCACTTCGGTCAGACGGTTGGTAGCAGCCAGAAGTTCGTACTGCCGCATCTGCAAAAATGACGGATATACCGCCACCATCTTGCCTTGTTCAAACTGATACCGTCGTTTTAGTAGTCCCAACGGCGACATGACAAACACATTGACCGCGCCAAAACTATACTCGCCCCGGCGTGTTGGGCGCAGTTCATACCGAATTGCCTGCGTTTCGCGCGGATTCAGCCGGGCGCGAAACAGCACATCGCGTCGTTGAAACTGAAACGGGATTTCATCAATCACTTCTACATCCGCACGGAACGTATACCGGTTTTCGAGGTAAATGGTCAGTGGGTTTTCGTCGCCGTTCGATAGCCGTTCAGGCAGTTCACGCCGGGCAAAAAAGGCTGATTTTGACCGAAATAGCAGCCATACGTCGATTCCGACCAGTAGCATAAACACAGCAAAAACGACCTGCATCAATGGCAAGAGGATTGGAAATGCATAGGCTGCTACAAACAACAAGACAATCGCGATCAAACTAAACCACAATCGATTGGCAATAAACAGAGCACGGATAGGTTTCAACGATTTATATTTTTTAAGTTAGCGACAGCCTCTTCAATTTCGGGCTCATACACAGGGTTAAAATCATCTTCCTGATAATCGCTGCTCCGTTCGGCACGGAGGGCTTTAAAGAAAAACGAAGCGTCCTGAAAGGCTGTTCGGGCTTCGGCAATGCGATTCTGCTGCAACAGTGCACGACCTCGATGATAATACACGAGTGCACTACGTTTAAAATTTTTACCCGCTTTTTCCAGATCGGCCAACGCCTTTTCGGATTGATTGGTAGCAATATAGCTTACGGCCCGACTCACAAAATGCTTGTAATTGACCCACTCCGCACCGTGTTTTTCAGCCAAAGGATCAATGGCTTTCGAAAATTGTTCAATTGCCTTTTCATAATTACCCTGACTCCGGTACACTAATCCCCGCATATAACTAACAGGATTAAAGCCCACTATGTCGTCAAAATTGGGCGTTAAGGCATCATAGGCATCGAAATGAGCCAGTGCGCGGGGATAATCACGAAGCTGGGCCAGGTATAGTTCACCAACAATTCCATGTTCTTTTGGATAAAGCGTCGTTGTTTTTTCAAGCCACACAATCGCCTGTTCATAATCGCCCCGCCATACGTAATTGAACGCTCGAAACCGATAGTTCTGAGCACTGACCGATAAGGTATCCAACCGAAGCCGTTCCCTTCGTTCCCGAAAGAAGAACTGGGCCGTGGCAGTCTGATTGGCAGCCATCATCGAAGAGAATGAGTTCAGAAATCGTTCGCCATCCTGCGCCCAACTCGTCAGCGGAATCAGCAGAAAGAAAAGCCCGAATCGTTTCATGGCAATAAATCAGTAATATGTCCTTCTTTGAGCCGAAACGTAAACGAAACCCAGACATCCAATGGCCAGTCACCGGGTCGATCGGGCTCCCGAAGCGATCCATCAGCAGTTACATAATTCTGGCAAATTGCGATCAGTTGGTTGGTGATTTGAGGAGCGAACGTTTTGGGACAATAGTCTTCGCCAAAGGCATTTAACGTTACCGTTCCTTTTTCTCCTTCACAATTGACTACAAACTGAATCTGAATTAAACCCGTTTCACCCGGCCGTTGAACGGGCTGATAGTGTTTAGCCACGAATTGAAGTATGTCGTAGCGCTTCTGGCCACGTGTTAACAAACGCTCATACCAAATGGGCCGAAAACAGTTGCCACAAGCCTGAAAACCACTTGGGCGACAGGAATCACCAGGCGCCAGATTCTTGACAAATTGAAACCGTTCAGTTGTCACAGCCCTGCCATTCCAGCCAATTGCCTGTAATTGGCTGGCGCTCACCTGGCTCAGTTGCCATAGTGGTTTATAGCCTCTGAATCGGGTATATTGATTGCCCTGAATGACGATGAATAGCGATTTGTCGAACGTAGCTAGCTTCCAGAAATGGGCGGTTCGTTGATTCGTAGTCCGATTTTCAAGGCTTACTTTTCCATTGGCATAAAACGCTATAATCAGACTATCCGACTGCCAGACACGCCCGGTCAACTGTCGGTAAGCGCGTGCTGAATCAACAGGAATAGACGTAAACCGTCGAAAGACCATCGGGTAGTTTTTACCAATCCGTAAGAGATCGTTCTGTAGTGTCACCAGCCGGGGGGCAAAGTGAACGGTATCTAATCGTACAGCCTCACCGTGAATAGCCCAGCTTGACACCTGCTCCTTCGCCGATCCATCAACCATCCCAAGGTGGTAGGTGCTATCGGCATCTAACCGAATGTAGTTGGGCAGTGGACAGACAAAATCGATGTCCTGCTCGGTATGCACACCGATCCAAGTACCTACTAGCTGTTCGCGTGTTGGGGCCTGAGCTTGTGAATGAGTAATGGATAATGTACAATGAAGAATGGCCAGTAACAGGCGGTAGAACCGACTTTGCCACCCTGCATTATTCATGATCCATTGCACATTGTTCATTTCTTACCTGGGCACTTCAATTTTCTGCACTAGCTGAGCCACCACTTCATCGGCTGTGCCGCCTTCCATTTCGCGTTCGGGAGTGAGCAGTACGCGGTGGCGTAATACGGGTGCGGCTAGTTCCTGCACATCTTCGGGTGTGATAAAATCACGGCCACGCAAGGTAGCCAGGGCTTTAGCACTATTCAATAAGGCTACCGAAGCACGGGGAGAGGCTCCCAAATACAATGATTTGTTCGCCCTGGTAGCCTGCACAATCTGCGCGATATAATCGAACAGTTTGTCTTCTACATGCACCTGATGCACCTGACTGCGCAACGTTGCCAGTTGGTCGGCAGTCAGAACGGCGTTCACAGCCTCAATAGCATTAGCCAGATTCCTGCGCTCATGATGGCCACGTAGAATGTCTACTTCCTCGGTTACGGTCGGATAATTTACGACGACCTTAAATAGGAAACGGTCAAGCTGAGCCTCCGGGAGTCGGTATGTCCCCTCCTGTTCAATTGGATTTTGCGTAGCCAGTACCATAAACGGCTCTTCGAGTAAATACGTTGTTCCGTCGTTGGTCACCTGCCGTTCTTCCATCACCTCAAACAAAGCCGCCTGCGTTTTGGCGGGTGCCCGGTTTATCTCGTCAATTAGCACCAGATTAGAGAAAATGGGGCCTTGCCGAAACATAAAATCGCTGGTTTTGGGCATAAACACCGATGTGCCGAGTACATCAGATGGCATCAGGTCGGGCGTAAACTGTATCCGGCTGAAGCCTACCGACATGGTTTTGGCCAACAGTTTAGCCGTTAATGTTTTAGCTACGCCCGGTACACCTTCAATCAGAACGTGTCCATCGGCCAGCAATGCCGTAAGCAATAGGTCAACAGTCTGGTGCTGTCCAACAATTACTTTACCAACCTCAGCCCGAATGGCGTCAACGGCTGTTTTAAGGGGAGTCAGGTCTAAGCGGGAATCGAATGTGTCCATAGGATTGTCTGAACCGGGATTTATGTGATTTAACTGACCGACCTTGATTGGCTTTTACAGAAAGCCTTGTTACAAAATCAAAGTCGGTCAGTTAAATCACATAAATCCCGGTTCTGATTGTTTAAATTTTTCTATTGCCCTATTCAGCGTTAGCAGATCGAACTCGGAGAGTGAAATACTCTTCTGTGCGTTGCGCAGCAGCATCACTAACTCCGACGTTTCGACTAACGACGCGCCACTTTTCCGGGCCAGTGTGTCCGTAAATTCTTTATCTAAAACGGTTGTATTGAGGCCGTACCGTTCGCGAATATCAGCCAGAAAATACTGAATTTTCTTCCGGGCAAGGTTATCGTGATCGCCCTGCTGAAAAAACATACGCCCAACGGTCTTCACAAAATCGAGCGATGTATTTTGCGGTGTTTCTACCACCGGAATGATTCGTTGGGTACGTTTCCCCGCGAAGATGGCGTAGAACAATACACCGATCAGAACAAGATAATACGCCCAGTTTAAGGCTGGTTGTGAGCGAATGTACCGAAAAATCGATTGTTGATCTTCGTTAAAACGCCCTTGTTTCTGATACTCATCCCAATACGTTTGCCGGGTGGGCAAGTATGAAAAAGCCTTAAATGCATAATCGGATGTCTTTGTATCGAGCACGTAATAATTGGTAAAAGCGAGGGGTAGGTTATGAATAAATACCTGCCCTTTCCCATATTGTACCCGAATAAAAACGGGCTCTTTCCGAGCATTGCGACCGAGTACGGTTATATTCTTCGGTTTCTGAATTTTCAGAAAATTGCGGCCGTCGTCATGAAAGAAATTGTACCCGATTTTCTTTTGCAGTTGAGGATTGACCAGATTCTGGCGCAATGTTGTATCGGCCTCATTTTGCTTTTTCACATCGGCTTTGAACCCAAGCTTTTCACCAAACGAATCAGGGATATCATAGGCTGATACAAATAGGGCATTCCCTCGTTTGACATAGTCAAGAAGCCGTATTTGCTCGATACTATCAGCCCGGAACTCCTGGCAAATGAACACGTAGTTGCTCAGACCAGAGAACTTATTTTCATCCAGAAAATTATAAATGGGTAGGCGCACTGTCTGGATCGCCGACTGTGGCAGCGCATCTGGCAGCAACTCAAACAAAGCCTGGGTGCCAAACGGAATCTTGTCGTCATTCTGATAGGTTGGTGACCAGTCGATGGGTTTCGGGCGATAATACTCAAAGAGCATATACGCCACCACTGTCGTCAACAGAATCAGTAGGTATTTATTCGGTTTTCGCAAGGTGTGGTTACGGGATAGAATTTATGGGTTTGGATAGCGGAGCCTGGTTAAACTGCCTAAATTGATTTTGTATCGCGTTAAACCGATGCTCATCAACCGGAAAATCGCCATACCAGACAAATTCGAACTGCCGCGTCAGCGTCTCAAATTCAGGTTGTAAAGGCGAATTGATTAGCTCAGCTACATACTGCCGATTCGTTTTATCTGGTTTATACTGCACGCGCCCGGCATCGGTCAGTCGCTTAAGTGTTTGCAGATAAAGTAGTCGAACAGAGAGCCGGAAATTTCGGGCAGCGACCGCTTCCTCAATGGCCGTTTTGAAATCAATTTCATTAATATTTTCGGCCAGATTCTCATAATCCAGCCCGCCCGATTGTGCCTTTTTAGGAAATAGGAAACCCAGCACTTCAGCCTTCATCAGCAGATAGATAACAAAACAGGCAATAACCGCCAGAATCACATACTGCCAGACATTCTGATACGCTTTGCTGGAAAGAAACTGCGCCAGTTTTCGAAAAAGCCAGTTGAAAAAGCGAGCAATCGGATTTTCGGGTGGTGGTGCATCGTTGCCATACTGGTAATCGTGGTCGGTTTGTAAATCGCGCAGGTGGTCCGCTTCGGGGTATCGTACGCGTATGGTCGAACGGTCGTCGCGGGTGACAGCATTGGCCGATCCCGAGGTTGGCTTTTGCTGACTATATACCATCAACGGACTTGCTGTCAGGCCTAAAAAAATAACACAGCCCAAGCACCATAAACGGCCTACCTGCAAAATTGACCGATCAGCCGAAACCCGAAAGCTGAAAACTAAAAACCAACAATCAATACGTTCCTTCATCCGATGCTCGGGGCTGGGTTGGGCTTGTACCAATAGAATCGATAGCCGATAGCAATCCTCGGCCTTCCTGACGTTCCACTAAATTAGTATACTGAAAACCAATAGCCACGTAAATCAGGGCCCTAAGCAATGTACCGCCCACAGTTGCGATGACATTCCCCAGTACAACCCAGAAATTAGCCATATCGGGTAGCAGTCTCATTCCTGTCAGGACACCAATAACACCAGCCGGAATAGAAAACACCAGCCCAACAATTCCCGAAATAATGCCCATGACAATAATCAGCCCAAAGGTTGACCACCACTTATCCCGAATCAGGACGAAGCATCGGTTCCAGGTTTGGCTAAAGTCGGTGTCTTCGAAGGTGGTGACTACCAGAGCCAACGACAGCACAATACCGACATAAACGCCCGGAATGACCAACAGTAAAGTGGCCACAAAGGTGATAATTGCGCTCAGAACGCTAATCAGAACACCCCGGCCGATCAATGGCTGCATTTCTTCCCATACCTCCGTAACGCTAATATCAACTAAACCGGAAGGGCTTATTGGAGCATTGGGGTCAGTCTTACGGGCGTACACTTTCATGTGAGCGTACGTAGCTAAACTAACCGCTAAAATGGCCAGCAGACTAAACAAAATAGAAATACCAAAGGCTGGTGATAAGATCGCCCCTATCATTTGAAAAGGGAGCGCAGGATCATCAGACGAATCGCCATTTCGGGATAAGCCAGCCAGATCAAAAATATTCGACTGCATCACCCCCGAAGCAATGCCAGCTATCAACGCCACTGGCCCGACGATGTAAAGGAGCGCTAATCCCAGACTGCGAAAATTCTGGGTAATATATTGAAACGTTATGTTGATCTTATCGCCAAAATCACGTTGTTGAAAAAGCTGAATCATGATCGAAGTTTACGGTTTAGGTGAATTGGATAATACACAAAATACCAACCAATGAAAGCGGCCGAAATAAGAATAATTCCGCCACTAACCACCGGAGGCAGCGTCAGTCGGGTAATAAAGCTTTCGAGAAAGCCAGCCGTGATAAAAATAGGAACCAGTCCAATAGCTATTTTAAGCCCTTGTTTAACGCCCCGTTTAAACGATGCCAGTCGCGAATACGTACCGGGAAACAACAGACTGTTGCCTACCGTCAGTCCAGCACAGCCCGCAATCACGATGGCTGAAATTTCGAGCGTACCATGAATCCAGATTTTCAGAATCGAATCGAGCAGAAGGCCGCGCTCGTAGAAGAAATACTGAAATGACCCAAGCATCACGCCATTATAAAACAACATGGTGATGGTACCAACCGACGCAAACAGTCCAAAGATAAACGTGCGGAAGGCTACGAAAATGTTGTTCATCGTAATCTGCACAAACATCGTAGCCTGACCGCTGCTGTTGTACACACCCAACGGATCGCCTTTTTTAATATTTTCGAGGGTCATATTCACATACCCATCCCCCAGAATGAGCCGCACAAACGTATTATCGTGTGCCGCCGAAACCCAACCTAGTACACACGCCACCAGAAAAACTCCGGCAGCTAGCGCCAGCATCCGGTGCGACTGACGAAACAAAAGGGGCAGCTCATATTGCCAGAACAGCCGAAACCGGCTTCGATCGTCCCGCCGATTCTGCATCAATCCCCGGTGCATTTGCCCGGCCAATCCATTCAGGTAGCGCGTTACATTCGAGTTCGGGTAAAACGTTCGGGCGTAGGATAGATCATCTGTCAGTTCCACAAAACGATCGGTCAGTTCATCTGGATCGCGGGTCGGGTTCTGTTCGATGTCTCGCCACTTGTCGGAGTTGCGTTTAACGAAAAGGGCTTCACGCATAGAAAGTTGTTAGTCAATAGTCGCCGGTTGGCTGCGAAGTGTTAAATTAGTGAAGTTCCGCATGGCGACCAAGTTGGGGATTCGTTTTCTATGAAAAACTTTTTGCCGAAACGGTCGTAACTTACGACTTTTGACTGACGACTTAGCTATTTCCCCTTCATGGCTGTTGCGATTCGCACCTCCCAAAACGTTCTTCTGGAATACGAACCGGCCAGCATTGGCGAGCGGATTCTGGCAGCGCTGATGGATTATCTGGTGATTTTTGGCTGGCTTATCCTTACGCTATTTCTACCTACCTCGCTGGGCCTTCGCATCGGTAGCTTTTACAGCCTTTTTATTGCGCTACCTGCTATTTTTTACGACCTGCTTTGCGAATGGTTACTCAACGGCCGAAGCATTGGTAAGCTCGCCATGCGCATTCGGGTGGTTATGCTCGACGGCTCACCGCCGGGCATCGGTGCATATTTGATTCGCTGGCTTTTCCGAATTATTGAGTCGGGTGCCTTTTTAGGGGGTATCGTCCCCGTTATTACAATAGCTGCCAACGGGAAAGGACAACGCCTGGGCGACATTGCTGCCGGAACCACCGTTGTTCGGTTGAAACCCGCTGTTACGCTGGACGACGTAGTGATCAAACCCTTCACGGAGAACTACATTGTTCAGTTTCCTGACGTTCGACTGCTTTCCGATCATGATATTACCATCGTACGAAATGTAGTCCGGCAGGGCGATGAACCGCTTTTCCAGCGTACCGCCGACAAAATCAAGGCAGTGACCGGAATCCATAGCGACTTGGGAAACCGGGAGTTTCTGCTTACCGTTATCAATGATTACCAGTTTATAACAACACAGTAATGCGGCTGGAAACCCGCACTATGTTTACTAGACGGCTTTCCAGCCGCACGACTCATGCTTGACTCAATAAAATCGCTTGCCCGTCAATACGCAGCTGACATTGTTCAGACACGTCGACATTTACACGCTCATCCCGAACTATCTTTTCAGGAACGCAATACCGCCCGTTTTGTAGCCGATCAGTTAAAAGCCATTGGCATTACGCCCCAGGAAGGCGTTGCGGATACGGGTTTAGTAGCCCTGATCGAAGGCACAAAAGAATCAACTGGCAGTTCAAGAGTGGTCGGTTTACGGGCCGATATGGACGCTTTGCCCATCCACGAAGCCAATGATGTTCCCTACAAATCGACTGTCGATGGAGTAATGCATGCCTGCGGACACGATGTGCATACGGCCAGTCTGTTAGGGGTAGCGCGTATTCTGCATGTGTTGCGCGACCAGTTCGATGGAACGGTTAAGCTGGTTTTTCAGCCCGGCGAAGAAAAAGCGCCTGGTGGTGCATCACTAATGATCAAAGAGGGTGTATTAGAAAATCCGGCCCCTGTCAGTATGATTGGTCAACATGTAGCGCCTAACATTCCGGTTGGTAAAATCGGTTTTCGGGAAGGCATGTACATGGCCAGCACCGACGAGCTATACTTAACTGTACGGGGAAAAGGTGGCCATGCTGCCATGCCCGATAATCTGGTAGACCCGGTCCTGATCGCATCACATATTATCGTGGCCTTGCAGCAGGTCATAAGCCGAAACCGCCCTCCTGCCAGCCCGTCCGTACTATCGTTCGGTCGGTTCATTGCCGACGGCGTTACCAACGTGATTCCCAATGAGGTAACGATTCAGGGCACATTCCGTTGTATGAATGAAGAATGGCGGGCCGAAGGCAAACGACGCATGGTGAAGTTAGCCGAAGGTATTGCCGAAGCGATGGGAGGCTCCTGCGAATTTCAGATTGTTCACGGCTACCCTTACCTGAAAAACCATCCCGAACTGACCCGCCGTGTCCGATCGGAAGCCGTCGCCTATATGGGTGCCGAAAATGTGGTCGATCTTGATTTATGGATGGCCGGAGAAGATTTTGCGTTTTACTCGCAGGTAGTCGATTCCTGTTTTTACCGACTCGGCACCCGCAACGAAGCGCGTGGCATCATTTCGGGTGTCCATACGCCCACGTTCGACATCGATGAAGCGGCTCTGGAAACAGGGGCCGGGCTTATGAGCTGGTTAGCCGTTCAGGAATTGTCGATCATGTAAATTTCATTTTTGGAAATATTATTTCAGATATGGAATAATATTTCTTTCATATCTGTTAGTTAGATGGTCATTATAACGAAAGGAATTTTAACTCGTTTCGGCCTTGAGCATCCTGATGTAGCCGACGCCCTGAATAGTTGGTATGAGCTAGTGAATACAGCTGATTGGAGCAATTTAGCCGACGTGCGCCAAACATTTAACTCTGTTGATTATGTCAAAAATGAGCGATATGTATTTAATATCAAAGGGAATCAGTATCGCATTGTTGCCATGATATTTTTTAATAAACGAACTGTTTTCATTCGGTTTATAGGCACACACGCGGAGTATGACAAAATAAATTGCAGCATGATATGAAACCAATAAGCAATCAGGAAGAATACAATACTTTACTAACAGAAATTGAAAAGTATCTTCAGAAAGTTACGGAATATGGAAGCTTTGATAGCCTGACATCACCAGAGGCTGATAAATTACATCAACTTTCGTTGCTAGTCGAGGCCTATGAAAAGAGTATTCCGCTTATGCCAATCCGTAAACCCGAAACTTTACCGGGAATGATTCAAGTTAAAATGGCCGAGCGAAACCTGAAGCAGAAGGATATGGCTAAGCTTTTAGGCGTTTCAACAGCCCGTTTGTCAGAGGTAATGAACGGTAAACGACGCATTACCATTGACTTAGCGAAGAAACTTTACGAGCGATTGGATATAAGCCCAGAGTTTATTTTAAAAATGGCGTAACCTGGCAAAGTCTAAAACTTCTGTTATCGTTACTGGACAGATTCTTATTCCATCCGTATGGAAGTCAACCTCATTTCATCCTGAAAACTCTATCCCCAAATAGCACAAACCATTCCTTGATTGTTATACATTTGTAATTCCTTAATACGTTCTACCTGAAAGACTAATTGTTATAACCTATGAACAGAAGAGATGCCCTCATGCGAGTGGCCGCGCTGGCAGGTGCAACCTTGTCGTTGCCAGCTATGGCCGATACGCTTGAAGCCTCCGCCACTCGACGCGCCCTTACCGGCAAACCTGTCTTCTTTACGGCCGATCAGGACGCTACCGTCGCTGAGCTGGCCGATACCATTATTCCAACAACCAGCACGCCCGGTGCCAAAGCAGCTAAGGTGAACGAAATCATCGATGTCATCCTGAAAGACTGCTATAAGGCTGATGACCAGCAACGTTTCATAGAAGGACTGGCCCAAACCAATAAATGGAGCCAGGAAGCCTATGGCAAAGCGTTTGTGCAACTCGATCCAGCCCAGCGTATTGAGATCGTAAAAAAACTCGAAGCAGACGATAAAGCCCAAAAGGCACAAATGGCTCCTGCCAAATCGGTTGCCAAAGTGGAAAACTCTCAGGCCGATCTGCAAATGCCTAACGCCAAAAAACGCTATACGCCGTTCTACTCAATTCTGAAGGATTTAACCTTAACTGGCTATTTCACCTCCGAAATCGGCTGCACGCAAGCGCTTGAGTACGTACCCGTTCCTGGTCGCTATGATGGCTGTGTTACGCTCAAACCTGGCCAAAAGGCGTGGGCAATCTAAATTATAGTATTAGGAGCGAGGAGTGAGGAGTGAGAATGCTCCGCAGAATGAGGTTGCGCCAGCTATTCTCACTCCTCACTCCTCGCTCCTCACTCCTTAACAAAGACATGAATCTCAATATAGACGCAAAAAAAGATATGACCTACGACGCTATCGTTGTAGGATCGGGCATTTCGGGTGGCTGGGCTGCTAAAGAGTTGACTCGGCTAGGCTTAAAAGTACTCATGCTGGAACGGGGCCGCGATGTAAAACACATTGAAGGTTACCCGACGGCTATGAATAATCCCTGGGAGTTTCCGCACCGGGGCCGTATCACCACCATGGCGGCAGAAGAGTACTGGGCCAATATGCGGACGGGCTACACCGCCAACGAAGAATGGCGGCACTTTTTCGAGAACGATAAAGAAAACCCGTACCTGGAAAAACCAAACCGCAAAGTTGACTGGATACGCGGGTATCACGTGGGTGGTCGTTCACTGATGTGGGGTCGCCAAAGCTATCGCTGGAATAAGGAAGACTTCATGGCGAATGGAAAAGAAGGCATCGGTGTCGACTGGCCGATTCGCTACGAAGACCTGGCTCCCTGGTATAGTCATGTTGAAACGTTTGTAGGGGTTTCGGGTAATAAGGATGGCATTGACGTGCTGCCAGATGGCAACTTCCTGCCACCTATGCAGCTTAACTGTCTGGAGCGTGAAGCGAAAAAACGGATCGAAAAAGCGTTCCCAAAGCGGCTCGTAACTATTGGCCGTACTGCCCACCTGACCCAACCCCAAAAATGGCATACCGATCTGGGCCGGGCTGCTTGCCAGTTCCGCAATCAGTGTATGCGTGGCTGCCCATACGGCGCTTACTTCAGTACTCAGTCGGCCACCTTGCCAGCAGCGATGAAAACCGGCCGGTTGACGCTTCGCCCTGACTCCATTGTATCAGAGGTACTATACGACGAGAAAAAAGGGAAAGCAACCGGCGTCCGGGTGATTGACCAGAACACTAAAGAGGTTCGTGAATACTACTCCCGGATTATCTTCCTGAATGCATCAGCATTTGCCAGTACGTCGATCCTGATGAACTCCAAGTCGCACCGGTTCCCCAACGGGATGGGTAATGACTCGGATCAGCTTGGCCGCAACATCATGGACCACCACCTGGCTGCGGGTGCTGCGGGTAGCTTCGAAGGGATGGAAGACCAATACTACTTCGGTCGTCGGGCTAATGGAGTCTACATTCCTCGGTACCGTAACTGGAATGGCGATAAGCGCGACTACGTTCGTGGCTTTGGCTACCAGGGTGGCGCTGGCCGGGGAGGCTGGGGTCGTGGTAACGGCATGGAAGGTTTCGGCGCTGACTTCAAAGACAGTCTGACCAAACCCGGCCCCTGGACAATGAGCCTGGGTGGATTTGGTGAAATGATTGCCGATCCGAACAACCGCATGACGCTGTCGCCCGACCAGAAAGACAAATGGGGTCTGCCTGTGATTGTTTTCGACGCAGCTTATGGCGAAAACGAGAAGAAAATGCGGATCGATATGATGAACGATGCCGCCGAAATGCTGGAAGCAGCTGGTTTCAAAAACGTGACGCCTTATAACGATACAACCAAAAACCCAGGTATCGGTATTCACGAAATGGGCACAGCCCGGATGGGCCGTGATCCTAAAACATCGATTTTGAACGCCCATAACCAGATTCATACGGTTAAAAACGTCTTCAATACCGATGGTGCCTGCATGGCCTCTGCATCCTGTGTGAACCCTTCACTCACCTATATGGCGTTGACCGCCCGTGCGGCCGATTTCGCGGTGAAAGAGATGAAGAAAGGCAATTTGTAATTATTGAAAATTCGATTCTAAAAGCAGGAAGAACGTTCTTCCTGCTTTTTTTATGCAGTAATGATCATTTTTTTAATCAAAAATTAAAACAACCTGCTATTAGTATAGTTATACCATAGAATATCAAGCAATAATGAAACTCAACGATGAAAAAAGCAATGCTAATGGGATGTATGCTGGTAGCCGGTATCGCCCTAAGTGCAAATGCACAATCAACCAATACAACGACCAATACGAATGCAGGTACTACGGGCACATCCCCAACTACGGGAACCCGAACTAACTCAGGTACGTATCAATCACAACCGACAACCGGAACCACGAATTCGACAAATCCGGCAACGAATACAAATATGAGTACGTACCCTACTCAGCCAACGACGCCAACCGGAGTTAATCAGCCGCCGACAGGTACCTATCAAACGCAACCTCAAACGGGTATCAATACCCCAACAACGGGCACAACTCCAACAACGGGTACAGGTACAACCTATAGCACGGGTACCGGTTCGATGACCAATGGCTCGACCACGACGACTGATCCACAGGGCACGATGGGTACTACCGATCGGTTGAATAACGGAACAACCACAAATGGTTCAACCCGTACCCGAAGTGGTACCATGACATCGCCAACAACAACGCGGCCTGGCTCACGAACAAATAGGTAGTAGAATACCCGAGTCGACGGCGTCAGTTACTGATTACGCTCGGCAAACTAATAGCCGTTATCCAACGAAGTAGGTAACTTTGCGAAGTTGCCTACTTTTTTTATGCCTACTACCGCCGAGTTGATTAGCCTACATGACCTCACCGTTCGTCGAGGTGGCCAGCCTGTTTTAACTGATTTAACCTTTACGCTCCGTTCGGGCGAATGCTGGGTAGTTGTTGGCCCAACGGGTAGTGGTAAAACGACATTGTTACAGACACTGGCTGGGCAATTCCACGCTCCGCCCGGTGCCTTAGTGCGTCAGGGCCGTACGGAGTTCGTTTCATTTAAAGAAGAATCAAGCCGCTTTTCCTACAGTAGTTATTTCTACCAGCAACGCTATCAGGCGACCATGAGCGATGAAGGTACGGATGGCGGGTATACCTCTACGCCAACCCTACGCGATTTCTTACAACTAACTGATAGTGAGGAGTCCGATGCGCTGGTCGACCGGCTGGGTTTATCCCCATTGCTCAACCGCTCATTTATTAAGTTATCCAATGGACAAACCCGCAAGGCCCGCATTGGCAGAGCATTACTTAAACACCCGTCCGTTTTACTGTTAGATAACCCGTTTGTTGGACTCGATGCCATTTTCAGAGCCGAACTGACCGATTGGCTGGGCGAACTCACCAACCATGGCTTAACGCTTGTGCTCGTCAAAGAGCCCGACGATATTCCTTCGTTTGTAACTCATGTGGCCGTATTGGAGAAAGGGAGAATTACGTGGGCAGGCCCAAAGGAAACCTACCAGTATACTCCCCCTGCCAACCTATTGGCAACACCGCCCGTTTTACAGACCCCTGCTCCCAACGTGGATTTTGACGAAGCCTTCCGCCTTTGTGATGTCACGGTTCGTTATGGCGACACCCTTATCCTGAATCATATCGACTGGGCGGTTCGGGTTGGTGAACGGTGGGGCCTGTTTGGCCGAAACGGTGCTGGTAAATCAGTATTGCTAAGCTTACTTTATGGCGATCACCCCCAGGCGTACTCAAACGACGTACGTGTTTTTGGCCGTCGGCGAGGCAAGTCGGGCGAAAGTATCTGGGATGTCAAACGACGAATCGGCTTTATCTCTCCCGAACTGCATCTCTATTTTCCGCAGGGATTGTCAGCCCGTCAGGTAGCGCTTACCGGCCTGACAGATACATTAACACCACCCAGCAAGGTTCCGCCCGATTCTGAAGCCGACTTGCGTATGTTATTTGATTATTTTGATCTGTCAACCCTCATCAATCGACCGTTTGGCACTTTATCGGCGGGCGAGCAGCGATTGGTTTTGCTGATCAGAGCCTTTCTGAAAAATGCGCCTGTTTTGCTGCTGGATGAACCTTTCCAAGCCATCGACGACAACCACGTCCAGTTGGCAAGGCAGTTAATTGATAGTTTTACCAACAAAACTATTCTATTCGTCACTCACGATCAACGGGAGCTTCCTGGCAGCATAAATCAATTGTTCTCTATCAACCTTACCCCACTTTTATAGCGTTAAAAAGGTCCTTAACGATTTATATAAACGTCAAGTATCTTATTCCAGCTATATTTATTCTGACCCTGCTAGTTTAGAATTAAAAAAGCCCCTATGTTGGCATGGTTTATGAGGAAAAACCTGGGCCGGTCATATGTAATCCTTTACGTACCATTTACTCACAAAATAGGTAAACCCATCTACTAAATACCTCAATCAACCGAGTTCATTTACTAAAAAAAGGGCTTGGCATGAAATTCGTCTTGTTTCTCAACAAGCGAGATTCATTGATGAGGCAACGACTACTTCACATATTTACTGAAAGGTATGGATGGCTAATGGCTTGGCTATTGCTTTGGCCAAACCTCGTAGCCGTGGCAAATTCCTACATGCCTGGGGATACCTGTCAGCACCCTGAGCCGCCCGTAATTGTTGGTTCTGCCAAAGCAATCTGTCGTAATGAGGTGGTTTCCCTAACAGCAACCGGATGTACGGGAACTGTTATCTGGTCGAATGGCGATACAGGTCCAACAATCTCCGTAAAACCGCAACAGACGACTAAATATACCGCTATTTGTCGGGCAAAACCGGGTTGTATCAGTTGTTTCGCTGACGTCTGGAAAATTACGGTAAATACACCCGAACCTCCGACGATAACAGCCTCGTCAAAACTTATTTGTCCGAACGAAACTGTCACCTTAACGGCGGCTAATTGCCAGGGAACTATTCATTGGGTCAACCAGGATGGAGTCGAACAAAGCGTAGGGAAAACCTGGACAACGACTTTACAAACGACAACAGTTTTCCGGGCTACCTGCGAACAAACGAGTTGTACGAGTAATCCATCTATCCCACTTGCAGTACAGGTCTCTTCCCCACAAACTCCAGTTATTTCAGCCGACAAACGTGACATTTGTGCTGGCCAGCCTGTCCGTCTGGCAGCCTCGGGATGCCTAGGAACCGTTCGATGGACGGATGGGATCGAAGGCTTAGTCAGGACGGTAAACCCAACTCAATCCATAAATTATCGGGCTGTTTGTCAGATTGGCTCGTGCCGGAGCGATAGCTCTCAAACCGTTTCGATAACCGTTCGCTCGGTCAGTATCCCCTTAAATTTGCAGGCAAACCTGGCTAATAGCTGCCCATTTCAGACGGCCGATCTTTCGAGGGCGATTACGGATAAAAATACATCCATTCAGCATTATGAATTCCGAACAGGACCATCGCTACAAGCCGAATCCGTTCAATCACCGGGGGCTGTGCTGGCAGGTACTTACTATATTTTCGGACGAACAGCCGATGGGTGTTATACTGAGCCGGTAGCAATTACCGTAACGAATCAGCCTTGTCAAAATGGAATTGCTCCTTGCCTAAGTAATCCAGCCTCTGTGGCAATCCGGCTCGACTCTCTCAATTGGACGAAAGGCATTGTTCGTTTGACAGCCCAGTTGGGAGGCTCTGCTACCAAACCCGTCTGGCAAAGCGATGGCGGAGGACTGTTTACCAGTTCAGGCGTCGACGCCCGCTATCTATTTTCCGAAGCAGATCGACAACGGGGCAGTACGCTATTTACTTTAACCATCGCTGATCCAGATGGCGATGGCCCCTGTACGGGTGCGTCAGCCCAAAAGTTGGTGACCGCTCCATCACGGGAAATTGTAGGGCTCAGTAAAAAAGTAGCTGAACCCATTTGGGTAACCGAAGGCCAAAAACGCCTGGTTGAACTTACTTACCTCTTTACAATCGCCAATCTGGGAGGCCATGAGCTAACGACTATCCAATTGGCCGATGACCTGGATGCGGCCTTTACAAGTGCCAGTGCTAAAATTCAGTCAGTTAGCGTTCGTGCCGATAGTGGACTGGTCGTAAATAAGACATACACCGGACAGGGAGTCGACACAACTTTACTGGTGGTCGGAACATTGCCGACAGGCAAACAGGCTCATGCCTGGCTCACTGTTCGTCTCGATGTCAGTCAGGCAAATACCCTGACATTTGTTAATAAAGCAACTGTACAGGCAGTTGATGTAACCGGTGGTATTTGCCGGGACCGTTCTACCAACGGCATTGAAACCGATCCTGACCAAAATGGCAACCCTGCGGATAACGATGACCCGACGGTGGTAACGTTGCACTCCGTACGGGGTGAAGAATATTCAAGTATTTTTATTCCCGAAGGTTTTTCACCTAACGGCGACGGAATAAATGATTTGTTTGTTATTCAACATGTACCGACTGATGTAACCCTGCAAGTAGAAATCTACAACCGATGGGGGCACCTGGTTTACCAAAATTTAAATTACAAAAATGACTGGGACGGTACGTCCAACCAGGGAGCCAAAACAGCAGGTGCTCAACAGGGTTTGCCCGACGGTACCTATTACTATCAGATTCGACTCAGCGATGGGCGCGAATTTGTTCGATTCCTGACCTTAGTAAGATAACTTTTATAGCAATGATTTCTGGCCAATTTCGTTTGTCGTAGGGAGAAAGTGTAGTTGGCCGTAGGGAGTAATACCAATGAGTAAAAAGTGGATCGCATGGATCTTGGGCGGATTACTGTGGCTAAGTGGCTTACCAGCCTGGGCACAGGTAGATTCGCTGCTGCAGCAGGCCGACCGCCTGCTCAGCTATAAAGCATATGGCCGAGCCATAGAGGCCTACTCGCAGCTATTGAGCGAGCAGGCCGATCAGCTCACGCCCGTTCAAAAAGCAACCGTTCAGAGTCAGTTGGCGAATGCCTATCGTCAGGTTGGCGATGGCCCAAAAGCTGAACGATACTATCGGGACGCCTTAGCTAATACGCCTGCCCCAAACCCTCAACTGCTCCTGCTTTTCGCCCAGACATTGGTTGGCAATGGCAAATTCCAGGAAGGGCAGAAAATGTTTGAGCAATACGAACAACTCAAAGAAAAACAGCCTGCCCGCACGGCCCTTACTTCTTCCACCACAGATGGTGCTTCGGCAGGCCCCCGCAAAGAACCGGTTAAATACCGACTGGAGTATCTGGACTTCAATACATCGGGAGAAGAGTTCAGTCCAGCATATTATCAGGACGGTCTTGTCTATGTAGCCGGTAAAAAAGGAGGATCGGCCATCGAAACCACCGGCAGTGGTGGTGGCGCAGGGTACCTTGACCTCTTTTATTTACCCAATCGCAACAATCTGAAAGTTAACAGTATTCTGAATGCCGACGGGACAACCAGCCGCCCTGTCAATACCTCCACCAGAAATGATCGTACTAGCGCGAGTTATAGCCGACAAACGCCAAACGACTCCCCCACCATACCCAATTTTGGTCAGGGCATTAATATTTCGGAAGGCCTAGGCTATGCAGCCAATGTGAGTTCGCAGAATGTATCGAAGCGCTTCAGCCAGACGCTCAACACCAAATACCACGAAGGGCCAGCCACGTTTTCTCACGACGGCACGCAGATCATTTTTACCCGAAACAATTACAATAACGGTCGGGCAAGTAAGAGTTCGGAAGGAGTCAATAAGCTTAAATTGTATACAGCTATCCAGGAAAATGGCGCCTGGACCGATATTGTCGAATTGCCGTTCAACAGCGACGAATATTCCGTAGGGCATCCTACGCTGAACAAAAACGACGAACTGCTCTATTTTTCGTCCGACATGCCGGGTGGGTTCGGAGGCACGGATTTATACGTAACACGTTTCCAGAATGGGAAATGGAGCCGTCCGGTTAATCTGGGCAGTACCATCAACTCAAAAGGAAATGAATTATTTCCTTTTGCCGATGATGCGGGCAACCTGTATTTCGCTTCCGACGGCCGAAAAGGACTGGGAGGGCTGGACATTTATTACGCTACCTTGACGAACGGCATAACGGTTCAATCCATTGAGCACCTCGATGCGCCAATCAACTCCCCACAGGACGATTTCGGACTCATCACTGATGCCAATCGAAAAGGAGGTTATTTCAGCACAAATCGACGCGATGGCAGCGACGACATTTATCGGTTTGTCCGCGAAAGTTCTCTTTATGGGTGCCGCGACCTGACCATTCGTTTGTACGACACTTATACCGACCAGCCGTTAGACAGTGTCAGCGTATTGGTAAAATCAAGTGTTGAAGGGCGCCCAGACCAAACGTTGGTCAGTGATCAGAATGGCTTAGTCCGTATTTGTCTCCCCGGAAGTAGTTCGTTCATCTTCAAAGCCAGCCGCGATGGGTATATTAACAGTACCGTTGGCTTCACCACACGCTCATTGGTCGATGATCAGCCCAGTCGGCTCGAAATCGGCTTACTTAAGCCAACCGTTCCGGTCGATACAGTATCAGAAGCACAGGCTCAACCTTCTGCTGCCCTTACCCGTTCCCGCATTCAGGGGACGGTGGTCGGCGAACGGAACCGAAAGCCGATCGCGGGCGTAAAAGTTCGACTTCGCAACGAGTGCGATAACTCGGTTGTGGAATACGTGACCGGAGCCGATGGGCATTATTCATTCGATATTAATGAAGGCTGCGACTATACGTTAATTGCCTCAAAACCATCGTTTGGTACCAACACCAGCAAAATCAAAAAGATAACGCCAAAAGCAAAACCCAAAGAGTTGTCGGCCGACCTGAAGATGTTGAGTGTGGGCGACGTGGTTACCATCGATAATATTTATTACGACCTTGATCAATTCAGCCTCCGGCCCGATGCCATGCGCGAACTGGATAAAGTGGTAGCTACCATGCGCAAATACCCATCGCTTATCATTGAAATCCGGTCGCATACCGACAGCCGGGGCGATGCCGAACGGAACAAAGCTTTATCGCTGGAACGGGCCAAACAGGTAGCCGACTACTTGGTCTCGAAAGGAATCAGCCGTCGGCGGATGGCCACATTGGGTATGGGCGAGTCGCAATTGGTCAACAACTGTACCGATGGGGTGATTTGTACCGAAGCCGAGCATCAGCGCAATCGCCGAACCGAATTTAAAGTCGTTGCCATCAAGTAAATGATGAATAATGGACAATGAATAATGAGCAATGGATAATTGAAACTTATTTTTACACTCATTGTCCATTAGTCATTACTCATTTGATTGCGTTCCCTACCTGTAAAATCAACATTGGTCTTCGAATCACGGAAAAACGGCCGGATGGTTTTCATAATCTCCAGTCCTGTTTTTATCCCGTAGCCTGGGGCGATGTGCTGGAAACAATTCCAGGCACTGAATTTAACTTCAGCCATAGTGGCCTACCCATTCCGGGTGATGCATCAACTAATCTATGCGTTCGGGCTTATAATCTGCTCAAAGCCGACTTCGATTTGCCGCCGGTGCAGATGCATTTGCACAAGATTGTTCCAATTGGCGCAGGTTTAGGTGGGGGATCGGCCGATGCGGCTTTTACGCTAAAATTGTTGAATGATCAGTTTCATTTAGGATTAAGCATCCAGCAGCTAGAGGATTATGCCCGTCAATTAGGGAGTGACTGTGCCTTTTTCATTCAAAATCGCCCCCAGTATTGTCTTGAAAAAGGCGATGTCTTTTCCGACATCCCGGTTGATCTGACGGGCTATTATATCCTGCTGGTTTACCCGAATCTGGCCATTTCTACGGCCGAAGCCTACGCGGGTGTTCGCCCACATCAACCCGAAGCTCCTTTGTTGGATCAATTGCAGGCCCCAATCGATACCTGGCGGGCTACTATTCACAACGATTTTGAAGATAGTCTGTTTCCCCGTTATCCGGTTTTAGCCGACATAAAGCAGCAACTCTATACAGCAGGGGCGGTGTATGCCAGCATGAGTGGGTCGGGTTCGACCGTGTACGGCATTTTTAATGCGCCTATTCCAACACCAGACCAATTTCAGGAATACAACGTTTGGCAAGGGAAATTATAAATCCCTTTCAGTCGTTACTATTTTAACGACTATTGATTAACAACCTCAGTTACCATGAGCAACTTCGTGACCAAACGGCGCGAGCCGTCCCGTTTTATGGTCTGGCTGGGCATCGCCAGCAGTACGATGCTCTTCACGATGTTGTTGGTTACCTATGTCGTTCGGAGAACCGCATCAGATTGGGCCAATGTAAGGCTCCCAGTCGTCTTTTTAGTTAGTACAGCCGTTATTTTACTGAGTAGTCTAACGCTTAACAATGCCAAACAAGCGTTCTGGCACGAGCGGTTTGAGAGTTACCGAACCAATCTGGCGACTACACTGGGACTAGGTATTCTGTTTATGCTACTCCAGGGCTGGGGCTGGCGCGATCTGTTCAGAGCCGGAGTTGGTCTGGAAGGAAACCCAGCCGGCGGGTTCATTTATATCATTTCGGGCCTGCATCTGCTTCATATTCTGGTGGGCCTGATTTTTCTGGGCATTGTGCTGGGCGAAGCTTTACTCCGTCGGCCATACGTTGATTCCTTCGTCTACAGTGTGAATCCGCCTAATCGACTCAAAATCAAACTCATTGCGCTGTATTGGCATTTTGTAGATGTTCTTTGGCTGGGCTTATTTCTGTTTCTTCTTGTCCATCACGGCATCGATTGGCAACTACTCATAGGGCGTTAGCTAATTTTGAGGCTTTATATCGTTATTTGTAGTAGAATAAGCAGCTAAAAACTGGTTCCGTTTTTAGCCATTGGCAACAGTTAGAAAACTAATTTCACTCAATTGACCGAGTTACGTATCTGAATTTCATGAGAAAAATCGCTCTTTGGGCAGGCTTTTGGGCCTTATGTGTCTCAGCTTTCGCTCAAACCTCCCCTTCTTCAACATCCACACCGGGCTCCAAATATGACCCGTTGGCGCTCTTTCACCCGTTGTTCAACATGCAGCCGGGCAACGATTATCGCACTGGTAGCGGTGCACCCGGCCCCAACTACTGGCAAAATCGCTCGGATTACCAGATCAATGTCACCCTCGACGATCAGCAAAACACCATTACGGGCGAAGTGACTATCACCTACAAAAACAATTCGCCAGAGTCACTAGCCTACTTATGGCTTCAACTGGACCAAAACGCGTTTAGCGATACCTCGCGAGCGGCCAAAACCACACCTGTATCGGGCGGACGGTTTGGGAACCAGGGTTTTGCGGGTGGGCTGACCATTTCAAGCGTTACGGTCGATCATAGCAAAGGGAAGTTTTCGACTGTTCCCTATACCATCACCGATACCCGGATGCAGGTCCGCCTGGCCGAGTCGGTAAAGCCGAAAGGCGATGTTATCAAAGTGAAAATTGCGTATTCCTTTAAGATTCCTGAGTATGGATCTGACCGAATGGGGCAACTGAAGCGGAAAGATGGCATTATCTACGAGATTGCTCAGTGGTATCCGCGCATGTGCGTGTATGACGACATCGAAGGCTGGAACGTACTTCCCTACTTAGGTGCGGGTGAATTTTACCTTGATTATGGTGATTACGAATACAGCATTACAGCTCCCTGGGACCATATTGTGGTCGGCTCCGGCGAACTCCTGAATCCCAATGAAGTCCTGACGGCCGATCAGCAAAAACGGCTGGAACAGGCACGTAAAAGCGACCAGACGGTAGTCATCCGGGGAAAAGACGAAGTAACCAACGCCAACTCCCGCCCGAAAAAATCCGGCACGCTTACCTGGAAATTCCGTTGCGAAAATAGCCGTGATGTAGCCTGGGCTTCTTCGCGTGCGTTCGTATGGGATGCCGCCAAAATGAACCTGCCTAGTGGCAAAACAGCCCTTGCCCAATCGGTTTACCCCGTTGAAAGTGCCACAAACGATTCCTGGAATCGCTCGACCGAGTACGTCAAAGGCTGTGTAGAGTTTTATTCAAAATACCTCTATGAATTCAGCTACCCCGTTGCGACGAATGTAGCCGGGATTGTAGGTGGAATGGAATATCCAGGCATTATCTTCTGCGACCACCGCGACAAAAAAGATGCGCTTTGGGGCGTTACCGACCACGAATTCGGTCACAACTGGTTCCCCATGATCGTGGGCAACAACGAACGGAAATTCCCCTGGATGGACGAAGGTTTTAACACGTTTATTAACGGCTTATCGACCGCCAATTTCAATAAAGGCGAATACAACCGCGAGCGTGGGACTATGCACGACCTGGCTCCTGCCCTGGCTTTTCCAACCGAGCCGATTATGACCATCCCCGATGTTCAGCAACCCCGAGCGTTGGGCATTCTGGCGTATTACAAACCGGGCATTGGCCTGAAATTATTGCGTGACGTGATTCTTGGCGCCGACCGTTTCGATTTTGCTTTCAAAAATTATGTGCAGCGCTGGGCTTTCAAACACCCAACCCCCTATGATTTCTTCCGTAGTATCGAAGACGGTGCCGGTGAAGATCTGGGCTGGTTCTGGCGCGGCTTTTTCTACGAGACCTGGCGGCTGGATCAGAGTGTTAAAGATGTAAAATATGTGGATGGTAGTGCCGATAAAGGTTCATTGATCACCATCGAAAACCTTGATAAAATGGCAATGCCTGCTACCATCGAGGTTACAGAGAGCAATGGCAAGAAAGGCCGGGTCAACTTACCCATTGAAGTTTGGCAGCGTGGTGGCTCCTGGACACTCAAGTACAACTCGACGTCGTCTATCAAAACCGTGGTTATAGACCCAGATCAAAAGCTGCCGGATATTAATCCTAAAAACAATACCTGGCGGTCAGAAGCGCAGTAGACACTGATTAGTCTTCAAGGCAAACCTGTCTAACCTTATATTTTTTGATCGAAAATCGGCGCGACTTGTCATTCCGACGATAGGAGGAATCTCAACGTTACTTATTAGTCAAGCTTGAGATTCCTCCTATCGTCGGAATGACAAACACATGCCCACTAAACTATAGTTTAGAAAGTTCAAACGGCCCTCAATAAAAAAGTCCTTGCTACCATAGCAAGGACTTTTTTATTGAATAGAACTCTACGATCAGGCAGCCGTTTTAGCCGGAACGTTCAACGCCTGCGATTCAACTAATTCTAAATCCGGTTTCGACTGATCGGCTACGGTAACTCGACCACGCTCTTTACGCACAATTCGTGAGTAAAGCGAAATCTCCTGATCGAACAGGAAGCGGAAGAATAATCGGACATACGAGGTATGGTACTTCAGCGTATCGTAATACTCAGGTGCTGACTTCTTAATCTCAGGCAGTTTGTTCCAGGGGATTGAGGGGAAATCGTGGTGTTCGTTGTGGAAACCGACGTTCAGGTTTACGCCATTCAACTGGCCATAGTAGCTGTAGGTTTCCTGCTCGGGATCGAGTGTCAGGTAATGCTCCTGAATCCAGCGGGCACCCAGCGGGTGCAGCCCAACCGAGAAAAACAGGCAAAGCAGCAGGAAGGCCAGCGCTTGCCAGCCAAAGAAAAAGACGATCAGGGCATCGAACGCCACCTGTACGATGATATTGGCAGCTACCCACTTATCAATCACGGCTAGTTCATGCATGCGAATTGTACGAATAGCTTGAAAAATCGGGAAGAAAAGTAGCCAAAGCGCTTTCCCAATCGAATAATTATTGATGAGTTTCGCTTCGTACCAGTCGGGCAAGTCAGCATCCAGTTCGTGCACGCCCTGAAAGGCATGGTGCTTAATATGGAAATTCTTGAACGATAGCGCCGTTGGTAAAACCGTGGGCAGGTTCGCGAAGATAGCCGCCCAGGCATTGGCAGTCGGCTTGCGGAAAATCAAATTATGCGCAGCTTCGTGAATACAAACGAATAAGGTATGCGCTGGAAATGCACCAATAAACCAGGCAGCCGCTACGACAATCCACCAAGATTGATCACGAACCAGCCAGGCCAGGCCAACCATCATGGTTACACAACCCAGAATGACCCAGAATGTGGTCGGGTTTTTCTGACCAATTAATTGCTTGATTTCAGGGTGTGCTTTAAGAATTTGTCGGGTACGAATACGGTGCGGTTCGGTCGAGGTTGAACGAACAAAATCTGTGAATCTTGCCATAAATGAGGTGTCGCCGGAACAACAGGGCCGCCTGTGCGGCTCAGTGAAAAAATAGACAGTAAAATTAACACAATTTTAGCTGGCAATCCTACTCAGCTAGCCGAAAATTGCCTGATTTTAATCATATTTCCGCCAAATAAGAAAGGCGAAGCTGATTAGCTCCGCCTTTACTGATTCAGGTTGATTCAACAAATTTATGTAGTGGGTGGGATGGTGAATGGTGGAATGACTAATAACCAATCGGGAATGAGTATCCGAGCGAAAGCGCTACCCCACGGTTTCGAACGTTGACATTAACAACGGGCACTTGTATCTGACGGGTGAATCCTTGTGTGTAGCGGCCTTCGAAGAAGAACTTTCCAGCGCCTGCATCCATCGCAAGGCCTAATCCTCCAACGGCTCCGACATCCCAACGACTCAGTGCACCTCCATAGTTGACATCGATGTCAAAGGGCTGCGTTGAAAATAAGGCAGAAGCCCGTGTACGAATTCGTCCGTCGATGGCGTAACTAACCGAAGGACCAACGATCAGGTAGGGTTGAACCGCACCATCGGTCAGATTGATCTTTGCCAGCAGTGGAATTTCGAGGTGTTGCGACTGGTAAGCGATGGTAGCTCCGATGGGAAGATTAAATCCGCCCAGGTTTAAATCCATGCCTTCTTTTATGGCCACTCCTTTCTGCACATAGGCAAACTCTGGCCGGAACGACACACGCTCACTCAGTGGAATATCCAGGAAGATGGCACCCGTAGGGCCAACAGTTGGGTATAAATCAGGCAGTAAACTACCCATGTATTCGGGTTTAGAAGCAAAGCCCCAGTTGGCCCCTCCCCGAAGTCCAACCTGGACTTGGGCAAATGAAGAAGTTGAACTAACAAGAGCTACAAGGGCAATGACGGCGGCAAGCACAATTCGTTTCATGGTTCTGAAGGGACAAAATTGAAAGTAAAAGTTATTAAACCTGAAGTTGATTGTGTAGAGCGTCGGCTATAGGCAGAAGGTGTTTTTAAGTGGTTACATTGGTTAGAGGACTGCTGGCCAAAAAGGATTAATCAGCAGTAAAAAAAATTTCTGTTCGAAAGATCTGAACCTTTTTCAGCTTATGATATGGCTTAAGTCGACCGTTGCTAATCAGTACGTTGTATTTTTTCTTGAAAACATTGCAGCGTCCTTTTAACTTTACCCGTTACCTATGACCCTTTTATCAAATGAAATACATAAAGCCAACTAAATTCAGCTACCTGCCGAAGTTTCTGATGCCGTTGGATATTCTTGGCCTGTTCGACTGCGATCCGTTTGGTAGCTCGCTCTTACTCAGGCGAATACTGATCTGCATTGTGGGCTGGCTGACATACGCCCGTTACACGGTTGTGAATCGCATTCAGATCGAAGGCACCGAAAATCTGGAGAATTTACCCATCAACAACGTTCTGTTTTTATCGAACCACCAGACCTATTTTGCTGATGTCATTGCCTTCTTTCACATTTTCTGCGCTGTAAAGTGGGGTTTTCAGAACACCATCGTTCCGCCTATGTATCTGTTCGGCCCAAGAGCTCGTCAGTATTATGTAGCAGCCTCCGAAACCATGAAGAAGGGCTTTGTCCCACGCGTTTTTTCGGCTATCGGTGCCTTGACCATCGAACGTTCCTGGCGGGCCGAAGGGCGCGAAGTACAGCGGAGTGTCGACACGTCAGCCAATGATAAGATTGCGAAAGCATTGGCCCACGGCTGGGTCGTTAGTTTTCCACAGGGGACCACCACTCCTTACGCGCCCATTCGGAAAGGGACAGGACACCTCATCAAAAACAATGAGCCTATTGTAATTCCCGTTGTTATCAATGGATTTCGGCGGGCTTTCGATAAAAAGGGACTACGGTTCAAGAAACGAAATACCCTCTTGACCGTCCAATTCAAAGCGCCCCTTTCTTACAGCCCCGACGATACGGTCGATGACCTGGTTGCCCGAGTTCGACACGCTATTGAGCAGGATGCTCCCGAATGGGCGCAGGAGCAACAATAAGTAACGCGGACATCTTGTCCGCAGTGTTATAAGACAAGTTGTTCTCAACTATGCGGACAGGATGTCGGAATGCCGCGCCACCGCGTTACCCCATCTACTATGAAATTTCTCTTATTCCCTACTTTTTTCATTACGCTTATTGGCCTCGCGTTTAGTTGCAATAAAACCTCTACAACCACAACTAAAGGTGATTTTGCACGAGTTGTACTAGATACGAACCCACCCGTAGAGCCGCTATCACCCGAAGCGAGCATCGAAAAAATTCAGCTACCGCCAGGATATCATGTCGAGCTGGTTGCCAGCGAGCCTATGATTCAGGAACCCGTAGCGATAGCCTGGGATGGTAATGGACGTATGTATGTGGCCGAAATGAACACCTACATGAAAGATGCCAGTGCAACGGGCGAATACGCACCCACTAGCCGGATCAAGCGACTGGAGGATACCGATGGCGATGGCAAAATGGACAAGTCGACCATTTTTATCGACAGCCTCGTTTTGCCCCGTACCATTCTGCCCATAGGCGATCAGTTGCTGGTAGGCATCACCAACATTCAACACATCTGGAGTTATCGGGATACCAATGGCGATGGAAAAGCCGATGAGAAAAAGATCGTTTTCCGAAACGATGTGATCGACTCCCGCAACCTGGAGCATCAGAATGGTGGCCTGATCTGGAACCTCGACAACTGGATTTACCCCACCCGCGATAACCTTCGGTACAAATTCAAAGCCGGTAAACTCATAGCCGATACGCTGGTCGATAACATGATTGGTCAATGGGGCATGACCACCGACAACTATGGCCGGCTCTTTTATTCCGAAGCTGGACCCGGTTTGCCCGCCGTACAGATTCAGCAAAATCCGGCTTATGGCGCGCTCAACTTTGCCGATCAGTATACCGAAGATTTTACCAAGCCGTGGCCCATTATCGGAAACGTCGACGCGCAGGGTGGCCGCGAAGCGCTTCGAAAAGAGGACAACACCCTTAACAAATACACGGCGGGTTGTGGCCAGTCCATCTTCCGGGGCGACCGGCTCCCCGCTGATATGCAGGGCGATTATTTCATTCCAGAACCCGTCGGCCGGATTATCAAACGGGGCAAAGTCATCAACCGAAATGGAAAAATTCATATCGAAGATGCTTACAAAGAAAAAGACTGGCTGGCATCGGCCGATATGAATTTCCGGCCCATAAACACCTACACAGGCCCCGATGGCTGTTTCTACATTGTCGACATGTACCACGGCATCATTCAGGAAAGCGAGTGGACCAAACCGGGATCGTATCTGGGAAAAGTCATTCAGGACAAAGGCTTGTATAAAAACCGGGGCATGGGCCGAATCTATCGGGTAGTCCACGACGATTTCAAGCGCGACGCCCAAAAGCCTAACCTACTCAATGAATCAGCCAGTCAGTTAGTTACCTATCTGGATTATCCAAATGGCTGGTGGCGCGATAATGCCCAACTCCTTCTAGTGGTTCGCAATGATCAATCCGTTGTTCCGACACTAAAACAAATTGCCATTGGCCAGAAAGCGTCTTTATCGAAAGCTCCCAGTGCCTTGGCGCGTATCCACGCCCTTTGGACACTCGAAGGATTGGATGCGATTGACAAACCCACGCTGTTCAAAGCGCTTACGGATACGGATGCACAGGTTCGCAAAACGGCCGTCTGGATTAGTGAGGTCTACTTAACGAAGAAAGACCCGGAAGTAATTGAAAAGCTGGCGTCCATGAACAACGATTCAAGTCCCGACGTTCGTATCCAACTGGCGCTGTCACTCCGTAGCCATGCTACCCCGCGCACTCAAGCCCTCGTAAAACAATTGTTGGCTGATAACCCACAAAACGAGTTGATGCAGTTTTCTTATAAGACCTTTACCGAATCACAGAAAATGCTCCTGGCCGAGCAGGAACGTACCCGCAATCTGAGTCCCGCCGACCGTGCGCTGGTGACGAATGGAGCTACTATCTTTAAGCAACTCTGTGCCACCTGCCACGGCCCCGATGGCAAAGGCATTATGGTCGCTGGAAGCACGCAAATGCCCGCTCCTCCGCTGGTTGGTTCGCCACGGGTAAAAGGCGATAAAACGCTGGTCATCCAACTGCTGCTCAATGGTATGAAAGGGCCGCTAGATGGCAAAACCTATCGGGATATGATGCCGTCGATGGGTAGCAACGACGACAAATGGATCGCATCGGTACTCAGTTACATTCGGAATAGTGGTGAACTCGGCAACAAGTCGTCAGTCGTAACGCCTAAAGAAGTAGCTGATGTACGAGCTTCAACTCCAGTGATTCCGGGAGGCATGACCCAACAGGAGTTAGAGATTTTTAAACTGGGCCGTGCCGAGCGAACAAACTGGAGCAAACCTGACGCCCAATAATTATTGTAGCAGCTTATCATGAAAACAGTTATTGTAATTTGTTTCTTCATTGGATTAGCGACTCAATTGATGGCTCAGTCAGCTACCTTTACCAACTCCATCGGCATGGACTTTGTGCTCATCCAGCCGGGAAGCATGGTGGTGGGCCGATTTCAGCCGCCCTATCCTAACCCTCCCCAATCCGATGAAGCGGCTAAAAAAAATGGCGTTCAATGGACGAAGGCAGAGTACCAGCTTGCCGAAAAGCTAGTTAAACAGGAAGCACGACCGGGCTTTCCTGTCAAGATCAGCAAGCCGTTCTATATTGGCAAATTTGAAGTAACGCAGGGGCAGTGGAAACGGGTGATGGGGACAAATCCGTCGACCTTTCAGGGAGATCGGGTCAAAAACGATGCCGACCAGCATCCGGTAGAACAGGTTACCTGGCAGGATACGCAAAAATTCCTAACCAAACTGAACACGCTCGACAAGGAACATCATTACCGATTACCGACCGAATTTGAGTGGGAATATGCCGCCCGTGCCGGTGCCGATGATGATATTCCCTGGAAAACGATCTGGGCGTCTGCCCAAATGGGGTCCCCGACCACTGCAACAGTAGGCCAGAAAACACCCAACGCCTGGGGCCTGTATGATACGCTGGGCAATGTGTGGGAGTGGGTACAGGATTATTACAACGGAAAACTCTTCGCCGATCCAACCCCCACCCGATCAGGTGCGCAACATGTTCTGAAAGGGGCCTCGTTTGTCGGCGATGTAAAAAATGCGACCTATATGACCCACGCTGCCGGACCCGGAAACGGCTGGGATGTTGGCTTTCGGATTGTCATGGAAGTGAAGCAATAACCTTTTCTTAATCGATGCGCCTACAGACAGTAACGCTTATTCTTTGTCTCTCTCTGACAATACAGTTGGCCAAAGCTCAAATTGGGAAAATACCGGCAGGCTTTACCTCCATTTTTAATGGGAAAGACCTAAAAGGCTGGCACACCAGCCGGACATCGCACCAGGGAACAACCGGTAATTTCTATGTCGAAAATGGAGTAATCACCCTGAAACAATACCCATATGGTCAGGGTGGAATTTTACTCACCGATAAGAAATACGGCAACTATGAGCTTTATCTAGAAGCTAAAATTGATTCATTCTGCAACGGGGGCATCTTCCTTCGCTCCACCGAAAGCGGTATGGCCTATCAGGTTGAACTGGCTACACCCGGCGGTCTGGGCGATCTTCTGGGCGAGCGAATGAGCGTAAGTAAAGGCGCTAAGGCTACCCATATCGCCAACGTCTGGAAAGCTGGCGGCTGGAACTCGTTTCGCATCCGTATGGAAGGCGACATTCCCCGCATTCGGTTATGGGTCAACGACGAGCTTATGTGGGATGTTACCGAACCCAAAAATGACTTTATTGCAGATGCCAGCACCGGTATGATCGGGTTACAGGCTCACTGGTCGGCGGTGTATTCGGCAGCCGCTGAAGCGTTCAACATGGCAGGCTCCTGGAAACCCGGTGCCGCTCACCGCTTCCGAAACATTGCCATTAAAGAACTGTAATGTGGGCGGAAGCCCGCGAATCAAAAGGATTACCAGAAACTCTTAGAAGCTGTTAGAGTTAAGTTTTATGGGTGATTTCTGTGGTGTGGGATTCTTTAATCCGACACCGTGAGGTTTCTTAAAACCTCGTTTATTCCACGCATGAGGTTTTAAGAAACCTCGCTGGTCAGGTTGAAGAACCTGACCTCACTAACTCTAACAGCTTCTTAACTCGCGGGCTTCCGCCCACGTTATAGTTACAATATCCAGCGGAAGAAAATATAGAGGGTAAACGAAAGCAGAATGGAGACGGGGAGCGTCAGTACCCACGCCAGAGCGATATTCCGAATGGTGGCGGCCTGTAAGTTTTTCACCCCTTTGCTGGCTACCATACTGCCGGCAATCCCCGACGACAGAACGTGTGTAGTACTAACCGGCAGTTTTAGCCAGGAAGCAAAGCCAATCATAGTAGCAGCTACTAACTCGGCCGAAGCGCCCTGTGCATAAGTCAGGTGCTGCTTACCAATCTTTTCGCCCACGGTTACCACAATCCGACGCCAGCCAATCATGGTTCCTAAACCCAACGACAAGGCAATCATCAGAATAACCCAGAAAGGCGCATAGTCCGTAAAGCGACGCAAGCCACTTTCTTCGCCCAGGCTCTTGTTTAGTACAGCCATTTGAGCCGAACTAACGTTAGCGCCTTCATCGGCCGTAATCTTTTTCATATTGCTATTGATCAGCAATAAGTCTTTCCGCACGTCCAACCGCTTTTCGTTGGGAATTTTATTATCGACCAGCGGGCCATTAATTAATTTACTCAACTCGGCCAGTTCGGCGCGGGTTTCAACGAGTCGTTCGCGGTTAGCTGGTGAAAGCTGGCTGGAATCCAGGGTGGCTATTGTCTGCTCAACACCCACAATATTGGTTTGCATCAGCCGCGGATCAAGCTCAGCTTTAACGGCAAAGTGATATGGAACAATACCAATCAGGATCAACATGATCAGACCAACCCCTTTTTGTCCATCATTGCTGCCGTGAAAGAAACTCACCAACGAACAGGTTAAAATCAAAATACCCCGAATCCAGGACGGGGGCTCGGTATTTTTTTTCGGCTCCTTAAATAACTGATCCTTAACATCCTGCGACACGGATCGACGCAAAACGAACATCAACAAAATGGCCAGGCTGAAACCGAGTAATGGCGACAGGAGCAGTGCCTGGCCTGTTTCGAATGCTTTATCCCAGTTGACCGCAGCGCCGGTTTTATTCTCCGGGAGGGTAGAGAACGCTAAGCCAACGCCCAGAATTGAGCCAATCAGTGTATGCGAACTGGAGCTGGGAATACCAAAATACCAGGTTCCAAGGTTCCAGATAATGGCGCTTAGCAGCAACGCCAGGACCATAGCCACACTATGATACACATTCTGATCGACTAGCAACTCGACGGGCAATAGGTTGACAATACCCATCGCAACACCAATTCCACCCAGCAGTACCCCTGCGAAATTGCATATACCCGACCAGACAACAGCGACGGTCGGCTTTAATGAATTGGTGTAAATAACCGTAGCAACGGCGTTGGCGGTATCGTGGAAACCATTAACAAATTCGAAGGCACAGGCAGCAAATAAGCTGATAAAAAGGAGGATAAAAACATCCGTTTCTAATCCAAACATAAGTGAAGTATCTTCAGTAAGTAGGCCAACAGTGGGTCCGTAAGCCAATGATTGCCACAAAAGTACGTCAAACAGACCAGAGCAATGTTAACAAATTGTTAAGTAGAGACGCATCTTTGCGTCTCATACCCGGATGGCTCTGCTGACTCATACCGAGATGATTTTTACTGACACGCTAAACTATTACTGACGCACAGGAGACGCAAAGATGCGTCTCTACTTTTTGCCAGCCAGTTGACCACAGGCGGCATCGATATCTTTACCCCGGCTTCTACGAACGTTCACGGTTACGCCTTTGCCATCCAGAAAACCAGCGAATTTGTCCAGCGTTTTAGGGTCTGTATTTTTGAAATTAGCCTCTGCTATTGGGTTGTATTCAATGATATTCACCTTAGCGGGTACCCGCTTCGTAAACTTCCAAAGCTCCTGTGCATCCTGAAGTGTGTCGTTGAAGTTGTAGAAGAGAATATACTCGAACGTTATGCGTGTACCTGTCTTTTTGTAAAAATAACCCAGCGCATCACCCAGTGCCTGTAATGTATTGCTTTCGTTAATGGGCATGATCTGGTCACGCTTCTGATCATTAGCCGCGTGCAGCGATAGCGCCAGATTAAACTTTACAGCGTCATCACCCAGTTGCCGAATCATTTTAGCAATCCCGGCCGTCGAAACCGTAATCCGTTTGGGCGACATACCCAGACCATCGGGCGAGGTGATGCGATCGACCGATTCCAGTACATTTTTGTAGTTGAGCAGCGGTTCTCCCATACCCATATACACGATGTTTGAGAGCGGAACGTCGTAATTTTCCTTAGCCTGCCGGTCAATGGCCACTACCTGATCGTATATTTCGGCCGCATCCAGATTGCGTTTACGATCCATATACCCCGTAGCGCAAAACTTACAGGTCAGCGAACACCCCACCTGGCTCGATACGCAGGCCGTCATACGGTCAGTATCATCGTGACGAAGCGCCGGAATTAGTACCCCCTCGACCAGATTACCATCGAACAATCGAAACGAGGATTTGATAGTGCCATCGCTACTGCGCTGTTCCTGATCGACCGTAAGGGGCCTAATTTCAAAATGTGTTTTTAGTAATTCCCGCGTTGGCAATGAGAGGTTTGTCATCTGCTCAAACGACAAAGCGGATTTCTTCCAGAGCCATTCCTGAATCTGTTTGGCCCGGAATCCCTGCTCACCGTGCTGAGTCAGCCAGTCTTTGAGTTGGGAGGTATTTAGTTTACGGATGTCCTGCATGGTTAATGATAGAATGATTGAATGATAGAATGATAAAATAGGTTTTGCGCCAGCTATTCAATCATTCTATCACTCAATCATTCAAAATTAATTTTCGGCTCGCCATTTTTTTCCGGCTTCCAGTCCTTTCGGTACCCAGACGGCTGCTTTATCCATTACTTTGGGCGCAATGGGCCGTACATAAGGGTAGAGAAAGGCGTTTTCGGTATAGCGCGGGGGTATGACAACGTTCATATAGCTGAACAACCAAAGGATAACACTAATTCCAAACACCCAGGTAAAAAGCCCCACAGTCGCACCCGCCACACTGTCGAACGTTCCGAGCATCGTGTATTTCAGAGAGCGACGAAGAGCCCTCCCCAATTGATTGACCATCAATACCGTCGGAAAGAAAATAACCGAGAAACCCAGAAACGGCAATACCTTCCGGGCGAGCTCGCGACTGATGTACGGACTCAGCAGGTCTATTCCGAAGGCCAGAAATTTTAGCCCAACGATCATGGCTACTACGAAGGCGATGATGGCCACAACCTCCACCAGTAACCCTTTGCGGTAACCATTAAAAGCCCCCCAGGCGAGGGGAATGAGCATGAATAAGTCGAGGGTGTTCAAATTGAATGATTGAATTGTTGAATGATAGAATGATAGAATAGATCATTCGACCGAAACACCGGACCGTAATTCAATCATTCTATCATTCAATCATTCGATCATTGTAAAAGTTGCTTCACCATAGTCGAAATAGCTTTACCGTCGGCCTGACCGGCAAGTTCTTTGGTGGCTACGCCCATCACTTTACCCATATCCGACGGAGCCGACGCCCCAATGCGGCCCATGATTGCCTGTAGCTTTTCTAACAGTTCATCTTCCGACAACTGTTTGGGTAGATAATGCTCGATAACCGCAATTTCTGCTTCTTCAACGGCCAGCAGATCAGCACGATTCTGCTGACGGTAAATATCGGCTGAATCTTTGCGTTGTTTTACGGCCTTCGTTAAAATGCGGGTTTCATCTTCGGGTTTAAGATCGCCGGACTGGCCTTCTTTGGTTTCTTCGAGCAGAATCATTGATTTTACGGCCCGTAAAGCACGAAGTTTATCCTGATCTTTGGCCAGCATGGCCTGCTTAATATCGGCGTCAATTTGTTGTTTCAGCGACATCGTTTTAATGATGAATTATAAATGATGAATGATGAATATTGGTAAAACGAACCAACTCCCATCGAGCAAAGTTAACAAAACCATATACCTTTATCATTCATCATTTATAATTCATCATTCCCAATCGTGACTCGCTTATCCGTTAATATCAATAAAATAGCTACGCTCCGCAATGCACGCGGAGGTAATAACCCAGACCTAGTTCAGGTTGCTCTGGATTGTGAACGTTTTGGTGCACAAGGCATTACGGTGCATCCACGCCCCGACGAACGGCATATCCGCTATCAGGACGTGCTGGATTTGAGAGAAGTCGTTACAACCGAGTTCAACATTGAAGGGAACCCTGACGATCGTTTCATTGAACTGGTGAAACAAGTAAAGCCCGATCAGGTAACGCTCGTACCTGACTCGCCTGATGCCATAACGTCGAATGCTGGTTGGAATACGATCCGTTACGCCGACCATCTGCGTCAGTTGATCGCTATTTTTAAGGAAGATAATATTCGGGTCTCCATCTTCGTGGATGCTGACGAACGTATGGTCGAAGGAGCGAAAGCTGTTGGGACTGATCGAATTGAATTATACACAGAGCCCTATGCAGCGCATTATGCCGACAATCGTGAAGCGGCCGTTGCTCCGTTCATCAAAGCCGCTCAACGTGCCAACGAGTTGGGATTAGGCATCAACGCCGGTCACGATCTAAGTCTGGAGAATCTTCGTTTCTTCGATGAGCAGATTCCCGGATTGCTGGAGGTTTCAATAGGCCATGCTCTAATTTGCGACGCCCTGTATTACGGTCTGGAAAATACGATTCAGATGTATCGGCGCTGTCTGAACCGGGATTTATATGATTTGATTGACTGACTATGATTATGCTTTCATAGAAAGCTAACAAACAATAAATCAAGGTCGGTCAGTCAAATCATATAAATCCCGGTTCAGATGGTTCAGCAACTTTCTGTTGACGAATTCTTAGAGAAGGCGCAGACGCTTCCGATTATTGATGTTCGCTCACCGGGCGAGTACGATCATGCGCGTATTCCGGGAGCCGTGAATATTCCTTTGTTCGATAACGACGAGCGGGCGCAGGTAGGTACCAAATACAAACAGGTCGGAAAAGATGCTGCAGTCCTGTTAGGCCTGACACTGGTTGGTCCCAAGCTGGCTGATTTTGTGGTGCAGTCGAAAGAGCTGAACGCTGTCGATAAAGAAGTGTTGGTTCATTGCTGGCGGGGTGGGATGCGGAGTGGGTCGTTTGCCTGGCTGCTCGATACGGCCGGTATCACCGCGTCGACACTCGTTGGCGGCTATAAAGCTTATCGCAATGCGGTGTTGTCGTCGTTTGCCCAATCCTACAAGCTCATTATTCTGGGAGGCAAAACGGGTAGTGGTAAAACGGATATTTTAAAAGAACTCGCCCATCAGGGGGAACAAATCATTGATCTGGAAGCGCTGGCCAATCATAAGGGCTCATCGTATGGAGCCATTGGCCAACTAGCTCAACCCAGCAACGAACAGTTCGAAAACCTCATTTTCCGCCAAATAAGACCCCTGGATTCGTCGCGTCGAATATGGGTTGAGGATGAGAGTCGAAGTTTGGGTAGCTGCTTTATCCCATTATTGCTCTGGCAGCAGATGCAACAGGCTACTACAGTTTTTGTAGATATTCCAAAAGAGAAGCGTATCAATCGACTGGTGGCCGAATACACCGGTATCGATCACAATTTGCTTGTCGAAGCCACCGAGCGAATTAAAAAACGGCTAGGCGGCAAAGCCACTCAGGACGCACTTGCGGCCCTGGCTCATCAGGATTATGCGACTGTTGCCGATTTAACCCTGGCTTACTATGACAAAGCCTATACCCATGCCCTAGCGCAGCGCGATGCGGCTAGCATTCAATCGATAGAAGTTGGTGATGATGAACCAATAAAAACAGCCCGGCAACTCATTCAGTGGGCCGATAGTCAGATGGCCAGCGGTGTTTTGCGGTAGATCGAACGGAGCGGTAACTCTAACTGGTCCAGTTTGACCACATCATCAATAGAGCGATAATCGGCATCGAACCACTCAGTAGGGTTCCAACAGCGTCATTGGAATTTTAGGGGCAACTGCTTCCATAGCTAAGAGAAGAGGGAATGAACAATGTAAAATGCATAATGAACAATTGTTTTACAGTCAGAAACGACTCTTATTATTCATTGTGCATTTTACATTGTTCATTTAGTTTACCGTAAATATACTTATTTTTTAATTGAGGCACTCATTCGCCGGACCACCTCGCGTCTCTGAAAGCCTACATGCCAAACAGCAAACGGTACCTCCTGCTTGCCGAAACAGGCTTCACAGATGGGGCTATCGGACGGAACGGCGAGGTTATAGACGAACGATGTATCCGACGTTTTCTGAATATTTGAAATGGGAGCTAGCTTCTGTTTGGCGTTATAAAGGTAAGCCGACAGAATATCGCGCTCTTTCGAATTGATTGCTTTATTCTGAATATCGGCCGGTCCCAGCAAACGAATATCGAGCATATAGCTTTGGGCGATGGCTTTCGTTCGGGGCAGGTTTTGTAATTGGCAAAGCTTAGTTCGCTCGGCCGGGTCTGTTGTTTTCTGAAGCGCAGCGGTCAATTCTTTTTGTACGGTAGCACTCACTTTACCGCCCAGGTTATCAATCGTTTCGGTTAAATCGGCATCCGTGATTCGTTTAATTTTCGAATCAGCCATCTCCTGCTTCAACTCGTTGGTATACTTTACGCGCTCAGGATTACAGGAAGCTAGCAAACTGATTGATAAACCAGATAACAATACGATACGAAGCATAACTAAGAACTTATTGGAACATTGCTTTGTCATTGTTTTAGCAGAACATACCTGTTGTTGGCTTGGTTGCATATCCTCAGGATAAGTCCAACTGCCGGAGTGCCAGACCACAGGTTTTTCGTAACTTTGTTTTTTATTCATTCGTCTATAGATTCTTTGCCATCCTATCAGAACGGCAAGTAAAGTTATATACCATGCTCGAACAGCTAGAAGCCATTCGTGAACGCTTCGACGAAGTATCTCAGCAAATTGTGCAGCCCGAAGCAGTTTCGGACCAGAAGCGCTTCATGAAGCTGAGTAAAGAATACAAAGATTTAGAAAAAATCGTCTTGCAGTATAAGGCATATACCCAACTGCTTGAAGAAATAGAAAATGCCAAGCAAATCATCGCGACCGAAAAGGACGAAGATTTCCGTGAATTAGCCAAAGCCGAGCTGGACGAACTGCTTCCTCGCCGGGAAACGCTGGAGGAAATGCTCAAGGAGATGTTGATGCCTAAAGATCCCAACGACAGCAAAAACGTCATTCTCGAAATTCGGGGGGGCACCGGTGGCGACGAAGCGGCTATTTTTGCCGGTGATTTGTTCCGCATGTACCAGCGTTTCTGCGAGAAAATGGGCTGGCGCATGTCGTTAGTCGATTACACAGAAGGCACTTCAGGCGGCTACAAAGAGATTGTGACTGAAATTGAAGGCGAAGATGTATATGGGAAGCTCAAGTTTGAGTCGGGTGTACACCGTGTCCAGCGCGTACCGGCCACCGAAACCCAGGGACGCATCCATACGTCGGCAGCTAGTGTGGCCGTTCTGCCCGAAGCTGAAGAAGTCGATGTGGAGATTAACATGAATGACATCCGTAAAGACACGTTCTGTTCGTCAGGCGCAGGTGGTCAGTCGGTTAACACAACTTACTCCGCCGTTCGGCTTACGCATATTCCAACCGGGCTGGTTGTGCAATGTCAGGACGAACGCTCACAGCTAAAGAACTTCGATAAAGCCCTGACGGTATTACGCTCACGACTTTACGAGATCGAATTGCAGAAGCACAACGAAGCCATTGCCTCGCAACGCAAAACAATGGTAGGCAGTGGCGATCGCTCCGATAAAATCCGTACCTATAATTATCCGCAGAGCCGCGTAACCGATCACCGTATTGGCATGACGGTTTATAACCTTCCGTCGGTTATGGATGGCGATATTGGCGATTTCATTGAGCAGTTGCGTATTGCCGAAAACGCCGAACGTCTGAAAGAAGGAGCTGCCGCTTAAGATACTGTTTTCGTAAACGCGAACGGGGTCAGTTTATCCAACTGACCCCGTTCGCGTTTACCTGGCTCTACTTCATTTATAAATTCAGTAAACTTTTCAGTCGTTCGTAGAAGCCCGTGTTCCGAAAGGTAAATTGCTTGTGGAGAACATAGTTACTGATAAAACTGAGCCCCATACCAATAATTTGGGCAACAAGCTTATTCACATTTACCGCCTTCACCGAAAACGGAATCAGGACGGTCATTGGCTCAAAATTATTGACAGAGAAATCATATAATAACGAAGCACCATAAACCGTAATCAGGCAGGACAGAATAGAAACAAGCGTAAACTTAATAGCTTCGCGATTGGTCTGAGCCGAATTTCGGGCGTTGAACGCAAACAGTTTTGTCAGTAGAAAACCGACGAAGAATGCCACAACATAGCCGATCAGTAAGGCCTGTTTGTAACTCATCTGAAACCAATCCTGCAATACACTCCCCGCTATTAATTGCAATGAAGCCCCAATGGCCGCAACGATGAAATAAGCCAGTACATCCCGGCGATTAAAAAGATCATCTGCCATAAATACTTGTAAAGGTCAATTTAAAAATGACCTCGCTCTAAGCTATACACTTTCTGTTTTAAATTGAATACTTATAAAAAATCCGGCCTTTCCACATCGAGAAAGTACCGGATTCTTTTCAACAATCAATGGATTACCCCTGAACGTTATCCGAGGTCATTTTGGCCCCTAAATATTCACGGTTCAACCGGGCAATATGGTCGAGCGAGATCGACTTCGGACACTCAACCGAGCAGGCTCCCGTAAACGAGCAAGCCCCGAACCCTTCGGCATCCATTTGAGCGACCATACGTTCGGCCCGCTCTTTGTGCTCGGCCTTTCCTTGCGGTAAAATAGCCAGTTGCGATATTTTAGCGGATACGAACAGCATTGCCGAAGCATTTTTACAGGCGGCTACGCAGGCACCGCAACCAATACAGGCAGCTGCGTCCATCGCTTCGTCGGCAATGCTACGCGGAATCAGGATTTCGTTGGCATCAGGAGCCGAGCCCGTATTCACGGAAACGTATCCGCCAGCCTGAATAATCCGGTCGAAAGCCAGCCGGTCGACCATCAAGTCTTTGATAACCGGGAATGCCCGCGCCCGCCAGGGTTCTACCACAATGGTGTCGCCATCATTGAACGAACGCATGTGTAGTTGGCAGGTGGTTGCACCGGTTTGTGGGCCGTGCGGCCGTCCATTGATGTACATGGAACAGGTACCGCAGATCCCCTCCCGGCAGTCATGATCGAAAGCAACGGGTTCTTCGCCTTTCCGGGTCAGCGAGTCGTTCAATACGTCGAACATCTCCAGAAACGACATGTCTTCCGACACGTTGTCCAGTTGGTATTCGACCAGTTTACCGGGGGTATTACTATTTTTCTGTCTCCAGACTTTTAGTGTGATTTTCATCTTACAAAAGTTGTAAGGTTAAAAAGTCATAAAGTTGTAAAGTTTCGAGCTAGTGTACCACTGTAAAACGCTACAACTTTATAACCCTATAACTTTATTTATAACTCCGCTGTGTCAGTTTTACGTTTTCGAATACCAGAGGCTCTTTGTTCAGAATTTCGGGTTGACCTTCACCCTGATATTCCCAGGCAGCCACATAGGTATAGTTTTCGTCGTCGCGAAGGGCTTCGCCATCGGGCGTTTGGTATTCCTCGCGGAAGTGACCACCACACGACTCATTCCGGTTCAACGCATCATCGACCATCAGTTCGCCTAGCTCGATAAAGTCGGCGACACGACCGGCCTGTTCAAGCGCCTGGTTCATTTCGTCAGCATCACCCAAAACCTTGGCATTTGTCCAGAACTCTTTCCGTAGCGCCTGAATTTTTTGCTTGGCTAGTTGAAGTCCCTCAGCCGTACGCGCCATCCCGCAGTATTCCCACATGATATGCCCAAGTTCTTTATGCAGATCATCGACAGGCCGATCTCCTTTGATGGACAGGAACTGCTGGATTTGATCCTGAATTTTCTTTTCAGCCTCCTTGAACGCTGGAGCGTCAACAGGAATTTTGTCGGCTGGACCAATCGTCGCCAGATAGTCGCCAATCGTGTACGGAATCACGAAATAACCGTCGGCCAGTCCCTGCATCAAGGCCGATGCACCGAGTCGGTTAGCGCCGTGATCGGAGAAGTTGGCTTCACCCAAGGCATATAGGCCCGGAATGGTTGTCATCAGGTTGTAATCGACCCACAAGCCACCCATCGTATAGTGAACGGCTGGATAGATCATCATGGGTACTTCGTACGGGTTTTCGCCGGTGATCTTCTCATACATCTCGAAGAGGTTACCGTACTTCGCTTCAATGGTTTTAAGGCCATCCCGCTTAATAGCATCGGCAAAATCGAGGTAAACAGCCAGACCCGTTTTCGCTACGCCACGCCCTTCATCGCACATGTTTTTCGCATTTCGGGATGCTACGTCACGCGGGACGAGGTTTCCGAACGATGGATACCGGCGCTCCAGGAAGTAGTCGCGCTGATCTTCGGTAAGATCGTTCGGACTGAGTTGCCCTTTCCGAATCTTCTCGGCATCTTCTTTCGTTTTTGGCACCCATACGCGTCCGTCGTTCCGAAGCGACTCCGACATCAGCGTAAGCTTCGACTGATAGTGGCCCGATACGGGAATACAGGTTGGGTGAATCTGGGTAAAACAGGGATTACCAAACAAAGCGCCTTTTTTGTGCGCCCGCCAGGCCGCCGTCACGTTACAGCCCATGGCGTTGGTCGACAGGTAGAACACGTTGCCATAACCACCTGTGCAAAGCAGCACGGCATGCCCTGAATGCGACTCAATTTTACCCGTGATCAGGTTCCGAACCACAATACCCCGTGCCTTACCGCCCTCTACTACGAGGTCAAGCATTTCAGTACGGGTGTACAGTTTCACTTTCCCGTTGGCCACCTGACGGCTCAAGGCAGAGTAAGCACCTAACAGAAGCTGTTGCCCGGTCTGACCGCGTGCATAGAACGTCCGGGATACCTGAGCCCCCCCGAATGAACGGTTAGCCAGGGTTCCGCCGTATTCACGGGCAAAGGGTACGCCTTGTGCCACACATTGGTCAATGATGTTCACACTCACTTCGGCCAGCCGGTGAACGTTGCCTTCACGAGCGCGGTAGTCACCTCCTTTGATGGTGTCGTAAAACAGCCGGAAAACGCTGTCGCCGTCGTTCTGATAGTTTTTGGCGGCATTGATACCGCCTTGTGCAGCAATCGAGTGCGCCCGACGGGGGCTATCCTGATAGCAGAACGCCTTCACGTTATAGCCCAGCTCGGCCAGCGACGCTGCCGCCGATGCACCTGCCAGACCTGTACCTACTACAATTATATCGTATTTACGCTTATTGGCCGGGTTGACCAGTTTCAGCGAAAACTTATGCCGTGCCCATTTCTCGGCTAAAGGGCCTTCGGGGATTTTAGATTCCAGTTTCATGCGTTCAATTGTGAATGAGTGAATGAGCGAATGAGTGAATACCATCCGGTCAATCTGTTTGCGTCAGCTATTCACTCAATGGCTCATTCACAATTCACTCATTAAATTATATTGTGAACCTGTAAGTACACGTAAATCGGCATGGCTGCGAAAGCGGCCGGAATGATGATGGCAAAGAAATACTTGCCCAGAAACTCAATAACAGGCGTGTATTTTTTATGCCGGATGCCTAAGGTCTGGAAGCCGCTCTGGAAACCATGCCAGAGGTGATAGCCAATAGCCACCATACAGATGACGTAGAGAACGACGTACCACAACTCACCAAAAGCTACCTGCACAACCGCATACAAATCCTTATACTCTTTGCCATCGTATTCGGCCATCGGCACCGATCCGAAATGCATTTCGTACCAGAAAGTCCGCATGTGAATAACAATAAACAGGAGCAGAACGGTCCCCAGAATGCCCATATTTCGCGATGCCCAGGCACTGTTGGCTTCGGGCTTGCTGTAGGCATACTTAACGGGGCGAGACGCCTGGTTATGACGCGTTAAGACAAAAGCCATCAGCGCATGAACCAGAATCGACGTGTAGAGTAGGTAGGAGATGGTAATGATAAGCGGATTGTGCGTCATGAAGTACGTGTACTCGTTGAAAGCGCGACCCCCATCGCCTTTAAACAACTGGAGATTTCCAGCCATATGCACAATCAGAAATGAACTAAGAAACAGTCCCGTCAGCGACATGATTACCTTTCGACCGAGGGAGCTGGATAGCGTTTGTGTTACCCAAGCCATAGGATGAACGACACGAAAAATTTAGTGGTAAACAATTGAAAAAAAGCCGGTTTGAATGGCGCATCAAAACTAAGCCACAAACCCGATGGAAACAAGTTAAAGACCTTTTCTCAACGGTTTTATGGTTTATTTACAGCCGATATAAATTAGTCGAAATCAATGACTGACCTGCTCAACACTACGTTGTAATTGGTTGTTATAGAAGTCGACACATTTATTTGCCAATAGCTAGCGAATAGGGTCTCGTTTTGAACAACCATAATTATCCATTTATTTTTGCGCTCTTTCGCTTCGGTGCAGGGCGGCCTGTGCCGTCCGATTTCACTCTTTCGCTCTTTACAATGAAAGCATACGTTTTTCCCGGTCAGGGTTCTCAATTTCGGGGTATGGGACAGGATCTCTACCAGGCTTCCGAAGCTGCCCGCCAATTGTTCGACCAGGCCAATGAAGTGCTGGGCTATAACCTGACCAGCATTATGTTTGAAGGCTCTGATGAAGAACTCAAGCAGACTGTTTATACACAACCTGCTGTTTTTGTACACGGTGTTGTTCTGGCTCTAACAACTGACTCCTTCGCTCCAGACATGGTGGCGGGTCATTCGCTCGGCGAATTATCGGCACTCACCGCAGCCGGTGTTCTTTCGTTTGCCGATGGCCTGAGCCTGGCCTCAGTACGCGCTACGGCGATGCAGCGAGCCTGCGACCTTACGCCCTCAACCATGGCGGCCGTATTGGGTCTGGCCGATGAAGCCATCGAAAAAGTGTGTGCTGAGATTACTGAAGAAATCGTGGTACCCGCCAACTACAATTGCCCCGGTCAGGTCGTAATTTCCGGCAGTGTAGCCGGTATTCAACTAGCCGAAGAGCGACTCAAAGCGGCCGGAGCCAAACGAGTCGTGCCGCTTGCTGTCAGCGGTGCGTTTCACTCACCGTTTATGGAACCGGCCCGGACCGAATTTGCCGAGGCAGTAGAACGAATGACTTTCAATACACCCCGCTGTCCGGTTTATCAGAACGTAAATGCGCAGGCTGTTACAGATCCGGCTCAGATCAAAGCCAACCTGATTGCCCAATTGACCTCACCGGTTCGCTGGACCCAATCGGTTGAGCGGATGGTAGCCGATGGGGGTACTGAATTTTTTGAGTGCGGTCCGGGCAAAGTTCTACAGGGACTGGTAAAAAAGATTAGCCCGGCTGTACCTGTTGCGGGTATTTAAAAAGCTAGCTGGCTGTAAATCAATACAGAATTGAGTTTTTCAAACAAAAGGTCTCTTTTTTTTAGCCCAGAATTTGTTTTTGACGCTCTAAATCTGTTACCTTTGCACTCGCAAATGCAAAAATAGCCCGATAGTATAAGGGTAGTACGACAGATTTTGGTTCTGTTTGTCTAGGTTCGAATCCTGGTCGGGCTACTAACTAGCAAGTGCAAAACTCACTGAATCCCCTGTAAATTAAGTATTTGCAGGGGATTTGAGCGTTTAAGGGCTCTTTATTCTGTTTTTGTCTAGTGTGTTGAAATACTTTATTGTACTCGGTTGTCCGTTTCGTTTGCTACAGTTTTGATACGGAAAGTTTACCCTGATTGACGCAATAGGTTTGTGCCGTTGAATTTTTAACAAACGGCATAATGAGCAAACTGATAACTATTCGGGTAATCTATAATCGGCGTGGTGAATTAGATAAAAATGGTAAGGCTCCAGTAATTATAGAAGCCTATCAAAATGGTAAGCGTCAACATGAAAGTATAGGCATTCGGTTGGCTCCCAATCAATGGGATAGTAAAAAGAATGAAGTGAAAGGGAATCCCCAATTAAACCGGGTGATTCGGGAAAGGGTACTTGAGATGGAAAATTATATCCTCAGCTTTTCCGCACAATACAACCGCCCGTGTACATTGGCTGACCTCAAGACTATGAGGAAAACTCAAGAACTCGTTTCTGAGAAGCCAAACTTTACTACTCACTTCTTACAGCAGCTTGAACGAGATAAAGCCACTATAGGCAGGTTTACGACGCTACGCAGGCAATTAGTCTTAAAGCGTCTGAAAGAATTTCATCGACAGCCAGCTATTGAGTTTGACGTTCTTACACTGGATTTCATAGAACGGTATGATGTGTTTTTGAGAGCTACAAAGAAGCTGAGCACAAATACAATCCATAAAGAACATCAGATCATCCAACGGTATTTAACTAACGCTATTCAAAAGGGGCTATTCGACAGCGTAAAAAACCCTTACAATACGTTCCGGCCAAAACTTGAACGAGTTAACAAGATCGTTTTACAACCTGAAGAAATCGCCCGTATTGAGGCACTAACATTCGCCCCTGAAGAACAGCATTTGACCTTTTATCGTGATGCTTTTCTATTCGGTTATTACACCTTATTACGTATTAGCGATGTAACGCAGCTCCGACAAAGCAACCTTCTTAATACTGCCGAAGGCATCATACTTGAACTTAAAGCACAGAAAACAGGCAAGCTTAATCGGCTCCCCCTGTTTTTACTCCATCCAACCACCGATGGCCCTAGTAAGCCTGAACGGTTAGTAATGCAATATGCCCGAACAGATAAACGCCCCTTGTTCGGTAGATCACACGTTAAAATCAATAAGTATTTAAAGCGAGTGATAGAGTTAGCTGGCATTACCAAGCCTGTCAGTTTTCACACATCAAGGCATTCAGGTATAACTAATATGCATAAGCTGGGAATTCCCCCGGCTATCATTCAACATATAGCCCAACACGCAGGTATACAGACAACTATGGGTTATACCCATCTGAATCAGCATGACGTAAATAATGCGCTTGCCACTGTCCGTATTTGGGAAAAAATCTAAGTTCTATGGAAACAACGCCCCGGAAGTATCAAAAGCATAAGACAGAGGTAAAAATCACGGTTAAACACTTTGTGAACACTGAGCTTAAGCCAGAAATAGACACGTTTTCAGGAAAATTGATTTATCCACTATACGTACGAGTCAGAGTTAACCGCCAGCTTACAAAATTCAAAAGTCAGTTAAACCATAGTATATCTGTTGATTATTTAGATGAGTTTTTGTCGACTGAGCCATTCAAGGCGTATGCTGATAACGAGCGGCTTATTATCGAGCAGACAATCAAAGAGATGAAGCCAGAGCAAAAAGCCAATTTCAAATTAAAAAATTGGTCAGCTCTTTATAAAGGCGGTTTGCAACCTATCTCGGAAATTATTTCCGATTTCATTATTAGGGGAATTATAGCTCTTTTACGTGAAACTTACCATTGGACAGAATCAGAATTAAAACCACTTTATGCAATAACTATTCCCGAGATTTTCACCTTGTTATATAAGGTTAATATACCAGATGCCAAAGCAATCGAAGAAAAGTATAGTATACTTCTGAAAACAGGGGACTATGAACGTAAAATACAGGGTAATGCAGCCTACGAATTTAGTTTATTGGACGGCCAATATGGCTTTTTTCAGTCTCAGCTACTCAAATCAGGTTTGCATATTGATCCTAGTTATATTAAAAGTTTGAATGAAACTCTGTCCCTATTATAAGCTTTCAAAATGATATATATTTTATATAAGTTCTTGTTTTTCAAATTTTTACACATGCCTACTTAAATCCAGTAGGTTTTTTTTATAAAAAATGTGTTCCTAGTTTTAGTTTAGGAACACATTTTTTATAGTTTTGCCCCGTAGTATACTAAAACATCCTTTACTGTATGCAAAAGACAATCTCACCAATCCAAGATGAATGGCTTAAGCCTAAAGACGTACAACGGCTTTTCAAAATAGGCCATAACAAGTTTTACCAGTTTGTCCGAGACGGGGCTTTCCCAGTTTCAAAGCCTGACCCTAAAGGACGGGCTGTATTTATTCGTCGGAGTGATGTAGAACGCTTTTTTGAACAAGGCTATCCCAAAGCCGCCTAACCCTCCTAATCTCTTATGGAACCGATTTACTTCACGATGGACGAACTCATGCAGGAGTTCAACAGCAAGGTTATTAAGAAAGGTAAAAGCCCTCAGATTGACTTTACCAAAGCCTTAGATCTACTACTTCATGAACGGTTCAATCCCGAACATTTCACCCTGTTTGCTGGATTCATTCGAGGCTTAAAAAACGCCAACGGATTCAATTAACAACCTAAAATAACCCACTCTATGAACACACGACCCATTACCAAAGCCCAAGCCATTAGGCTTATTTGTGGTGACGAATACATCTGTAATGAAGGCGTTACAGATCCAGCTCTAGCTATCGTCAAGGATATTGACAATGCCCTGTTTGTGTTTATGACCAACCTAGATAAGACAACGAACATAGCTGACCTGCAAGCCGCTTATACTCAGATTACCCACTTAAGAGACATTGTTCTTGACTGTATTTCCCACCCTGATCGAGCATGAGTAAGATTCGTACTACCCCAAAAAACAAAGTCCGTCCTTTGTATCCTAATAATGTCCTTGTCCGTCCCCTACATCCCTACTTCGATGAAAATCGATGGAAGATCATTCACGCCACGCTCGATCATCTGAAAGCAGACCCGTTGGTTCAGTTGGAATTGGTGGATGATTTCTTTACTCGTCGGATGCGTCGATTAATTATGAAAAGCATTGACAAGATGCTTGATGAAGCCACTCAAACGGCTAGAGTTCAAACCGAAAAGTTTGGCACCCTACCTACAAAACGCGCATAAATAAAAAAGTCGGTCAGGAATGCAGCCTGACCGACTTAAGCCTTTTCACTACGAACTACCACCCAAAGCAGCCTATAGCGAAAGACTAAAACTCTATGAGCAGGGCAAAGATATAATGACGCTACTTTCTACGCAACAGATGCCTAACCAGCCTTTATCAATTGAGGAACCGCAATTGATTTTCAATAACTTACTCAACAATATTGGTAAAGCGGATTTCCGGCAATTAGCTGGCCCATTGTTTATTGACGACAGTGAGCGAAAACTGACACAGCGTCACTATCTAATCTGTACAGTTGAGCACGTATTAACCCAAGCCCAACAAGCGGGTTACGACCTCTGTAAGCGTAATGGCATGGTTTACGTATATAACGGTGCCTTTTGGCAACTGGCTGAAGATGATGAGCTACGGGATTTACTCGGAAAAGCCGCTGAACAAATGGGTGTCGATAAGTTCAATTCACGACATTATGAGTTTAAGGAAAAACTGTTCCGTCAGTTCTTATCCTCAGGTAAATTCACTCAAGCCCCCAGGTCAAAGCAAACGGTGCTTATAAACCTCCAAAATGGAACGTATGAGATTACACCTGAACGGCAATCTTTGCGCGAACATAACAAGGCTGACTTCCTAACTTATCAACTACCCTTTGCCTACAAGCCGGATGCTACAGCCCCCCTATTTGAACACTATCTTAACATGGTTCTGCCAGATGCTGACTTACAAGCGATCTTGGCAGAATATATTGGTTATGTGTTCATCCGGCATTTAAAATTAGAGAAAGTACTCCTTCTGTTTGGAACCGGCTCAAACGGTAAATCCGTATTCTTTGAAGTGGTAAATGCCTTGTTAGGCAGTCAGAATGTATCTAACTTTTCTTTGCAAAGCCTTACTAATGAAGCTTACCGCGCAAAGCTGGCCGATAAACTACTGAACTATGGTAGCGAAATAAAGGGCAGCTTAGAAAGTGATGTTTTCAAGTTGATGGCATCGGGCGAACCTGTAGAAGCTAAAGCCCTATATCGTGACCCCTTCACGATGAAAGAATATGCTAAATTGATGTTCAACTGTAATACGCTCCCCAAAGAGGTTGAACACTCAGAGGCTTTTTTCCGTCGATTCCTTATTGTGCCGTTTGAGGTCACAATTACTGACGATCAAAAAGACCCAGAACTACCTACTAAAATTATTTCAGGCGAACTATCAGGCGTATTTAATTGGGTGCTCTGTGGTCTAAATCGCCTACTTAAAAACAAGCGATTTACCGACAGCGAAAAAGCGCAGCAAGTATTAGCCAAATACCGTCAGGAATCAGATACAGTTGCCGTATTTCTTAATGAAGAAAATTACGGCCCTTCTATTAATCCTATTCCTCTCCCCAACTTATATGATGAGTACAGGCGTTTTTGTACTAATTCAGGATTTGCCTTTTTGAACGCTAAAAATTTTAGGGAAAGAATCGAAAAAAATAAGATTCAAGTCAAACGGCAAACTGCTGGCTATGTAGCATTTGCACTCAAGTCTCCCTTCTAATAGACAACCTACTGTACTACAATTAGTTAACCCTATTGATCGCGCGAAAACCAAAAAAAATAAAGTTTTCTAAAACTTACATTTCTTACATTTTTTACATAGCTCAATAGTCTCGAATTTGGCCTTTATGTAAGAAATGTAAGAAATGTAAGTTTGAAAAAAAGGTTTTTTTTTTCGGTTTTTTGCGCGATTCCAAGAAATAGGGTCTTCAAAAGCTATTGAGCACAGTCCCCCCAAAGGGGTAGAAAATGGAATCTTTATGAATACAATTACCTGCCCTATCCAGCTTTATACGGAAGCGTTTAAAGTAGAAACCTACCATTATCGGTTAGTGGATCCAGTTACAGGCCAAGTCAAATTAGGCAACTACAACCGTGAGCAATTAATCAAGGCAAAAGGCTTCTTTAGATACCACAATGTCCAAGGGTTTAATATCTATTGTCGGCCTGTCGGTTATCAGTTCGTTTTGCTAGACGACTTAAACCGAGATGTATTAACCGACTTAGCCCAGCTCAAACCTTGCATGCTGATGGAAACCAGCCCCGGCAACTATCAGGCATGGTTGATTCTACAAGACGTACCACAAAACCGAGAAACGGCTAAAGCAATCTGTAAAGAATTGGCCGTTCGTTTTGGAGCAGATTTAGCCAGTGCCGAGCCGGATCACGTTGGACGTTTGCCAGACCTGTATAACCGGAAAGAGAAATACATTGAACAATATGGGAAATACCCGTTTATAAAACTCCTCAAGTTCGAGCACCGACTTTCCAACTTCTACCCCCAAGGGGGGGCTGTGCTAAATACCCCTACTCCATCTATTAGTGCGTCTATAAACCACTCCCATAGCCCTAGCAATGGCAGTATAAGCGAACAAGATTTTGGCGTTGCCTGTGGGTTAATCCGGCAAGGTAAATCAGATAGCGAAATCTATCAGCATCTACTGTCAACGAGTCCTGATTTAGCCCACCGTAAAGGCAAACACGTTGACAGCTATTTAAACCGCACCATCCGTAACGCGCACCGAGCCATACAAAATCAATCTGTCTATATATGAGTAAGCCAACCTACCCCAATCGCCCACCGTAAACACAGAATTTTGGCGACCGCCAAAGTAAAAAAGCTACACAATTCCACAAATTAACTCTCCTATCTGCTACCATGCTGAACATCAAAACCCGTTGTCAGTTCTGCGGCATTAATCGCCAAAACACTGTTGCATAAATCATTTAGCAATTAAAGCAGGTCGATTTGATGGCAAAAGAAGTTCGTTTTTACACTTTTTCCGGCCTACACGAAGGGTAATATCCTAACTGTAAATCAATTAACCTAAAAAAGTGGGCTATTTTTTCCGGCGAACACACTAAGAACTGCCCGCACTTTAGCGAAACTGGCGACCGCCACCCCATTTTATGAATATGTGCCGGAAGAACTCCCGACAATCAAAGGCTATGAGTTGTGTCCTATCGCTGGAAACATTCTAAAACGAGTTTTACCGACGAAAGATCAAACAGTTTTCACCATTTATTACACTTAAAACCATGCAGAAACTTCACTTTTTGGTATTGGCAACAGGCCCACAAGCCAAACTCATTGAGGCCATTGAGCAACGCGGTCACACATATGAATCTTACAATCCAAATGATTTGTATTTGTTCGTCTCCGAGTCCGAGAATGGTTATGATAGAGTCTATAATGGTAATGCGGAACTAGAAGAGCCAAAGAGACTTAAGGCCAATTCATACGATGCTGTAATTTCACGTATTGGCGACAGCTTAAATCATGGCGCAAGCATTCTCAGGCACCTCAATGAGAATTTGGGCATTTACTCAACCCAAGACGCAGACGGTCTATTAACAGCCAGTAATAAGCTTAAAACAACCCAAAAATTAAGCTATAAGGGGTTACGTGTTCCAAAGACTATTTATGCCAAGAATCCCGTTCACGTTGATTTCTTGCTCAAGAAAGTAGACGGTTTACCTGCCATCGCCAAGCTATTGCAAGGATCACAAGGGGTTGGTGTGAATATCTTAGAGACACCTTTAGCAACTAACACAATGTTAGAAAGCTTTTCCAAATCAAACATTGATTTGAAAATTCAGAAATTCATCAAAGCAAACGGTAAAGACATACGAGCAATTGTAGTCGGTGACACAGTATCAGTCGCAATGGAACGAACTGCTAACAAAGGAGATTTCCGAGCTAATATCAGCAAGAACGGCTCAGGCCGCAAAGTAGAACTCTCAGATGAAGACAAAGAAATTTGTATCAAATCTGCTAAAGCCGTTGGGCTCGAATTTGCAGGAGTCGACATAATGAAGGACAGCGAGGGTAAAACGTATGTAGTTGAAGTTAATGGCAACCCTGGCACAAAGATTATCAACATTACCAGCCATAACTACTTTGTTGATTTAATCTCAGACATTGAGAATAAAGTAGCAAAACGAAATGATAATCAGGAAAGTAAAAACAACACTTCGGCTAGCAGTGGAATAATAAATAGTATTAAAAGCGCCATATTGGGGCAGAAAACAGGCCCATATGCTTATTTGAGTGCCAAAGAAATATCGTACATTGAGGAAAAGAAACGATTAAAAGAGAAATATCCTCGTTTAATGAGAGATATAAATATATAAATTGAATTACCCACTCTACTAGTAGAGTGGGTAATTCAACAAGTCATGTTTACTTATGACTTGCGAACAAACTCCATGCGCGAATACAGACAACCAATCACACTTATAATCTGCCTGAAGTGCATTCCAAACAGTAGAAAAATTTTCATTGGATACTCTAATTCTGTAAACACAGTCGGTTATATAAGTATGTCCTTTTTTTACCATAGCTACTTTTCCTAAGCATCGTTTACCGACTCTAGTCATTATTATATCACCTTCTCTAGCAGTCATAATTGAATAGTTACTATCAGTCACTATTTCATCGAAAATCATCTCCTTAACATCTTTAAAGTTTGTTGAATGTGTGTAAGGTAAAGACAATTCTTCAAGTTGTTTCTTCGTTAAGTTTCCTCTTTTTAAATCAATAATTTTATCGGACAAAGTAAATTTAGGTTTAATATAATCCTTCATCCATTTTTGATAACGAAAATCCATTCTTTCTCCAAGGCCGCTTTGTAAAACAGTGATTGAATCAGCAATCTGTCCTTCCTTATTTACAATTGACATTTCAACTATATTAGAATAAGGCTTATCCTTTGTGAGAATTATTACGTGCGTTTGCGCTTCTGTCTTAGCAAAAATCCGATCTGGCAATTGTATTATACTCTTAATAGTATAATTACTAATTAAATCATCTCTAAATACTTTAAACTCATGCGAAGTCAATAGACCATCAGGCAATATAATACCCAACTCGCCCCCATCACGTAAAAAGAGTAAGTTATATGCTAAAAATATCAAGTCTGAAGTATAATAACGTAAGCTTATACTTTTAGTTAAACTTGCTTGTAATAGTAAGGTTGTGTATGAAATAGATTTATCTAATTTTAAATAAGGTGGATTGCAAACTGCTAAGTCAAATGTTCCATATTGAATATTTATTATCCTTCTTATATTTTCATTGAGAACGTCTGCTTGAAATAAATTTAGTTTAAAATTTTCATTTGGAACATTATTCAAATTATGATTGATTTCAATAGCATAAAAAGCGGCTTCTTGCCATTTTTCATAGGCAGCATTTGTCAATGCACCTGAACCAAAACCCATATCTAAAACTGTTTCTGGCTTTATAGAAGTAAGTCTATTAACCAACAGTTCAGAAAACAATTTTTCAGTATAATATTTGCCTAGTGGATGGGACATATATATTAAAAGTCAATCTCATAAAGGTTCCAATTAGATACATCATCAGCTCGGCCTTTTTTCTTTATGGGATGGTCAAAAAGAGCTGCAACTCTAGTTTTTTCTTTATCTACTAAAAATAAACACGCCCCTATACTCATAGGCTTAGTAGCCAAAGGAGCTATAAATAAAGATGCATCAGAGTCAATACTAGAAAAAATATGTTCAAGCTTTTCATAAGTCGCTATCGGATTTGTAGCTGAACAAAATATAATATCTTGCAATCCTCTATTGGTTAATACATCAATATGATTTGCAAAAGCGTCCATCTCCCACCCAGCGGTAAATGCTGGTACACCAAACACACAATAGCAATTATTTGTTACTATATATAAATCTTCTATAGCTTGATCTACTCTTTGTGATTCAAATCCACATAAAAAAACAACTTTATGTCTGGATATAGAAGACATAGATAATGCATGGCCGGGAATTCCTATAAATCCACGAACTACATCTGAGAGCTCAAAATCGCGCCGATGAAATAAAACTTCTTCATCACTATCTGTTATGAATTTGTTGCTGTACTTCTTCCGATAACTTGTTGGTTCTAAATATAATAATGATAAATGTGTACAACCAATATTTTTAAATGATTGTAATAATATTAACAATTCACTAACTCCTAAAGTAGTTGTATCTAAAATCAGTCTCAAATCGAGAAAGTCTTTGAGGTAGTCATCTAATAAATCTTTATCATGTATTTCACCAGATATATCAATAGTTATATCATCAGGATTGTAATTAAAGGTTATAATTTTAGATACTTTATTAGTTAAATAATTTATAGAAACATTTCCTCTATCATCAATTGACGACCCAACGAAAGCAACTTCCCATGACCAATCATTTAAAAAATTCTGATTAGAACTATATAAAGCCTTTATTTTCATACTCTTAAAATGAATCTTGGGAAAACAAACTTAAAGTACCTGAATCAGGTGAGTGCATAGACCAACTCTTTAAGTAATACTTTAGAATTCCCTCATATAAATCCACTTCACCAGAAATAAAAATTTCTAATTCTCTGTTGGTAAGTTCCGAACGCTTCTTTTTCCTATAGCTTATATGGAAGTAAGGCGAATATATAGGATTAAGAATATACTCAAATGCTACCGTTTCTTCGCTATGCTTATGCTTAGTTGAGCGATTCTCATATAACACTGACCACTTAACAGCTTCATCTAAGAATTTTTGTACATCTTCTGATATGGTATCTTTAACAATAAAGTGATTTTGCTCAGGTTCACTTTGTGAATTACGCTTTTGAACAAGCCTATAGTAAGTACCCAAACGCATTGTAAAACTATGGAGTATATTCCCAGTATTTCCAAAAGATTTTACTTCTTTTAGAAAGCCAATACTGGCTTGCTTAGCAGCTTCACTTTGCTGTTTAATTGAAATACTTTCTAAATCAGTTATTTCTTTCCCAGTATCCCAAATTTCATTTACTATCGATTTATTACATAATTCTAAAAAATGTCTGAGGTTTGTATTAGACATTTGACAAAACGAATCAAATCCTGCATAAATTGGACATACTCTACCTAGTGGCTCATATATTAATAATATGCATCCAATTAAATTGTTATGAATCCAATCTGTCTGGCCGTTAAATTTATTGGGAACTCCATTTATATAATTAATCAATTCATTGTGTATCTCGCTAACTTTTAAATTTTTTCTATTTAATAAACTAGCAGTGACTATCGAAGCTTCAGGGTAATCAGGCAAAATAAAATCTAACTCTGTCAGTGTAGTTCTTCTAGATTCTAATCCAGATTTAATAATAGTCCTTAATCTTTCCTTTAATGTACTATCCTTAAATACTTCTTTCGCTAACTCAGAAGGGCTAATACTAGGAAACAGTTTGCGTGCGTAGTTCAACACGTTTCTTTTGTATATTTCTGAATTCCTACTCTTTATAGTTTTTTTGTTAGAGCTAGTTAAATGATCCAAATTTATTGGTAAGTCATTATTCCCGTTTTTACTAAGTCTTAAAAAAAGTATTTCCGCAGCAAAAACATTAAATTCAGCAGTTTTATTATACAACAATTCTAAGTCATATTCTCTATAGTCATGAATATCAGATAGCCGTTCATATCCAACAGTGCTTCTCTCTTGAAATGAGTTTCTTTTCATTGCAAGATTGAATATCAATGGCATTTCACTATGCTTCAACCAAGTATTTACTAGCTTTTTCTGTTCATCTAATAAATTTTCGTATTCATCTATATATACCAAAAAGTTAGCATCACTTAAAGCCTTATTTTGGTCTTTTATCTCTTTAATTAATTCAGTTAAGAAACTTTTCAGATAGAACGTTGGCAGTACATTTGTCGAACTATTACCAGCCCATGCTTGGAATGAATTAAATTGCCATCTCAAGAATCTTTTAAGACCGCTAAAATCAGAGGGAATATCCCCATTAAAAGCTTTTAATATACTAAAATCTATATTATTTATATCATCAGTACTTAATAACTTAAAAGAAGATTTACCTATACTTTCTAAGCTTTTAAGTATTTCAATACTAATTAATAAAACAGCCATGTGTTCAAATGCTCTCTCCCATATATCATTATCTATATTTCTTTTGCGAAGCATTTTTGCAAATTGTGTATCTATACGCCAGTATATACCAATATTTTGCAAATCATCTACTTTTATATTACTCCTTTTTTCCGAAAACTGGGTTTCATGGCATAGATAACGAAGCAGCATTGTTTTTCCACAACCTCTTCCACCAACTATAATTATTGGTTTTCTATTAGAAGCTAAGTTTAGCATATTATAATATGGTGGAATCACAAAAGAATTCCACAGATCATATCCTAATTCTTCTGCTCTATTTAATGGAATTGTGTTTAAAGGGGTCGCCATCATTTATATTATTTTATCAGAGGCTTCCAGTCTGTATCTGAATATGAAAATACCGGAAGCGTATTATCTGGTGTACCATGTTCAAAACCATATGAAAGTTCTAAATCTCCGTATCCATACATTTCACTACTGGATATTGCAAATGCTCGATCATTAAGCATATTTTCGTAAAATTTTTTACCATCAGTTTCCTTATTATAAGTATCATTAAAATAATTTACAAAAAATGAATTTTTTGAAGACAAATATTCAACCGAGCAAACTTCAACATTTTTCACATGTCTATTAATCGCATCTATTCCATTTTCATGAGCGACTAAAGGGCTATACAGAAAATAAGAGTAATCTAGAAGGGAAGAATATTCTGCACTAAACATTTTGCAAAACTGCTCTCCAGTGCCTAAAAAATCATCAATAAATATAAATGCTTCTACACCATTACTAATTTCTTTTTTTACTTCTGATATTTCGATCATCCACTTAGAATTTACACCAAATTTATTCTTCATATATCTAAGAATCTCAGCGGAACTTTTAGATGGTGGATCACCAGCCCTCCGTACAGATACTAATCTAATATATGGATCATCATATTTGTTCATGCACATTGGAAAATCTACCTTCTCATAAAGTTTTTTTTGATTAAAGAATAATTTATTTGGTATTACCCTGTTTAATAGATCATATATCAATGATAACGTTTGAGCTTTTGAACGATATATTAATGAATCTAACAAACATGCTGAAAAGAACTTTTCCTCATCATTATGGAAATTTTTTAGCCATATACTAAGCTCTTCACTAGTTATTCCTTGCCAAATATTAAATTTAATTAAACGTCTACTTCTTTCAATTATAGCATTATAGTACGTCTGCCAGTTTTTAGGTAATGTAATCATAAAGCACTTTTTTTATTGGTGTGTAGGTCTAATGGCTGATATAAGAATTAAATCTTAATGCCATTTACCATTATTCTCAGGAATTTTTATTTGTAATCTCTCACAAAAAGTAACCTATTTTAACATTTACTATCTATTGTCATCTAAGTAATATCCTACAAACTACGACAACCTCTAGGACTTAACAAAGACTTGATGATACGTAATTGATACATACATTTAAAATATATATTTAATTAATTGATTATCAATCAACACATAGAATCCTGGTCGGGCTACAACAAAAACCCCTAATTCACTGCCAGTCAGTCGATTAGGGGTTTGTTGTTTTCTGGCCTGTCTGGAACCAGCCGCCAAACCCTCACCCACTGTTTCAATCCTGCTTAGATTGGATATTGTGTTTGGCCTATAACCACATAGCTTTTCGTAGGTATACAGCTTTCAATCCGATTGTCGATGGATTGTCCTTAAGATGGAAAATAGCCGCTTAGGTTGCATCGGATAGCAAAGCAAGCCGCATGGAGCGTACAGAGATTAGTTATGCATGACGCTTTAATCAATTTATTATCATTATATAATATATCATTTATATAAATTAGGAATTAAGGCTTAGTATTGCAATCTGCCCATACGCTTTAGGTAACTTAACCACTTCCTAATTATTTATATTAATCGTCCCATAATTTTTACATTTGTTTGTTGTACAATCAATTTACCTCATGACCAATAGCGTATCTCAATTCCTGAAAAAAAATAAGGCCCGCCTTTTAGACACCTGGATTCAGAAACAATTAGCCAGCGATAGCCTTCGGGATGATTTAATGACGAATGACGAACTTCGCCTTCAATCCGAAGAATTGGTTAGTCTACTGGTTAAGAATGTAACCGATGAAAATATAGATCAGACAGAGTCCACAAGCTTCGATGAGGTGTACGAACTCCTGTCGGGCATTTCTATGTCGAGAGCCAGGCAGGGCTTTTCCCCTCGCGAAACCGGTCTTTATATTTTCAGCCTGAAAGAAGCCATTTTTGAATTGCTTCAGGAAGAAATGGCCAACGACCCAGCTCGGCTTTTTGAGATAAGCCTGAAATTTAATCGGCTGCTCGACAATCTGGGTGTCATTACGTTCGAAACCTTTATTAAAGGGCGTGAGGAAGTCATTTTTCGGCAAACGGAAGAGATCAGCGACATTTCTACTCCAGTCATTCAGGTTTGGGATGGTATTCTTGCCCTCCCGATCATTGGTACGCTGGACAGCTCACGAACGCAGGTTGTAATGGAAAACCTGCTCCAGAAAATTGTTGATACCGGAAGTAGTATCGCCATTCTGGATATATCGGGCGTGCCGGCAGTCGACTCGCTGGTGGCTCAGCACTTAATCAAAACCGTGAGCGCCACCCGGCTGATGGGCGCCGACTGCATCATCAGTGGTATTCGTCCGGAAATTGCCCAAACGGTCGTTCATCTGGGTATCGATCTATCAAATATTATTACTAAAGCTTCGTTGGCCAGTGCGCTCAAACACGCCTTTGTTATGAACAAACTGGTGGTTAAGCGAACGGAACCCGAAAAGAAAGTTCTATAATCTGACTAGCCGATGGATAAAATACCAATTCTGCGAATGGGACCCTTTCTGTTGGTTACCATTCAGGTCGATTTGTATGATCGGTTAGCCCTGAACCTGGAAGCCGATCTGGTGAATATGGTTCATAAAACAGGGGCTCGCGGTGTGTTGATCGATATTTCGGCGGTGTCGATTGTCGATTCATTTATGGGCCGCATACTGGGTAATATTGCCAGCATGACGCGGGTTCTCGATGCCGAAACGGTGGTGGTAGGAATGCAGCCTGCCGTAGCAATTACGTTGATCGAACTGGGATTATCGTTAAGTGGCGTATATACTGCCCTCGATGTGGAACGGGGGATGGCCCTGCTACAAACCAAAATTGGCCCCGACCATGAACTAATCGACGACGATGCTGATAACGCTGAGTAAAGACAGCATCGCTATCACGAGGGAGCAGGACGTGGTTCCGCTGCGCAACCGAGTTAAAGAGGTAGCGGTAAAAATTGGGATGGGCGTAGTGAACCAAACCAAGCTTATTACGGCCGCCAGCGAACTGGTCCGCAATGTGCTTCGATACGCTGGTACCGGTAATGTCCTGATTGAAGTGGTGAGTCGGGGACGTGAAACAGGCATACGATTGACATTTTCCGACAAAGGGCCGGGCATCGCCGACATCAGTCTGGCTATGCAGGATGGTTACTCAACCGGCAAAAGCCTGGGTTTAGGCCTACCGGGAACGAAGCGCCTGGTTAATGACTTTTCAATACAAAGCGTTGTGGGACAAGGCACTACAGTGACTATTTTAAAGTGGAAGAATGGATAATTCCCCCCATATACGTTTTCAGGCAATTGACCGAAGCTATTTGTCGAGCATCAAAAAAGGGATCTACCAACTCGCCACACTGGTAGGGTTTACAACGCAACGGCTGAGCGAAATTGATCTGATTGTAGCCGAGCTTACCACCAACTTGATCAAACATGCAGGAGGTGGTGAGTTGCTGGTTCGGCACTTTCAGCTTGGAACTAATTCGGGTCTGGAAATTATCAGTATTGACAATGGCCCTGGAATGGCCGATCCAGCTAAGATGATGCAGGATGGCGTGTCAACTACGAATACACTTGGGCATGGATTGGGCTCAATAAAACGACTATCTGATCAGTCACAACTGTATTCAATAAAAGGTTGGGGAACCATCCTACTGGTTAGGCTTTTCAAGAACCCATTAACTAATCAGACTACGGCCTCTAGGTTTGAGTTTCGATCGTTACTAGTCGCCAAACCGGGCGAAATGATGTGTGGCGATGGCATTTATGTTAAAAAGACTGAAGGGTACATCAAGTTGTTGCTGGGCGATGGACTAGGTCATGGCCCCGAAGCGTATAATGCCGTTCAGGCTGCCATTAATGCGTTTCGGATCTGTGTCGATCATCGACCCTCAGAAATCATTCGTTTTTTACACCGCTCCGTAAATAAAACGCGCGGCTTGGTGGGTTCAGTGGTTGTATATGATGTGCTGAATCATCGGTGGAACTGGTGCGGAGTGGGTAACATTTCGACCCGACTCAGCGGGGGCCTAACCAGCAAAAACCTGCTGTCGTACAATGGCATAATTGGCATGAACCTGCCTAATACCATGAACGACCACCTGCTCCCCCTTGAACCAGGACAGCTACTCATTATGTGTTCCGATGGGATTCAATCCCGATGGGACGCCAACAAATATCCTTTAATTCATCGCTACGACCTGACGGTTCTGGCAGCGGCCATCTATAAAGATTATACCCGGCAAACGGATGATGCATCCTTGTTTATCGGGCGTATGCAGGCTAACTATGGAGGAATTAGCTAAAGTATTGCTCGACAACGAGATGGACCTGATTCTGGCCCACAAACGGGCTATGAAATTAGCCGAGTTGGCTGGATTATCGCTGGCCGCCCAAACGACCTTTGCCACCGCCGTGTCTGAGGTAGCGCGGTACACCATGGAACATGGTACGGATCCAGTCCTGATTTTAGGAGCAACCAACTATCAGCGCAATCAGGCACTTATTGCTATTGTTGAAGACAAAACCCTTACCGTAGCCAATCCGCTTCACCAGGGGTTGCAATATGCCCAACGCCTGGTCGAAAAGCTCGAAATCAGCAATAGCGGCCGCGAAAGTAAGATTACGTTGTATTATAGTCTGCCCATCACCCGCAAGATTAGCGCTGAGCGTATCCAGGATTGGCGTTTGCAGTTTATGGCCGACCAGCCCTTATCGGCTTATGATGAGATAAAACGCAAAAACGAGCAGTTGCAGGAGCTCTCCCAGCGGCTGAAAACCAGCGAGCAGCATTATAAAGATGTAACAAATTCCCTGCCGCTGATGATTTTTACGGCCAATCAGATGGGGCAGCTCTTGTATGCCAATGACTGGGTAACTGAATTTACGGGCCGATCAATACAGGGGCTTAACCAAAGTAAATGGGCGGATGTCATTCATCCTGACGATTACTCGTCTTTCTGGAAATTGTGGACTGAGCAGGCAACCCAGCATCTGCCTTTCCAGTGTGAATTCCGGCTAAAAGAAAAAACTTCCCAGACGTATTTATGGCATTTGTTTTCGACTCAACCGGTCACGAATGAGCTGGGAAAAGTAAATGCCTGGACAGGCTTTTTAGTCAATATTAATGCACAGAAGATTGTTGGTCAAACGCTTCAGGAAAAGGAAGAGCTAACCCACGCCAAAGAAGAGCTGGAGCAATCGCAACAGAAGCTGGAAACGACCATCAAAGAGCTTAATCTGAGTAACGCCAAACTTAGTCAGTTTGCCTATATAGCCAGCCACGATTTACAGGAGCCACTCCGGAAAATACAACAGTTTGGTGATCTGGTTAAAACACGTAGTACAACGTTGTCGAGTGAAGACGTGCTGTACCTGGACCGGATGCAATCAGCAGCCGCTCGCATGTCGATACTGATAAAAGATCTGCTCACCTACTCTCGTCTATCGACTCGTCAGGATAAGCCCATCGAAATCCCTCTTAATCAGATAATTAATGCAGCTCTGGAAAACTTATCAGTGAGCGTGGAGGAGTCGATGGCCGAAATTATTGTGGACGACCTACCTGTAGTTGAAGCCGATGTTGCTCAGCTTACTCAATTATTTCAAAACCTGTTGAGCAATTCGCTGAAATTCAGGCAAAAAGATACCAGTCCGAAAATTCATGTATTTGCCCATAAAATTCAGCCAGCCGATTTACCCGACTTCATCAAGCCAGCCCGTCAATCTACCTTTTACACCTGCATTAGTGTGACGGATAACGGCATCGGCTTCGACGAAAAATATTTAGACCGCATCTTTCAGGTCTTTCAACGACTGCATGGCAAAAACGAATTTGCTGGAACCGGCGTAGGGCTTGCTATTTGTGAGAAAGTTGCCCAAAACCACGGCGGAGCCATTACAGCCACCAGCCATCCAGGTCAGGGAGCAACGTTCAAATTATACCTGCCCAGCCAGTAATGCTGCGCGGGAACCCATTTATAAAATTATGATTACCAACCACTTATGGCAGACTTTTACGCCATTTGTACTTCGCTCTTATTACTGGTCTTCCTTAGGCCGTAAAGACGGCAAACCTGCCAGTTTCAGCATCGTATTAGCCTCCTGATTCAGGCTTTTAATCATACGTGTGTGACTCACTAATTTCAGATAGTGGCCTTTATGAGGATTAGAATCTGGCTCATCGCACAGGTCAATATCTACCAGCAATTTCTCCAGTTCCTGCTGTATTGCATTCAATAGCGTAATTAGCTGGCCGATTGGACACTGGCCTATCCATGTTCTTGATTTTTCAGACGACTTCTGCTGTGCATCGTAGGCTTTAAGGTGCTTAACCAGTCGATTATGATTCGAGTGAAGATCAGCAACAACCAATAGCCAGTTCATTAGCACATGCTTATACTCTGCTTTATTTAAAAAGAAGCCATCAGTTGACGACTCATCTTCCATACAAACTTGTTTAATGTTATGGGGTGTTTTACAGTAAAAACTTAAACAAAAGTACACTTATAAGCCATTTAGCGCTATTACTTTTACTATATGGATACAATAGAGAATAATTATAAATAATTTTTTTAAGCTATATATGGACTGACCGTTAGCTACTCAGTTGGTTAACAATTGATTAAATGTAAATTATAACATTTATTTATATATGATACTAATCCATAAAAAGCAATCTATTAACTACTATGTCGAGGATGACTGATTCTTCAAAACTTGGCAGAAGGCTTATCTGTTAGCTACCCTTACAAAACTAACTTATCCAATATTGTAAGTTACATCTAATAAATACTTATCAGTATATATTAGATGTATATACACCGTTTAATAGATTCATTCGCTTTTACAGGCTGATATTCAGAGCGTAACGATCAATAATAAAATATTTAATTAAATTTGAAGATATAACCTAAACTTGTTGTTACTTAATATCCATGACCGTTACACTAAGTGACGAAGAAATGATTCGCCACTACTTGCCCCAGCAGCCTAACCAGTGTTTCGAAGCACTCTATAACCGCTATGTAGGAAAGGTTTACCAGCAGTGTTTGTCGATGACCAACGACTCTGAGCAAGCTCAGGACTTTACCCATGACATTTTCCTGAAAGCATTTCACAAATTGGAAGCTTTCCAGCAACGCTCCAGCTTTTCTACCTGGCTCTATGCTATCGCTTATAATTATTGCGCTGATCAGCTCCGACTGGCCAAGCGAATCCCAACAACAGACCTGACCGTCTATTTGCAGGAAACTCAGGCCGACTATATTGATGCGCAACTTCATGAAGAGGTCCTACAGGTAATGCGGATTGCCATGGATCGGTTAACCGAAGAGGAACGCACATTACTGCGTTTAAAGTACGAGGACGGTATGACCATTGATGACATCGCTCAGTTATACCAGATTAAACCCAGTGCCGTTAAGATGCGGCTGAAGCGAAGCCGGGAGCGTGTTCAGGCAATTTGTGATACACAGTCAGGGCTTTAACGTTATTGATTCAACATTCTAATAGCATATAAACCAACAAAGCCCGGCATCACCGGGCTTTGTTGGTTTACTCCTCTCCCTACTCTTATTGCATTGCAATTGTACGGCTTGCTTGCTGAACGGGTTGAGTTGACAAATTCACCTGCTTACGGATGCTGCCCTCGCTGGATTTAATCTCCAGCTCGTACTCGCCGTCGGCCAATTCGTCTACGTTCAACTTCACAGCGTACTTCTCTTCTTTCTTGCCAATGCTCTGCTCATAAATTACCTGGTTGTTTTTATTCTTCAGCAGCACAACCACGGAGGTAGTAGCTGATTTCTGAACGGCTACCCGAATTTCATGATTGGCCGTTACGTAAGCACTCGCATCGAAAGAGAGTTCTTTAGGTGTGGTAGGATTCATTAAGGTCGAAGCACTTACTAAGATAGATACTGCGACTTTGCTCATTAGTGTTAACATGGTAGTAGTTGTGTTAAGTGTCTTTGAATGTGTTGTTTACTTGTTCTGTTGACAAAAGTAGCAGGTCGGTAGGCCTACGCGAAAGCAAGACCTGATGAAGCGTCGAAATCAATCAATAAGTTGTAGAAAATAGCCGATAAATGGCAATCGGACGGGTCGCTTACAAAAATCACCTGATGGTCTGATTGCTATCATGAGCGCAGTTACCGAATAGCCGTTGTTTTACGGTGTCATTCAACACGGATAAGGGTCTGGCCAGTTAGTCCGCTAAACGCCCTTTTATCCTACTTCGCTTATGAAAACGATTGTTCTTGCTACCGACTTCTCTGCCAACGCCAAACAGGCTGCTTACTTTGCCGCTAAGCTGGCTAACGACCAAAAGGCGCGGCTGATCCTTTTCCATGCTTTTCACCTCTGGCCCGACAATCCGGCCAAAGAAGGCGATTTTCCGTTGTCGGTAAACGCCATGCAGGAAACTATTGAAAAAGCGTTGAAACACCTGGCTCAAGAACTCGAAACGGACCTGGCCCTTGATACCCCGGTTGAGTACGTAGCCAAGGAAGGTCATACGATGAATGCAATCCGTCAGTTTACCAAGGCTCAGTATGCCGATTTACTGATTATGTCGACGGTGGGTACCGCTCCTCAGAGTGCTCAGTTAATGGGCAGTATTGCAACCAGTATGGTGGCCGAAACCGAAGTACCCTTGCTGCTGGTTCCACCAGGTATCACCTATGCCGGACTAAAAAATAGTGTCTTAAGCATCGACCTTGCCGTACCGCCCAATGCCATTGCTCTGGAAACGGCCCTTACGTTTGCCCGGCAATTCGGTAGTGTAATCAATGTGCTTTGCATCAGCGAAACACCCGACGACCCACAGGTTAAAGAACGAGCGGAGCTGATTCGACGGTTGCTCATTCAGCAACCTCATACGCTCAGCATTGTGGCTGGCCATGAAGTGTACAACACGTTACTGGACTTTTCCCATACGAATAAAGCCGACCTGATCATGATGCTTCCACAAAGTCGAAGCTGGTTCTGGCATCTTTTCACTGAAGGCGAAACCCAACGCATGGCCCGCCTGACTGACCTGCCTTTACTGGCTATTGTGTAAACAGTACTCATTCCTGTCCAAGAAGCATGAAAATCGCCTTTTTTAGTTACCAGCCTTACGAACTTCCGTTTCTGGAAGCGGCCAATCAGTCAACGCACCATCAGTTCACATTTATCCGTCAAAAACTCTCACCAGAAACAGCGTTTTTGGCGGCCAGGCATGATGCCATATGTGTGTTCGTGCATGACCAACTCAACGCGCCCACCCTTCAGCGTCTGGCCGATTTAGGCATCAAACTGGTAGCGTTGCGCTGCACGGGTTATAACCAGGTCGATATAGAAGCAGCCCGGCAATTAGGTATTCGTGTGTTGCGGGTACCAACCTACTCTCCTCATTCGGTAGCTGAGCACACCGTAGCGCTGCTGATGGCCTTAAATCGAAAAACCCATCTGGCGTATCAGCGTACCCGAAAAAATAACTTTACACTCGATGGCCTGTTAGGCTTCGACCTGTACGGAAAGCGCGTTGGTATAGTTGGCACGGGTAAAATTGGTGTTGCATTTGCCCGCATCATGCTTGGATTTGGTTGCCACGTAATCGCTTATGATCAAGTGCGTTCGGCAGTCTTGCAACAACTAGGTGTTGAATACAGGCCGCTGCCCGAGCTATTATCCGCATCCGATGTGGTATCGCTGCATTGTCCGTTAACTCCTGAAACACATCATCTGATTAATACCGATACGCTAAGCCATATGAAACAGGGAGCGTATCTGCTCAATACCAGCCGGGGTGGCTTACTGGATACGTCGGCCGTCCTGACTGCCTTACAAGCCGGCCATTTAGGTGCTCTGGGCATAGATGTGTACGAACTGGAGGATAACTTCTTTTTTGCTGATTGGTCCGAAGAGCCCTTGCCGGACGCCGAGCTCAATACATTGACGCATTTACCAAATGTACTGGTGACATCTCACCAGGGCTTCTTCACAGCGGAAGCACTTTCACAGATCGCACAAGCTACCATCAACAATCTAACCCATTCGGAGCAGGCACACCCACTAAATAATGTTGTAGTTGGTTAATATAAACTAGTGTATGAGTGGAGAAACCAGTTCGGGCTTCCTGAACTGGTTTTTAGTTTTCTGACAATAAAGAACCCTACCACGGTGTAAATCGTAGTAGGGTTCGTGCGAACTATTAGCTTTTAAAATGCAGGCTGAGCCGATATGTACTGGCGAATTTCATGCTTGAATACACGAAAATCACCGTGAAAACTGTCCATTTCTTCGCGTAAGTACTGCTGATTGAGCCGTGTCTCCTTATCCAGCACCTGATCGAAGCGTACGCCTAAGGCTACTTGTTCGCTAGTCTCCTGAATATCATTCAGCAATCGCTTGATGAGTCGGCGGAAATGATGGAGTTGGCTAAGCTCCGTTTGCCAGGTGTCGGTGGGTGTACTTGTTGGGTCCATGTTTTCGTTTAAGGTCCCAAGCAAGTCTTCCCAGAAATTCACCTCCTGTAGGGATAACTCCAATTCGCTGCGCCAGATACGATGCAGCAGATTCACGTCGGTAAGTTGGTGGTATTTTTCGGGTTTCATACGTATGTTAGTCAAGGTAAGTGGCAAATGGTATCTTATCGAATGTTGATCGCAGGTTACGCAATGGCGCATCATAAAGAGTCAGCAGTGGCACGGAAGGCTGGTAGGCTATCGAGCGGCTCACACTCTTATGGCGGATGACATCGAACAAACTCTTATGATGTGGCAGCATAACCAGCATATCAACCTTATGCGTTTTCAGGTATGACTTGATGCCATGCAGGACGTTGTCGTCGTAGATGGTATACGTATCCGTTTGTACTTCCTGAAACGCATCCAGTATATATTGACGACCTAATTCTGAGGTACGAGCTCTCGAATTATCTGGGTTTTCAATCGTCAACACGGTCAGGTCCGCTTCTTTCCGACTTGCCAGATCGTTTACCAGGCGTAACGAATGAGCATCGTTGACCGATCGGTAGTCCGTTGCTAAAACGATCTGTTCAAGGGGGCGAATCGGAGCCGAAGTGGGCACAACCAGCACATTGGTTTTGGCATCCCGAACCAGACCGGTCGCCACACTACCCAATAGCTCGCTCCATCCCGAACCGGCTGCTCCCAGCACCACCAGATCGTAGTGTTCCTTCACGAGCAATTGATTTACGATACCGGCTGGTGAGCCCATCACAGCCATTGTTCGGTAGGTATGGTAAGCAGGCTCTGGTTGACGGGTCATTTCGGACCGAAGCTGTTTGAGTAGTTTTTCGGCCATCTTCCAGCGTTCGGCCAGGAGCGTTGCACCGGCATATTCCATATCGGGCTCAATCGGGCAAGCATACAGAAAGCAGAAATCGGCGGCTGTATCACTGAAAAGAGCCTGCGTATAGGCAATTGCATGCTGAGATGCCGCCGAAAAGTCAGTCAATAAGAGGATTTTATACATGATACGTCAGGGTTGACTAAGAAAGACTCGATTCCATCTATACACGCTCCAGCAACCACCACAATGGCTTTCGTCGTTTAATGACCTTATAATTCTGCTGAACGTAGTTTTGAATGTGTTGCTGCGCTTCTGTGACATCGTCGGTCAGGCAAACGTATTGGAGATCTTTCTGGCTAATGGTTCCCGCCAGAAGCATATCCTGCATATAATCCATCAACGGCTGGTAATAATCGCGCCCCATCAGCACCACCGGAAACTGATGAATAACGCCCGTTTGCACGAGTGTCAGCGTCTCAAATAATTCATCCATCGTTCCCCAGCCACCGGCCATCACGACAAAAGCATAGGAATACTTCAGCAGTAAAACTTTCCGCACAAAGAAGAAATCGATGGTGACGCCAGTATGCAGATACGGATTGGGACGTTGCTCGAAGGGCAGTCGAATGTTGCACCCGACCGAACGCCCACCGGCTTCATAAGCTCCCCGATTAGCCGCTTCCATCAATCCCGGCCCGCCACCCGTCATAACCGTAAAGCCCAGATCCCGGATAGCACGACCAACCTGACGGGCCAGTTTATAATACGGATGATCTTCCTGAAAGCGTGCCGACCCAAATACCGTGACGCATGGACCCACAAAGTGTAATGTCCGTAAACCCTTCAAAAACTGCCAACCAACCTGTAGAATAAACCGAAGCTCCGACCGTCGATCTTTAGGCCCGTCGAGTGCCTGGGTGAGCGCATCTGTCAGCAGCGGGCGGATACGATGCTGGCCCGAATGAGCGATAGACGGAGTATCGATTGTGGTCATTTTGAGAGGATTAGCCAGATTAATATACTGGCAGCAAATCCATAACAAACATAGGTCAGATGTTCTGCCCTACTCCTGTCGGCCATCAGTCCTCTTCGTGAGAGTAATCAGTTTAGTGGCCATTATGGTCGAGCCAGTGATACCGGCAACCTATAAACGTATGCCTTAGTTAAAAGGCAAAACCAATGATTTTCGCTCTACTTCCTTTCGCTCCAGACGGTCGTTGCCCCGGCGATAAAGCTGGTAAAAAGCCAGAGTCATCAATAAGGTCGATGGAAAAGCAGCCGCAATCCCCAGTGGCGTAATAGCCAGGCAGAAAATTATACCGCCCAGGCAGCCTAGCCTAAACCAAATTCCTTCCATAAACATCGATGCGGCAATAAGTAATTGGCCGACGGCTATGCTTTGCACCATGGGTGTGATAATGGTTTCGAAAGAACCAAGAATAAATTGCCGATAAAGCGGAATGGAATAATCAGCAAAGTCCTGATAAAGCCAGGGTGTCTCCAGGCCCGTACGGGTATTGATAATAGCGGCTCCCAGAAAGAGTATAAAGAAGCCGATCCGGGCAGCCAACGGCCATCGAAAGCTGGCTATCAACTGTACTATCGATAGTAAATTGACAACTACGTATGTAATAATAATTGTGGTATCCAGTGCCTCCAGCGCTTCCATAATCGTATAGATTAAAAAAGATTGTCAACTCCACTCTTTCGTCTCACTACGCCCCGTTTTGCTCAAAATCCGAATGCGATACACAACCATGGGTTTTTCGATAACCGGCTCAGCGACAGCCTCAGCTACCTGCATACGAGGAGCCTCCCGGCCGGGTCCTAGACGCTGTAATACAAACATCCGTTCGTCGCCTGCCAACTCCTCATACACGCCCTGCACAACTACACTTCGCCAACAGGTGGGGCTGCTCATTTCATCGACTTCAAAACATACATTCGGATTTTGCCGAAGCAAGCGGGTTTTTGTCCCTTCCCGCGTTTGTCCATAGATCGCCTGTCCATCATAGAGGTAAGCAACCGGCAAGACCAATACCTGTCCATCTGCGTAGCAACCAATACGTCCAAAGAACTGATTACGCAAGACAAAATCTGTTACTTCCGGAGATAAATCACGTAACATGGCTACCAGTAGTTAGATCGCCCAACGAGTTTAGGCTAATCAAAGCTACGCGCTTCATGAGCAGAACTGGCAGAGCCTGGTCAGGCAAACGAGTGATTTTTGTCAGTGATGAAAATCAGCGCATTACGCATCAATCGTCAGGGCAAATACGCTCACAATCAAGTTGTTTTGGGCTATACTCTAAACAACCAACGAGCATGAACACGATTGTTGTCCCCTCCGATTTAAGCTCAGAAACAGACATTGCTCTGTCAGTGGCCGTCGACATTGCCCGAACCTACGGATCTACGATACAGCTTGTCCATTCCGTTGTATACCCGCTACCAGTACCCGCTTATGCCGAAGCGGCAACCATTGCGGTAAACCGAACCCTGGAAGAATGTCAGGAAATTGAGCAGGAAGCCCGAACCATACTGGCGCGGCTAGCTGCCAACGAAACCTATACAGGTGTTACCATTGTTCCTGTCTTACTAACCAATGGTGAAGGTCTGGTTCATAACATTACCGAGCAGTCGGCCGACCTGATTGTGATGACATCGGAAGGCACAACCGGACTGGAAGAGTGGCTGATTGGCTCCAATGCCGAAGCCATCGTCCGATACGCTAAATGCCCGGTACTGGTCGTGAAAGAGCCAATTGCCCAGTTCCAGCCTGAAACGATCGTTTGTGGGATCGATATGGATGATCGGCTCAAAGTTGTTCAGCACTACCCATTTCAGATGGGAAAACAGGGATTGCATCAGTTTCTGTACGTGACGACACCCCTGGATAACCACGTGCCGGAGGGCGTACATGACTGGGTAAGTGAATTCGCCCGTTCACAGCACATTTCCGAATTCGACTTCGCCGTTCGGCAGGCCCGAAACATTCCTGATGGCATTATCAGCTATGCCGACGAGGTCAATGCCGATCTGGTCGTTTTGTTTACCCACGGCTACAAAGGGCTTCGGCATTTGCTATCAGGCAGCGTAGCCGAAGATGTGCTGAATCATTCAAAAAGACCCGTTCTGGTTATGCGCATCTGAGTTGTTAAGCATTGAAAAACATACCAAAATACTCCTACGTGATAAATGTCACGTAGGGGTATTTTGGTATAGGCGAAATTTATACCATCAACTAAAGCAATCCATGACAATGATAAATTTATTGAAATCGGTATTTGGCGGTTCGGGCAATGCTCCGCTTCAGGAAGCCTTAGAACAGGGCGCTGTCATTATTGATGTTCGATCGCCTGGCGAGTTTGCCGGAGGCCATGCGCAGGGAGCCGTAAATATCCCGCTGGACCAGCTTGAAACCAAACTGAATAAGATCAAAAGCTATCAGAAACCGATTGTGCTTTGCTGCGCTTCGGGCATGCGTAGTGCCCGCGCCAAATCGATCTTAACCAGTCATGGCGTAACCAATCTACATGATGCCGGTAGCTGGCGTAATTTGAAATAGCCTATGTATTGAATTTTGGTAAACCGCGAGGGGTCCATAGACGCAAAGAAGTATAAATCTTATTCTTTGCGTCTATGGACCCCTCGCGGTTAGTAAAGCAATATACTCAACTCTTAATCATATACCTGAATCGAAATATGAACCCTGGGCTCCATCGTCACTCTCGACTTAACCGAGTTGGTGACCAGGCAGGCTTGCTCCGTCTTTTGAAGCACACGCTGGGCTTTGTCTGTATCGCCCTCATGATTCAGCAGTACACTTGGAAATAGTTTAATCTCACTGATCATTAACTTATTATCTACATTTCCAAGCACGCCAATGGCCCGGCAGCTAAAGTCCTCAAAGTTCAATTTTGAATTTTCGGCAACGGCCAGAAACGTTGTCATAAAACAGCTTGAAACGGCCGCTATCAGTAGATGCTCGGGCGACCATACTCCCGGCATTCCCTTTGGAAATTCGGGGGGAGTCGCTACTTCAATCGTTTCGTTCAAATCGTGCGAACTGAGTCGACCCAGACGAGCATACTGCCAGTCGAGGTTTACGTTGTATTCATGTGCTTCCATAAGGATAAATAGAGGAAAAGTAAGCCTGCCTTATACAACAGGCTCACGGTTATGAGAGATGTATCAGAGAAGTGTTGTCGGGCAAACGTAATCGGTCAGCGGGAGTCTACCTGCTTTTTTGATAGCCGCAAACCCACCCGCTACGTCGATCAGATTCGTAAATCCTCGCGCTTTCAGGATCGAGATGGCCACCATCGAACGATAACCACCGGCACAGTGAACGAAATAGGTTTTGCTGCGGTCGATCAGGGCCATGTTGTCGTTCAGATAATCCAGCGGCAGGTTCTCGGCACCTACAATATGCTCTGAATCGAACTCGCTCTTGCGTCGGACGTCAAGCACAGGTAAGTCGGGGTTCTGTTCATAGCGTTCGGCAAAGGTTTCGGCCGAAATGGATGTAACCGTATCGACTTCACAGCCTTCTGACTGCCAGGCAGTAAATCCACCCTGCAAGTAACCAAGGCAATTATCGTAACCAACACGGGCCAGTCGCAAAACAGCCTCTTCGGCTTTCCATTCGGGTGTAATGAGTAAGATGGGTTGTTTCAGATCAGGCACCAGCGTACCGACCCAACCGGCAAACTGCCCTTCCAGACCAATATTGATCGAGTTAGGAATAAAACCTTTCGCAAACTCCTGGGCCGTACGCACATCCAGCATCAAAGCCCCAACTTCATTGGCAGCAGCTTCGAATGCGGCTGGCGACAGTACTTGAGTTCCCTGCTGGATCACATCATCGACTCGCTCATAACCCATTTTGTTGAGTACCGCATTTTTTGGAAAGTACTGCGGAGGTGGCATCAGCCCGGTAGTAACTTCTTTCACAAACTCCTCTTTCGAGCGGGCGCGTAGGGCGTAGTTGAATCGTTTCTGATTGCCCAGCGTGTCGGTCGTTTCCTTACTCATGTTTTTGCCACAGGCCGAACCAGCTCCATGTCCTGGGTAAACGATCACATCGTCAGGCAAGGGTAAGATTTTCGTATGCAGGCTGTCGTACAGATAACCGGCCAGGTCTTCGCGGGTCAGGTCGGTCTTCACGGCCAGATCGGGGCGACCGACATCGCCAATGAACAAGGTGTCGCCCGTGAAGATGGCGGTTTCTTTGCCGTTTTCGTCAATCAGTAGAAACGTCGACGACTCCATTGTATGCCCTGGCGTGTGCAACACCCGGATTTTCACCTTGCCCAACGGGAACTCTTCGCCATCTTTTGCCACATGCGCCGTATAGCCGGGCTGTGCCGTTGGGCCGAATACGATGGTAGCGCCAGTCTTGGCCGACAGATCGAGGTGCCCCGATACGAAGTCGGCATGGAAATGGGTTTCAAAAATGTACTTAATCGTGGTGCCAGTAGCAGACACCCGCTCGATATAGGGCTTTGTTTCGCGAAGTGGATCAATGATGGCAGCTTCGCCTTCACTCTCAATGTAATATGCAGCCTCAGCCAGACAGCCGGTATAAATTTGCTCTACGTTCATGGTGTTTTGACGATTAAATGGGTACATCAAAATTGGCTGAAAGACGAGGCCGCTTCTGTGATGTATGTTACAAAGACCACATGATTATCGTCAGCTTGTTCTAACACCTAAGCCATTAACGGGTTAAATGACCATGCGCATTCATGAAGAACTGGTCCTGTTGTTTAGTGTCCTTAAATGGGTCATTCTGTCGGTACTGATCGGCTGTCTGACCGGTTTGGCCGCATCGGGTTTTATCCTGTTCATTCATTATGTGATTGAGCAAAGCAACCACTACCAGCATGTGTTTTACTGGCTCCCCCTCAGTTTTTTTGTGGCTAACCTGCTCAGTCAGTTCGTCTTGAAGCAGCACGTCGGTACCGATGCCCTGATTGCGGCCATCAACCGAAATTTTGGTAAAATGGAAGCAAGTTTCGTCCCCACCAAAGTCATCAACGTCATTCTGATTCTGGCTACGGGTGGCTCGGCGGGTAAAGAGAGTCCCTGTGCCCAGATCGGGGCGGGTCTGGGTAGCCTCTGCGCCAATCTATTCCGGGTCGACGATATCGACCGCCGAAAAATGGCATTATGTGGCTTTTGTGCCGGTTTCTCCTGCGTATTCGGTGCGCCCGTGGCGGGTGCGTTGTTTGGCATTGAGGTGCTGGCCGCTGGGGTTATTCTTTACGATGTGCTGCTGCCTGCTTTCGTGGCCTCTATCACGGCGTATCAGATTTCTTCGGCGTTGGGCGTCACCTTTTTTTACTACCCGCTTCAGTTCGTTCCAGCTTTTGGGCGGGGTTTCTTTCTGCAACTGCTGGGTGGAGGTATCATCTTTGGGCTATGTGCCTACGGGCTGATCCGGGCTATCCAGTCCAGTACGTCGGCAGTAAGTTCCATTCCGATCTGGCGTCCGTGGAAAGGGCTATTAGGTGGTATGGCACTGGTCGGGCTGACGCTTTTATTTTCCCGCGATTACCTGGGGCTGGGGCTGAACTTGATGGAAAATGCCATTGAAGGGCATCCGGTCAGACCTTACACGTTTCTGCTGAAAGCGCTCTTTACCGTTATTACCCTGAGCATCAGCCGGAGTGGCAGTATTATTACGCCTACTTTATTCATCGGAGCCACGGCGGGCAGTTTCTACGCCGATCTGGTTGGTGCCGACCACTCAACATTTGCTGCCATTGGTTTTGTCAGTCTGCTGGCAGGAGCAGCTAATACGCCCATTGCCTGTAGTATCTTAGCGATCGAACTGTTTGGGGCCGAAGTTGCTCCTTATGCCGCCGTATCCTGCGTTATTAGCTTTCTGATGTCCGGTCATCGTAGTCTGTATGCGTCACAGGTGCTTACCGTACCCAAATCCAGTGCAATACCGACCAAAACAGGCCAGGAGTTCAACGCAATAGCTTCTCCAGTAATCCGGTGGCGGGTTCATCTGCCAGACTGGTTAAAAAAGATAGTCCAGCGTTTTCGTATGAATCGCTAAAACTAACCTTACAGACCTTTACAAACCGGCTTTGTGATATAGGCTCAGCCCTGCTCCTGTTTCAGAATCAGTTCGATGATGGCCACGGAAACCGTTTCCACAAACTGATCAGCGCTTGCTGAGAATCTTCATCGGGCGAAACAAACTGAAAAACAATCCGATGGACTTTGCCCCTGGGCGACTTCCTACCGAATAATGAAGTGCAGGCAAAAGTCCAACTCTGAAAGGGCAAACTCCGTAACAATAGTCACACAGGACCTTTCTTCGCGTATTGGCTCATTCGTTATCAATATCAACACGAACGCCACAGGCTAATCCCGTGGCGTCGTCTTCGTTTAGGTTAAGAAAGGTAGGTAATAATTACTTTTTTCGGGCCATCAGCCGCCGTTATGGTACGCTCCTTCGCGCATTCACAAACGCCTGGTTATGCATGATTTGTTTCGAGTTGATTCACTACGTATTCCAGTTGCCGAGCCTGCACAACACCCGATTGCCGCCAAACGATCTGTCCTTTTTGAAACAGAATCAGCGTCGGTACACCCTGAATCCGGTACGCACTGGCAACGGCTGGACTTTGATCGACGTCGATTTTCAGGATACGAACCCGATCGCCCATGTGCCCGGCAAACTCTTTCAGTATTGGGACCATCATCTTACAGGGACCGCACCATTCGGCTGAGAAATCCACCAGTACGGGCGTATTGCCCCTGATAATGTCGTTAAACGTTTCTTTTTTGTGGGTTTCCATCGATGTTCATTAGTTTTTGACCGAGTTGATGAAGCATGTCGCCCAGCAAAAAGCCGGTGGTTGCACCCCAGATGGTCATGGACTGCCAGTGCGACTGAATGGGGCAATGACCAGTCAGGCAACCGACCTCGCGCCAGTACACGAACCCACCCACAGCACCCAGCAAAGCACCGATCCATTGCCATCGGTTAACGTACTTCTTCATACGGTATTTCGTCCGGGGTTTCGGCAGAATTGACTTTGGTCGTGTGCATTTGTCGGGGAAGGCCGCAGCCAGCCACTCCACAGCCCACGTTTAGCAGGCTTTGCAGCAGCAGTATACCGCCCATAAGGCCAAGCAGAGGCTGATGGTCGGTAATGGCACTCCAGATAATGAGGCTTCCGGCTACTAACCGGACAATCCGCATCACATCCCAGTTTTTCAATAAGGTTTCCATACGATTTGATTATAGGACTTTCGCTTAAAGAGTAAAAATGGCAACTTCACAGCATGATAGCTAAGCAGGAATACATCGAATACTTGATCAGTACGCCTTTTAACTATACCTGTACCAACTTGGCTGAACATAAACCTAA